>CAJUJB010000041.1 GCA_910586595.1 uncultured Muribaculaceae bacterium | reverse complement strand
TGTCACATCACCTTTGATGGTTACAGTGCCCGATGTAAGTGTGAATGTATTGGTGCCGGTGAAGGGGCCACTCTCCTCTACACCTTCGATTACGATGTCGTTGCTTGCGGAGATGTAGAACTTGACAGTCTCACCAGCCTGGCGCGAGGTGGTAAGGGTAATGGAGCGCTCGCTGACAGAGGGCACATAGTCGGCACCGTAATAGAAGGCTCCGAACATCGAACCATTGTCGGCACCACCGACCCAGTCACAGCTTACCCATCCTTTATCGCGGGCGGCCTCTACATTCTTTACAAGGCAGATGTTGCCTTCATTATCATCTTTTGTATCGACGATATAGAGCATGCCGGGCATCTGGGCAGCCTCGGGCAGATTGGCGATGAAATTATCCATGCCTTCGCCTTCCATCTGATTGCCGAAGGCATACATCCACCAGAGCTTGGTATTGGTCGAAAGGTCGAGTGTGAGGAGCTTGTTGTTCTGCACATAGAGGTCTTCAAGAGCCGGACACGACTCGAGGTCAAGGTCAAGAAGCTCATTGCCGGATAGATCGAGTTTGGTCATCACGGGCTGATGGCCGAGAGTTACCGACGACAGTTCGTTATCGGCTGCGTTGAGTTCTTCAAGGAGGGGGTTGGAGCTTACGTCAATTGAGCCGAGCTTATTTGTGTTGCAGTCGAGCACAGCCAGCTTCGGAGCTTTAGAGACATCGATCGAGGTCAGCTCATTATTGTAGCATTTGAGGATAAACAGGTCGGGAGCTTCCACAACTTCGAGCTCCGAGAGTGAGCAGCCGAAGACTTCCAGCTGTTCTACGTCGCCGGTGACCGTGATGACTTCATCCGGGCCTTTGGTGTTGTAGAGCGACCAATAGTCGGATTCATCGACACCGGTAATCACAGCCGAGTTAAACGGGGCTGATGAGATACGGATCATGGTTCCGGCCGGGGCGCTGGATTTGAATTTGATCACGGCATCGCCTGCCGCAGCAGATTGGGCGCAAAGCATTCCGGGCAACAACAGCAGAAGGCTTTTCTTGAGTAAGTTCTTAATCATTCAGTAAAGTTGTAAAAGTTGATTGTATGTCCGACACTTTTAATGCGTCTTCGATTACAAAATTACACATATTCACATAATGATAAGTCAAATTGAGGTTAATATGTGTTAATTAATGGTCAACTATACTTTATCGTATTCCAATGTAACCGCCATAATGCCTGAATGAGCAAAAAAAGAACCTCCGGCATCACAAAATGACACCGGAGGTCTATATCACGTAAAGCTTAAAAGCTTATTATTCGGGGCGACGGGTCTTTTTGCCGTAACCGTAGCGTGCAGCGGCACCAAGCTGCTCTTCGATGCGGAGGAGCTGGTTGTACTTGGCCATACGGTCGGAGCGGCTTGCAGAACCGGTCTTGATCTGACCAGCGTTGGTAGCCACAGCGATGTCGGCGATTGTAGCGTCTTCGGTTTCACCCGAGCGGTGCGAGATAACAGCGGTGTAGCCGTTACGCTGAGCGAGCTCAACAGCACGGAGGGTTTCGGTGAGAGAACCGATCTGGTTAACCTTAACAAGGATAGAGTTGGCGCAGCCGAGCTCGATACCCTTCTCGAGGTATTTAACGTTGGTAACGAAGAGGTCGTCACCTACGAGCTGGCAACGGTCGCCGATAAGATCGGTGAGGATCTTCCAGCCTTCCCAGTCGCCTTCGGCCATACCGTCTTCGATAGAGTCGATGGGGAATTCTTCAACGAGTTTCTTGAGGAACTCAGCCTGTTCTTTGCTGGTGAGCTTGGGAGCGTCGGCACCCTGCTTCCAGGTGTAGTCGTAGAGACCGTCTTTGTAGAATTCAGAAGAAGCGCAGTCGAGACCGATGGTGATGTCCTTACCGGGCACGTAACCAGCCTTCTCGATAGCTTGGATAATTACGTTGAGGGCGTCTTCGGTGCCGTCGAGAGTGGGAGCGAAACCACCTTCATCACCTACAGCGGTGCTGAGGCCGCGGGCTTTGAGCACGCTCTTGAGGTTGTGGAATACTTCAGTACCCATGCGGATGCCTTCTTTGAAGGTAGTTGCACCGATAGGACGGATCATGAATTCCTGGAAGCAGATGGGAGCGTCAGAGTGAGCACCACCGTTGATGATGTTCATCATGGGCACGGGGAGCACGTAGGTGTTGCAGCCACCGATATATTTGTAGAGGGGAAGGTCGAGGTAGTCGGCAGCAGCCTTGGCAACAGCGAGCGAAACACCGAGGATGGCGTTGGCACCGAGGTTGCTCTTGGTGTCGGTTCCGTCGAGGGCAAGCATGGTCTCGTCGATGGCGATCTGGTCAAGAGCGCTCATGCCTACGAGGGCTGCAGCGATGGGGCCGTTTACGTTGGCAACGGCTTTCTGTACGCCCTTACCCATGTAGCGGTTCTTGTCGCCGTCGCGGAGCTCAAGAGCTTCGTTAACGCCGGTAGATGCGCCAGAGGGAACTGATGCACGGCCGAATGCGCCTGATTCGAGAACTACGTCTACTTCTACAGTGGGGTTGCCGCGTGAATCGAGCACCTCACGTCCGATGATTTTTTCGATTTTCATAGTGGAGTTACTAATAATCTTTGTATGTTGTGTGTTTTATTGTCGTCTGAAGGCATTCGTTGAATGCACGCGCAAATTTACGAAATATTTCCGTAATCTGCGCTATGCCATTCTCTAATTTTTGTCAACGCGCGTTTATCCGCACTTCGAGGTTCCGCAGGAGGTGCAGATGAGGCATCCTTCCTGATACACAAGAGTCTCCTGACCGCAGTTGGGGCACTTCTGGCCTCCGGCTGCGGTGCCGTTGGGCAGATATTTCTTCAGCGCGCGCTCCACGCCCATCTTCCATGTGTTGATCGACTGGGAGTTGAGCTCCAGGCCTCCTACAAGTTTGAGCACCTGGTCGATAGGCATTCCGTAGCGGAGTACACCCGAGATTAGTTTGGCATAGTTCCAATACTCGGGGTTGAACTTGTCGGAGAGGCCTTCGATGGTGGTCTTGTGGCCGCGCTTGTTGATAAACTGGAAGTCGTAGCGCTTGTTGCCGTTCTCGTCGAGGGCCTTCACAATCTTGCCATGGCTTACCGACTTGGGAATGAAGATGCCATCCTCATCGTCGGCCAGACCGGTGAAGATCTCGTAGGGGCGTCCGTCGACAAGACCTACGAAGGCAATCCATTTTTCCTTATTGTTCTGGAAGCGTACGACGTCGGCCTCGAGCTCGTTGGGGCGCTTGGCAAGTATGGGCTGGTGGCAGGCGCAGTCGCATTCGTTTTTCTTCTTGTCTTTCTCCACAGCCACGAGCACGCCCGAGCGCGACCCGTCGCGGTAGACCGTACATCCCTTGCAGCCGGCATGCCAAGCCTCGCGGTAGAGGCTTTCCACCTCTTCAATGGTGACGGTCGAGGGGAGGTTGATTGTTACGGAAATAGAGTGGTCGACCCACTTCTGTATGCGGCCCTGCATGGCCACCTTCTCGTGCCAGTCGATGTCGTTGGCAGTGGCACCGGCGTAGGGCGAACGGGCCACGATTTCGTCGAGTTCGGCCTGGGTATACTGTTTTTCGGTGTCGATGCCGGCCACACGCATCCACTCAAGGAATTTGGGATGGTATACGATATACTCCTCGAATGCGTCGCCAGAGTCGTCAACGTAGTCAACGCGGGCGCCGGCTTCGGCGGCGTTGATTTTGCGGCGACGCTTGTAGACGGGCATGAACACCGGCTCTATGCCCGACGAAGTCTGGGTCATGAGGCTCGTTGTGCCGGTCGGTGCGATGGTAAGACACGCTATGTTGCGGCGACCTACAGCCTTCATGCGCTCGTAGAGCGCGGGGTCGGCCTGGGCGAGACGCTGTATATAAGGATTTGAAGCTTCGCGGGCTGCGTCGTAGACCTCGAAGGCTCCGCGCTGGGCAGCCATCTCTACCGACTCAGTGTATGCAGCCAAGGCGACGGCACGGTGCACACTTTCGCTGAATGCCGTAGCTTCGGGGGTGCCGTAGCGCAGGCCCATGGCGGCGATCATGTCGCCCTCGGCGGTGGTGCCGAGGCCTGTGCGGCGTCCGCGCAGTGTCTTCTCCTTGATTTTGTGCCACAGATTACGCTCGGGGCCCTTCACCTCCTCAGGCTCGGGATCGAGGTCGATCTTGCTGAGGATAAGGTCGATTTTCTCCATCTCAAGGTCGATAATATCGTCCATGATACGCTGTGCACGGCGAACGTGGTGTGTGAGCAGGTCGAAGTCGAATTCGGCTTCAGGAGTAAACGGATTCTTTACAAAAGAATAAAGATTTATGGCCAGAAGGCGGCAGCTGTCATAGGGGCAGAGAGGAATCTCGCCGCAAGGGTTGGTCGAGATGGTCTCGAAGCCGAGATCGGCATAGCAGTCGGGCACCGACTCGCGGCGGATGGTATCCCAGAACAGGACGCCGGGTTCTGCCGACTTCCACGCGTTGGCGGTAATCTTCTGCCAGAGGGCGCGCGCGTCGATTTCCTGGGTCACAAGAGGATTGTCGGAGTTGACCGGGAACTGCTGGCGATAAGGCTTGCCACTCTCAACGGCTTCCATAAAGGCGTCGTCGATGCGCACCGACACATTTGCGCCGGTCACCTTGCCGGGCGTGAGCTTGGCGTCGATAAAGGCCTCCGAGTCGGGATGCTTGATCGATACGGTGAGCATCAGCGCACCGCGTCGGCCATCCTGGGCGACTTCGCGTGTGGAGTTGGAGTATCGCTCCATGAACGGCACGAGGCCGGTCGAAGTCAGAGCCGAGTTCTTCACCGCCATGCCCTTGGGGCGGAGGTGCGAGAGGTCATGACCTACACCACCACGGCGTTTCATGAGCTGCACCTGCTCCTGGTCGACACGCATTATGCCGCCGTAGCTGTCGGGCTTACCGTCAAGCCCGACCACGAAGCAGTTCGACAGCGAACCTACCTGGTGATTATTGCCGATGCCAGCCATGGGGCTGCCCTGGGGCACCACATAGCGGAAATCCTTAAGGAGATCGAAAATTTCATCAGAGGACATACCCTGCGGATAACGGGCCTCGATACGCGCGAGCTCGTTGGCCAGACGATGATGCATGTCGTCGGGCGTACGCTCGTAGAGGTTGCCATCGCTATCCTTGAGGGCATACTTGCTCACCCATACCTGAGCAGCAAGGCTATCGCCCCCGAAGTACTTGAGCGAGGCGTCGTGCGCCTCTTCGTAAGTATATGTATTAGTCGTTTCCATAGTTTGAAAAAAGCTCTGCAAAGGTGGCAATTTTTTCTCAGATACGCAAGCGCAAAAAGAGGTCGTGACGCAAAGACAGCGCCACGGCCCGTCTGAGGGGTCGTGGCGCCAGAAAATATTATTCAGCGAATAATTTTAGTATACGAGCTCGATGTCGTCTACATAGAGTACAGAACCGGCTGCACCCTGGAAATAGTCGCCATAGCGGCTTGCAGAAGCGACAAGCACAATGTTAGACGGAGTCACACCAGGCTTGAAATACTCGATAGGTATTTCAATCTGTATAAGATTATTGCCTTCGGTAGGTTCGGTGAAGACATGTTCGCCATACGCAATCACGTTGTCGGCATCTTTCTTAAACAGCTTATTCTCCTGATCGGAAGTATCAACGATTATAGGCCATTCCTCACCATTATAGCTGGATTTAGTATCGTCAACCAGTGCAACATACATGATACCCTGGTCAAGATCGCCAGCCTTGATATAAGAGCCGGTACCTTTGCCATTTACAGCCGTTGCGGGTTCATATTTAACCCATGCCTTGAGAGCCTTCGGTGTAAGGGTGAATGGACGGCCCCAGCCAAGGACACCATTAGTTCCGTTGGTCTTGAGGTATTTGCCGACAAACAGGTTACCGGCGGCAAACTTAATCACGATATACTTAGATTCCAGACGGGCGGAGTAGTTGCCGCTGTGCACATAAGTTGTAGAGGCTGTGGTCAAGTTATACGAAGCGCCGAGAGTGGTCGCGCCATGATTACCTGAATCCCAGAAAACAGAGCTGTAGTCAACACCAAGTATATTCGATTTTCCGTACATACCCCATTCCTCGAAGCTGTTGTTGGGGAGTTGGGCGCTGAGAGTTGTGAACTTCTCGATTACTGCTGATGTGAAGGCACCTGCGGTTACGGTGTATTCATAGTCTGCATTGTCTTTCAGGCCGGTCAGCTCTGCGGTGATGTCTGATCCGTTGGCAACGGCGTCAACGTGGTTCCACTCCTGGGCGCCAGCTGCACGATAGTTGAAGCCGAGAGCTGCCTCAGTCTCTTTCACGAGGTTGGCGTGGAGTGTTGCCGAGAAGTAAGACACCTCGGTTGCCGGAGCTGTCATCACGGCTGCGTCGCTCACGGTGATGGCGAGTACGGCGGTCGAAGCTTTGCCGTTGATGTCGGTTGCGGTCACGTCGATGGTGTAGTCACCTTCGGTGAGCTCGTTGGTGAACGACTCTTCAAAGTTGAGCTGGAAGAGCTCTCCTGCCTCGCTCGGGGTGAGCTTGAAGTTGATGCCGGCATTGGCGAGGGCGTTGACGCCCACACCATCGGGCTCCATGGCAAGCAGCTCGCAGTCGTTACCGCCGAGCTCGGTGATGCCGAGAAGGAGATCTGAGCGGAGCTCGACAGTTTTGAGTGTGGATGCGGTGGAGATATAGACAGTGCGACGGCCTATTGCACCGGGCTCACCCATCACAGTCGAAGCAAGGTCAAAACCGTAGCCCTCCATTTTCGGAGCAGCGATAAGCTCGATATTGGTTTCGACGTCGATGGTGTGCTCGTCGATCTCGATTGAGAACACTGCGCCACCCACGGCGTTGGTTTGCTGGGTAAATTTCACATTGAGCACATACTCGGTGGCGGGCTGTGCGTCTTCAATCACACCGTTATATACAAACTCGGTGCCGTTGATCTGCGTACCGCGCAGCTCGAAGGCAAGGTTTTTGTCGATCGACGGCATCATGAAATAACCACGGCGGTCGTCGCGACCTTCAAATACCAGAGAACCGCGGTCGTGACCAACGGTCATGGTAAAGTCGGTGAGCACTTCCTCGAGGCCTTCGGCATATTTGACCGAAGCGGCAACGTTGGCTATGCGGCAAACGAGGTCGACCTGGGCGGTCTGGCCTGCTGCGACGTCAAATTCCTCGCGGCCTTTAAACCAGCGTTTGTCGAACGAAGCCGACACAGAGTCGCCGGTCCATGCCTCAGCAACATAGTGGCCAGTTACGAGGTCGATAGGCTCGGAGGGCACTTCCGAGAGGCTGTTATAGCGGCGTACGAGGCCTTTCTCGCTCGAGATCCATACCATGCAGTTTTCGGCGAGTTCGTCTTCGGTGGCACGCGACACAACGGTCATGTCGGAATTCACCGATGCGCGGAGCACGAGCTGGCCCTCACCGTCGACATTGAACTGCTCTTCCGAGCAGGCAGCCGTGAGCGCCATCAAGGCTGCACCGGCCATATAGAGATGTATCTTTTTCATTTCGGCAAGGGTTTATTATTCTTTAGCGATGAAGCGGAGTGTCATTGTCTCGCAAATACCTTGGTTATCAGTAACTGAGAGAATGAAGTTGTGGTTGCCGGGGAATGCAAGAAGCATAGGCACAAAATCTGTGATGTTGAAATCAACAGAAGTCTGATCGATTACTTGATGCCCAACCGGTAAGTTAAGAGCGACGAGATTAGCTTCGGCTTCTCCCGGGTAAGCAAGGTCAAAGGGTTTATCCAGGAAAAGATCTGCAAGTGCAGCCTCAAAGCCGAGTTGATCAGTATCAATTGTCACGATCAGATTTTTGATTCCGTTTTCAGATTTGATGGTAACGATTGCGTCGCCGAAGCCTTCCCGAGCGGTATTCACCTCATCGAGTTTCAGGTTGGTTGAAGATTCTGAAACCTTGAACTCAATCGCCTTAGGCTCTTCAGGATCTACGGGATCTACAGGGTCAATGGGGTCGACAGGTTCCTTACTCTCCTCCTGACCCGGACGGTCGGAGGGATCGAGCACGTCCTCGCCTACCTGTACATTGCCGTCAATATCAACCGCGATTACCTCGGTATCGAGAGTAATGCCGCCAGGATTGACACCACCGGTCTGCTCGGGAATATCGGGGCCTTGCTTGCTGCGGTAGCTTACCTTCTGGTATACGCCTGCCTCTACATTGGTAAAGGGGGTGTCTTCTGAGGTATAAGTGCCGTCGACAGTGCCTTCGAAGTGAGCCACCATAGTGTTGGAGCCTTCGAGAACTGCAAAGTAAGCGGCACGTGTCTCGCCGGGAGTGAAGTCGATAAGACCTTCGTCGTTGGCGATGATGGTGACTTTCACGTCGTCACCGAGCACTGCGAGCAAATCGTCGGAGAAGTCGACGGTCACCTTGAGCGAAGCGAACGCGCAGGTTACTACACCGATCTGCGAGATTTTACCCTGAGTGATGGAGAAGTCTTTGGTGCCTTCGTAAAGAGGACGTTCCCACTCAGCCTTCTGTACCTCGTGCGACTTCACAGAAAGAGTATAGTCGCCCACGGGGAGGGTGAGCACCTCGGGCATTGCGCCATAGGTGTAAGTTTTGGCAGGCTGAGCACCGGTGCGGTCGGTGACAGTTACGATATAGTCGCTGAGATCGACGGTGGCACGGCTCACAACGGCGCTCGACACCTTCTCAGCATCGCTCATGTTGACGCTCAGCGAAGTGAGGTCTACAGAGCCTTCCTCGGTCGTAGGCGGAGTCCACTTGTCGTCGCAGGAAACTGCGCCAAGCATCACCGCGCCTGCGGCAAGAATGGATAATATATTGGTTTTCATTGCTTATTTCTTTAGTATATTAATTCGATGTCGTCGATGTAGAGCTCAGAACCAGTATAGCGGCCATTGCTCAGGTTTGCCGAAGGAGGAGAACTTAAGTTGTCGTTGTTAATCGATTGACAAGCGGAATTGCCTGACGACTTGAACATCACCTGAATCTTCACCGCCTTATTCATGCCGGGCTTATAGGTCATCGCCAACTCAGCTTCAGTATACGATGAAGCAGCTTTAAGTTGAAGCGTCGATTCATTCACAATATTTCCGGCAGCATCAAGCAGGTGAATTTCAGCCACACCCCAGTCGGCTTTGTTCTTTGTCACATATTTGTAGAAGAACTTCAATTTTGCAGGACGAGAGGCAAAATCGTAGCCTGAATAATTGGCAAGCTGAGTTGTACTGTTATATGAGCCGAGATAAAGCTCACCTACAGTAAGGTGTTCACATTTACCTCCGTTAGGGATCCAACTACTGGTATTGATTTTACCAAGCCAGGCAGTATTACCGTCGCCCCAACCAACAGTAGAAATTACGGCAGCAGACGAACCTCCGTGAACGTCAGTAGTCTGACGTGTGCCTGAGAAAGCTGAATACGCAGCTCCGGGAGCGACACCGGTCAGTGTACTGCCTTGAGAGGTGGTGAGCAGATTCATCGTACCCCATACTGTCTCTTTGGTCGCACCGGGATAGGCAATCCACCAGTTAGAGTTACCACCTTCTCTATACCATTCCTCCATACCGGAGTTGGGGAGAGTAAGTATCTCCTCGGTGTGCAGCACAGAAGAAGCTGATTTCAAACCATTAAGTTCTACTCGCACTACATTTGTAGTGTTCGGAGTCAGCCCTTCGAGAGTGAAGTATCCATTCTCGCCTTCAGTGGCGTTGATTTTGTGGAATTCGGTCTCGCCTTCGCTTTTAGCGTAAAACTCGGCACCTGCAGTCGAGGGGTCAGGATTGCCGTTGGTGCCGATAACTTTTACGAATGCGCGTGTGGCATATGTATCGAGGTCGCTACCGGCCACCCTAAAAGGGGGCATGGTCACCGTCAAGCTTCCGGAGATGGTGGCACCGCACTTGGCGCGGAGCACGAGGTCGCCCTCGAAGTCGGGAGTGGCTAAAGTAACGGTGAAGTCGCTCATCGAGCGGGCGCGGGGTGCCGAAACCTCAAGAATTTCGAGGGCACGCCACTGCTTGGCTACGGGATGGTAGTACTCGATAGAAACGTTGTTCTTCACAATTTCGGCGGTTGCGCCGTTAAAGCCGAGGGTGATGTTGAGGGGCTGACCCGGATCGAAGAATTCACCGGCGGAAGCGAGCTCAACCTGCGGGCCTTCTACAGCCACTGCGAGAATCATAGGCTCTGAAGCACGGCTGAGGGCATCTTTCACGGTCACGGTAAACTCGGTGCGATTGTCGTCGTTGGCGATGACCTTGAGGTTCTTGATCACACCGGCAAAGTCAATCTCAGCCATCTCGCCGGGAGTGCGCCAGAGGCCGAGGGCCTTGAAGCCGAGTGAGGTAAGAGTAGCCTGCTGCTCTGTGGTGGCAGACATGAGGTCGATTTCTGCGGGCCATCCCTGACGGATAAGTGTGGTCGACTTGGTCTCGAGCATCACAGAGTGGAGGCCGGCCATGGCGATGAGGTCCATCTTGAGCTCACCGTCGAAGGGGAGACCTTCAACACACTCGATATCCTCACCTGCGGTGAAGTCTTCGGTCACAATCTCCGGAGCGGGAGCCGACAGTACTTTGTCGCTAAGGTCGATTTCAACTTCTTCCTGGGCGAGATTCTCGTCGAAAGTAATATTGAGCACGGCGTCGCCAACGTTGCCGTTGTTGACGTCTACAGTCACAGTATAGTGGTAACGGGCCTCAGCCTTCACAGGGTCGAGTGTAAATGTAGCGTTGAGGCCATTGGGCTTCTTCACCGAAATCTGGATGGTCACCTCGCCGGGGGCCACATACACGGGGCGGGTCTCGCCCTTAACATAGTCGATGGCTTCGCCAGCGCCTTTCACTGTAGCGCTCCAGTCGGCCATATAGCCTTCGAATGCCTCAGTGTAAGCGATGGTGACCATACTCTTAGAGAGACCGGCGGTAAGGCCAACCTCAGTTGTCTTGTCGTCAGCCACAGAAATATCCTGCGAGCCGTAATACGATGGTTTTTCAAAGCCTTCATCCTCGGCGTCGCCGTAGAAAGCCTCTACAATATAGTCTCCGACAGGGAATGCAGTACTCGGGTCAAAGTCGGCAAGGGTTTCCCATTCCTTGCAGAACGAGCCATCTGCTTTGGCAATGCGAATCGACAGATTATCGGCCGTCAGCTCATCGCCTTCGGCGCGCGACTGAGGCGCGGCCGGACGCGATGTTACGGCTTCCGTGTCGATGCCTACCACGGGGGCGATGCGGCCGGTACGGCTGCCAGGTGCATTCCACTCATCAGAGCAGCTGCACAGCAACGATGCGGCGCATATCCCCAGAAGGATAGATTTCTTCATCATGTGAAAAGTTGGTTTATTGAATATATATTATTTTCAGTTAATTGCCCGAAGGGAGGTGATGCTTGTCGAGACACTGATTCGGGCTCCGGAATAGGCTTTAAGATGGTTAGCCTAAATTTTTTTAACAAATTCAAGGCAAAAGTAACGACTTTTTTCCAAACGAGCAAGAAAATGAGCCAAAAGGGCTAATTCTTGCCCATTATCGCCAATTTGCCATTTCGGGAAATTGTGTGTAATTTTGCATCGGTTTTCACCTCTTTATTATAATAGGCCACCCGCCTCCTCACGGAGTTGAGGCCCACCGACTAAAGATACAATTATCAACAATCATACATACAACGATGAAAATCAAATCTTTATTTATCGCATTGGCAGCCGTGATCGCTCTCGGCTTTGCTTCATGCACCCAGAAACAGGCTGAGACAGCCGCTCCGGCAGCCCTCAGCGTTGACTCAGTATTCGCAAATGCCCAGGAGCTCCTCGGCGACACCATCGAGGTAGAAGGCTACTGCTCACACCTCTGCGCACACGGTGGCCGCAAGGCTTTCCTCACCGGCGCCGACTCGGCTCTCGTTCTCCGCTGCGAGGCTACCGCTGAAATGGGTGGCGCGTTCGCTCCCGATACCAAAGGCAAAGAACTTACCGTGCGCGGCATCCTCCGCGAGACCCGCATCGGCGAAGAAGAAGTAGCCGCTATGGAAGCCCGTCACGCAGCCGCCGACTCTGCCGCACAGGCACACCAGGCTTGCGACACCGAGAAGAAAGCCCAGGGTCAGGCCGACCTCAACACATTCGCTGAGCGTATGGCCGACTACCGCGCCAAAATCGCAGCCCGCACCGAGGCTGAAGGCGTGGCATATCTCTCGTTCTATTATCTCGAGGCCCTCAACTACACCGTCGACAGCACAGAAACTGCCGAATAAGCGGACACTTAACTGCACAGATGCGCGACCCCGTCACCGGAGTCGCGCATTTTTATTATAAACAGCCCTACAGATACTCCCAGGCCACTTTTTCACATAACACAATGCTATGTTTCGGCTAATTTAAGATGGAATTTACAAAACAATTGTCCGCATTAGCCAAAAAATATTTATAGTAATCTCGCCGTATGCGGGATTTTTTTATTACTTTTGCAGCGAAAAACAACTACCCCCGGCATTCCAGCGGGGAACCTTGACATTGACAACGACCATTTAGCGTACATTTCCATCAAGATAAACGTCCAGACTTTTACTTGACAGACTGTTGCTGACCACACGATGAGGCAGACCACCATGGCTCCGCCTGCATTATCCTTTTCCTATAAGCCCGGGCCGCCGGCCCTGTCTTCCCTGTTCGCCAATCCTCTGAAAAAAATCAATATTTATCACAGATAGTATGAGACTCTTTACACGAATCTTTACTGTGCTTGCCCTTCCTATGACATTAGCATCCGGGGCAGCGGCACTCCCCTTCTCCCACACACCGGCCGACCTGTCGGGCCGCATTTATCAAAAAGAAAATGCGGATGTATTTACCAATGCCCGGAGCCAGGCCATCTCCCGGGCCAATGAAGTTCTGGAAAAAAATACCCCCGCGCGTTTCCGTGCAGCCGAAGACGAATCGGTCAAACCCTTCCTCTCGCTCGGCCCGACACACCTCACCGGCGACCTCGATGCCCCCAACGGCGAAACATGGTATTATACCGGCGTCCTGACCTATGACACTATCCCCGCTTACGGCGAAATTGTATACGACGACTACATTCTGAAAGAATATAGCTTCGAGATCTACAACGCACGCCTTGAGCACGTCGGCACTCTGCGCGACAAAATGGTATACAGCGAAAGCGAGACCCGCGTGGCCCGCTGCGAGCTCGCACCGATCGTGACACGTCATTTCTTCAATGACGACGACCACTACGAATTGCTTGTCGGCCTGACCGTCAATGCCGAAGTCGGCTACAACCACTACCGCACAATCGTCTATTCGCTCGGCGGAGAGAAGAAAGACGGCTACAATGTGCCCATCGCTAATGTAGACCAGCTTCTCGGCGACGTGACCCAGGCTCCCTCGGCCAATGGCGAAGAGAATTTCTATCTCACATTTATCGAAGACTATTACCCCTCGGATGAGGACATCGAGGGCGACGACGTGACATTCTGGGATTATCTGTGCCAGGCACGCCTCGACCTTACGGTATTCGGTAAAGCCAACGGCACCGATGGCCCTCGCAAATTGCTGTCGAAGAGTATTCCGCTGATGAACATGCCCGGCGACCAGCAGAGCGCCCCGTTCATGATCTCCCTCTCACACGGCAACGACACCTACTTCGTCATCTCGCAGTACGCCGACACCTTCTTCAATCCTTACTACGACCCGATTCAGGAGGATGTGACGATGCGCACCGACAACAAGCTCATCGTGGAGTTCTATAAGGTCAGCCCCGAGAAAATCGAGCTCGACTACACCACCGAGATTCCTTTCTCGAAAGACGCGGTCGACGAGACCCTGGCCAGCTATTACTCTATCGGCAGCATGCGTTACCGCGAGGACATCAACTTCGATGACTACGGCACTCCCGCAGGCCGCGCCGCCCTCATCGTGACCAAAGACAACTATGTGGTCGGCTCCGACGACAGCTACATCAGCTCGTACTACGTCTATAACCCCGACGGCACCCTCTACGGCACAATCTTCGAGGACTCCGAGAGTACCCTCTCGCTGAGCGACGTGCCCGGCCACGAACGCCAGCAGATGTTCGTCAAAGAAGATCCGGCTACATTCAGCTACGACTTTTACATGGTCGATCTCGTATCATGCAAGAACGTGCTGTGGGTTTCCAACCAGTTTGACACCGACAGCGACATCGAGACCCTCACAGCCAACCTCGACCGCTGCGCCGACGGCGACTCATATCACTACGCCGTTGAGCTGCGCGTGCCTGCAGTCGACGAGAACGACAACGACATCATGCGCGTGATGTGGTTCGACAAAGATGGTTTCTACGAGCGCATCGATGAGATAAACATGGGCACCAGCGTTCAATACGCCCAGTGCTATATCAACGCAGAGGCCCTCTCGCCCACGGCATTCAACGACGACGCCCACCACGAATATATGCTCCTCATCAAACGTGGTGTTGCCGGCATTGCCACACGTGAGGAACTGCTCATCGGCCAGGCCAAGAATGCCGATGCCCCCGACGGCAAAGACCTGCTCCTCGTAGGCCCCGACAGCCGTGGCATCCTCAACGGCATCATCCCCATGGTCAACGACAAATATCCTGCACTGCGCATTTTCTTCTACAACACCCTCACGGGCGAATACGCGCAGGATTTCTATGCCCTTCCCCTCGGAAGCGAATGGTCGTCGACCCCGTCTATCACTGTCAGCGGCGCTGACGCCGGCTCAATCCGCGTTGACGGCACCACAGCATACGCCGACGGCCCTGTCTACGTGTTCAACCCCGCAGGCGCTATGGTGGCACGCGGCAACGGCTCTGCCGACCTTTCAGGCCTTGCAAGCGGCATGTACCTCATCCGCTCCAGCGGCTCTACACTTAAACTCTTCATCAAATAAACCATAAACACTATCCTATGAAAAAGTTCCAGACCATAGGGCTTCTTCTCCTGATGTTGATTGGTGTAAGCTTGTCTGCCTCGGCATATAAGCTCACCCTGGAGTGGAACGACCCTGAGGCCGTGACCGTGAAAATCGGCGGCCTGACATCTGCCGACGAGCCTCTCTCGGCTGGCCAGACCTCTTATATATTCGAAGAGACGGCAGGCAAATATGTGTATGTGATTGCCAAGCCCGGCTACAAGATTACCGAAATCTCCACCCCCGCTGGGGCTGTCAATCCCGGCTTCAACGCAAGCTACGGCCAGTTCTTCAGCAAATACTGCACCGAGACCACCATCTCGGCCTGGGGTGAGAATCCCGTGGTGAAGGTCACCACCGAGAAAATCAACCGCAACCAGACATTCACCGTAAATGTCGAGAACGGCGCGGCATACATCTCGGCCCAGCTCACCAACTTCGCTTATTCCTTCGATCTTGCCAACGGCGAGAATAAAGTCAACTTCGACAGCTCGATCGACAAGACCCTCTCTCTCGCCGGCAAGAACGGTGTGACAGAATTCTTCAGCGTGACCCACAACGGCAACCCCGTGACCAAGGCTTACATGTGGAGCACGTCGTACGACATCCCCACCATCCAGGAGGGCGACGTGGTCAATATCCGTGTATTCGAAGATGAGGAACCCGCGGTAGAAGACGTAACCCTCTCGCTCGACTTCGCAGAAGGCCTTGAAGGCTGCCTCAACAATATCCGCGACTGGACAGCAAGCTCGTTCATCTTCCCCGACGACATCGTCGACGGCAAGATTACCCTCACCTCTGGCTCCGACATCCAGTTCAATTTCAAGGAAGACTTCACCTTTACGTCTTTCTCGCTCAACGGCACCGATCTTACATCGTCGTACAACTCCAGCAACCGCTCGCTGCGCTTCAAGGTCACCGAAGACTGCACACTCCGCGTGGAAGGCTCGGCAACGGCCTACAACGATGTGGTATTCACCGCCTATGTATCGCATCCCGAAGGTGTAATCCTCTACCAGGGCAAATACCAGGAAAATCCTGCCGACCTCTCGGCCGGTTCGACCATCACCGAGCCTATCACCCTTGACGCCACCTTGAACTCCGATGGAGCAGTCGCAACCGACGCCGTGACTATGACCGCCGCCGACACGCGCATGTTCCAGCTTCCCGTGAGCGAGAAGACTCCCTATATCTTCGTGGCTCCTAAAGAAGGATGGTATATCTATACTGTACAGGGCAAGGAAGACGGCACCATGACTGAGATTGACAATGCCAATCTCGACGCCGGCAGCACAACCTTCTACGTCGTAGCCCGCAAACTCGACAATGCCGCAAAAATGAAGGTAAACGTCACAGGCGACGCACGCCTGCGCCTGAGTGCCAGCACAGCCAAGAGCCAGCGCTGGGATAACCCTTCTCCCTCCTATACTCTCGCCCAGGGCGAAAACACCATTGAATTCGAGCCCGGCTACCACACCCCCTTCACCCTCCGCTCACTGGAGAGTATCACCAACTTCCAGGTATGGTTCGACGGCATCGGAGTTACCCCCGACGACAACGGTGCGTTCTCGTTCACTCCCTACACCGGCGCCGATAAACAATCGGTTGTCACAGTCTTCGCCGACGGCAAGACCGTTGGCCGTGCAGTAAGCGTACAGATTGCCTGCGAGGATGGCATGGAGGCCGAAGCATCGTTAGGTGCCATCGGTCACCCCATCGCAACCGACAACACCATCGCCAAGGCACTTGAGAATACCGAAGTATACATCAAGCCCTCGTCGAAAAGCGCCTACATCACACTTAAGACCACAAGCGGCACCACCCTCCTCCATGGCTATGGCGACGACGGCTCTTATGTCAACGGCCTCAACGAAGCCGGCGAATGCTCATTCGTGGCCTCGTCGACCCGCAACATCGTCACTGTAGGATGCCGCAACTACACCACCATCAGTGTCGACCCCGCATCTGGCTCAACCCTCAAATCACTGGCATCGATCAAGGTCACCATCCCGGTCGACAGCTATGAGCAGATGTTCTACTCTTCCGACGAAGCAATCGCCGGCATAACACTCGTCAAAGAAGGCAGCGACCCGATTCACGGTGCCTACATAGGCGAGCCGTCGATGGACTACGAGGGCACCTCTTTCATCTACCCCGTCTATTTCTCAGGCGAGGCAACCGAAGCAGGCGAATACACCCTCACCATCCCCGCGGGCACCTTCTACGAAGTTTTGTGGGATGACGCCGCAGGCGACTTCGTGCAGTCGGCTTCCGGTGCAAAATCTGCCGAGCTAACTGCCGTTTACACCATCGATCCTTCAATGAAGTCGAAGATCGACAATTACATCCTCAAGCCCGCAGCAGGCTCAGCCCTGAGCAGCCTCAATGTCGTTTACCTCGAGTATCCCGACTATGACCCCTACACCATGGTACAGATCCGCGACGAGCTTGGCGCGTCGTTCTCCAATGGATCGAAGAGCTACAGCTGCATGATCGGCTACGACTGGGAGAACTACAAGGCCCGTGGCTTCATGGTTATCCCCTGCGATGACGACTACAATGAAGTTGTACTTACCGAAGAGGGAACATGGACCCTCACCCTGCCCGCAGGCACCTTCTTCTACGATGGCGAAGAAAGCCAGGAGATTACCGCCACCTTCAATATCGGCGCCGACTTCCCTGCTTATCCCATCACTCCGGCTCCCGGTCAGGTGACCACCAACCTCTCCGAATTCACCATCTCTTTCATCGGAGCTTACGAGGCTGAATACAGCGACCTCGCAATAACCCTTACGGGCGAAAACTTCGAGGCAAGCTCGACCTATGTAAGCGAAGCCGGCGACATGGCCTTCGCAATCCAGTTCGGCTCAGCACCCTTCGAGGCCGGTGAGTATACACTTACCATTCCTGCCGGAGCCTTCACTGTAAACGGAGAACCCAGCCAGGAAGTAAAGGCCACATATACCTATGAGCCTTGCTGGAAACTGACCCCGGCACCCAATACGACAGTTGAATCTCTCGACGAGCTTCTGCTCGAATTCCCCTATGCGACCGAAGTCGAGTTTATCGGCAACCAGCTCTCCTTCGTGCTGACCAATAACTCCAACTATGCTTCAACAGGCTACGAATGCGTGCCCGTTGCAGGTGCCCCCCATCCTACATTCCGCCTCACAGTCGACGCAGAGTCGGAAAGTGCACCTCTTGGCAACCTCGTGTTTATCGTCAATGAAGGCACCTTCCTCATCGACGGCGCAGAAAGCCCGATGATCCGCGCGCCCTTCACGCTTGACCACGAGATAAGCGCAGCCTACACCGCAACACCTACCGGTGGTCAGATCGTATACGGCGAATGGGGTTACTACTGGTCATTTATCTTCGACGAGGCAGCCTCTGTCCAGGCCGACCGCGACCTCGCATCCAAGATCAAAGTCACACTTGACGACGAGACCCTCACATACGACACCGACTACATTGTGATGCCCGAAGGCAATAACCTCCTCATGGGAGTCATCAACCCCGACTTCTACAAGGAAGGTACACTTCACGTAAGCATTCCTGCCGGTGCCTTCACCCTCTCCGGCACTCCTTCACCGGCCATCGAGCACGAATGGGAAATTGTAGCTCCGCGCGACTATATATTTGTCGTCACCCCCGACGGCACCGAGACCGTCAGCGACCTCTCAGCTATAAGCATCGCCTTCCCCGAAGCATCGACCATCGAGGTCTACAACCGCTACGGCTGCAGCCTCACCCAGAGTTATGAGTACCGTCAGACTCCCGAGATTACATCCGACGAATATGCATCTGTTCCGACAGCAATACTCTCGTTCGACTCAGCTCCTGAAGCCAAGGGCGAGTACACGCTTACAATCAACGTCGGCGCGTTCACTCTCGACGGATGTCAGGAATCTCCTGGAATACGCGTAACGTATACCTTCGACCCCACCACAGGTGTGGAAGTTGTTTCCGCTGAGGCAAATGTACTTTACACTGTAGTGACCATCGACGGCCGTGTTGTGCTTCACGACGCAACCGCATCGGAAGTCAAGGAGCTCGCTCCAGGATTCTACATCATCAATGGTAAAAAAGTGCTCATTAAATAAGCACCGGATTCCATATTGATCCAACCGCAACGCCGGATGCAGCCCTTGAGGCGGCATCCGGCGATTGCACAGATATAGTTTTGACAATAATGAATAATAAACTACTCTTCACATCAGTCTGCCTAAGCATGGCGCTGACAGCCGGGGCAGCCACCGTCAGCCCCGAAGAGGCTCTCGCCCGCGCATGTGCAGACTCACACCGGGTAGCCTCCAGAATCAACCTCTCGCCTGTGCTGGCACATACTGCCATCTCCGACGAGGGCCGTAATGCGGTATATGTATTCAACAACCCCGGCAGATCCGGTTACATGCTTCTGGCTGCCGACGATGTGGCTTATCCGCTGCTCGCCTATGCCGACTCAGGTTCTTTCGACCCGGATTCGATTCCTGAATCGATGCAGTGGTGGCTCGACGAATACAGCCGGCAGATTGACTGGGCGGTCGCTCACGGTGCGCGCACGGCTCAACAGAAAACCACTGCCGACCGCACACCCGTCGCCCCAATGCTGAGCACCTGCTGGGATCAGGATGAGCCATTCAACAACCAGTGTCCGCTCAGCGGAGGCCTCCGCACATACACTGGCTGCGTAGCCACCGCCATGGCCCAGGTGATGAAATACTGGAATTACCCCGAGCGCGGCACCGGAACCATAACGTATACCCCCGCAAGTTTAGGCAAGAAATATACCCTCAACCTCGAGAACCGTGCCTTTGAATGGGATAAGATGCGCGACACCTATCTCCCGGGCCGCTACAGCGATGAGGAAGCCGACGCTGTGGCCTACCTAATGAAAGCCTGCGGATATGCCGTCAAGATGGACTACGGTCTGGAGTCGTCGGGCGCGCTTGCCATGAATATACGCGAAGGCATGGTAAAATACTTCGGTTACGACGCCAATGCCTACTACACCATGCGCATGTACTACTCACCCTCTGAGTGGGAAGAGCTCATTTATACCAATCTGGCCGAGACGGGCCCGGTGATCTACGGAGGCCTCTCACAGCTCGGCGGAGGCCATTCATTCGTTTGCGACGGATATGATGGAGAAGGCTTCTTCCATTTCAACTGGGGATGGACAGGCATCTCAAACGGATATTTCTCTCTCGACGCAATCAGCCCCGACGCCCTCGGATCGGGTGGAGGATCGGGAGGCGGCTATAATTTCAGTCAGGACGCAGTGCTCGGCATCCAGCCACCGACCGGCCAGCCAGAGATTTCCCGTCAGCCTACCTTGACTCAGCTCGGTTCTCTGACGGCAGAACTCGACGGTAGCCTGATGACCTTTAATCTCGACTCCCAG
The DNA here is from genome assembly GCA_910586595.1 of uncultured Muribaculaceae bacterium. Lineage (GTDB taxonomy): Bacteria > Bacteroidota > Bacteroidia > Bacteroidales > Muribaculaceae > CAG-873. Next base: position 5,494 of record CAJUJB010000041.1, on the reverse strand, counting down.
CTCGGAGCAATGTGGATCAACTACAATCCCGAGACCATCGACGTGCGCTTCGGTGTATGCTTCGAGTCGGAGTCTGACACAATCTATGCCGATGCCGACTCACGCGACTGGAAAATCCCCGCCGGATACGGCACCACACCCTCAGGTCTAAAACCACGGGTGGAACTCTCCGACCTTGATCTGGCTGAGGGCTCATATACCGTAAGTCTTGTAACGCGCGACATAAGCCTGGAAGACAGTCAATGGCAGCCAACGCTTGTACCATACGGATTCTACGGCTATGTAACCCTCTCTAAAACCGGCGACGATTATTATCTCGAAAGTTATCAGGCTCCGAGCTTGAAAATAAGCTCCACAAAACTCCACGGGGAACTTTATTACGGATGTCTCACCGAGGTGGAGATTGAAGTGGAGAATACGACAGACATGGAACTATCGGGAGGCTTCGCCCCCGTGCTCACACAAGGTGAGACATTGTTCTTTGTCGGCGAGAGTGTACTTCTGAGCGTGCCAGCCCACTCCAAGCTCACCCGGCGCTGGACAACAGAGCTGACAGCCGTGCAGAATATACTCACTTTCGGCGAGCCAACCGACTTCGGCTTCACCTTCATGGATGAGAATACCTATAAAGTGTATTATTCCGACTCCACACCCGTGACGATGCAACCCAACCCCGGTGCGCCGTCGGTAGTGCTTACCCAGACGCCTGAGGTGGTCGGAGCCGCCAGTCATACCACATCAATCGACGGTAAGGAGGGCATACTTTATGACATACTCGATCCAGGAAATATCGAAGTAAACGCGACGGTAGGCCTGCAATCCGGGTATTTCTCTTACCCCATCTTAGCGTGCCTCTGCGAGCTTACCGACCCCGACTCCGGAGCCATGGAGATACTTGCCTACGGCACCGAGACAGCCACTCTTACAGAAGAAGGTCAGCTTGCCCATATCAATACGACCATAGCCTATCCACAAGCCGAGGAGAACACCACCTACTATCTCCAGATGGTTTTTTCTGCCGGAACACGAGTTTACCCTATCAACGGAGGCAGCCCCGTAGCGCTCCACATCGGCACGTCGGGAGTAAATAATGTCATTGTCGGCGAATCCCAGCTCACCATCGTTTACGACCGAGCCAGCGGCACAGTCACAGCTGCCTCACCGGCAGGCGTGGCCACATTAAGCCTCTATTCAATGAGCGGAAGTCTGCTGGCCGAAGCGAAAGGCTCAGTGAAGACCATGTCTTTGCCCCTTGACAAGCTCACGACACAGCGCTTGATTATCGCCCGGGCTACCGATATTAACGGACAAACCCGAATTCTTAAAATAGCTTACTGATACACATGCGCCGGCATCCAGAATTGCCGGCGCATTTTACCCTCAAAAAACATATTTTCTTATATTGTTGATAATAAATAATATACAAAATATGCGAAAATTTTCTTTGAAAAAAGTTGCAGAAAAATTTGGTGGTTACAAAAAAACCGCGTAACTTTGCATCGCTTTTGACAAGGAAGGGGCGCTTAGCTCAGCTGGTTCAGAGCATCTGCCTTACAAGCAGAGGGTCGGGGGTTCGAATCCCTCAGCACCCACAACAAATCCAAGCGGTTGCGAACCATTCGCAGCCGCTTTTATAATACCCACAAGACAGGTTAACACAATATTCCGCCAAGAAAAACCAATAACTTAAATTTTTTTATTACTTTTGCATCTGCTTATATAGTAATTGCACGCAATGAGAGTCAAGATACATCACGAAGGCACACCTATCCTCATATCGCTGCTTGCGATACTGTTGATAATCAACGCCCCCCTATGGGTCTGGGTGCGACCTTTCGTGTGGGCGGTTACCAGCACTGTGATCAGCACGGTGTTCTATCTTCTTGTGGTAAATTTCTTCCGTTCACCCCGCCGCTATTTAACAGGCACCCGTAAAGACGTAGTCGTTTCATCGGCCGACGGCACGGTTGTCGCTCTCGAAGAGACCTTCGAAGATGAATACCTTCACTGCAGATGTATCCAGCTGTCGGTGTTCATGAGTGTCTTCAACGTGCATGCCAACTGGTTTCCGGTTGACGGAGAAGTTGTCTATGTAAAGCATCATCCGGGTCGGTTTATGGCCGCCTATCTCCCTAAATCGAGCACAGAGAACGAGCGTTCAACCGTTGTCATCCGCACACCCGAAGGCCAACTGGTGCTCATGCGTCAGATAGCCGGCGCCATGGCACGTCGAATAGTCACCTACGCGCGTCCGGGCGACGAAGCCTCGATAGAAGATCACATGGGCTTTATCAAATTCGGCTCACGTGTCGACCTCTACCTCCCCCTCGGCACCGAGACATTAGTAAACATCGGCGACAAAACCACCGGTGGCATCACCGAGGTTGCCCGCCTACATCCTACCGCAAACAATGCTTGACCGCATAAAAGCTGCAATACCCAACACAATTACCTGTCTTAACCTTATTTCGGGCTGTGTAGCCATATACATGGCCTTCAACCTTCAGGTCCAGTTTGGCCCGCTCGTCGGCGGACATTGGGCTTTGATAGCCATCGGAGCCGCTGCCCTCTTCGACTTCTTCGACGGCGCCAGCGCACGGCTGCTGAAAAGCTTCTCCCCCTTAGGAAAAGACCTCGACTCACTTGCCGACCTTGTAAGCTTCGGCGTAGCTCCGGCTATGCTTGTAGTCAACTCTATGCTTACCTACGGCTCACTGGCATGGCCTGCATTTGCCGCCCTGCTCATTCCGGCATTCGGCACACTCCGTCTGGCCAAGTTCAACAACGACAGCGAACAGGCCACCATCTTCCGCGGCCTTCCCATACCGGCCAACGCCATCTTCTGGATCGGCGTATACGGCTGGATTACAAAATACGGTTATCCCGGTTGGCCCGTCATGTGGCTGCTTATCGCCATGATGTGCTGGGCTATGGTTGGAAAATTCAAGATGTTCTCTCTCAAGTTCAAAAACTTTGACTTTCATGAAAACTTCTGCCGCTATGTCATTCTGGCAGCCGCTGTGGTTTTCGTGGCAATCTACGGACTGGCCGGATTTGCCTGGGCTATACTGCTCTACTTCCTTCTCTCGATGCTCCGCCAGAGCCGTATTTAATGTTTTTTAGCGGGAGGCTTCGTCATAGTCTGCCCGCCGGTTGTTATACAATCTACAATGTTATCGTTTTTTCTCCTTATTATCATATTCTTCGTCCTTTGGCCATTGCTGAAGGGTGCTTGGCGTATCTGGATGCAGATGCGCAGCATGCGCCGTTTCATGGCCGATCCGGCAGCTGAAATGCGCCGCCGGGCCGACGAAGCGCGCCGCAAAGCTGGAGGCAGCTCATCGCGGAGTTACGGCACCTACACGGCACCGCGCCGACGCAGGAAGAAAATTCCGCGCGACGTGGGCGAGTACATTGCCTTCACTGAGGTGGAACTCACCGCCGAAGAGAGGGCCACAGCCTCCAGCCAGACCTCTTCCTCATTCAAAACCGAAGAACAGATTACCGACATCAAATGGGTAGACATAAAATGAAAGAGCTCTACAACTTTCTTGACCAGCTCGCCGAGAACAACAACCGCGAGTGGTTTGCCGCCCATAAGGCTGAATACGACACTCTCCGCGCCAAGTGGATAGCCGATCTTCAGCGCCTGATCGACCTCATGGCCCGGTTTGACCCGTCGCTGGCACACGTCAATGCCAAAGACTGCCTCTACCGCATCTACCGCGACACCCGTTTCTCAAACGACAAAACGCCTTACAAGACCTACTTCTCGGCATTAATCTCGCCTACAGGGCGCCACTGCGACCGCGCATGTTATTACATCCATATCGGTGCGCACGAAACTGCAATCTACAGCGGAGTATGGTGCCCCGAGCCCAAGATGCTCAAGAAGCTGAGAAAGGCTATTATCGACAATGTTGACGAATTCCGCGGCATCGTAGAGGATCCGCAGATTCTCCGTCATTTTCCGGGCTGGTACGGACGCCAGCTCAAGACCGCGCCTAAGGGCTACGACCGCGACCACCCCGACATCGACCTTCTGAGGCTGACCGAATATGGCAAGGAATGCCGGCTCGACCGGGAATTCTTTGACCAACCCGACTGGCAGGAAAAGGTTGCAGATCTGTTCGCCCTGCTAAAACCAATGAACGACTTCCTCAACTATTCTATCGACGAATAAGCATAAAACAACCATGTCTGACATCCCTGCCAAGCACGCCGACTCTTGCGTGATCATACCTATGTACAACGAGTGTGAGAACGCTGCCGCCATCATTGATGCCGTGATGGGCCTCCAGACCCAATTCGACATTCTGGTCATTGATGATAACTCGCCCGACGGCACCGCCGCCATAGTCAAAGAAAAGATGGCCCAATATCCAGGGCGTGTCGATCTTATCGAGCGCTCAGGCAAGCTCGGCCTCGGCACAGCCTACATCACCGGATTCAAGCACTGTGTGGCCAAGGGATACGACTACATATGCGAGATGGATGCCGACTTCTCGCACAATCCTGCCGACCTCGAGCGACTTCGCTCAGCGGCTATTACGCAGGAAGCTGATGTAGTTGTCGGATCGAGATATGTAACCGGCGTCAACGTCGTAAACTGGCCGATGGGCCGTATTCTCATGTCGTTCTACGCATCGAAATACGTGCAGCTCATCACCCGCCTGCCCATACACGACACCACCGCCGGATTTGTGTGTTACCGTCGCCGCGTGCTGGAAGCCCTCCCGCTTGACAAGATAAAATTCAAGGGCTACGCCTTCCAGATCGAGATGAAGTTCACAGCTTACAAATACGGATTCAAAGTTGTGGAAGTACCCATCATATTCGTCAACCGCGTACTCGGCACCAGCAAAATGAATTCCAGCATTTTCGGCGAGGCCGTCTTTGGCGTGATACGTCTGAAATGGAATAGTTTCTTCACTAAATTTCCTGATTACTCGCGCAAATGAGCTTGCTGATACATAACGCAGTATTGGTCGACGGCAGTGGCCGGCGCCACGGCTGGGTGAAAGTATCCGGCGACAAAATAGAGAAAACCGGCGCAGGACAAGTTCCTGCCGACGAAGTTACAGCCGCCTCGGAAGTTATCGACGCGCACGGGGCATATCTGATTCCGGGCCTTACAGACACCCACGTCCACTTCCGTGAGCCTGGGCTGGAATATAAAGGCGACATGGTCACCGAAAGCCTTGCGGCCGTTGCCGGAGGCGTCACCACCGTCTTCGACATGCCCAATACCAAGCCGGCCACAACCACAGCGGCTGATCTGGAGGCTAAGCGTGCCTTGGTGGCATCACGGCCTGTGCATTGCCGCATTATCCCGCTGTTAGGGCTGGTTCCGGGTGCTTTGCATACCATACAGAATCTTCCGCTCGACAATGTGCCTGCCTTCAAGCTCTTCCTCGGCACCTCGACCGGCGCGATGGCATCGCCCGAAGGGAAGGAACTGGAAGATGTATTCCGCTTCAGCTCCGACCATCAG
>CAJUJB010000040.1 GCA_910586595.1 uncultured Muribaculaceae bacterium | reverse complement strand
ATTAATCAGTTACTTAATTCAGCGCTGGTAAGGCACTTTTTCGTAATGGCCTGCAAATTTACGTATTTTTCCTGAAATAGACAAATGTAAGTTGCATTAAATCACTCACGCACAATTGTCAGATCGGCCGGAAGGCCTTTGAATGCCTCCTCGTTCATCCGCTCTACGTCTTCCAGGAACATTTTTGGGTCGATGCCTGCAATCAGCAGACGGTCAAGAAATGCCTGGTTCTCAATAGCGCGGGCAGCTGTATTGTTAAGCAGCACATTGCGGCAACCGAGCGCGTAAAGCTGAGCCAGAGTTGCGTTGTAAGCGGCAGCAATGTCGGCTGCAAGATGCTCGGAAGCGGGATAAATGGTAGAAGGAATCCAGTTGGAAAGATCGAGCACTCTTATCAGCAGAGCTCCGGGAGCCGGCAGAATCTGGCAAGCCGTAGCACGGCCATCAAGCATGGCGTTCAATTCCACAAAACGGTCAAACACTGGATGGGAAGGATTATACTCGATCCGACCCGTAAAACGCATCACATCGGTGAATGTCTCAACATCCTGATATACACGGCCTGCCGACACATGCTCGCGTGTAACACCTCCGAGTCCATAGAAAAATTCGTCATCGTCAAGATTATCACCCAGATCACGGCGCGAGATTACATCAGCGCCATCCTCAATCAGCCTTGCGGCAGTTTCTTCGGGAGTAAGTGTTTCGGGAGAGTCGAGTTCGGCTACAGTCATATATTTCACAGCCTCCTCTTTTACTTTGTGCAGAAAATCCATAAGAATCAGTTTAGTCCTATCAATTACACATCAATTCCGAGGGCTTTCTTAAGCCAGCATTCCTAATTGGAGTCTTATCGGCAAGACTCCGCAACAGCTCCTGCCACAGCACGGAGCACGGAAGACAATTTAATTTATATAATCACATAATCCGGTCCACGGGATTGATGAAATATTAAAAATATCTCAGGGAGGTCTCCTGGCTTATCCCGATTCTCACAGCCTTCCCGGTGACGTCCAGTGGCTTATTAGTGTGAAAATCTTATACAAGGGGAATTTACAGTAGCGGGCCTGCTCAGGATTTTCACCTGATTCCCTTTTCCTAAGACGGTGCAAAGTTATAACATATGCGCAAAATAAGCAAACTTTTGTACATAAAGGTTTGTTAACACTGCATCACATATTATTAATACTCCACTATTCATATATGAGAAAAATACTGCTTCTGTCGGCTATTGCTTATGCCTCTATCGCATGGGCTCATGACCCTCGCCCTGCCGCCGACGCCGACACTATGCCCGATATAAGATTGCGCGACCTGAGTGTGGTGGCACATGTCAACCACCTCAGCGACCTTGCAAAAGTCGACCTTGCCGTAAATCCTGTCAAATCATCTCAGGAAGTCCTCCGCACCGTTCCAGGTCTCTTTATTGCCCAGCATGCCGGAGGAGGCAAGGCCGAACAGATGTTCCTCCGCGGATTTGACCTCGACCATGGCACAGACATAAATATATCTGTCGACGGAATGCCCGTGAATATGGTCAGCCATGCCCACGGCCAAGGCTATGCCGATCTCCACTTCCTCCAGCCCGAAGTTATCGAGCATGTCGACTTCGACAAAGGCATGTACAACATGACCAAGGGCGACCTTGCCACAGCTGGATATGTGGCCTTCAAAACACGCGACCGCATGCCCAATGAGGTGTCGGTAGAAGTTGGCATGCACGATTATCAACGTTACCGTGCATCTGTGTCGTTCCTCAACAATACCAAGGAGAGTTTCTACCTCTCCGGGGCATTTCTGAGCGACAACGGCTTCTTCGACTCACCTCAGCACTTCAAACGACTGAACGTGATGAGCAAATATACCAGGTGGAACGAAAACTCCCGGTTCAACATCATCGCATCGCACTTCAACAGCTCGTGGAATGCCTCCGGGCAGATACCCGAGCGCGCTGTCGACAATGGCACAATAGGCTGGTTCGGGTCACTGGACGCAAGCGAAGGCGGCTCAACATCGCGCACCAATCTTCAGTTTCTCCATATGCTCGACACTGGCGATGGCGGAACTGTAAACTCCGACTTCTACCTCTCATACTACACGTTCAACCTCTTTTCTGATTTCACATTCCAGCTCAATGACCCGGAGCATTGGGATGAGATTAACCAGCGGGAAAAACGAATCGTGGCAGGTGGCCATACCGACTACAACAACCATTTTCATGTTGGAGGCCATGCATGGAAATGGTCGGCAGGCGCAGGCTTCCGCTATGATCACGTGATGGATATTGCCCTCTACCATGCCGAGAACCGGCATCAGATAGGCACATATGCGCTGGGCGACATCGACGAGAGTAACCTCTTCGGTTACGCAGGTCTTGAGATGAATCTGGGCAGATGGATGATAAACCCTTCGGTACGCATCGACTGGTTCCACTTCAATTATGCCGACAAGACTGCCGCCGAATATAACGATAAAGGAACAGCCCAGGCCTTCGTAAGCCCGAAGCTGAACATAATCTATAACCCGACCGACAACATCCAGCTTTATCTCAAAGGCGGCCGGGGCTTCCATAGCAACGATGCTCGCGTAGTCGTGGTTGAAAATGGCAAAAATGTACTTCCGCAAGCTCTTGGAGCAGATTTCGGCATACACTATAAACCAATATCCAATGTCGTGCTCAACGCAGCCCTGTGGTATATGCACCTTAATCAGGAATTTGTTTATGTGGGCGACGAAGCCATTGTTGAGCCATCTGGGAAGAGCCGCCGCTTCGGCGTGGACGCCGGGTTGAGATGGGAGTTCCTGAAGCATTTCTATCTTCAGGCCGACTATACTTTCAGCAACGCACGCATGACCGAAGAACCGAAGGGATTCGACTACATTCCCCTCGCTCCGCGCCATACTGTTCTTGGAGGTTTAAGCTATAAAAATAAAAACGTGTCGGCCGCAATCCATACGCGATGGATAGCCGACCGACCCGCGAATGAAGACTGGTCGCTGACTGCCAAAGGCTATTGCATCACCGACCTCAACGCCTCCTACACCTGGCGTAAATTCACCGTAGGAGCCGTGATTGAAAATCTTTTCAACGTAAAATGGAAAGAGGCTCAGTTTGCCACCGAAACAATGATTCCAGGCGACAAGGAACCCGTGACCGACATCTGCTTCACGCCGGGCACTCCATTTTCACTGAGAGGGTTTGTCACATTCCGGTTCTGATTTACATCAGCCCGGGAACTGCGGAAATTTATCGAAGTCCGGATCACGCTTCTCAAGGAAAGCCTGGGCCCCCTCCTGAGCTTCGTCCATCAGATAATACATCAGAGTTGCGTCTCCGGCAAACTCCATCAAGCCATGCTGGCCATCGAGCTCGGCATTGAGAGCCCGTTTGATCATGCGCACGGCAAACGGGCTTCGCTTGATGATTGTCTGGCACCATTCAACAACTTCATCTTCCAGATTGTCGAATGGCACAACCTTGTTGATCATTCCCATTTCCAACGCTTCCTGGGCCGTATATTGACGACAGAGAAACCATATCTCACGGGCTTTCTTCTGGCCTACGCAGCGTGCCAGATAAGATGAGCCAAATCCGGCATCAAAACTGCCGACCTTGGGGCCCGTCTGCCCAAAGCGGGCATTCTCGGATGCGATAGAAAGGTCGCACACCACCTGGAGCACATTACCGCCGCCAATGGCATAGCCATTTACCATGGCAATGACGGGTTTAACCAACGAGCGGATAGCCTTGTGGATATCCAGCACATTGAGGCGAGGCGTTCCGTCGGCATCACAATAGCCGCCGCGGGATTTGTAATGCTGGTCACCACCTGAGCAAAATGCTTTGTCGCCGGCTCCGGTGAGAACCACTACGCGCACCGCAGGTGTATCGCGGCAATAGTCCAGAGCGTCGAGAATCTGGGCGTTTGTCTGCGGACGGAAAGCGTTATAAACTTCCGGACGGTTAATAGTGATCTTGGCAATGCCTTCGTAGAAGTCGAATAGAATATCTGAGTATTCGCGTATGGTAGTCCATTTGCGAGGTGTAGCTGTGTCTGCCATAGTATTAAAATATTGATTTTGATGAGCCTGCGCACATTTTCACCCGCAAAATAGCCGGGGCACGCCTGCTGTTGATAAATTCTGAAATATCATCTCCGGGTTCAGCCTCGAAATAATCGAATCCATACCCTTCTGCCAACGACCGGAGAGGGAGCTTGGGGGCAACCGCAAACAGGCGCTCGCACTCGGGCAGCGGCCCCGTCGAGGGGATGGCGCGGAAAATATCGCCTCCACCATTATCCAGCACCACCATTTTGAATGTAGGAGGTATGCCAGGGATGGCAAAAGCTCCCACATCATATGCGGCGCTCATATCGCCAGTGACAAGCACGGTTGGATTCTGAGCTACAATAGCGGCTCCTATAGCTGTCGACGTACATCCGTCGATGCCGCTTACCCCACGGTTACAATCTATGCGCTGCCCGTCGCGGAAATTCAGCAGCTGTCCATACCGGATAGCGGAGCCGTTACTGAAATGGAAATCGGCTATATGAAGGCCGTCTACAAGCTGTTGAAGCAGCCCGATAAGCGGAATCGACCTGCCTTCTTCCGTTCCGGCAACCGCATCTCTCCACGCCTCGCAGAAGTCAGCGGAAGGTTCAAGATGCTCAGCCAACGCTTTGAGGAAGTCCTCCGCAGGGCATTCCACCACCTCTGACAGCGAGAAAAATGTATCGACAGGCACATCGTCATATCCGGCTGAGATATGACGCAGATGAGGCAATGACCGCAAATAGGCTTTCAGACGTGCTGACACCAGACTTCCTCCGATGCTGACAACAATGTCGGGCGCGGGCAATGAGGCGAAATCAGGTTTTACAGCTTTAATGCCTGTCTCGACGCCGAGGTTGGCCTGAGCTTCAGCGACGAGAGCCAATTTATCTGCCGCCGAACGCAGTACCGTTGAAAAACGGTAGATGGGGTGCATGTCGCCGCTCACGACCAATACTTTGGATGTACGTGGTATGGAGGCAAGGATTGACGTAAAATCATATCGCGCCTTCGGACGTTCAATGCCGATCTTTCGCGCATGCGACTCTGCCCGACCCTCCACCATCTTTGTCAGAGGTGTATCGAACTGCATATTTATATGTACCGGCCCTGGTATTGGGCCGACTGCGCCAGCGAGGGTCTGATTTATCAGGCGGTTGGCATATCTCAAATAACGATCCGTTCTATCATCGGCAATATCGACGGAGGCTCGGGTCACAGCAGTCAGCGCGCCCGGCTGACGGATAGTCTGACTATCGCGCTGATCTATCAGATCTACAGGCCGGTCGGCCGAGATGGCAATCAGCGGCACACGTCGGTAATACGCCTCGGCCAAGGCTGGCGCATAATTGAGTACGGCAGAACCTGATGTACACACCATTGCCACAGGATGCCCGAGCCTGAGCGCCATACCAAGCGCTGCAAAGGCAGCGCAACGTTCATCGATAATTACAGATATATCGAAATACCCCGACCGGGCCATGGCTACCGCAAGAGGCGCCGAGCGCGTACCAGGAGAGAGAACTATGCGCCTCACACCATAGGCACGGAGCAGATCTGTAAGAAGATGCGCGGTGGGTTTGTCGATTGATTCCATAGATTTGGTCAGAAACTCCTAAATAAGATTTTGGAGTAACAAAGTTAAGACTTATTTGTTAATATTGCAAAGACACTCCATTATGCGCTATATTTCAATTTTCATCATATTATTGGCCGCAGGTTTCTCAACAGCATACGCAACAGAGACTTGCGATTCAGTCGCGCAGATTCGGGAGCTACATCTCGGGCCTCAGATGCTTGAAGACGACATCTCTTGCGAAGATGCGCAGCCTGACACCACCGACCTTCATCTCATTCCCGCCTTCCATAAGAAAGGTCTCATAACGAAGATCATCGAATATTTCGATGACTCCAACAAACCCAAGCAGAACAAAAAATTTGACTTCAGCGTCATCGGCGGGCCGCACTATTCGACAGACACCAAATTCGGTGTAGGTCTCGTGGCGGCCGGAATCTACCGCACGTCTCTTACCGACACTGTCACACCGCCATCGGATGTGGCCGTATATCTTGATGCAACCACAAGTATGTTTTTCAAACTTGGCGTCAGAGGTACACACATCTTGCCCAACGACCGTGCACGAATGAGCTACGACGTGAATTTCTCTTCAGTGGCTACAAAGTTCTGGGGCATAGGTTATGATGAGAATGTCAACGATGAAAACGAATCGACCTACAAATACCTCAACTCCCAGGCAGAAGTCTGCTTCGTCTGGAAAATAGCTCCTGCGCTGTACGCAGGCCCAATGGCGACCTTCGACTACATCAACGGACGCAAATTTGAGAAGCCATGGTTGTGGCATGGTGAAGACGACCGCACATTCAATTTCGGTGTGGGCGTCACCATCCAATACGACAACCGCGACTTCCTCACCAATGCATCCAAAGGTATCTTCCTGCGGCTTGACCAGCGTTTCAACCCTTGGTTCCTGCTCAACCGGTATGCATTCTCACTCACCGAATTTACCTTTGCCACCTATCATAAGGCATGGCGCGACGCCACAATAGCCTTCCAGCTGCATTCCCGTCTCACATACGGCAATACTCCGTGGGGCCTCCTCTCCACACTCGGCGGAAGCGACAACATGCGAGGCTACTTCGAAGGCCGTTACCGCGACAAATCGGAAATAGATGTATGCCTTGAACTACGGCAGCATATATGGCACCGCAACGGCGTGGTGGCATGGATCGGAGCCGGAACCGTATTTCCTCGTTTCTCCGCAATGAGGTGGAATAAAGTATTGCCAAACTACGGTATAGGTTACCGGTGGGAGTTCAAAAAAAGAGTAAATGTGCGTCTCGACCTCGGCTTCGGGCGTCATCAGACCGGATTTATATTCAGCATCAATGAAGCATTCTGACCAACATATCACCAGCCATCACGGAAGCATTCTTGCAGGCATCCTCCTCTGGAGTGTGCCACTGCTGCTTATCGTGCCTAACATAATACTCGATTTCACCGAGATACATTACACGGCTTGTGAGCGGGCAATAAATGTCCTGCTCCCCGCCGGCATACATCTTCTGCTCATGAGCGCCTGGCGCCGCAACGGCATTACCACATTCTGTCTTCTGCCAGTCATGGTTCTGTGCGCCTTCCAGATAGTTTTGCTGTTTCTCTATGGCGAGTCGATCATTGCCGTCGACATGTTTCTCAATGTCACCACTACAAACGTGCACGAGGCTGGAGAATTACTTCTCAATCTCGGGCCGGCGATTGCCGTGGTATGTGTGCTGTATATGCCGCCGCTTGTCATGGCCGGAATCGCCCTCGGGCGCTGTGCCTACCTGAGCCGTAAGCAACAGAGGCCGGCTCTATACTCAGGAGCCATCCTCTCAATCGCCGGAATTATCTGCATGGCCATCGCCTTCTGCTCAACGTCAGGCTACAATCCGGCCCGACGTCTGTTCCCTGTCAACGTCACAGCCAATATATTCACTGCGGTCGAACGCACCGAGGCCTCAAACCACTATTTTGAGACATCTGAAGCATTTTCATATCATGCCGCCGTCACCGATCCAGACTCCGTGCCTGAAATATTCGTGCTCGTCATTGGCGAGACCTCACGTGCCGGCAATTGGCAATTAAATGGCTACGAACGTCCTACCAATCCCCGTTTATCGAAGCGCGACGGAGTCATATCTTACACCAAGGCCCTCTCGGAGAGTAATACCACCCACAAGAGTGTGCCTCTGCTGATGTCGCATCTCGGGGCGGCTGAGTTTGCCGATTCAATCTATAGCTCACGAAGTGTGATTGACGCATTCCGCGAAGCCGGTTACCGCACAGTTTGGTTATCGAATCAGCAACGCAACGGATCTCTAATCGACTTCTTCGGCAGCCGCGCCGAAGGAAATCTCTTCCTTACCGACGACGGCAAGGAACACCGCGACCTTGAGCTCTGCCCCTACCTCTCTGCGGCAATAAATACAGAACCGAGGCGACCTGTCTTCGTCGTGCTGCACACATATGGCTCACACTTCAACTACCAGGCCCGATATCCGGAAGAATACGGGGTGTTCGGGCCTGAGATAGCCACCGAAGCCGAGCCTTCAAACCGCGCAGGCCTGATCAACGCTTACGACAACGCCATAGTATACACCGACGCCGTGCTCGACAGCATCATCTCAACCGTCAGCGCCACAGGGCGTCCTGCCGCGATGGTCTATCTCGCCGACCACGGTGAAGATATATACGACGATGACCGCGAGCGTTTCCTGCACGCCTCTCCAACTCCTACATATTGGCAGATACACGTGCCCATGCTGGTATGGCTGTCGGATACCTACCGCACCATGCATCCTGAGAAATACGCCGCTGCATGCGCAAACTCTTCAAAAGACGTATCCTCGAGCCAATCGGCATTCCATACATTGATGTCATTGTCAGGCATCTCAACGCCTTATTACAAACCCGAACTGGCGCTCACAGAAAACTGCTACAACGCGCCCGCGCGCCAATATCTCAACGATTATAACGAAGACGTAGATTTAGAAGAAGCCGGCCTTCGCGAGTCTGACTTCCGCCAACTCGCACTCCACTCCATCTCCGCGCGATAGGCGTGGAGAAAAATTCTCACCAGAGAGCCTTATTATTAAGAGAATTTTACATTTATTATTGTAAAATTCGAGGAATTATGCTTAATTTTGCCGCAAGACCATTAAAAACTACGTGCAGGCACCAGACAATTATTCATGCTGTCTACACACATAAAAAACCACCAAGTCCGCGGCTGACACCGCATTGTATACAATAAACTAACGTATTATGCCACGTCAACACTTCGACACGCTCGACCTTACCATCCTCAATGCTCTCTGTGCAAACGCACGCACCCCTTATCTTGAGATTGCCCGTGAATACGGCGTCTCCGGCGCAGCTGTCCACCAGCGTGTGCAGCGTCTTCTGGCCTCGAATGTAATCGTAGGCTCACAATGCCTTATTGACCCGGCCACAATCGGCTTCCATGTAGTTTCGTATCTGGGTATAAGCGCCAAACCTGGAACCGATATAGAGAAACTCGTCGCATCTCTGGCCGAAGTCAAGGAAATCACGGAATGCCATGTAGTCACCGGCCGCTATGACATAATCGTCAAGATGCACGCGCGCAGCAATGAAGACATCCTACAGATCATCCAGGAAAGACTTCGCCCACTCGACATCGCATCCACGGAGACCATGGTTTCATTCCGCGAAGCCTTCAACCGACACCTGCCAATAGAGAACGAACCGAACAAATAAATCTTTTCGGCCACTCGACACCTCAAATTTATCAGCGATATTGCTGATAACCCAAACATTTTGTGTAAATTTGCGCACGAAAGCCAATGGACGGCGTATGTCTTCACGGCATACGCCTCATCTGCGGTTAAGATCAATCATTATTGAAAGAAACAAACAATTTATTAATAAATTATGGACATTTCCCATATCGAACACATCGGCATCGCCGTTCCGTCGCTCGACGAAGCCATTCCTTTCTATGAAAACATGTTAGGCTTCAAATGCTTTGCAATTGAAGAAGTACCCGACCAGAAGGTGCGCACAGCATTCTTCAAAGTAGGCCAGACCAAGCTCGAGCTTCTCGAAGGCACCGCAGAAGACAGCGCCATCTGCAAGTTCATCGCTGCCAACGGTGGCCGCGGAGGCGTTCAGCACATTGCGTTCGCAGTGGAAGACGGCGTGGCAAATGCTCTCGCAGAAGTCGAGGCTAAAGGTTGCCGCCTAATCGACAAGGCTCCCCGCAAAGGCGCTGAAGGGCTCAACATCGCATTCCTTCACCCCAAGTCGACCATCGGCACACTCGTTGAACTCTGCGAGGACCCCAATAAGAAATAATAAAACAACACATAGAGAGGCTGCGCCCTTTTGATGAAGGCGTGGCCTCTCGACGTTCCATTTCACATTTATCATGAGCAGCCAACTCGAAAAAGTAAAAGAACTCATCGACCTTCGCGCTGAAGCGCGCCTCGGTGGTGGCGAAAAAGCCATCGAAAAACAGCACGAACGCGGAAAATACACTGCCCGCGAACGAATCGCACAGCTACTTGACGAAGGTTCGTTTGAAGAACTCGACATGTTTGTGCGCCACCGCTGCACCAACTTCGGCCAAGAAAAGAAATCATTCCTCGGCGACGGCGTCGTAACCGGTTACGGTACAATCGACGGCCGTCTCGTTTATGTTTTTGCCCAGGACTTCACTGTATTCGGAGGTTCTCTCTCCGAGACCATGGCCCTCAAGATCTGCAAGATCATGGATATGGCCATGAAGATGGGCGCCCCTGTAATCGGTCTTAACGACTCTGGCGGCGCACGTATCCAGGAAGGTATCAACGCCCTCGCCGGATACGCTGAGATTTTCCAGCGCAACATCATGGCTTCTGGCGTGATTCCCCAGATCTCCGCAATCCTCGGCCCCTGCGCCGGTGGTGCTGTGTACTCGCCAGCCCTGACCGACTTCACAATCATGGCCAAAGGCATTTCTTACATGTTCCTCACCGGCCCCAAAGTTGTAAAGACCGTAACTGGCGAAGATGTGACCCAGGAAGCCCTCGGTGGTGCTGAGGTACACTCGCAGAAGAGCGGCGTATGCCACTTCGCAGCCGAAGACGGCGAAGATGCCCTCAAGATCATCCGCAAACTCTTCAGCTACATTCCCCAGAACAACCTCGAGGAACCCCCGCTGGTTGAATGCACCGACCCCATCGACCGTCTTGAAGACTCTCTCAACGACATCATCCCCGATTCGCCCAACCGCCCCTACGACATGTATGAGGTTATCGGCGCGATTATCGACAACGGCGAGTTCCTTGAAGTACAGCGCGATTATGCCAAGAATATCATCGTAGGCTTCGCCCGCTTCAACGGTCAGGCCGTAGGTATTGTGGCCAACCAGCCCAAATATCTCGCAGGTGTGCTCGACAGCAACGCATCACGCAAGGGTGCCCGTTTCGTTCGTTTCTGCGACGCATTCAACATTCCTCTGGTAACTCTCGTAGACGTTCCCGGCTTCCTCCCCGGCACAGGTCAGGAATACAACGGTGTTATTCTCCACGGCGCAAAACTGCTCTACGCCTTCGGCGAGGCAACTGTGCCCAAAGTTACCGTTACCCTCCGCAAGAGCTACGGCGGTAGCCACATCGTGATGAGCTGCAAGCAGCTCCGTGGCGACATGAACTATGCATGGCCTACTGCCGAGATCGCCGTTATGGGTGGCGCCGGCGCTGTAGAAGTGCTCTACGCCAAAGAAGCCAAGGCAAGCGACAACCCCGCAAAAGTTCTTGCCGACCGCGAGGCCGAGTACAACAAGCTCTTCTGCAACCCCTACAACGCGGCTAAATACGGCTATATCGACGACGTCATCGAGCCCCGCAACACACGTTTCCGCATCATCCGCGCTCTTCAGCAGCTCGCCACCAAGAAGGTTGTCAACCCCGCCAAGAAGCACGGCAACATTCCCCTCTGATACAGTGATGAAAAAGACTATAACACTCATTGCCATCGCACTGATGATGCTGGCCGCCGCTCCAGGGCTTTCTGCCCAGAGCCGTGGTGCCCTCCGCATCAACGAAGTGATGGTGGTCAACGACAGCAGCCTTGTCGACGAGTACGGAAGGGCTCACGCCTGGATAGAGCTGTTCAACGCCAATTACGCGCCGCTCGAAATATCCAGCGTATTTCTAACCAACGACTCGACTAACAAGCGCAAATATCCCGTGCCTCTGGGCGACGTCAACACCGACATCCCCAAGCGTCAGCACGTGGTATTCTTTGCCGACGGAGAGCCCAACCGAGGCACATTCCATACCAACTTCACCCTTGTTCCCGGCCAGGACAACTGGATCGGAGTATACGATGCCGACGGCCTCACACTCATCGATGAGGTGACTGTGCCCGCATCACTCCTCCCCAACCAGTCGTGGGCACGCACCGAGGACGGAGCTGGCGAATGGGCTGTGCGCACAGGTGGCCAGAACGATTATATCACCCCGTCGAGCGCCAATGTGATCAAAGACACCAACCGCAAGATTGAAGAGTTCGCTAAGCGCGATGAGAATGGCTTCGGCATGACGTTGATGGCCATGTGCATCGTATTCAGCGCCCTCCTGCTCCTCTGCCTCTGTTTCTACGGCATCGGCAAGATTGGTGCGGCCATCTCCAAAGTACGCAAGTTCCGCGCCCACGGCGTAGAGCGCGACACCGTTCCTGACGAACTGTCGGCACACGACTCTGGAGAGGAGATTGCTGCAATCGTGATGGCTCTCCACGAGCACCTCAACACACACGACGCCGAGAGCACCGTGCTTACCATCAACAAAGTTAAGCGCGCTTACTCTCCCTGGAGCTCTAAAATCTACAGTCTGCGCGAAGTTCCCGAGCATCGCCGCGGCAAATAATCATCACTTCCAAAAGCTTATACAATGAAAGAATATAAATATAAGATCAACGGTAACAATTATACTGTTGCCGTAGGCGACATCGACGACAACATCGCTCAGGTTGAAGTCAACGGCGTTCCTTACAAAGTGGAACTCGACCGCGCCAAAGCAACCACCGTCAAAGTTGCAGCACCCCGCCCATCTGCAGCACCCCGCACCGCTTCAGGCGAGAAAGTCATCGCCAGCAAGCCTGCCGCAGCAGGCCCCGGCTCGGTTGTGGCTCCCCTCCCCGGCGTAGTCATCTCGGTTGCCGTTAAAGTTGGCGACACAGTCAAGGCATCCGACACTGTTGTACTCCTCGAGGCAATGAAGATGGAGAACAGCATCCGCGCTGGCCGCGACGGTAAAGTTGCATCAGTGAATGTTAACCCCGGTGACTCTGTGCTTGAAGGCGCCGTGCTCATTACCCTTGAATAATCCGCCCAATACAACGAATTATGTCATTCGGTGATTTTATTTACAACAATCTCGTTCAGTTCTGGGAGCTGACCGGTTTTGCCAACGCTCAGTTCGGCAACTTCGTCATGCTCGCTGTGGGCCTCTTCTTCATCTGGCTCGCCATTAAAAAGAACTTCGAGCCCATGCTGCTGGTGCCGATAGGCTTCGGCATTCTTATCGGCAATATTCCCTTCAACGCAGAAGCCGGCCTCGAAATCGGCATCTATGAGGAAGGATCTGTGCTCAACATCCTCTATAACGGCGTGGCTGCCGGCTGGTATCCGCCCCTGATTTTCCTCGGCATCGGCGCCATGACCGACTTCTCGGCCTTGATTGCCAATCCTAAGCTCATGCTCATCGGCGCGGCTGCCCAGTTCGGCATCTTCGGTGCCTACATGGTCGCTCTTGCCATCGGCTTCTCGCCCGACCAGGCAGGTGCCATCGCCATCATCGGTGGTGCCGACGGCCCTACCGCGATCTTCCTTTCATCAAAACTGGCTCCTAACCTCATGGGTGCGATTGCCGTGTCGGCTTACTCCTACATGGCCCTCGTTCCGGTGATCCAGCCCCCGCTGATGCGCTTATTCACCACCAAGAAAGAGCGTCTCATCAAGATGAAACCCGCCCGCGCCGTCTCGCAGAACGAGAAGATCATCTTCCCCATCGTGGGCATGCTCCTCACCTGCTTTGTCGTGCCCTCGGGTATTCCTCTGCTCGGTATGCTTTTCTTCGGTAACCTCCTCCGCGAATGCGGCGTTACCTCACGTCTGGCAAAAACCGCAAGCAACGCCCTCACCGACATTGTCACCATTCTTCTCGGCATGACCGTAGGTGCGTCGACCCAGGCATCGCAGTTCCTCACACCCCAGACCATCTTCATCTTCTTCCTCGGCTTCATGGCCTTCATCATCGCCTCTTCAAGCGGTGTACTCTTCGTGAAGCTCTTCAACCTTGTGCTTCCGAAAGACAAGAAGATCAACCCCCTCATCGGTAATGCCGGCGTATCGGCAGTGCCCATGTCGGCCCGTATCTCCAATAACCTTGGTCTGGAATACGATCCTTCCAACTACCTGCTCATGCACGCCATGGGCCCGAACGTTGCCGGTGTAATCGGTTCTGCCGTAGCTGCCGGTGTCCTTCTGGGCTTCCTCGCATAAACATCCCAGGCCTACGCGCCTGAAGCAGACAAAAAACAACCCCGTCAGGATTTCGACTCCTGGCGGGGTTGTTCTTGCAGAATTATATAACATTCAACCATAAAAGGTCATATCATCCCTGCTTTACTTCTCGACTTCAACCCTGGCTGAAGCATAAACGCTCAACCCAAGTTTCTGTGAGATGTACTCGATGGCCTTGGCAGCCTTGATAGAAATGCCACGTTCATCGACACGGGGAGAATAGGCTGCGATTGCACCGAAGCCTGGCAGAACGGCAAGAATACCGCCTGTAAAACTCTTCTTGGCAGGCAGACCGGTAAGCATCATCCAAGGTTTGATGAAATGCTTGCCGCGCGTAGCCATCATAGCAACCATATATTGAGCATTCTTACCATCGAAGGCATATTCGCCGGTAAGAGGATTGCGGCCGTCGGCAGCAACCGTAGCGCCCATAGTGGCAACCTGACGTACCGACATCTTCATAGAAAGAAGACGGCTGTAAACATCAATGCTCAGAGGTGCGGCATCGTACAGATAGTAACCGGATTTTTCAAACTGATCTGCGGCACCATCGTCCTGCGCCTGTTTCTTGAAAGTCTCGTAGAGCGTATCGCTGAAGCCGGGCTCACTACCGCTCAGGGCGACAATCATGTCGTTGATGACGCTCATCTTGCCTTCCGGATCACCTTGCGGAACAACCGCGCTCACCGCACGCACACCATGACGACCGAAGGGAAGATCCATCTTCTCTTTCTTGTGGCCATGACAGCTGCAGAGGCAGTGACCCGATTTCTTTACAAGCTCCTCGGGAGTATTCTGTGACAGAAGAACTGCCGACAGAGGAACTTTTGCTATAGGCCCAAGCGGGAACAAGGCGTCAACATCGTCTTTATCAACCGCGCGGCCATCGGTAAGCACAAGGCTGATGGCAAATTCATCTTCTTTCGACTCAAGGGCGACACGAGGGTCGACCGAGCCTTCTTTTATACTCTTTACGTTTTCGTAAGCTTCTTCAACGGCTTGCTTAACGTCTGCAAACGAGATTTTTCTTTCCATAATAAATTTTGGTTATGCTTTAATTTTTTACTTTCTATCGCTAACAACGAACTCGGAGGCCACAAGGTTGCGAAACAAAAGTTAAAATCCTGCACAACCACAGCCCGGTCAGAAACTGTACTGCAACATTGCCTCCACACGATTGGCGTGGCCCGACTGCCCGTCAACATTCTTACGGGTTCCATGCAGGTATTCCAAACCAATCCTAAGGTCGCCCCACACATTGTAGAAGGCGTTCGCCGCGATATATTGGCCGTACCGGTAAGCCGACTGCCCTGCCGTGGTCGCATCGTATAGCTGAGCCCGGCTGTAAGAACCGCTGATAAAGAAAGAATCTGAGAAATTATACTGCAATCCGGCTGTGAGGCCCACTGTAGCTGGCGCCTTAAGTTTACCCGGAGATTCAGCATCCGGAATCAGATCATAGCCTTCGCCAGAAAGATCATTGACGTAGTAACCTATACCTTTGCCGTAAGTATAATGGCCGAAGAATTTCAAGCCTCCGGCAATACCTGCGACAGTACTCAGCTGAACGCCCCAGCCGGTGGCGAAATGGTTTGAGGCCGACTTAAGATCGCGATAACTCAACTCCCTGAGCAGCCCCGAAACACGCACATGGCTTTCGCCACCACTCCAGGCATACTGCACGTAAGCCGGTATATCAGGAAAACGCTGGGCTATGCTCTGCGCATTGTCTCCGAGGGTATAGCTTGCCGACGGAAGTTCGGCTGAAATAGCTGCCGAGAAGCCTTTGAAATCCGACGTCACATACTGCACCATCATATTCTTTGCAGTAACCTGGCCAGACGGGCCTTGATCGTCAACTGTAGGAGCCATCGCAGGCCCATCAGCAAATGTCGAGCGGGCTTTGCCGAGGGTCACATGGCCAACGCTTACATAAGCAAGTTTAAGACGAAGACCGTAATTGCCGTTATCGCCAGAAAAGTCGGTCTGAAAGTACACAATCATGCGGCCAAGCTTGGTCGGGCTGGTGACGAGCTTAAGAAAGATGGTCGAGTGATTGGCCGTGGCACCGAAGCGCTCACTCTGGCCAGGGTTGAACGGCACGGGAATCATATCAGTGTAGAAACCGTTGTTATCTACAGCGCCCTTGAAATCGTACATACCCACAGCCTTGAGATATCCACCTATACCGAGGGCTACGGAGCCCTTCTTGTCCAGGAAGAGAAATCGTGGAGCAGCCGGATCTTCAAAGGCAAGATTCGCGCGCGAGTACATAAGCGCGATATTACTTTTATGAGCTGGATGGCTCGGATCTCCCGAAACAATCACCGCCCTATCGGGCACAGAATCAGCAACATTTTGGGCCATACACGGGAGGGTGGCCACAGCAAGCAGTAAAGCAGACGATAGTTTTTTCATTCAGGTAGAGTTATAATCATTTAGATTATAACATCTCCCGAGGCTCTATTGTTTATGGCCAAAAACCAATGCTGCCCGGACACGTAATAAACGCGTCCGGGCAGCATTGGATGGTTAAAGAGCTAAGGCTTAATCCTTATTTGCCACCGATGTGATCGGAAACAGTGAGGGATGCGCGGCCTTTTGCGCGACGGCGTGCAAGCACTTTACGGCCATCTGCAGTGGCCATTCTTTCGCGGAAACCGTGCTTGTTAACTCTTTTACGGTTAGAGGGTTGAAATGTTCTTTTCATTGCCTGTATTATTATTTCGAATTATTTGCAAATGTTTTCGGAGCGCAAATTTAAGAATTATTTTTGACTTGAGCAACTTTTTCAGCCTCAACCATCATTTTTTCGTCCTCAGAAGAAAAAAACAAATATTTTTGCACAGCCATAAAAAAATCACTAACTTTGCAGCCGATAACCGCGCATGTGGCGTAATTGGTAGCCGCGTTAGACTTAGGATCTAATGTCTCAGGACGTGGGGGTTCGAGTCCCTTCATGCGCACCGCCAGCCCTTCTGACCCATCATGGTCAGGAGGGTTGATTTTTTATACATCTCCCAATTGACTGCACATAGACGGAGTTCCACTACGGAATACTCGGAATCTAATTATAAATCAGATACACACCGCTGGTAGTCATCAATTTTACGCCAAGCGCCACCTAAAAAAGGAAGGGTGCGCCGCACGCATGCGACACACCCTCCGGGGAGTTATATGCGGAATAGACTTAATCCATTTCAGCCCCGCCACCAAGCGCCCTGTAGAGGGTCACGACCGACTGAAGCTGACTGAGCTTATCGGCCACGACATTGAGACGGGAATTCAGCAGATCCTGACGCGACGAGAGTAATTCCAGATAAGTGGCATTATTGGTGCGGTACAGTACTTCGTTTGATTTCACCGTCTTTTCAAGTGCCTGACATTGCTCGGTGTGGAACTGGAGATTATCACCATAAGATTCGATGGCGAACAGTGCATCGTTGACCTCCTGACCGGCATTGAGCAGAGTCTGCTTGTAATTGAGTTTGGCAATCTCCTCCTCGTCTTTAGATATGCGGAGATTGGAGATCAGTTTTCCACGCTGGAAAATGGGTTGTGCCAGCGACCCGATCGCCGACAAAATCCATCCTCCGGGATTGCTGACGGCCTGGCCAAGCGCGTTGGTCCAGCCGGCCGAGCCTCCGAGTGTGAGGGCCGGATAGAAGGCCGCCCGCGACTGATTGGTGGAGTAATACGCAGCCGCCAATGCCATCTCGGCCTGCACCACGTCGGGCCGTGCAGAAAGAAGCTCAACGGGTAAGCCAACCGAGATTTCCGACGGCATGGTCTGTGTGTCGAGCGAGCCGCGCTCGATTGGCCGGTACGTCACGCCCAGCAAAGTGCATATCGAGTTCTCAGCTTCGCGCTGCTGTCTGAGCAGGGTGCTGTGCGACGCCTGCAAGCCGTTGAGATTCGCCCTGGCCTGACTAAGGGCATTCTCCCTTATATCGCCCACCTTGAGCTGCAGCTCCATGGTGCGTACCTGTTCTTTCCATATCTCTATAGTCTGACTGCTTATTTCAATCTGCTTGTCGAGCATGAGCAAAGAGAAATAGCTGTTGGCAACCGTAGCAATCACCTCGGCGCGGACAGCCTGCGAATATGCAGATTGCTGCAGAAGAAGAGCCTGCGACTCCTTGCGCGCATTTCTGAGTTTACCGAAGAGATCTATCTCCCAGCTGAGCGACACGGGTATCTCATAAGTCTTTGAAGCCTTCGCGCCGTCGACACTGGTTATAGCGCCGTTGGGCGACAATGTGAGCGACGGAAGATAAGCCAGCTTGGCGGCTGAAAGACCGGCACGAGCCTCGTCGACCCTGAGGAGGGCGATCTGCATATCAGTATTGGATTCCAGGCCCTCCTTAATGAGCGCCTGAAGACAAGGATCTGTAAAAAGATTCTGCCATGGAAGCTTGCCGAGCGACGAAGCAGAATCCGCCCTTGCCATAGTGGAGTCGTCGTAAAGCTCCTCCACCGGCATGCCCTCGGGGCGGCTGTAATTCTTATACAGATTACAGCCGGTCAACCCGAAAGCTAATATTACGGCAATAGGTAGGATTTTCATTTTGAAAGTTCTTTATCTTTTTCACGTTCTTTGCGACGGCGGCCCATCACTTTTTCCTCTATGTACTGGAAGGTGATGAAGAAGGCCGGGGTTACAAACAGAAGGCCGATTGTACCGATAATCATACCGCCTACCACGCCTACACCAAGCGAAGTGTTACCATTTGCGCCAACACCGGTGGCGAACATAAGCGGAAGGAGGCCGAAGATCATGGTAAGGGCCGTCATAAGTATAGGACGCAGACGCACCGAGGCTGCCGACATTGCCGCTTGTGTGAGCGACATACCGGCCTTACGACGTTCTGTGCCATACTCGGTAAGGAGAATCGCCGTTTTGGCCAACAGACCGATAAGCATAATCAGACCTGTCTGCAAGTAGATGTTATTCTCTATGCCCCATAATTTAGCGAAGAGGAAGCTGCCCATCAGGCCGAACGGCACTGACAGAATCACGGCCAGCGGCACGAAGAGGCTCTCGTAGAGGGCGCAGAGGATGAGGTAGATGAAGAGAACGCAGATGCCGTAGATAATTACGGTTGTATGACTGCTGCCGGTCTGCTCTTCCTCTCGTGTCATACCCGAGAACTCGAAGCCGAAACCGGTGGGAAGAGTCTCTTCCGACACCTCATTGATGGCATTGATCACATCACCAGAGCTATACCCGGCCGCGGGCATACCCTGCACGTTGATAGCCGAGAACATATTGAAGCGCATCAGCGACTCCGCACCATAGGTCTTGGTGAGCTTGACAAACTGGCTTATCGGAGCCATGCCGCCTTTAGTGCGCACAAATATATTGTCGAGAGCCTCCATACCGTCGCGGTAATTATACGGAGCCTGCACTATGACACGGTAGATCTTGGTGAAGCGGTTGAAGTTTGATGCATAGATACTGCCGAAGTAGCCCGAGAGGACATTGAGCACCTCGCTTGTGGTAGTTCCGGCACGCTGGCACATGGCCTCGTCGACATCAATTGTATACTGCGGGAAGTTGGAGCTGAACGAAGTCTGGGCCATCTCGATTTCAGGTCGCTGGTTGAGCTTCTCGAGGAAGTCGGTGGTCACTTTACTCAACTCGTCATAACCTTTACCTGAGCGGTCCTGAACGTATACATCAAAACTGTTACCCGAGCCATAGCCCTGGATCATAGGAGGCGCGAAGATAAACAGACGGGCGTTCTTTATATGAGCCGTGCGACGGTAGATTTCACTGCGGATGGCGTCAACATTATCATCTTTTCCCGTACGTTCATCCCAAGGTTTGAGTTTGATGATGAACATACCGTGCGAGGCACCGTTACCTGAAGCCATACCGAAGCCGGTCACCATATTGAAGTTCTGGATCTGAGGCATTGCCTTGATTTCGGCCTGAATCTCCTGCATGATGGACTCCGACTCTGCAAGCGTGCTGCCGGCAGGCGAGTCGAAGCTCATGAATATCGTACCAGTATCCTCATTCGGCACAAGACCGGTTTTGGTGGTGCCCATGAGCCAAACCAGCAGGCCGCAGGCCACGGCCAAAGTTGACCAGCCGAGCCACTTGTGCTTGATGATGAAGAACACTCCGGTGACGTATTTACGCACAATCTTCTTGAAGGTCGCGTCGAATGCGAGGCGGAACCGTGTTGAGAACTCGAGTTTCTGGCCCGGCTCAAGCACCTGGTTGGGGCGCAGCAGCAACGCGCACAATGCCGGCGAGAGGGTGAGGGCGTTGATAGCCGAAATACCCACAGCTACGGCCATTGTAATACCGAACTGGGTGTAGAACACACCCGAGGTGCCACCCATGAACGACACAGGCACAAACACAGCCATGAAGACCAGTGTAGAGGTCACAAGCGCCGACGATACACCACTCATGGCGTCTACAGCAGCCCTATAAGTCGAGCGGTAGCCCTCGTCGAATTTTGTCTGCACGGCCTCCACCACAATGATGGCATCATCGACTATCGTACCGATCGCCAGCACAAGCGCGAAGAGCGTAAGCAGGTTGATACTGAAGCCTGCGAGATAGAGCACGGCAAACGTACCGATAAGCGACACAAATATACTGATGGTAGGGATGAGGGTCGAGCGTGGGTTCTGGAGGAAGAAGTAAACCACCAGCACAACCAGCACAATTGCCTCCAGAAGTGTCTCGATAACCTTATCGATCGATGCATCAAGGAAGGTTTTAGTACTCATGAGCTGCACCAGTTCCACATCATCGGGCAGACTCTTCTCTACCTGATCGAGATATTTCTCGATGTTTATGATAATCTCATTAGCGTTGGAGCCGGAGATCTGGTTGATCATACACGTTGCGCCGGGCAGACCGTTGACAAAGCCCTTGTACGAATAGCTCTGAGCTCCCAGTTCCACATCGGCAATGTCTTTAAGACGCAGAACACGTCCATCATCAAAGGCCTTGATGATAATCTCCTCAAACTCGCTCTCCTCCTCAAGACGTCCACGGTACTTGAGGGTATACTGGAAAACATTCTCGGAATCCTCACCGATGGCACCGGTCGATGCCTCTATATTCTGGCTCGAAAGTGCCGCAGTGACATCGTCGGGCACAAGTTCGTACTTAGCCATAATATCGGGTTTGAGCCATATACGCATTGCATAGGCGCCGCCCATCACATTCACTTCACCCACACCAGATATACGCTGTATACCAGGCTTGATGTTGATGTTCATGTAGTTGGTGAGGAAGGTCTCGTCGTAGGTGGCATTCGGGCTGAAAAGACCGAATACCATAAGCGTACTGTTCTGACGCTTACGCGTAGTGACACCGACCTTGGTCACCTCGGCAGGCAGGAGGGCCGTAGCCGTAGACACACTGTTCTGCACGTTTACGGCAGCCATGTCACCGTTACTGCCCTGCTTGAAATATATAGTTATCTCTCCGCTGCCGGTATTGCTGGCGGTGGAGGTCATATATGTCATGTTCTCGACACCGTTGATGGCCTCCTCCAGAGGAACGATCACACTCTTCTGCACCGTCTCTGCATTCGCACCGCTATAGGTTGCGGATACACGCACTGTAGGAGGTGCGATGTCGGGATATTGTTCGACGGCCAAAGCCGACAGACCGATGACACCGGCCACAACAATAACCACCGAAATGACTATTGACAGGATCGGGCGGTCAATAAATCTCTGTATATTCATTTTTTATCCTCCTGCTTAGCGCCATTTTCTTTCATGGCAACCACACGTGTTCCAGCTTTGAGCAGACCGGCACCTTCGGCTACAACAGTATCACCCTCCTCGATTCCGGAGAGGACAATATATTCTTTGCCATCATTGATTTTGAATACCTCAATCGGGGTTGAGACCGTAGTGCCGTCAACTACCTTATAGGTAAAAATCTTATTCTGGAGCTCATAGGTCGCACCCTGAGGAATGACCAACGAGGCCGGACGGTCATAAGTCAGAATCACATTTGCCGATCCTCCGCTCAAAAGACGGCCGTCGGAATTGGGGAAACTGGCACGCAGCGACACTGCGCCGGTAGTCTTGTCAACGAGACCACTGATCACATCGATCTTGCCCTTCTCTCCGTACATTTCACCGTCGCTTAGTTCAAGTCCGATCGGTGCGAAGGAGTTGAGAGCTTCATCAGTAGAACCATATTTCGAAGTCAGCTCGAGGGCCTGTTTCTCTGCAAGAGAGAAATAAGCGTGCATCTGTGAATTATCAGATACAGATATAAGCGCATCGCTCATGGTGGGGCCAACCAGCGCGCCTATGCGGTAGGAAGTCATGCCGGCTACACCGTCGACCGGGCTCTTCACCTCAGTATATGAGAGATTGTTCTCGGCATCGCGCAGCTCGGCCTTAGCCTGAAGCAATGCAGCCTCAGCACTCGCATAAGCATTGCGGGCTGTGCGGAGTTCGTAGTCAGAGATTACCTTTTCTTTGAAAAGTTCTTCTTTGCCGTCAAGACTCAGCTTGGCATTGGCAAGGTTAGCCTCGGCAGTTGCCACAGAGGCCTGGGCTTTCTGATATGCAGCCTGATAGGGTACCTGATTGATTACAAACAATACCTGTCCTTTCTTTACACGGGCACCTTCTTCCACGCAAACCTTGGTGATCAGACCCGATACTTCGGGGCGAACCTCAACATCCTGGCGTCCTTCCAGGACTGCCGTATACTTTACCGAAAGGCTTCTGTCTTCCGGCTTTACCTCCAGCAGCGGATACTCTTGCGGAGCGGCCGCCTGCCGGTCACCGTTGCCATTCCCGCATGAAGCAAGAAAAAGGCCGATGAGACCCATTGCAATAATATGATTCCTATGTGCCATAAAATGTTATAATAAAGTTTGCGCAAAATTACATCTCGAAGCCGACGTCAAACTTATGCTATCGTAACTGAATATTGTCCATTGTACGCAATATTGTGAAATAATGTAAATTAAATCGCAATATTTGTTTTCCAATTTACACATTAAGCGTATATTTGCACAAAAAAAGTAACTACAGCTATGAAACAGGCTGAACTTATCGCTAAGTTCCCTCCTCAAAATTCCATAATTGACAGAGTATTGCTCATCCGCCCGGAGCAGTTCTCGAGCCTAGAAGGCCAGTCGGTGCAGGAGTGCCGTATGTTCCTCTTGGTATGTTCCGGTTCGCTCACCATATCTGCCGGAAGTGAAAAAATGCATCTCCACGCAGGTAATTTCGTAGATCTTCTACTTTGGGATCCGGTCACTTTCCTGGAAATGAGCGACGACATTGCGGCCTGGTGTCTCCTGCCTAACTACGAGTTTACCAATGAGTCGCTCAACGACATGAAGCCGGCCAACTCTGAGTCGTTCAAAAAACGATCAGCCCCGATGCTGCCGCTTGATGAAAAAGATGTGCTTATGCTTGAGACTCTCCTCCGGCTTTTCGCATCTACCCTCAGCGACACTGAGCATTTCTACCGCGCCGAGGCATGCCAGACCTACTTCCGGAGTTTCATGCTCGAGATTGGAAATCTGATGTTGCGCAAAGGCCAGGCGGAAGAAAAAAGCGACGGACTCGTCACCCGCCAGGACATAATCATCATGGGCTTCCTGAAACTGGTCTGGAAGCATTACCGCGAAGAACATAACATTGAGTTCTACGCCGAGCGCCTGTGTGTGTCGGCCAAGCATCTTTCACGTGTGGTGAAGTCGAAACTCGGCAAGACTCCATACGCCGTCATCCGCGACGAACTTCTCCAGCAGGCAACATATCTGCTCAAAGGCACAACCAAGTCAATACAAGAGATCTCCGCCGAGCTGCATTTCTCAGAGATGGCCGCCTTCTGCAAGTTCTTCAAGAAACACAAGGGCTTGTCTCCTACAGCTTTCCGCTCAAGCAGCCGCAAATCAGAAGGAACGAATTAACATCATTTAACTTGATGTAAATCGTTATGGCACACAAAATTGCTATTGAAGTAAGTTACTTACTAAAAGGTAACGTATTGGTTTTCAATAATTGAACCACTAATTTTGCAACAAATTAACGTAAAACCAATCAACCTGTTATGAAAAAACTGCTTGTCCTCACGCTCGGTGCACTGGCCATGGTAGCCTGCTCACAGCAAAAGAACACCAACTCAGAAGCTGACACCGAGACCGTTGCGGCCGACTCAATCACTGCCGGCAATTTTGAAGTACGCGACCTCGACGGCTATCGCCTCCATATCTACCTTACCGACGACGAGATGGCAGACGCCAGCTTCATCATCGAAGGCGCTGACTCGCTCGTAACACTTGAGCAGCCTCTCTTTAAAGTAAACGCAACTGACTTCGACACCTATCTGGCATCACTTGGCAAACCCGTCGCCACCCGCATCGCCGATTTCCACCTCGGCAATACAGGCGACGCTCCTGTCGTAATGCCCCAGGGCATGCCCGAAGTTGTCAAAGGCCCCGACTACAGCGGCATGATGAATCACTTTTCCGAAGTATACGGCGATGCAATCGTAGCCCTTCCTACAGGCACTGCTGAAGAAGTGGCATTCGATTCCACTGCCGTTTTTGCCGGCGTACCTTTCACATTCTACAAAGGCGCCTCCAACGATTTCCCCGGAGCCAACATCCTCATCGGCAAAGATGCCGTATATTCACACTGGGCACCTTCTAAATGCCACATCAACAATCTCTACGCATCTTCTATTGAAGGCATCGACGCACGTCTGGCAGAACTCGAGCAGATTCTCGCAACCGGCGCAAGTGTCTTCGTAGGTGGCCACGGCGCACCCGCAACCGTTGATGACGTACGGTTCCGCATCGAATACCTCAACAAAATCAAAGACCTTCGCGCAAGCCAGCCCGATGCCGCAGCATTCACTGCCGCGCTTATCGAGGCATACCCCGGTCTCCCTGCAGAAGACGGAGTGAAAGGACTTGCCGAGGCTCTCTACGCACAGCAATAAACAGCATCCTAACTGACTTTTATCACTTTGGGCGCCCGCGGCATAGTGCTTGCGGGCGTCTTGCTTATTTCCCCTTACGGCTCATAGCCTTGGTGCGGTCAAGCAGAATTTCGTCCATATGTTCCTTGGCCCATTGTATCAGCTCATTGACTATTGGAAAAAGGGAGTGCGACCGCTCGGTAAGCATGTATTCTACGCGCGGGGGAACCTCGGCATAGACCGTGCGCCGCACAAATCCATCGGTTTCGAGTGTGCGCAAAGTCAACACCAGCATTTTCTGGGAAATGTCGGGTAGCTCGGCCGAAAGATCGCGGAAACGCATCGACTCATGACCATTTAGAGTATAAAGAACCAACAGCGTCCACTTGTCGCTTATGCGGTTGAGTATATTCCTGATAGGGCAATCAGGATAAAGCTCATTCTTATTGAAATGGCGTTCCATATTGCGTTGAATCTCATTAATTGTGCACAAAAGTAAGAAATGTGCCCAGCTTATGCAAGCCCTGCCTTAATTAATATTAAATTTACCAAGCAAGTCGTGGCCCCGCAGCCTGAGAATCAACATTGCTAACATCAATGAAAGTAACGTACATCTGCTCCGATTATAAGCAGATACGAACTTTTAGCTTACCTTAGCGGTATATAAAGTAAACTAATATTGAAAAACAAAACAATACATAATTCGCACTAACATAAACTATGGATAAAAAAGTAGCACTCATCGGCGCGAG
>CAJUJB010000039.1 GCA_910586595.1 uncultured Muribaculaceae bacterium | reverse complement strand
TAACTTTTTCGTGGGGATAAGTGGGCATACGCTTTTTAGTAGCTATATTCTCAACTATGAGCGCATTGCGGCCACGGCTGAGCAGACGGTAGAGCCCAGGTTTACCGGTGATTGAAAGAATACCTTTTATCATTTTATTTGGGTTTATGATAGTACTTGATTGTTAATGTGGTGCAAAAGTAACAAATCCTTGTCAAATTCAGTTCATATTTCACAACTTTTGACATCGTTTTGCGGTCGGCTACGGTTTATATTTGCAATTTCGGGGGTAAATCTTTATCTTTGCAACTTATAAATCATTATCATATTATTAATTATGCTACGTAATACTCTTGGGTTGATAATAAGAGTAGTCTTATTCACTGCCATTATAATAGCTCCGCCGGTGTTTTCCTATGCAGAATCATATCTTAATGGTTCAGAACTTCCTGGTGAGCCACCTGTGCCTCCGATTGAAGAGCCGGACACAGTTCCCGTCGAGCCTCCTGTGCCACCGATTGAAGAGCCGGACACCGTTCCTGTTGAGCCACCCGTGCCCCCGATTGAAGAACCGGACACCGTTCCCGTCGAGCCACCAGTGCCCCCGATTGAAGAGCCGGACACCGTACCCGTCGAGCCACCCGTGCCCCCGATTGAAGAACCGGACACCGTTCCCGTCGAGCCACCCGTGCCTCCGATAGAAGAGCCGGATACCGTTCCCGCAGAAAAGCCAATCTGGCCTGCCTCCATGGCCAGCCGCACTCTTCCTATTGTCTATGTTACAACTGAAGACAGTGTGCCAGTGGTCGATAAGGTAAATAAGATACCTGCCGGCATGTATATCGAGGTTCCCGAAGATGTGGATGGAGAACCTCTGGGAGATGAATCGAACCAGATCAGCCTGACCATACGTGGACGAGGCAATGCTTCGTGGAAATTGGCTCAGAAGCCATATAAGCTGAAATTGGATAAAAAGACAGAGGTGCTCGGCATGCCGAAGAGCAAGCATTTCGCACTTATACCATTCTGCGATACTTATGCAGGATGGCTGGCGGCCCATTGTGGCATGGAATTGGGCCGTATGGTCGGCATGCCCTGGACTTCCCGTATCGAAGCTTGCGAGCTGGTGTTGAACGGAAGCTATGAAGGCCTGTATTTCATGGTGGAAAGTATGAAGATAGATTCTAACCGCCTCGATATATTCGAGCAGGAGGATCTCTGCGAGGATCCCGAGCTTATCGAGGGAGGATGGCTTGTGGAGATTGATAATTACGATGATCCTTGTCAGATTGTGATTCAGGAGACTCCCAAGATCAGACTGCGTGTCACTTATCATACGCCTGAGGAATTATCGCCTATTCAGGAAGACTATCTCATACGGCAGTTTACCGAGATGAATGAGGCCATATATTCCGATGACGCGTGGGGTTCTGCCTGGGCCGCGTATATTGATGTCGCTTCAGCTGCCAGATACTTTATCGTGCGAGAGGTGATGCATGACACCGACGGCTATAATGGCAGCTTCTATCTCCATAAAGATCTCGGTGAAGATGCCTTGTGGAACTTCGGCCCCATCTGGGATGCCAGTTTAGGAGGCTTTAAAACCGACTGGATCATGAATGATCACCCGTCTTATTCGCAGGTCCACTGGATAGAGGCCCTCTTTAATACCGGCATCTTCCGGCAGGCGCTGATTGAGGAATGGGAAAAATTTGAGGAACGTCTACCTGAAATTGATGAATATCTGCTTGCTGTGGCAGAGAGATGTGCCGCGGCAGATGAAGCCAACTACCTGCGCTGGGGTAAGGATGTGGCCTCTCCGGGAGCTATGTCGAAGTACCGGTATATCACGTCTCGACTTTCGGCTAATGCCGAGTGGATTGCCGCAAATCTCCCGGTGCTTACCGGCATTCAGTCCACTGTACGACCAGATGCCCCGGCTATGTATTATAACTTGCAGGGTCTGCCGCTTGGTTCTGTCTGTCCGGCTCATGGAATTTTTATCCGCTCGGATGCCAACGGCAATACCAAGCTTATAAAACGCTGATCTAACATTATAAATGCGGCGCGACGGAGTGAGCTGAACTCCGTCGCGCCGTCGTTGTTATTATTATATTAATGTAACTTACCGATTCACACTTATGACAGCTTCATCTTCAAGGCCACGCCGCAAAGCGGCACACATTGTTGAGACGGCACTCAAGATAATAATTCCTCTTGCAGTCTCGGCCGGTCTGATTTTGTGGCTGTTCCATAAAGTGAACATTCATCAGGTGATGACAATCATCCATCAGGGCGTTGATTACAGGTTTATTATAGCCATGATGTTTATCACCATGATGTCGCACATCATACGAGGCATACGCTGGGGCATCCAACTTCGAGCTGCAGGCATTCCGCGCATGTCGGCTACAGCCGAGAGTGTCTCTATTTTCGGGGCATACGCGCTGAATCTGGTTTTTCCTTTTTTAGGGGAGGCCTGGCGCTGCGTCTATGTCTCCAGAAGGGAGAAATGTAAATTATCAACGGTAGTAGGCACAGACATAGGCGACCGAGCTTCCGATGGTGTGATGATCGGTTTGTTGATTCTGCTGGCAATCTTTGTGGCACATCCGGCCATAGTGCAGTTCCTCTCCCATTATCCCTTAGGAGAATATATCAACCGTATTGTGGCCGATTGGACTGTGTGGCTTTGGATTGCCGGAGGGATAGTTTTAGTTCTTGTATTGGGTAGAATATTCCGGAATACCGCATTTGTGCAAGGTGTACGCCGGAGTGCTGCCAGAATATGGCATGGTTTTGCCGTCCTCTTCCACATGAAAGGCACAGGTCTTTATCTTGTTCTTACCATCGGAATCTGGACATGTTATTTCCTCGAAACGTACGTTTGTTTCTTTGCCTTCCCGTTTACCCGTGAGCTGATTGCCCAGCCCGGCAGCCATTGGGGCCTCGTGCCGGGGCTGGTGGTTTTTGTCTTCGGTTCGTGCAGCATGATTGTGCCCAGCAACGGAGGACTGGGGCCTTGGAATATTGCGGTGATGTTTGCCTTGTCGCTATACGGAATATCTAATAGCGACGGAGCTGCATATTCTATTGTATGCTGGAGTTTCCAGTCGCTGATGCTTATACTCCAGGGTATTTTCAGCGCATTCTATATAATGCTTCACCGACGCCGTGAGCACCGCTTGCAGCAGTCTCAGTCGGCTTAGCCGAATAAAGCCCTGAAGGCATCGGCTACCCGCGATACTTCATGGATGCGTATGGCCAATTTCGAGGTGTCGAATCCTTTGAGGTTGCCTGAAGGAATGAGTATGTCGGTCATGCCGAGTTTCTCTGCTTCGGTGATGCGCTGCTCAATGCGTGTAACTGGGCGGATTTCCCCTGAAAGTCCTACTTCACCAGTCATACACCATCCGCGTGGTATGGCCATGTCGACGTTGCTCGACAATATGGCGGCGATGACTCCAAGGTCGAGAGCCGGGTCATTTACCCTTAGCCCTCCTGCAATATTAAGGAATACGTCTTTTGCTCCGAGCTTGAATCCTACTCGTTTTTCGAGCACGGCCAGAAGCATGTTCATTCGCTTGGCATCGAAGCCTGTAACCGAGCGCTGAGGTGTGCCGTAGGCGGCTGTGCTCACCAGTGCCTGAGCTTCGATAAGGAAGGGCCGGATGCCCTCGAGGGTCACGCCGATGGCTACGCCCGAGAGTTCTTCTCCATCATGATGTGAAAGAAGCATTTCTGATGGATTGGTGACTTCGCGGAGGCCGCGTTGGCACATTTCATATATGCCCAGCTCCGAGGTGCTGCCAAAGCGGTTTTTTATCGCCCTTAGCAGGCGATACATGTATTGGCGGTCGCCTTCGAACTGGAGAACTGCGTCGACTATGTGCTCCAGCACCTTCGGGCCAGCAATGCTGCCTTCCTTGTTGATATGGCCGATAAGAAGAACCGGCACAGAGCTTTCTTTGGCAAACTTGAGTAATGCGGCCGCGCATTCGCGCACTTGGCTTACACTGCCCGCAGATGAATCGAGGGTCTCGGTGGCTATGGTCTGGATAGAATCTACTACCACAATTTCCGGCTCGACCTCCTCTATATGACTGAATATATTTTCAAGCGATGTCTCGCATACGATAAAGAGATTGTCGCTGCCGCGGCCGATGCGGTCGGCTCTAAGTTTAAGCTGAGCCGCACTCTCTTCGCCCGA
This sequence comes from uncultured Muribaculaceae bacterium, assembly GCA_910586595.1. Taxonomy (GTDB): domain Bacteria; phylum Bacteroidota; class Bacteroidia; order Bacteroidales; family Muribaculaceae; genus CAG-873. The sequence continues at coordinate 21,767 of CAJUJB010000039.1, read as the reverse complement.
CACATAGAGTATGCGGCGGTTGCGGATTGCGAGTAGGTTCTGGAGAACCAAGGTTGACTTGCCAATGCCGGGTTCTCCGCCGATAAGTACAATGGAGCCTTTGACGAGGCCACCTCCGAGCACCCGGTTGAGTTCCTCGCTCGGCATGTGGTATCGTGGTTCGTCGACAGCTTCAATCTGATTTACCGGACGTGGCACAGCCTTTCCCCGCGATCGCAATGGCAGGGCAGACGAAGCCGCCGCTGGCGACGGTGTGATTTTCTCCTCGACCATGGTATTCCATTCTCCACACACCGGACATTTGCCCACCCATTTGGGCGAGTCGGCTCCACACGAGGTGCAGAACCACATTGTCTTCTGTTTTAATTTTGCCATAGTCTTTTATTTCAAGCGGAAAAAATATCCGAGCGATACTTCAATTGACATGCATCTTGACGCGCCGAAGACATCGGCCTTCGCGGCGGGGAATATGTTGCCGAGGCCATAGTAGAACCTGCCTTCAACCAATAAGGAATGGCGAGGCTGAACATAAAACTCACATCCGACTGAGGCGCATATGCCGTAGTCAAACCGGTTTTTAATCGCCATGTTGAGTTGCTCTGTGCGACGGTTTCGAGGGTAGTCGGGCACCGAGGCGACATTGGCATAGTCGAAGTTTGCAGATGTCGATTCACCTATCATATACGCCACCTGAGGGCCGAGGTTGACAAAGCCCTTGAAGCGCGGAGTGCCGAAGTAGATGTGTGTAAGTAGAGGCAGATTGATATATGTCAGCGTGCGGGAATACTCGAATGGGTACAGCTCATAGTTTTCTTTCCAGCCTCTCTGCACCCAACCTAATTCGGCTATGAGACCGAATATTTTTTCTTCGGTATACCGGAATGTGACGGCTCCAGTAGATCCCATATTCCACAACTGCTTTACAGAGGGCGAGAATGACATCTGTCCGAGCGAAGCACCCGCACGTGCGCCAATGCTTACATGAGGCTTATAGTGGGTTTCAGCCCTGAGTGTAAAAGCTGAAATGACAAGTAATGCCGATAGTAAGAATCGTATAGTCAGCTTCATTGAACGCGGGCCGATATGCGCCCTCCTGATTGATAATTGATGATGTAAATTGAGTTGTTGACGAAGCCTTCTCCTTCGTTGCGGAAATCGAACGACGACTGTATTCCGGAGAATGAGGCCGGGAAAAGAGGATCGAACTTACCTTGGTTGGTGCGTATGTTTTTTATAAGGTAGGAGGCGCTGTCGTAGCCGAGCAGCCCGTAAGTAGGAATACTCTCTATGATGGCCGAGCCGAACCAACGACGGAAATCCGCAGAGATGTTTTTGGTCGAAAAACCATTGAAGTCGTCGAAGAAACGGGAGTAGATGGTGGCGTTGAGTCGATGCAGCGTATCGAGCGCATCACCGCGGAAGGCAGTCCAATCAGGATAGCCGAATACCTCAGCCATGGCGTAGACCGGTGCCTCGCCGTTCTCTGCTGAGGTGTCAATGGCTTCAGAAGCCAGAGCGCGAAGACGGTCGCGATATGACTTAAGTACATATGCGAAGCGGTTGAACTCCGCCAGGCTGCCCGACGAGGGGATGAATACATATTTCTGGCCGGCGACCTCGGGCAATACCTCAAGATCTGCCATCAGCAGATTGGACTGATATTCGATCACGATAGGCTCAACTCCGTTCTCTCGGTAGCGTGAAGTGAGATATGCGGTAAAACTCTCTTTGTCGTTCTTGCCTGAAAGACTACGGAGGATGACGGGGGTATATCCGGGGTAGTCGGCTTCAAGGCCATCGACGGCGAGTTTGTACATTATACGCTGGGGCGCATTTCCCTGCATCATGAATGGGTTGGCTATATAGGCCGAGTCGCGTATGTTGAGCACGTTGAGCACATAAGTGTTGTTGGCGGCAGCCGCTTCGGCGATGGCGGTCAAGGAGGAGTCGTCTTCCGGGCCTATGATTACAGAGGCATTGGCCACTGCGGTGTCGGTACTTACGAGTTCGCGTAGGGCGGCAGCATTTTTACCGTCGATGTCGCGGGCTACTATTTCTATCAATCCGGGGCGATCCGAGAGGCTGTCGGCAGCGATAAGCATGCCTTTGTAGAAATCAAGGGCGAGTTTATTAAGTCGCGAAGGCTCGTTTTTATCAAGCCCAAAGGGTAGGAGGACGGCAATTGCTGGATTTTTGGCTTTCACCACTTCAGTGGTATCGACTGGAATTTCTTCTGCGATAACTTCCGTCTCTACTGGCGCTTGTGGTTGGTCGCCGTATTCATCTACTGAAAAGAGGAGAAGATCTCCTTTCTTCACTCCATCGGCAGCGGCCGGGTTGGATCTGACAATATCCTCAATAGGGATTGCCAGTTCTTTGGAAATACCATAAAGGGATTCTCCCTTTTTTACTTTATAATAAAAGTATTGCTGACCTTTGACGCGCTTTTTCGGAAGGTCGAGCGCACTGGCCATGATTCCCCCAAGGGATACCATCGCAATGATCAAGAGTACTAATATATGCTTGAGTTTCATTTTTTGCTGAGGGTTTGATATGCAAAATTAGCACATTTGATCCGCCCAGCCAAATAATCTTATTTATGAAGTGATTTAAACTTATTGTGGCCGTCGTCATTTCGTATCCCGCAAGATCTGTGCCGATGAATTACTGCACCAGATTAGTGTCGGCCGAGCCTCCGTAGATGCCAAGGCTTCGGCGTGTGCCAGAGCTTTTGCGACCAAAATTAAAGTTCCACGACACCCCGAGGGTGATCATCTGATAATTGTCATTTATGCGGTTGCGGATGTATTTGTAATATACTGGATTGAAATCGTGCGAGGTGTGGCCGTCGTGGTTCAGCACATACCACCAGCCTATCTGTAGATTGAGTCCTTGCAGTGGTGTCCAATCGAATATCAAGCGGTTGGTAGGTGAGTCTTTCCACTCCTGCATGGCAAATACACCTGAGTTCCGAGCAACCATGGCCGTGAGGCTGCAACGAGAATAATAGGCTGTGGCTGTCGCAGAGTAGTCAAACTGGTTGCGGCTGAATTTCCACCCTGCGCCATCGCTCGTCACAAATCGGTGCGAGACGGTGGCATTGAACGAAAGATGGCCGCCGAACAACCCTCGGGAACCTACCGACAGCGCGTGTTTTAGGTCGTAATTGTTGTTCATATTCTCCGGTCGCGAAATAAACCTTCCATTGCCGGCATATGTGGTGGTGTAATACGACAGATGATGAGCCATATATTGCGATAACTGCAACTGCGCCCACCACTTGCCACGTGTGAAGTTGAGTTGCTGCTGAAGATTGAACACAGGAGGATTTTTCAGGGATGCATTGCCTGTCGTGATCAAGTACCCATCGTAATCCTGCGGCATTTCTGTTATGGCTGAGAGGGTAGGGTAGCCTGGAAAGTACGAAGCCATGAAACTGAAGTTGAAAAGCCTACCTATAGGTAGCCACAGATTCATGTTCGACTGATTGCGTACAATACGGCGTTGCTTTACCTCATTGCGTTGTTCGATGTAGCGTATGCCCGTACTCACCCCTATATTAACTTTGCCAATCACAAAGTCGAATCTGGCCGATGTATGGTTGAGTAACTCATGGTTTACATAGCGGCTGCCTATGCTGCGGTAAATGTTGCGGCTGCGTGCGTAGTAGCCGTTTTCCCCGAGAGTAAAACGTAACTTCTGACCGAAATCGTGAATCCATGACCCTGAGAACCGCACGTAGTTGTAATGTGTGCCGACTTCCGACGGATAATGTTCAATAGTGCCGCCCTCCACCGTGTCGGAGAGATGCCGGATGTAGTTCTGGTTCTGGATTTGTGTTATGGCCTGGAGCTCCACAATATCGTTTTCGCCTGGCGTATATCTCAGATATACATCAAAGAGGGGTGAATGCGATTGCGAGGCTATCGATGTAAAACGTCGCACATCACCCTTCTGACTATCCTGCCGTAGCTGGTGAGCGGTGGTGGAATTGTCGGCGATGGCATCCCTTGCAGTCACTGCGATTGTCACCTGAGGGGAGGCCGTGAATGTCCAGCCAAGGTCGATGTTATGCGACATGCGCTTCATTGTGCCTCGGCTTGACCCAGCGATGTCGATCGTGAAATCGGGGCCGCGAAGTTCGCTCCGGCTTTCCTCGGTTATGTCATTGTAATCACGGCGGTTGATGTTGTACGATACGGTAAACTCGCTCTTGCCTCGATTGTACATGGCTGACGCTCCACCCATAGTGAATCCTGCGTTTACCGCCTGGTTGACATTGGCGCGTAGGTTGCCACCGTCGATGCGAGCCTTCATAGTGATTGTAAGCAGCCCGACAGGCATGGCATCCTCAATGTACTTCTGGGGAACATCTGTGGTATATTCTATTTTAGCGACCTTTGACGGATCGAGATTGCGTAGATACCCGGCATCGCGGCGTATGCCGTCTACGAGTATTACAGGCACGCGGTTCATCACCGTTAGTGACTGCGTGAGCGGATCCACGTACAATCCCGGTACAGGTTGCTGCATCAGTAACTGAAACATGTCGGCAGAGTGCGATACTTCGAGTTTGGTTGGGATTATTACCAGGTTGTTGTTATCGAAATATACATTCTTGCTCACCACATCGATATTGTTAAGTGCCACCGGGTCGGTTTGCATGGTGAATGAGGCCTCTTCTGCGGTAGTCATTATTCGTTCTATTGGCCGCATTCCCAGTGCTGAAACGCGTACAAGCGCATTTCGCGGCATCACGGGTATGGCAAAGTGCCCGTCGGCATTGCTCACGCCGCCGGTTACAAACGATGTGTCGGCTTCGTTGTAAATGCGGATGGTGGCATACTCTACCGGTTCTCCATGGATGTCAATCACTCTGCCGCTGAATCTGGGCATATTGTCGTGGATAGCCTCCACAAAAACCCGGTTGCCAGACATGCGCAGGTTGACAGGGTAAAAACCTATGCACCGACGCAGTGCTTCGATAGGAGTCACGTCTGTAAAACTGCACGTAATGGGATATTCATCGAGCTTGTTGTAGATAAAATTGATTTTCACCGAGTCGGATTTACTGGCTATGTCTACAATCGCATCCGCGAGCGTTACGCCCGAATATTCGGCGCTCACAAGGGCGCCGAACATAGTCACCGGGGTGAGCAGCGCAAGCCACAAAAGAAATAACTTACGCATACTGTTCATCGGATTTCAAGAATTGTCTCGCCTTCATGTCGCACTATTGCAGCATCTATCGACTCGAAATTATTGATTAGATCGACAAACCCGCCGAGAGTAAGGCCGGAATCGACTTGGAGATGTACTCTCAGATTTGCTGTGGCTGCGTTGGTAAATCTAACTTCAACGCCATATGCCTCTCCCATGAGGCGCACAACACTCTCCACCGACTCATTGCTGAATGTAGTACTGTGATGATATACGCGTGCCATATCGTCGACATCGGCAGTCTCAACCTCCGAGGTCGATTCTACTGAGGTCTTCACGTTATGGTCAGCAACCATTATATATATTCCTCCCGACGCCATCAGTGCGAGCGCAAGCCCGGCCGCTGCCGAGATCCAACGCCGACCTCTTAGATTAACCCGGCTTCCGGAGGATGTTACGGTCAAAGCCTGCATCTCTCTCCATGCTTCGTCAACGTCCACCTTGGGTACCGTGGAAAAGGCTCTCGATACCTGCTCAGACAAGCTGGCAAATTCTTCCGTTTCAAATTGCGTCATACTTCTCATATTTTAATTTTTCTCTTAGCCTGCGCAATACATTTACAACGTGTTTGTTGATTGTGGCACGCGTGACTCCCAGTAAATGCGCAGCCTCTTTGTATTCAAGGCCGCGTATATGAACCGCGCGGAAGGCTGCCGCAGCCTCGGGGCTTATCTCATTATCAAGAATCTGTTCGACTCCGGCACGTAAGGAGGCCAGCCGAGCTTCTTCATCGCCATCATATTCTTCACGGATTAGCTCGGCTGCGACAATGCGGCTCCGGTCATCGAGACCTCGTGCTCGCAGGCGGTCGATTACGCCGTTAAGCACAGCTCTGGCAAGGTAAGCCGGCACATTATCGGGCAACCTGCCGCTTTGCCACAGCCGCAGCATAGCATCCTGCACCACATCGCGCGCGTCATCGGGCTCGCGCAAGCGCACATAGGCCATTCTGTAAAGCCCCTCAAAACAGCTGCGGTATATCGATTCAAACTGAGTTATATCCATTTTTAGAAATCTTTCAATCGTATGACGTACTTGCATCCAAAAAGATTACCGCATAGTGAAAAAAATACCAGTCAGAGGTAGAAATATAAAAGGTTGGAAGCTACATTTCGTCTCTCGCGAGATCAACGACGGAGGCATATTCTTGCTCCGTAATTTAGAGGGCACGTTTTTTGAAGTGGCTGTTTTAAACTGAATTGCCCCATAAAAAGTTAGTCAAAACTTTTATGGGGCAATTCAGCCGTTTTCGATACCTAAAATGCTGGTATGGGTATCTTCAATCCGAATGGAGTATCATCCTATCGAAGTTTTCGAAATTAAGGAAAAGTTAGTCTTGCTATATACTTGAGTTGCATTAGGGAGATTATGTTCAGCCTCCGTTTAACTTTTGATTTATATAGAAAGAATTACCAAGATAGATTATCCAGGTTTGATGAATTGAAGTCAGTCAAGCATATCTTCAGGTTGTAGAGGCATATAGGGGCCATCTTTGACCTCGAAAATGGCTGAGGGTTCGATGACTTCGATGCCGTGCCACTGACCTGCGGGGATTTGTACGCCGTAGTTGCCTTGGGTCGGGTCGAGGAGATACCGCTCGGTCTGAGCGCCGAGATCGTTGTAGAATATAACGAACATTTTGCCTCGCAATATGACATAGGTTTCTGCGGTGTGGCGATGGCGGTGAATGGGCAGCGGTGTGCCGGGAAGCAGCACGTTGATTAGTCGCTGAGCTTTAGCGTCAAGGCTGTCGTGCAGATTATAGTTCATGCGAAGGCGAGGACTTGCCTCTGCATCTGCCGTGACTTTATCGAGTAGTTGGTCGTCGATTATCATGATTAGAGTTGCTTTGATTTAAGATAGGCTTCGTGAAGATGGTAGTTTTTCTTCATGAAGAAGAGGTATGCGACGAGGAGAACTATGATTGTCGCCCCAAGGTATATGTAGTGGTTTATCGGACAGAAGATCATGCCAAATGAGATAGCGAGCTGAAGAGCCATGTAGATGAGCGAGACATTGACGTGAGGCATCTTTAGCTCGTTGGCCATAAGTTGGTAGGCGTGCTTGCGGTGCGCTTCTCCGAGGTTCTCGTGGAGCTGGATGCGATGACAGATTGTTAGAATTGCGTCCGCACCATAGACGGCTAAAAAAATGATATAAGCAAAATCTCCAGTCTGGAGTATCAGTTTTCCCAACGCAAATAGCAGGATGAAGGCGATGGTGATTGAGCCGACATCTCCGGCAAAGCACTTTGCCTTCCTGCGGAAGTTGAAGAAGCAGAACACCAAAAGGCTAAGTCCAGTGACGTAAAGATAAGGCATGTCTATGAAGCTATCCCTGAAATTAAGGTAAATCATTGGCGCCAGAACGGTTAATGAATACCCCCCCGTGATGCCGTTGATGCCATCCATGAAATTATAAGCATTGGTGATACCTACCCATACAATCAATGCAATAAGTACTATCCACCAATCGCTCCAGTTGAGGATGCCGAACTGATAGAACATCATAAACATCGCCACGAATTGAACGACAAGCCTTGCTGAGTCGGGAAGCGAGCGAATATCATCTACAAAACTTATCAATCCGATTAGAGTCAAGCCTAGCAGAAACCAACCATAATCAAGGCCAAAGAAGGCTGCATAGAGCCATGCGCCAAACAAAAATACAATACCTCCACCGCGAAGTGTAATGCTTGTATGGCTCGACCTCTGATTTGGCTTGTCAATGATGTTGAACCGATCGGCCACACGGAAGTATGCCAATTCGAGGAGAACTAGCAAAACAAAGATAATAGCGTAAATCATATTGATATATTAGTCACGGCGGAAAATGTCACGAGTATATACCTTACATTCTACATCGTCAAGACAGGAATCGTAACGATTGGCGACTATGGCTTGAGAGAGACATTTGAATTTGGCGAGGTCATTGATAACCAAACTACCGAAGAAAGTTGAACCATCTTCAAGAGACGGTTCATAGATAATTACCTGTGCTCCTTTTGCCTTTAGGCGTTTCATGACGCCTTGAATTGATGACTGGCGGAAGTTATCGGAATTCGACTTCATTGTCAGACGATACACACCGATTGTGCAGGGCACTTCACCTGAGCGGTATTGGGCGTTCTCGCCATACCAACCTGCCTTTTGCAGAATCTGGTCGGCAATGAAATCCTTGCGTGTGCGGTTTGATTCAACTATAGCCGACATCATATTCTGCGGCACTTCTGCATAATTAGCAAGCAACTGCTTTGTATCTTTAGGCAAGCAGTAGCCACCATAGCCAAACGAAGGGTTGTTGTAATGCGTGCCAATACGAGGGTCAAGTCCTACGCCCTCAATAATAGCTTGAGAATCTAGTCCCTTAACTTCGGCGTATGTATCAAGCTCATTGAAATAACTTACGCGCAGAGCCAGATAGGTGTTAGCAAAGAGTTTGACAGCTTCAGCTTCTTTCAATCCCATATAGAGGGTATTAATATCCTCTTTGATTGCTCCTTGTTGTAATAATCCTGCAAAGATATGAGCTGCTTCTTTCATCTTCGCCACATCAGTAACTGCCAATATGGCTTTGTTCTCCTCAACGAACTCCGGTCGATTGATAATCTTGGGAATACCCGCTATGATACGAGATGGGTAAAGATTGTCATACAGAGCCTTGCTCTCGCGAAGGAATTCCGGGAAAAAGAGTAAGTTAAATTGTTTAACGCCCTTAGCTGCGTACTGTACGTAGAGATTCCTACAATAACCTACCGGTATGGTAGATTTAATGAGCATTACAGCGTCCGGGTTGACACTTAGTACGAGGTCAATGACGTCTTCAATACAATGAGTATCAAAAAAATTCTTAACAGGATCGTAGTTAGTAGGGGCCGCGATTACTATGAAGTCGGCATTGCGGTAGGCTTCTGAGCCATCAAGCGTTGCAGTTAGGTCAAGATCCTTCTCTGCAAGATATTTTTCAATATATTCGTCTTGAATGGGCGAAATACGATTGTTTATTTTTTCAACTTTCTCTGGGATTACATCTACAGCTACAACATGATTGTGTTGCGCTAACAATGTTGCGATGCTAAGACCGACGTAACCAGTCCCAGCAACTGCTATATTGTATCGCTTCATTTTGTTTAGAATTAGAGGTTGTAAAATTCTTTAAACCAGGCAACTGTGCGATCAATGCCTGTCTGCAGGGGTGTATTTGGCTTGAATCCCGTAGTAGCTCCAAGAGCAGAAGAGTCCGCAAATGTCTGATATACATCTCCGGGCTGCATAGGCAAAAACTCTTTCTTTGCTTCTCGCCCTATTGCCTTCTCAATACAAGATATGTAATCCATCAACTTGGTCGGTTGTTGGTTTCCGATGTTATAAACACGGTAAGGAGCTGCCGATGTCGCCGGGTCAGGATGTTTTTCATCCCATTCTTTGTTGCCTTCTGGAATTACATCAAGTATGCGAACCACGCCCTCAACAATATCGTCTATATAGGTGAAATCGCGGAGCATATTACCGTTGTTGAACACCTTAAGAGCTCGGTCGTGTAGAATGGCATCGATGAATAGAAATGGCGACATATCAGGGCGCCCCCAAGGTCCATAGACCGTGAAGAATCGTAGTCCGGTAGTGGGCAAATTGTAAAGTTTTGAATATGCATGAGCCATCAACTCGTTGCTTTTCTTAGTCGCAGCATATAGACTAACAGGATGGGCAATTCCATCGTGTTCTGAAAATGGTACTTTGCCATTTAGTCCGTATACGCTCGATGAAGACGCATATACAAGATGCTTTACCTTATTGTGACGACAACCTTCCAGAATATTGATAAATCCATCAATATTACTTTCTATATAGGCATCCGGATTCGTTATAGAGTAGCGTACGCCAGCTTGTGCACCAAGGTTGATAACGGCATCGAAGTTACCATTGGCAAAAAGCATCTGTATGGCCTGCTTGTCTTCCAAGTTCATGCGAACAAACTGAAAGTTTGGCTCAGTAGTGCTTTCGGCAAACTTATACCACGAAATATCTTCTTTGGTTATGCCAAGTTTGGCAAGACGACCATATTTCAACTCCGGATCATAATAGTCGTTGATGTTATCTAATCCTACGACAACATTACTACGATCGAGCAATCTTTTACATACAGCGGATCCAATAAATCCGGCAGCCCCGGTTACTAGTATTTTCATAAATTCATTGTAAAATAATTTCAAGTGTGAGGGTGGGCTTGAAGTCAGATCGAACTTATCAATTATATCGAATCAGTCGCTCTCATGGAAATATGCCATTTTAAAGAGTTCGGTTATGACTTAAATCAGTTGTCAACGGATTTTGAAATAATCGATGACATTCAAAGGTGTCCAATGTAGCTCTCTAACTGCTTTTTCGTTAGAAAAAGTCAGAGACTGTGTAATTTTCTTTAAGCGTAGGGAGTTTATAGGCGCCCTGCTGCCTAATATATCCCCCACAAGTGCAAGTGATTTTGCAATCCAATAAGGAATAGAAATAGGTTTGCGTTTTCCAAGTTGCTGCGCAATACTAATTGAGAGGTCTCCGAAGGTTGGTTGTTCAGTATCGCACACGTTATAAACACCGCCCTTATTCTTGGCTAATTCAATAAGATTGGCAATATCATCTGCCATTAATATACTCTTACAGACTTTTCCTCCAGCAATGTTTACATAGAAGCCTTTTTCAATACCTTTGACCATGTCGCCAAGATTGCCAGGAGGATTCTTTCCGGCTAAAAGTGATGGACGAAGAATAGTGAGAACAATTCCGTTCGTATTACACCATTCTGACAAATATTTTTCGGCCATCATTTTGCTTTTTGCGTATGGTGTAGTTCCTTTCAAGGGTTGCTCCTCTGTTATTAAATCTCCGCTGTCGCACCCATAGACCGCGACCGTACTGATGAATATCAAACTTTTAGGCGTGCCAACCTTTTCAAGAGACCGACATAATTTTTTTGTTCCCTCAAAATTGATGTCGTAAAATAGTTTCTCTTCTTCCGGCGTTTTGGGCACAACGTGCGCTTTTCCGGCAGCATGAAGCACTATATCATAATGTTTTGGAAGCGCCGGCTCATATTTTGCCAAATTAACTGTGATGTCATCAATAGGCAAATGTCCTAATGTTGTCACATTATATTGTTTTTTCAACAAAGGAAGTATATTGTTGCCCAAAAATCCAGAGGCTCCTGTAAAAAGTAAAGATTCCATATTAGCTACATGAAAATAAGTCTGAATATTTAGATAGTATGGCTTTCTCGGAATATTCTGTAGCTGCCGCATTAAAGGCATTAACACCTTTTCGTTTCAATTCTGTTATTTTATTCTGTGATAGTTGTGAAAGCCAAGCTTCTAAACCATCCTCATCATTATTGTCAAAAACATATCCCAAATCTTTTTCTTGGATAGTAAGCGCTATTTCTGATTTAGGATTTCCTATAAATAGTATCGGCTTTCCGGCGGCCATGATATTATAAGATTTGGAAGGCACACCTAGGCCATACATGCCGTCAGCGAGAGTAACCAGTGCAATGTCACATTCCGATAGGATATCAAATTGTTCATTTCGGGAATAGCTTCCGCCAAGTACTACTTGAGACTCAGCGTTATCAACAAGTTTCTGAATATCCGGCACCAGAGCTCCACCGCCACGTAATCGAAATTGCACTTTGGGATTAGATGCTTTTTCAAATATACCTAAGAAATATTCAAGCCCCTGACAGCGTCCGATATTTCCGGCATAAAGAATCGTTAGCTGACCGCTCGTATTATGATCTAAAATAGAGTTTTCCGGCACTGGATCAGCCCAATTCTCGATAATCCGTATATTAGGGCATCTCTTTTTCTTTTTGAACTTCTTCTCAAATATTGCTTTCATGTCACGGCCAAGAACTATTATGTTATCGGCCGTTCCATAAGCTTTTGAAAAGACATATTTAACAATTTTATAGGCTATGTTTTTATCAGAGTTGACCACTCCTGCTGCCACTGCATTCTCCGGAAATACATCATGAACAAGAATATTCAGTTTAAAACCACGAATTTTCTTAATGATTGAAGCTACAATTATAAATGGAGCCGGGTTAGTTACAATCAGAATATTATCTCCTTTCTTACTGTTCCTCCATAGAAGCTTGCCAAGCTTAAATGAAGTTACTAATAGTCTTAGAGCTCTTGAGATGAGTTTATTTTTGTCATATTCTCCTATTGATACTCTTTTAATAGGATATTGTTTGTTTCCTAAATTGATCCCGCTAATTTTATCCGAATTGTAAGATTCCGGTCCTGCTAACACCAAAATTTCATGATCATTTTGAAGGTGATCTGCAATCTTTGTCAAAATATGAGCTGTGGATGTTCCATCTGGATAAAACAGTTCGGACACTATAATTACTTTCCCCATGAGTTATTACTCGCGCCTTCAATCATGTTTAACTCAGCTCATTTGGAAGAATCATTCTTACGAATTTCATTCTCCATAATTTTAGCATCAACCAGGAATCTAAACCAGTACGCTTGGAGGAAAGCATGAACATAACCGGCCTTTCCATCAAGAAATCCTAACTTGAAGTAAAAACGGTATATAAAATACAGTTTTGCTCTAAGGAACTTGGGAAGACGGTAATATAGTCCATCTCGCAGTTTACTTGCTTTTTTTGCTTCGTGATATAACTCATTGCTATCAATCTGCCCAACAGTTCTAACCGCAATATAGTCATTCACTTCTCTCGTCGCATACCAATTGTGCTTATTTATCCATGCATCAAGACTTTTGAAGTCATAATGAAGACAATCATTTTTCAAATCAATTGTTCTACCTTTGGAGAGAATCACATGCTCGCCCATAGCTCGGTTTTCATACCTTCCGATGCCATATTTAAAAATGGTGAGGTTGTAGAACGGATACATCCCTCCGTGCTTTAAGAATTTACCCATAAAGGCAATCTTGAATTTCATTACCATGCCATTGACATCGTCACTCATATGGAGATGACATTGCTCTGATATTTCAGTAGCTAATTCAGGCGTGACTACTTCATCTGCATCAATACGGTAGACCCATGTGGTTTTAATATTCAGATTATCAAGAGCCCAATTGAATTGAGAGGCATAATGCTCAAAAGGCTCATGATGGAAAATCTCGGCACCCAGATTTTCTGCTATTTCGATAGTTTTATCCGTACTTCCACTATCTACTACGCATATTCTGTCGGCCAAGGTCTTAATAGAATTGATACATCTGGAGATGTTCAGCTCCTCGTTCTTAGTAAGAATAATCGCCGTAATATTACTCATTTTCTTATGCTTTAGTTTCTCGTTTTCCAACTTCCATTAAGAAGTCCACGGTATCTCTAAAATATTTTTCAAAGCTATTAAATTTGTGAAGCTGTTTTGTCATCTTCTGTTTCAAAGATGTCCGTAGACTTTCGTTTGTAACTGCTTTAACTATTTGGGCGGCAGCAGCTTCGGCGTCTTTAGGCGTATAGTACAAGCATGCATCTCCAAAAACTTCAGTGTTAAAAAAAAGATTCGTAGCAACTGTGGGGAGCTGAAAGTACATCGCCTCTATGGTACTGGCTGAGAAAACCTCAAGAACCGATGGTAAGAAACTTATCATAGATTTTCTATACAATAAAGCCAAGTCATTTTGCTTCATGTTTCCATGGTTGACAATTCTATCAGCGACGTACAATTTAACTGCTTTAGCTTCTATCAGTGGTAATACAGATGAGGATTGGGGCAATGTAATGTGGAATCTATAGTTCTTAATTCCATATTTGTTTTCCAGTATATGAATTATTTCCGGTATGATATCGAGATTTTTATGTTCTCCACCACCAATAGCTGGAATATCTACCCACTCGGAATCGTGAGGAAGCGGTGAATTATCCATGGAAGAATATATTGCGGGTAATACATTATTTACAACTCTAATATTATCCGCATTCATGTCTAATTGTTCAATCAGACCTTTTTTTACAGCTTCCGTCTGTGTTATGATATAATTAGTCTTTTTCAGCAGGGTTTTAATCAGCTTAATATGAAGTTTCATTTTTAATTTGGCCTTACCGCCAAGTGTACTCCATGCATATGGATTAGAAGTAACAACCCATGGATGGACAAAGCGCATAACCTCTTTACCTTTAAAAGAGAAGTAACTGGGGGCCAAAATTGTATATATGACATCGGGAGCTATATCTTGTTCCAATGAAGCCAATTGGTGCTTGACGTGACGATAACTACCCATAAAATTGGGCTGGTTCGGAAAGACGAAGTATCTGTCTTCTGCGTTTTTCTTGAACTCTTCATCAAGATACACCTCATCCAAGCATTTCGAGACTGCATAATACCACGTTACTTGCGGGATATTATATTTCTGTGTACCAAGCAGAAAATTGTGGACGACTTGAAGACCTCCTCCAACATTTCGCGCATTTACGACGTTTATTAAAATTCGCATATAATTATTTATTCTTTATTACAAGATTGGTTAGAAAAGTTGTCATTGCAGACTTATAGTTCCTAAAATCAAATTTATTTCGTCCTATTTCATGAGCACTATTTTTCATGCGTTTAATTTCTTCTTCGGAAAATTGTGATATGCGTTTTAATCCATCCTTTATACTTTCTATGGTATAATCTGGAATCACAACAGCATTCTGACCATCAATTGCATATTGTGCTAAATCACTTGTATAGTTCAGCAATATTGGGCAACCAGAGACCATCGACTCTGCCATCTTAGTCGGAAATCCCGCTGTATTTTTTCTCGAAGGTTCACGTATAATTGCTGAAAAATCTGAGATGTGATAGATTGAAGGAACTATCTCCTGAGGTATTCTACCTAAAAACACAAAATTATCAGCAAAGCAATCGAAATCGTTAGGATCATCGAAGAATGCCTTACCGGAATCAGAATCTACCCCAGCCACTACTAATTGGAAATTCTGATGTTCTGGCAGAATTGCACATAATGAATTAATGAGATTACCCAATAAATCCTTTTTTGCTGGCGTTCCCGCAAATACAATCCTGATCCCTTTAAAATCCGCAATTCGTGAGTCGGTTATATTTTGAAAAACCGACCATTTTTTGTCATTGACATCAATAAGTGGCGGCAAAAGCACATGATTGCTTTGTTGGTAATAATCCCTCAAATATGTGCTTATGGGTATAAAGTTGCTAATGCTTTTCTGTATCCTCTTAAAATTATATTCACTTTGCCAGTAAATAGGGGAATATTTCCCACCCGGCATTTCATTAGGAGCCGGCCATTCAGTTAAATCTACGATATAGTGAATGCTATTACGATGGCATAATTTCTTTAGTCGGATATTTAATGCTGCAGTAGGATTGTATGATATTATTCCATCTATTTCGCCAATCTGCTCGCTGATTATTTTCATTGCTTTGGGGGCTGGAGCAACATACCTCAGCAATCGTTCCTTAATGGTATGTGTATCAATGTCATTAGTATTGATGTATTTGATTCCATCATACTCATAACCAGATTCTGTCAAGTCTTCTGTTCTTGGAGCCCCGCCAAAGCTTACTACAAATACGTCATGACCTAAATCGCGCAGAATACGAGCATTATTTAATACACGCGAGGCTGCCGCATCACCATTCGGAAATCTAAAATAGCCGGTGTATAGAAATCTCATAGAGTCTTTATTTTGACAATTGTTTGAATTGTTCAATTATGCTTTCATTGTCATATTTGAAACCGTTAAGGTTATTCTTGATATTATTTCTGATTTCTGCATTATTTATATATTGATGGATAGCTTCAGCCATATCGCCTATAGGCGAAATTAAACCAGTGCTTCCGGAATCAATAAATTCTTTAGCAGAACCAAAATCTGTACATACGATCGGAGTTCCTAATATTTTTGCCTCATTGATTACATAAGGACAAGCTTCAGAAATTGAGGTATTGACAAGCAGATCTGCATTCTTAATAAATGGATAGGGATTGCTCTGCATGCCAAGATAGAGAACATGTTCCCCGAGGTTGAATTTCCTAATGCCGTCCGTTAGCTCTGCATATTCTTTATCTGTGCCTCCTTTTGGCCCGATAACCAACCATCTTATTTTATCCCCTTTATTAACGAGGTGGTTTGCTATCGCCGGAATTATTGACATTCGCTTTACCGGGTCAAGACGGCCTATAGATACAATATTGAAAAACTCTGGATCAAAGCTAATATCGTTAGGTAGAGCCATCTTCGACTGCGTTTTCATCATGTTGTCGTCTAAGACATTATAAATCGAATACGTCTTGTCTTTTAATGTTGGGTAAATTCTGACGAATGAAGATTTTGTAAATTCAGACACACATACAATTGATTTGTAAGAGGAATAAATACTCACCTCATTTGGACAGCCGGCTAATTGATGGTAACTAGCGTAATCGCAATGAATCCAAGCCACCTTATTGGGATGTTCAACATATGAAAGAAATGCAGTTACGATACCTTCGCTGAAGGCGACGACCATGTCATAATCTCCCTTAGAAACGATTTTGTTAGCAATCCTCCGCAATAGCCAATTATTATATTTATTTTTTGATAGGCGATTGACTATTTTTGAAAGTGCGGCAGCGTATCTGTTCAAACCAGTTGTAGATGAATATCGCTGGAATGAATAACTTAACGCTTTACATTCAGGTATAATATGGCAATTTTTAAATAGACCTTTTTCATACATTCCAGATTCAACAAACCCAAAGACATCAATTTGAAATTCTTCTGGGTTTATAATGTTGAGCATGTTCTGTAATGCACGACACGTTCCTCCGCAATCGAAATATGTTACTACAAATAAAATACGTTTCATGCTTATATGAAGTTGAATCTTTCAATTATATCTTGTGTATTATTTCAACTATTTATCTATTAGTGAAGATACATTCAACAAAGTGTTAAGCACCCTGAATAAATGTTTTAATGATTAGTTCGAATCAATTTTGCAATTTAAAGAGGAAACATGATGGCGTTAATACCGAGGACGCGAGAAACATGGACAGCGAAAGGCATTGAATGTATTAAATCAGTTATTAGAGACACATCTTTCATGTTTCTTTTATTGCAATAAATTACAAGTCATATTTATGATGATGCTAAAGATTTTGCACGTCGTTTCACCGGCTGCCCAAAACGTAAAACAATATATAAAAAGATAACCGCGTATGTGATGAATCGAACAATATAGAAGTACTCTACTCTTGCAGCAAAAATGGCGTTACCAGTTAATATTAATAGTATTAGAGTCGTGTACAGGCTTTGCTTTTTGTTTATTATGTAAATAATCCTGCCAAGAATGAACATTAGAGCCATAGTACCAATTAGACCCAAAGAATAGTACAGATCACCGATAAGCGATGTTCCTAATCCACCCTCACCAGGATTATAAAACGTAAGGGTAAAAACAGAAGACGAATCCTGAGGGAATGAGTTTTTTCCAAAGATAGCTACAATAAAACTCTGCATAAATGGTACTATGGCAGCCATCTTCAATATCATGTTGCCTCCTCCAGTCGAGCCATGCTCATCAACATAATCTACAAAGAACGTATTTGCAGCATTAGCTGAAACGAAATCTTGGATTACAGCATAAGAATCAAAAGAGCCCTCTTCAATGTGACCACCAGTGCGTGTCATGCCAATTACAAACAATACTAGATAACCACTCACAATCATCAGTACAATTTTTTTAAAGCTTAATTTCTTAATAGCCAAACTATACATCAATATCATAGGGATGACCAACTGTACCGCATTTGAACGATACCCTGAGATGACTAAAGGTATAACCAATAGTGCTGTATTTAAATAGAATAGAACCGGGAGTGATCTTAAAAATCTAATTATCGATGATTTTTCTACTTTTTCAGAGAGCAAATTTACCATGATTGAAACTGTATAGAAGCACATTGCGTATTGCATAAATTCACCCCAGCTTCCGAGTCTCATGCTTAAATCTGAACCTTGATTGGAATACAACGTAATAAGAGAACTTCCCCCCATACCATAAAAAAGTATAATGGTGAGCAGTGTAAAAGAATTGGCTATTTGTACACTGCGACTTGTGAATATATAGTCTATTTTACGATTATGAGAGCGGTATTGTGGCTTTTGGTTATTTAATACCAACCCAAGCATATAACACAAATATCCAATAAAACAAATCAAATAAGCCTTCACTTGTACTATTTCGCTCTTAACGAATATCCTGGCATGCCAATCGTCTATTATACTTAGTACATACGGTAGAGAAAGTGTCGACATGAAAAATGAAATTCCAAAAATTAGCTCAAAGCAAAAAAGCTGCTTCTTCCGATACCTATTTAGATAAACGTATGTCAACAATATATAGAGAGCTGAGGTGATTGCGAAGAACTGAGTTATTCTATCAACAAGACATTCTGGGCATGTCAGTCCTGTTATGTAGATGACCAATAACAATATAATGCTTACAACCATAGAAAGAATGAGGAGCTAATAATTATAGATGAAAAATCGTTGGAATCCAAGTCTATCATCGAGCGCTATTCAATATAAGACAGGCTGTCTGCCTGATATTGCTCACATTGAAGATAAAGCAAAGGATTGCATATATAATTACGCCGATTGCTCCGAGTACAAACAGTTGTACATAAATATTGGGAATGAGTAGTGTTCCAGCATAGACAATTATCCCCATCGTAACTGCGCACAATGCAGTTTTATATATCTCCTTAATTTGAGTCCAAAACGAGGTATGAACTTGAGAGTAAGTATATCTAATGTTTATATAACATTCAATGAGAGCAGTTATGGTGCAGCTCCATATCAAAGCATCAAAATTTTTAAATACTACAGCAATAGCTATAATACATATAGAAATTACTTTCTTAAACACTTCACACCTGAGGGCTAAGTCGGTTCTTCCTGTTGCATTAAATATGTTCATATTAAATGCGCTTATGCTATAAAAAATACCTGAGATAGATATTATTTGTAAAATACCAATACACCCAATCCAGTTCTCATTAAGAAGACATAATATTAGGGGTCGTGCAAGCACAAACAGAAGAGTGATTAGAGGTAAAATTATAAGAGCTGTATTGCTAATAAATTTTAGTAATATATCACGCAGTTCACTCTCTGAGTTTTGCTTTTCGCACATCAATGGGATTGACACTCGTTGAACTATTTGGACTACGTTTGAGGAGGTCATTGAAAGAAAGCTATTTGACCTGTTATATAGAGCCAACTGAGCAGGATTAAAGACTACGGCTATGACAGATGCAAATATTTCATTAAATACTGTATTGATTAACCTTGCAAGAATCAACTTATATGCATAATTAAAAAGACTCTTTATTCTTTTAAAAGAGAACGGGCCTCTCGGGATCCACTTAACCATCAACCATATCAATAGTGTTGATAGTAAAGACATAATGAGAGATTGGGCAACCAGCGCGTAAACGCCACAGCCATTGTATGCCATATAAATACCTATTCCGCCAGATACTACGGCGGCTGCCACTGATGCTTTTGTATATGTCTTAAAATCTACATTAATAAACAATTTGGTGCGCTGTACTACAACCAATGAATTGATTATAAGATTCAAGCCCAGGAATTTTATTACCGTCTCTAATTGAGGTGTTTTAAAAACCGACGCCCAAAGTGGTGCCGTGAATACGATGAACAGATATAATACTATACCCATAGCAACATTTAGTATGAATACACTAAAAAAATCTGTTTCATCTCTATCTAACTTTTGCATCAATGCGGCACCAAACCCAGTCTCATTAATGACCTGTAAAATTGTAAGGACTATCATTGATGCAGCCACAACGCCAAATTCATTTGGCGTTAGTATTTTTGCGATAACAATAGTTACAACAAATTGAACAATTTGCGTAGAAAATTGCTGGATAGCGCTCCAACTTACGCCATTTATTACTCTTCCCGCCATCAAATAATTTCCTTATGAAAAAATTACTTCTGTAGCCGTGAATCAAAAAATTTGACAGGTTTTGCAGGGGCCCCCACGGCTATACAATATGGCGGTATATCTTTTGTCACTACAGATCCAGTTCCAACAATAGCCCCTTCTCCAATTGTTACGCCTGGCATAACTATGCTACGCATTCCTATGCAGCATCCTTTTTTCAATGTAATCGGCTCAACTTTATATGGCAATGCATTATAATCATCACCTATTCTATAGTCAGTAACTATTCGACGGTGACATAAAAATAAACACTCTGCCGCAATCCAAACTCCATCTTCAATGGTAATTCTATTGGCATTTATAGCATCAAAATATACACCATATCCAACTCTAAAATTACCCGAAGATTTAACTCCGCATTTAAGCCAGTATTTAGGGCGCTTATCTTGCGCTGGATCAACCATATTTTTCTGCTTAAGCATCCATTTATAATACTTACGCAATTTATGGGCCCTATACCAATAAATAAGTTTCTTAGCAGGCAATAAGATGCTGGAATCCTTTATAGAGCTTAGCTTCATATGATTCAATTATTTAAAGTCAATTTTGAGCACAGTCTTGCGACCATATCTTTTACAAAGATGCTCTTGGTCAGATAATCAATTGTAACAACGAGTTTATCTCTAAATTTAACTATCGAAAACTGATGACCACCATTTCTGTAAATCCTACTTGGCATCAATTTACATGAAAAGGTTTCCTTGTACGATACTGTGGTTAGTTCGTCAATACTATATGCATTTAAACCGCCCCCGTAATTACCCGAACAGTCTTGTGCAATCCGATAAAAAGTTCTACCATCATTAATGATGGAGCCTCCGCATCGTGCATCTTTATTTTGTATTGAAAAAGGGGATTGGGGGTGTTGATGCCAGTTATCGAGATTGTCATCGCCAATGTATATTCTTGCTTCATATTGGCTGTTTCCTTTATATACCGAAGTGAAGAGGTAGTTCACATTGTCATGCCTAAAGATTGTGCTGTCAACAAAGTTTGCTCCCTCAATCAATGATTTGACAAAACGGCAAGAACGCATATCCTCAGCCATTTCATATAGACGAATATCATTATTATGACCACTTTCTGGCATCATATATATTCGGCCATCATACTCGAACACATTCGGATAAGAGAGATGAAATGGCTCTTCCAATATGACAACATCCGTTGTCCATGTCTTTAAATCCTGAGTCGAAGTCATTTTTAATATCCCTTTTCCTTTGTTGCCTCTTTGTTCTTCATAGAAGAGATACAGAGTATCATCTTTTACAAAAAGGAATGGGTCTGCCTCAATGACTATGGGATTTAACGCTAAAAAGTTTTTAGATGAAAGAATCAATTTCTCAATCTTGAGATCATCAAGATTAAAAATAGGTTCCCCCTCTAAAATACCTACACAAATATTAAAGACTGGTGTTTGAAATTTGCTTATAAAATCTCCCATTCAAGCGAGTACAAATGAGGTATGTAATCAGAATTTACGCCAGACCATTTTGTTGACTACGCCGGTGTAGCTCTGGATGAGCTT
>CAJUJB010000038.1 GCA_910586595.1 uncultured Muribaculaceae bacterium | reverse complement strand
GTAATCGAAGGTACCATCATCGCCCTCAACAAGCGTGAGGCTGTGGTTAACATCGACTACAAATCGGACGGCATCATCCCGATGAGCGAATTCCGCTACAACCCCGACATCAAAGTTGGCGACAAAGTGGAAGTATTCATCGAGAACCAGGAAGACCGCAAAGGCCAGCTGATCCTCTCCCACAAAAAAGCACGTGCTTCACGTTCTTGGGAACGCATCAACGCCGCCCTCGAAAACAACGAAATCATCAAGGGTTACATCAAGTGCCGCACCAAAGGCGGTATGATCGTTGACGTATTCGGCATCGAGGCATTCCTCCCCGGCTCACAGATCGACGTAAAACCCATCCGCGACTACGACGTATTCGTAGGCAAGACCATGGAATTCAAGGTCGTTAAGATCAACGAAGAATTCCGCAACGTAGTTGTTTCGCACAAAGCTCTTATCGAGGCAGAACTCGAGCAGCAGAAACGCGAAATCATCTCCAAACTCGAAAAAGGCCAGGTACTCGAAGGCACCGTCAAGAACATCACCTCTTACGGCGTATTCATCGACCTCGGCGGCGTGGACGGTCTTATCCACATCACCGACCTCTCTTGGGGCCGCGTAAGCCACCCCAGCGAAGTTGTCGCTCTCGACCAGAAGCTCAACGTCGTTATCCTTGACTTCGACAACGACAAAAAACGTATCGCCCTCGGCCTCAAGCAGCTCCATCCCCATCCATGGGATGCCCTCGATCCCGAGCTCAAAGTTGGCGACAAAGTTAAAGGTAAAGTTGTGGTCATGGCTGACTACGGCGCATTCCTCGAAGTCGCTCCCGGCGTAGAAGGTCTCATCCACGTAAGCGAAATGTCGTGGAGCCAGCACCTCCGCAGCGCTCAGGAATTCCTCAAGATCGGCGACGAAATCGAAGCTGTTATCCTCACACTCGACCGCAACGAGCGTAAGATGAGCCTCGGCATCAAGCAGCTCAAGAAAGATCCCTGGGAAGACATCGAAATCAAATATCCCATCGGCAGCCGCCACACTGCAAAAGTACGCAACTTCACCAACTTCGGCGTATTCGTCGAAATCGAAGAAGGCGTCGACGGCCTCATCCACATCTCCGACCTTTCCTGGACAAAGAAAATCAAGCACCCCAGCGAATTCACCCAGGTTGGCGCAGACATCGAAGTGGAAGTTCTCCAGATCGACAAAGACAACCGTCGCCTCAGCCTCGGTCACAAGCAGCTCGAAGAGAACCCCTGGGATGTATTTGAAACCATCTTCACCGTTGGTTCTGTACACGAAGGCACCATCGTCGAAATGCTCGACAAGGGCGCTGTTGTGGCTCTTCCCTACGGCGTTGAAGGATTCGCAACTCCCAAGCACCTCGTTAAGGAAGACGGCTCTCAGGCCAAGGTTGACGAGAAGCTCAACTTCAAGGTGATCGAATTCAACAAAGACAGCAAGCGCATCATCCTTTCTCACAGCCGCATCTTCGAAGACGAAACCCGCGCAGAGAAACCCGCAGAGCGCAAGCCCAAACGTCAGAACGCACCCAAAAAGCAGGAAGAGGCTCCCGCCGCAGCCACCACTCCCCTGGAGCGCACAACTCTCGGCGACCTCGAGGCTCTCGCTGCCCTCAAGGAAAAACTCAGCAAGTAATCTTAAACTTGCATCCAATAAAAAAGCTCGCCAAATGGCGAGCTTTTTTATTGCTATATTATCGCGAGTTACTTCTCGCGCATGAATACATTGATAGGCGTGCCTGTAAAATCCCAGTGTTCGCGGATCTTGTTCTCGAGGTAACGGCGGTAAGGCTCCTTCACCCACTGGGGCAGATTGCAGAAGAAGATAAAGGTAGGTACCTGGGCACCCTTCAGCATAGTGATATACTTTATCTTCACAAACTTGCCCTTGTTGCTTGGAGGCGGATAGGCGGCGATGTCTTCCTGCATCACGGTGTTGAGCTGCGAGGTAGGCACCGTACGGCGACGGTTGGCATATACATCCACAGCCGTCTCAAGCACCTTGAAAATGCGTTGCTTTGTAAGCGCAGAGGTGAAGATGATGGGGAAGTCGGTAAATGGCGCGAAACGCTCGCGGATGGCCGATTCATAGTGCTTGATAGCCGCGGTAGACTTGTCCTCGACAAGATCCCACTTGTTGACTACCACCACCAGGCCTTTCTTGTTGCGCTGTATGAGCGAGAAGATATTCACATCCTGCGTCTCAATGCCGCGGGTGGCATCAATCATAAGTATGCACACATCCGACGACTCAATGGCGCGTATAGAGCGTATAACCGAGTAATACTCGATGTCCTCGTTCACCTTGTTCTTCTTGCGGATACCGGCTGTGTCGACGAGATAGAAGTCGAAGCCAAACTTGGTATAACGCGTATAGATCGAATCGCGGGTAGTGCCTGCAATATCGGTCACGATATGACGCTCAGCACCGATAAAGGCATTGATCAGCGACGACTTGCCGGCATTCGGGCGGCCTACGATGGCAAACTTGGGTATGTCTTCCAGCTGAGCCTCCTCATCGTCGGTCTTCTCCGGCAACTTGGCCACGACTTCGTCAAGAAGGTCGCCGGTGCCATAGCCGTTTACTGCCGACACAGGATATGGATCGCCAAGGCCGAGCGAGTAGAACTCGGGCACATTGTATACCCATTCATTGCTGTCGACCTTATTGGCCACAAGAATCACCGGTTTGCGCGACTTGCGCAGAATCTCGGCCACGTGATCGTCAAGGTCTGTGACGCCGTTCATGGCATCCACTACAAAAAGTATTTCATCAGCCTGCTCGATGGCAAGCTCAACCTGCTTGTTGATTTCAGATTCAAATACATCTTCAGAATTTACCACCCATCCGCCGGTATCGACGATGGAAAATTCCTTGCCGTTCCACTCAACCTTTCCGTACTGGCGGTCGCGCGTGGTACCCGCCGTAGGGTCTGTAATGGCCGTACGGGTCTGAGTGAGGCGGTTGAAGAGCGTCGACTTACCCACATTCGGGCGGCCGACAATAGCTACGAGTTGTCCCATAGTGTCTGTTTATTGTTGATTTTTGCAAAATTAACCAAAAAAGGCCACATCTGCAAAAAGCGACACTGATTATTCAATATATCCGAACTGACGGAGTTTGTTCTCTCTATTGCGCCAGTTAGGCTCAACTTTTACAAATAGCTCGAGGAAGACACTCTTGCCGAAGAATTTCTCAATATCCTTACGGGCTTCCGTGCCGACCTTCTTCAGCATCGAGCCTTGGCGG
Source organism: uncultured Muribaculaceae bacterium (assembly GCA_910586595.1). Lineage (GTDB taxonomy): Bacteria > Bacteroidota > Bacteroidia > Bacteroidales > Muribaculaceae > CAG-873. The sequence continues at coordinate 23,363 of CAJUJB010000038.1, read as the reverse complement.
CCGATAAGAATACCCTTCTGGCTGTCGCGCTCCACGTAGATCACAGCCATGATATGGATGGCATTGTCTTTCTCCTCAAATTTTTCCACGATTACCTCGGTGGAATAAGGAACCTCCTTGTCATAGTTGAGAAGAATCTTCTCACGGATAATCTCCGTCACAAAGAAACGTGCGGGCTTGTCGGTCAGAGCGTCCTTGCCGAAATAAGGCTCACCGGCAGGCAACAGATCAACGATACGGTTCATCAGCGCAGTGACATTGAAATGTTCCTTGGCGGAAGTCGGGAAAATCTCGGCCTGAGGGAGAAGTTTACGCCAACGCTCAACAATCTCCTCAAGTTCGCCCTGCCCCTTGAGCAAGTCAATCTTATTTATTACGAGCAGTACAGGAATTGTCTCCTTGGCAACCTTGGCGAGGAAGTCGGCATTCTTGGTCGGGTCTTCCACCACGTCGGTCACATACAGGAGAATATCGGCGTCGGTAAGGGCGCCCTCGCTAAAGGCGAGCATACCTTCCTGCATCTTATATTTAGGTTTGAGCACACCGGGAGTATCAGAGAATACAATCTGATATTCAGGCGTGTTGACAATACCCATGATGCGGTGACGGGTAGTCTGGGCCTTCTGGGTAATTATACTGATGCGTTCACCTACAAGATCGTTCATAAGCGTCGACTTGCCCACATTAGGGTTGCCAACGATGTTTACAAAACCGGATTTATGGATAGGTGCTGCGGGTAGATCTTTTTCATCGGCTGGAGTAAGGCGGCCGTCGCCTTTGGTGTTTTCTTCCATGCTTGTTATGTTTTGTTTCTTATATATAAACGCCTTCGTTACCTAAAAGTTAGCCCGGGGCCCTTTAAGACAAAACCCGGCGCACTGGCAAATGCAGCTGCGTCGGGTTGTATTGTTTTATGCGGCAGGGCGATATTACATATCCCACACGAGGTACATGGCACCCCATGTGAAGCCGGCACCGAAAGCGGTGAGGATGAGTTTGTCGCCCTTGTGGAGACGATCTTTGTACTCATCGAGGCAGATAGGAATTGAAGCTGCCGAGGTATTGCCGGTGTGCTCGATGTTGACCAGAACCTTATCCATGGGGAACTTCGCACGGTCGGCCACCGCTTCGATGATGCGGAGGTTAGCCTGATGGGGAATCAGGTAAGCCACATCTTCAGCAGTGAGGTTGTTGCGGGCCATCACGTCAAGGCTTGAGGTAAGCATATTGGTCACAGCGTGCTTGTATACCGCGCGGCCATCCTGGAAGAGGAGGTGGTCGCCGGCGTCAAGAGTCGCCTGGGTGGTGGGGTTGGCAGAGCCACCTCCACGCATGAGCAGATGCTCGCGGCCGTTGCCATCGACATGGAATACTGCGTCGCGGATACCCATGCCTTCTTCTTCTGTAGGCTCAACAAGAACCGCAGCAGCACCGTCGCCGAAGAGAGGGCAGGTGGAACGGTCCTGATAATTGACCATCGACGACATTTTCTCGGCGCATACCACAACTACTTTTTTGTAGATACCCGAGCAGATATATGCGCGGGCCTCCTGCAGGGCTACAATGAAGCCTGCGCAGGCAGCCTCCATGTCGTAGGAGTAAGCGTTGGTGAGATTGGCACCCTGACAGATGATGGAGCCGGTGGAGGGGAAGCGGTAGTCGGGGTTGGAGGTCGCACAGATGAGCACCTCGATTTCTTCAGGCTTTACACCAGTCGAAGCGAGGAGCTTCTCTACGGCTTTTGTGCCTAAGTATGACGAGCCGACGCCCGGCATGTGGAGGATATGACGCTGCTTGATGCCTACGCGGGTGGTGATCCATTCGTCGTTGGTGTCAACCATCTTCGAGAGCATCTCATTGTCGAGGATGTCGTCGGGGAGATATGAGGCAATGCCTGAAATACGGGCGTTGAGCATAGTATTTGGGGGTTTTGTCGTGAGCGGTAGTTGGTTATGGGAAAGCCTCCGATATGGCAACACGAAAGTGCTCCTTATGCCGTCGCTTCCTTCCTTATCGGTATGGAGACGGACGGCGCAAGGAATGCTTTTTCGTGAGGCCCGGGTGGCTCGGCATGCGAGCCGTCAAGAAGCTGTCCGTAAATTAGAGGGCTGCGTCTTTAACGATAGCCTGCTTGCCGCGGTAGTAGCCGCATTCACCGCATACGGTGTGGTAGATGTGCCATGCGCCGCAGTTGGGGCAAAGAGCGAGGGTGGGGGCCACAGCCTTATCGTGGGTGCGGCGCTTTGCGGTGCGGGTCTTTGATTGCTTGCGTTTAGGATGTGCCATTGCTTTTTTATTCTATGGTTTTTTATTCTGAAATATTGTCGTCGCCTGAGAGTTTCTTCAGTGCGTTCCAGCGGGGATCTGAGCCTCCGTCGGATGAAGATTCGGCGTCAAGGTTATCTATCTCGTCGATGAGGTCGTTCTCCAGATCGGAGTCCTCGTCGTTGGTGCGGGCACGGTGTTTTTTCAGCATGGCGCTCATCTGGCGGTTGCATTTGCCCAGCGGATGCACATGCTTGATGGGGATGGCGAGCACCACGGTGTCGTAGATCATATACGCCACATTGAGGGTGTTGTCACTCTCGGGAATCTCAAGCACCTCATCGTTGTCGTCGTTATAATCCTCGCCGTATTTGACCACGATATGGTAGTCGGTGTCAATCGGGAAATGAAGATCGTCGAGACAGCGGTCGCAGATAAGCACAACCTCACCCTCGATGTGGAAATCGAGCGTGTAGAAATCGCCGTTGTACTGCACGGTGAGCTTAACCGATAGATCGGCGTCATGCACGTCAGCGCTCTCCATATTTACGAAGAACTGCTTGTCGAGATGGTACTCAAATTCGTGAGTGCCTGTGCCGAGGCTCTTGAGCGGCAATTTGAAGGCTGTGTACTTTCCCATTTTGCTATGGTGTGAAAAAACTCTGCAAAGTTACCCCTTTTTTGCCAATCTGCAAAGAATTAACGATTTTTTTTGATTTTTGAAGTCTTGGAGCTCTACAATGACCCGTATTTTCAGTATCGGGCGCACGCAGATAGCCTATCCAGAGTTTTGAAAAACGAGGACTTTTGATTAATTTTGCACTTCTGAATGACTGAACTTTCAATGAATAGACTACTGCTTGCATGCCTTGGCGCTGCACTCCTCTCTCCGTCGGTCTCGGCCACGAGTGTAAACTGCCGCCCGGGCAAACTCTCCGCGCAGGTTTCTGCCCCGGAATCGGTCACCGAGCTCCGGTTGACTGGCTCAGCCAACGCCGCTGATTTCTTCTTTATCGACCGCGAGATGACCGCACTCCAGACCCTCGACCTATCAGAGTGCGAGATTACCGGCTACTCCGGCGACCGGCTGGGAGGCCGATCGTCGTATCCTGCCGACAGAATACCCGACGGCGTATTTGCAGGCTCCCCCATCACATCCATCCTCTTACCCTCTTCTGGTGCTGTATCCATCGGCGACTTTGCCTTCGCGGGCTCAGCCATCATATCGCTCACAATCCCGGCAAATATTTCCGGAATCGGCAGGGGAGCTTTCGCTGGCTGCCCCGACCTGACCACAGCCTCACTTGGGTCGGCCACTTCAGGAGGATACGCATTCAACAACTGCCCGTCGCTGCGAAGTGTGAATCTCGGATCTGTCACCGCTTTAGCCGATGCCGACTTCGCAGGATGCGGAGAACTGTCGTCTGTCACAGGTTCGGCGGCGCTCATTTCAATCGGCTCCTCCGTCTTCCAGGACTGCGGTTCGCTGAAAGAATTCGACTTCGGCACAAAGCTGCTCACAATCGGCAATTCCGCCTTTTCGGGCACCAACCTGAGGGCCGCCAACTTCGTTTATGCCGCGCCGCTCGACTCAATCGGGGAGTGGGCCTTCGCCAATAATCCTTCGCTGGTCACTGTCACCGTGCCGCAGAACACACGCCACATAGGCCGTGGAGCTTTCTTCGGATGCCCGGCTCTCACCGCCATAGAGATTCCTGAAGGATGCCCGGCATTGGCCGACTACACACTTACCGGAGCCACCGCCCTCGACTCCCTTACACTGGACTATGGCGTGACCGAAATCGGCCAGTTTGCCCTAAAGGGTGCCTCGGCAGTTAAATACATCACCCTACCCGGCTCTATAACTTATCTCGGCGACCATGCCATGGATGGCATGACTTCTCTCACGGCCATCGACGCCACCACCATGACTCAGGTGCCGGCTCTGGGTGAAGATGTTTTTGAAGGGATAGCTCAGAAAGATGTGCGCCTGGATGTATGGTCGCTCGTCGCACCCGACTTCGAGGCAGCTCCTCAATGGCAGGACTTCCACATCAACGCCACTTCATCTGGCGTCGACGCCCCCGCCTCTCCCGGTGCCGAGGCTGTAAGTGTACGCGGATACATCGACGGTGCATCGCTGCACATCGAAGCCCAGGGCTCGGAGATCACCACAGCTGAGTTATACGACCCTGCCGGCACCCTTCTGGCTGCCGCGCAGATACAAAATACATGCGGATCTGTTTCTATCGAAGAGTTTTCCGCCTATATATATCTGGTGCGTTGCACCTTGGCCAACGGCAATGTGGCCACCCTCAAATTAGCCCGATGAATCATGGGAAAGAACAAACTACGTAAATTTGCAGAACTGGAAGGCAATCCGCTCGTGCTCCAGTATCCCTTCGGGGTAGTGCGCCAGAGCGGTTTTCCGCTCAAAGGCCGCTGGCGTGAGGAGTTCTTCGGCAACTCCAATCCTATCGTACTTGAGCTCGGATGCGGCAAAGGTGAATACACCGTTGGGCTCGCCCGTCAGTTCCCCGACAAAAACTTCATAGGCATCGACATCAAAGGTGCCCGCATCTGGAGCGGCGCCACTGCAGCCATGCGCGACGGCATGAAAAACGTTGCCTTTGTGCGCACCTCCATAGAGCTTCTGGAATATTTCTTTGCCCCCGGAGAGGTCTCGGAGATATGGATCACCTTCCCCGACCCGCAGATGAAGAAGGTAAACAAGCGCCTTACGGGCACTCGATTTGTAGAGATGTACCGGCGCGTGCTTGCACCCGGCGGAATAATCCATCTTAAGACCGACAGCCCCTTCCTGTTTACATATACCTCGATGATGACCGGGCACAACGGTATGAGCATCATCGAATCGACATCCGACCTATACTCTACCCTCACTCCGGATGATCCCATACTCAACATCCGCACACACTATGAGCAACAGTGGCTCGACCGCGGCCTGACCATCAAATATCTGAGTTTCATTCCCGGTGACGGAAAATCTCTCGAAGAACCTCCCGGAGCCGACGACATCGCGCCCGACACCTACCGCTCGTACTCTCGCGGCTATATCGAATGCCCCCAGCAACTCAATAAAGAACAATGACTACTCTATATCCCTCGCTTATAACCGACGCACTCGCAACCGTGCGTTACCCCGGCTCCGGCCGCAACCTCGTTGAACTCGACATGGTCGAAGACGACATACGCATCGACGGAAACCATGTGAGCTTCACCATCATCTTCGACAAACCTACCGACCCCTTCAAGGCATCTCTGCTCAAGACCGCCGAAGCTGCCATCAAGCTCAAGGCACCCGATGCCGTGGTCGAAATCAATACAGCAACCCGCCGTCCGGCGGCAGAGAAGCCTGCCAAAGCGCCCGTGCTGCCCGGCGTGAAGAACATCGTCGCCGTGTCTTCGGGCAAAGGCGGTGTGGGTAAATCTACAGTAGCCGCCAATCTGGCAGTGGCTCTTGCAGCCGAAGGCTACCGTGTGGGGCTCCTCGACGCTGACATATTCGGCCCTTCGGTTCCCAAGATGTTCGGCCTCGAAGGCGAGCAGCTCTTCATGCATGAGGTAGATGGCCGCAATCTCATCATTCCTGCCGAGGCTTACGGTGTGAAGGTACTCTCAATCGGCTTCCTCATCGACCCGGCCAGCGCGGCCGTATGGCGCGGCGCCATGGCTTCAAATGCCCTCAAGCAGCTCATCGAGCAGGCCGACTGGGGCGAGCTCGACTACTTCCTCATCGACATGCCTCCCGGCACCAGCGACATCCACCTCACCTTAGTGCAGACGCTGGGCCTTACCGGCACTATTGTGGTCACCACTCCGCAGCAGGTGGCTCTGGCCGATGCACGCAAAGGCATAGCTATGTTCCGCGACGAAAAGATCAACGTGCCCGTCCTCGGCCTCGTCGACAACATGGCATGGTTCACACCTGAGAAACATCCCGACGAACGATATTTCCTCTTCGGCCGCGAAGGAGCCGTCGACGAGCTCGCGCGTGAATTCGAAGTTCCTGTCCTTGCACGCATTCCTCTCGTGGCATCGGTAGGTGACCACTCCGACAACGGACGTCCTATCGTGCTCGAGCCCACCGCATCCGCTCAGGCATTTATCCATCTCGCTCACGAAGTAATCGAGGCTGTCGATCGCCGTAACAACGAGCTCCCGCCCACAGAGAAAGTCAACGTTAAATAATGGCATACATACTCATTCTTAACGGCCCTAACCTCAACCTGCTCGGGCGTCGTGAGCCGGAAATATATGGATCGCAGACCCTCTCCGACATAAACGACAGTCTCAAATCTGCCTTCCCGGAGGCCGGTCTGCGCTTCGCTCAGCACAACGGCGAAGGTGAGCTTATCGAAGCCCTGCACACAGCGGGCTTCGATCCCGACTGCCGGGGCATAGCCTTCAATGCCGGGGCGTTCACTCACTATTCCTACGCAATCGCCGACGCCATCGCCGCCATTCCGGCCCCGGTGGTGGAGGTGCATATGAGCAATGTCCACGCCCGCGAGGAATTCAGGCACACTTCGGTCATAGCCCCCGTATGCCGCGGCACCATAGCCGGATTCGGCGCAAACTCGTATCATCTTGCCGTAGCGGCTATTCTCGCTCTATGAAAGCCGCACCTGACACCGATGGCCTCACGATAGGCCTCGACGGCAAAAGGGCCGTGCTGAACAACACCGGCCTGGGCAACTACAGCCGCTATGCCGTGAATATACTCTCAGCGGCTTTTCCGAGCACGAGATTCCGCCTATACTCACCGCAGGAACGCGAGAACGACCGTCTGAGTCCGCTGTTGGCCCGCGAGAATGTGGATCTGTTCGTACCCGATCTGAAACTTGACTGCGGCCCGATCAGAGCCTTCTGGCGCAGTGTCGATATGCCTCTGCAGCTCCGTCACGACAATGTGGCCGTTTATCACGGACTCAGCAACGAGTTACCGCTCACCATAAAGGGTATATGCCCTACGGTGGTGACCATCCACGACCTTATCTGGCGCCGCATTCCATCCGACTATCCGGCCATCGACCGTCGCCTGTACGACTATAAATACCGTCGGTCGGCAAAAATAGCCACCCGTGTGATTGCCATCAGCGAGTGCACGCGACGCGACCTCATCTCCGACTTCGGCATTCCCGAAGAGAAGATCGACATAATATATCAGGGCGTTGATCCGGTCTTCACCCTCCCGGTCGACACCCAGAAACGTGCGGAGGTCCGCGCCCGCTATAAACTTCCGGGCCGATATATCATCACTGTCGGCACCGTGCAGATGCGCAAAAACCAGTTGCTCACCGTCAGGGCGCTCGCCAAGCTGCCCCGCCATATACATCTGGTCATCGTAGGCCGCATGGAGGGCAAATATGCCGATGAGGTAAAGGCAGAGATAGCCCGTCTCGGCCTCAACGACCGCGTGCACCATCTCACCGGCGTGCCCTTGGCCGACCTGCCCGCACTATATGCTTGTGCAGAGGTGTCGGCCTACACATCGCGTTATGAGGGATTCGGGCTGCCCGTGGTCGAATCAATTTCAGTAGGCACACCCGTAGTGGCCTGCACAGGCTCATGCCTTGAAGAGGCAGGCGGCGAGGGTGCCGTCTATGTCGACCCCGACGATGTCGACGGCTGCGCGGCGGCTCTGGCACACCTCATCGATGATGTGGTATTCCACGACAAGACCGCCCGCCTCGGAAAGAAACATGTAAGGCGTTTCTCCGCCGAGAATTTTGCCAAAGCAACAATGGGCTGCTACAAGAAAGCCCTTATCAGCGAATTAGTATGACAACTGACAAAAAACCGACCATACTTATCGTAGGTGCCGGCGGATTCATCGGCGGCTTTATAGCTGCCGAGGCTCTACGCCGCGGCTTCGACACTTATGCAGCCGTACGCGAGAGTACATCACGACGATACCTCACCGACCCGGCCATCAAATTCGTAGTGCTCGACTACGACAATCCCGACACGCTCGGCACGGCCCTGCGCGACGCCGCGCCCGCACCCGGAGGCTGGGATTACATAATATATAACCTGGGGGCAACCAAAGCGGCTAATTTCGGCGACTTCAACCGGGTGAATTATCTCTACCTGCGCAACTTCGTCACCGCACTCGAAGACGAGCAGCTCGTACCCTCTAAATTCCTCTTCATGAGCTCGCTCAGCGCACTTGGCCCTGTCGATGAGAAAGGCTATACCCCTATCGACTCCAAGGCCATACCCCACCCCAATACACGCTACGGGCTCTCTAAAATCAAGGCTGAGACATTTCTGGAGACACGACCCTCATTCCCGTGGATCATCTTCAGGCCCACGGGGGTATACGGCCCGCATGAACGCGACTACCTCATGATGGTGAAATGCATCGACAGTCACTTCGACTTCGGAGTCGGCTACCGCACACAGATGCTCACATTCATCTACGTCGACGACCTGGTGGGCGCCATGTTCGACGCGCTCGCCTCCGACCGTACAATCCACCACAAATACATCATCAGCGAGCCAAGGGCATATACGCAGAAAGAGTTCCGCTCTATCGTTGCCAAAGCGCTCGGCGGAAAGGCTGTCATTCCGGTCAAACTTCCACTTTGGGCCGCATATATAGCCTCGGTGGTGGCCGAAAAAGTAGGTGTGCTGACACTCAAGCCCTCAACGCTGAACCGCGACAAGTTCAAAATCATGCGCCAGCGCAACTGGAATTGCTCGGTCGACGATGCCGTGCGCGACTTCGGCTTCCACGCCGATTTCCCGCTCGAACGCGGAATAGACGAGACCGTCAAGGCATATCTGGCAGAGAAAGCCCAAGCTAAAGCCACAAAAAAATGAGCATCGAAGACCTTCCCCGCAATCCACTCCCGCTTTGGGTGAAATTGCTGATCATAGTCTGTTGCCTGCCATTGGCTGCCTACCCGTGGCTCCTGTCGGCCTCGGCTCCCGGCGAAGAAAACAAGTGGCTGCTGTACCTCTACCCTATAGCCGTAATCCTCTACGCCATCTGCGCATGGAAGAGCTGGGCCCGACGCCCTGAGCTAACATGGATTCTACTTATCATGCTTCTGCTCACCCATGCAGCCATGTGGGCATTAGCTTATCTCTGAACAGCACCTCATCTGTCATGACCGAAGACGACTACATCGCCGCTCATATCGATCCCGAGCCCGCCGAGCTCCGGGCCCTCTACCGCCATACCCACCTCCACCGCCTCTACCCGCGCATGTGCACCGATCACGTGCAGGGGCGACTCCTCACCATGCTTACGCGCATCATGGCCCCGCGCCACGTGCTCGAGCTCGGCACATTCAGCGGATACTCTACGCTCTGTTTCGCCGAGGCTCTCCCCGAGGGTGGAACCGTCGATACCGTCGAAGTCGACACCGACTATACCGACGAGCTACTCGACCTTTTCGAAGGCAAGCCCATCACACTTCATACGGGAGATGCCGAAGAACTCATCCCGGCACTTATGGACGGGCGCGATTACGACCTTGTATTTATCGACGCCAACAAACGCCGATATCCGGAGTATTACACACTGCTGCGCAGCCGACTCCGCTCCGGCGCCTATATACTTGCCGACAATACCCTCTGGACCGACAAAGTGCTGGATCCCTCTGCCCACGACCCGCAGACAGAGGGCATACGCGCGTTCAACGATATGGTTGCCGCGGACCCCGGTGTGGAAAAAGTAATCATACCCGTCCGCGATGGTCTGACACTTATCCGTATAAAATAGGCCATGGAAAAACGGATCTCACCCAAGATCGGAGAATACATGGAAAGAATTCTCTGATATACCTATTGATGATGACCAGGTAAAAAACGCCGGTTATTCTCCCGCAAAAATTCGACACCTAAAAAATAAACGGTATGCCCCAGCCAAAGACTGAGGCATACCTAATCTATCACTTTATCATCTATATCAATTGAAGTGCTCGCGGAGGCGCCGGGCTTCGTCTGCCGTAATCTGGATAACGGCGCCGTGCTTGGGCGAGCTGAAATTGGTTGCCTTCATCGGGCCTCCGTCGTTGAAATGACCGAGAGGCGTGAAGGTCTTGAAATCGGACGTCTCAACGAAGCCGAAGTTATGCGGGTCGACGCTGAAAACATCGTACATCACCACCCATTTATCCTCGCCGATACGCTTCCAGGTATTCGGAGCCTCGCACGCGCCCGGCTCTGCATCAATCCACTCATCACAGTATTCGTAGCCTGAGTGTATGCTGTCCGACAAGGCCATCTTTATGCCACCGGGGCTTTCCTGAGCCACATATGTCATGAAATAACGTCCGTCTGGCATGCGGCAGATGTCGGCGTCGAGAATCTGCTTGGTCGAGTCAGGGTACTCGAAGAGCAGCTCCGGAGCCGAAGTAAGCGTAGTGAAATCGTCGTCGGCGTAGGCATAGAAAAGACGCGTCTTCTTATCTGTCATATTGCCGCCGGGCAGATGCTCGCCACGTGCGCGTATAGTGAAATATACCATCAGCTTGCCGGCCTCCTCATCGTAGGTTGTCTCGGGAGCCCAAGCGCAGCCTATCTCGCCATATTGCTCGGGGAAGAGGCTGTCGATACGCACCTCATTGTGTGTCCAGTTGATGAGGTCGTCCGACTTCATCAGCACAAGCCCACGGTTGTTGCCCCAGCCGTATTCGTCGGGGCGTTCCCACTGCGACTCGCGGATGCCGTCGCGCTTGCCGTAGATGTGCAGGTCGGTTAGCGCCATATAGAATTTACCGTCGGGCCCGCGGAAAATATGCGGATCGCGGATGCCGCGCTGATCGGCCAATGTATCGCCGCCCAGAACCGGGCGGTTGTCGTTGAGTGCTGTGAAGGTATATCCGTCGTCGCTCACGGCAAAGTGCACACTGTGGTCGTCGTCAGAGAAAAACACCATGAGGTAAGCAGCCATATCGTCGGCGGCCGCGGTGTCTTTGGCGGGGCTGCACGAGCCGAAGGCACCGGCAGCAGCGGCGCAGAGCGCCAGGGTCTTCAGTAATTTCATGTCGGATTATCAGTTGATATTTACCCCTTCTGAAGAAGGATGAATCTTGCGTATTGTTCCGTCGGGATTATATTCCATCGGTTCCATTATCACAGAGCGGCTGCCACTGCCTCCTCCATCCAGACCTCCGTTATGGCTGATGAAGATCCAGCGGTCGCCGAACTGCACGATCGCCGGATGGGTGGTGTTGCTGTTGCCAGCAATCTCCGATATTATTCCCATAGGCGTATACGGGCCCTCAGGACTGTCGGCCATGGCATAGGCAATCTTCTCGGGCCACTCGGCGGCATAAGCCAGATAATATTTTCCATTATATTTCCAGAGCCACGGAGCTTCTGTGAACGGGTGCTCATCGCCAAGCTCGATCATCTTAACCGGCCCGGCTAATTCGGTCATATTATCTGCCAGACGGGCGATATAGCAATGGCGGTTACCCCATAATATATAAGGAGTGCCGTCGTCATCAATAAATACGTCGGGGTCGATGCACGCCCAGGCATGATCGTCGGCAAAACAATCATCGTTGGTGAGCAATTGCTTGCCGAGGGCATCATGGTAAGGCCCGGTAATCTTATCAGAAACGGCCACGCCTATACCTTTCCAGTTTGTGCTTACATACCAGTAGAATTTACCATCTTTCTCAGCCACATGACCCGCAAAGGCGTTGCCTGCCGGAGCCCAGCTGAAATCAGTCACCTTCAGAGGCGAAGGGTACTCGGTCCAGTGCTTGAGGTCGGTAGTCGAGAATACGAGCCAGTCGTTCATGTGGTAGCCGGCCTGATTGCCCGGCTCGTCGTGGCCGGTGAAAAGCCATAGCGTATCGCCTTTCACGATGGCGGCGGGGTCGGCTGTATGCTTGTGCCGTATCACAGGATTACCCTTGCTCTCGAAGTGGAACAAAGCGGAGTCCGGCATTTCCTGTGCCAACAGCTGTCCTCCGGCAATACCGGAGAATAAAATACATGCGATGCTGAAGAGGGTGTTTTTCATCTGATTCAGGTTTTGGGGGTTAATGAGGGAAGTGCGTCAGGAGAGAAAGATGGTCATGCATCGTATTGTCCACAAAGGTACAAATTAAGTGTAAAGTCTACACTTATAGCTCACTCTTTTAACTTTATTTCACTTTTACCACCTTGCCGTCACCTCGCCATTTTGTAACTTTGCGTAGATCATACTTACTGTCAATCAACCATGAAATCATTATCAGCACTGCTCGCGGGCTTAGGGCTCACTCTGGCGACGGCGATGCCGGCAGAGGCGGCGGCATTCACCGCCGACCGCACCGACTTCCGCGACGAGACCATCTACTTCACAATCACCACACGATTCTACGACGGCGACCCGACAAACAATGTCTACTGCTGGGATGGCAAGAATAATGTCAACGACCCCGAGTGGAGAGGTGACTTCAAAGGTCTTATCAACAAACTCGACTATATCAAGGCCCTCGGCTTCACAGCCGTGTGGATCACTCCAATAGTCGAGAATGCTTCAGGCCTCGACTACCACGGATATCACGCCTTCAACTTCAGCAAGGTCGATCCGCGCTACGAGAGCGACGACTGCTCATTCAAGGATCTTATCGACGCCGCACATGCGCGTGGTATGAAAATAATTCTTGACATCGTGCTCAACCACACCGGCAATTTCGGCGAAGACCGGCTCTGCCCCATGTTCGAGAAAGATTACTCCAAGAATCTCTCCAACATACTCGGCTCGATGAGGCTTCACCCCAACACAGTGTTGCCCGCCGACTACGACCTCGCAGACCCCAAGGCCCACGACCCTCGCATCAACGCCCTCAAGAATGAGGACGGCATCAACCACGATCACCACAATTATTACCACCATGTAGGCAACGAGTGGAACTGGGATGACTACTCGCGCTGGTACGCCCAGATTGCCGGCGACTGCGTGGATCTCAACACCGAGAATCCGGCGGTGTGCAATTACTTAGTCGAGTGTTACGGCAAATTCATCGAGATGGGTGTCGACGGATTCCGCATCGACACCTCCGGCCACATCTCACGTCTGACCTTCAACAAAGCCTTCCTTCCGCAGTTTTCGGCGCTGGCAGAAGCCAACCGCGACAAGCGCGGCGGTGGCGACTTCTTCATGTTCGGCGAAGTATGTGCGCGCGACCGCAACGTAACCTACCGCAACCACGCCAACTGCTCGCCTTGGTTCTACACTTGGCAAGAAGAAAAAGACTATCCATGGGATTACTCCGAGACCTCGTGGGATAATGTGGTGGTCACCGACCACGGCCACGGCAAGCACACCAACATCGAGAGCCAGGACCGCCAGGGAACCGAATACGGCGACGAGTCATACAGCCCGCGATCGACCAATGCCCTCCTCGACGGAAACAAATACCATGCGCCCGACCACTCGCAGGCATCAGGTCTGAGCGTGATCGACTTCCCCATGCACTGGAATTTCAGGAGCACAGGCGAGGCCTGGGGGGTGCGCGGAGGCGACCGCCTGTACAACGACGCCACCTACAACGTAACCTACGTCGACAGTCATGACTATGCACCCGACGGAGCCCCCGAGAGCCAGCGCTTCGCCCAGAGCCAGACCGTATGGGCATCTAACCTCGACCTCATGTTCACCTTCCGTGGCATTCCTTGTCTGTACTATGGCTCAGAAATCGAGTTCAAGAAAGGTTGCACAATCGACAAAGGCGCCGAGCTGGCCCTCAAAGACTCTGGCCGCGCATACTTCGGTGGATATATAGAGGGTGACGTCGAGGTATCCGATTTTGCCTCATACACCTCCGTCTCCGGCAATATGGCGGCCACACTGAGCCATCCTCTCGCCCTCCATATACAGCGGCTCAACCTCATCCGCGCAGCCATTCCGGCACTCCGCAAAGGCCAGTACAGCACCGACGGCTGCTCAGGCAACGGCGCCGACCATATCGCATTCAAGCGCCGATATACCGACGCCACCACCGACAGCTACGTCCTCGTCTCGATAGGTGGGGCGGCCACATTCTCCGGCATTGAGAACGGAACTTATACCGACGCCATAACCGGCGACGTCATCACCGTCAGCGACGGCACCCTCAAGACAAAGGCCTGCCAAGGGGCTGCCAACATGCGTATATACGTACTCTCCACGGCCCTCACACCTGCCCTGGGCAAGATTGGCGAAGACGGCAAATATCTCTACGACACCACCCCCGCTGCCGACAGGCAGACCGGCTACGACGGTAACGAGGAACCCGAAGACACGGTAACTGTGAAGGAAACTGCCGGAGCCGGAGAAATCGAGGAGCCCGAAATTCCCGTAGAACCCGCAATGGCCGAAGGCGAGCAGGCTGTCTTCTTCGAGAACTCTGAAGGCTGGACAGGCACTATCCGCGTTTGGGCCTGGAACGGAAGCACCAACTACACCGGAGGCTCATGGCCTGGTGTCAAAGCCACATATCTCGGCAACAAGATATGGAAATGGACATATACCGGCTCGGCTGTCATTCCTGATGGGCAGGCCGGCGTAATATTCAACAACGGCAACGGTATCCAGACGGCCGACCTCACATGGCACAACGGCGGCTACTACAACGCCGGCGGCTATGTCAAGACCATCGAAGGCGCCGGAGAGATTATAGGCGGCGATGACCCGGTGCCTGCCGACAGCCCGTATACCGTCTACTTCGACAACAGCGAGGCGGCATGGAACGCTGTAAAAGTATATATGTGGGATGCCGCGGGCGAACTCCTCGGTGGCTGGCCAGGCACCGATATGACGTCGACCTCTGTCATCAACGGCAAGACATACTATACCTTCACCCTAAATCCCACCCGGGCCCTCAGCAATCCGATGGTCATCTTCAACAACGGAGCAGGCACCCAGACCGCCGACCTCACCCTCGTGAACGGAGGCATCTACAACGCCTCTGGCCAGACGGGCACCTACTCAGGAGTAAATTCCGTATCAGCAGCTCCGGCCATCTCGGTCAAAGCCGTCGACGGCCAACTGGAAATATATTCCGACTGCGATACCTGCGTGGACATCGCATCGGCCGACGGCACCCTGAGGCGCGTCAGTGTGCGCCGTGGCACCACCAGAGTGGCTCTTTCGAGAGGTTTCTACATCGTAAACCGGACAAAAATAGTGCTTTAAAGGCCCAAATTCTAAATAAAGGTAAATATTTCTTAATGTTTGTACAATTAGTTTGTTCGTATTCAAAAACAACTTAACTTTGCATTGCAAACATAGGAAGATTTTTAACTTAATTCACTCAAAGTTAGAAGCAAGACAATCAAACAAATAAGTGAATCATAGGTTAGGATGCAATTGCCTGCGACGGGTAGTTGCATTTTTTCTTTTTTTTGTGTAAGTTTGCACTCCCAAACGTAGAATTTGCTAAAATGTTTTTATCACCCATAATGACCCCGGCAGCTCTGTGGCTGCTGTTTGCGTCTCTGCTGTGCATATTGCTGCTGGCGGCCATCTACTTCATGCGTGTCCGCACCGTGGTCAATTTCCGCCGTAAAGCCGACCGCGAGCGCGCCGACAAGCCGGAGAACGAATATATGCCGGCATCTGTCATAATCTACTCCCAGGGCGACGCCGAGAACCTCAACTCACTCCTCGAGAGTGTGCTGAACCAGGACTATCCGGCGGCTTACGAAGTAATTGTGGTAAACGAAGGAGAATCGGCCGATGTCCGCGACGCTGTGTCGATGCTCCGCAGCAGTCATCCCAACCTCTACCTCACCTTCACCCCCGAAGGCGTGGTTAACCTCAGCCGCAAGAAACTCGGCATCACACTCGGCATCAAGGCTGCCCGCTACGACACAGTGGTGCTCACCACCACAGCCGCCGAAATCACTTCGCCGCTGTGGCTACGCCGCATAATGAGCAACTTCGACAAAGACGGCAAAGTGGAGGTGGTGCTTGGCTTCGCATATATAGACCCCGAAGAAGATGACCGTCACGGACGGCGCCGACGTGCCTTCGACTATGTGGCCGAGAGTGTACGCTGGCTAGCAGTGGCTGTGGCAGGCAAGCCCTTCCGCGGCACGGAGTACAATATAGCCTACCGCAAAGATACCTTCATGCGCAACAAAGGCTTCGCCCACACCCTCAACCTCCACTACGGCGACGACGACATCTTCGTAAGCGAGATTGCCCGCAAGGCCAACACCGCCGTCGAGCTATCGGAAGACTCCATCGTGCGCATGCGCCAGGGCAATCATCCGCGCCTCTTCACCGAGCGGGTGCTCCGCCGTTTCTTCACCGAAGGCTTCATCAAGCGTCGCCCGCGCATACTCACCTCCCTCACAGGCTGGCTTCAGATAGGGGCCATAGCCACCGGAGCCGGAGCCGCCGTGGTCGATTATCCCAACATGCAGCCGGCCATCATCGCCGGAGTGATGATTGTGGCAATGTTCGCGCTCGACATCTACGTATGGCGCGGAGCCATGAAGGCGCTCAAGTCGCGTCCGCTCATGCTCACATTACCCTGGTTCTCGCTCACCTACCCTCTGCGCAAACTCAGCCGCCGCGTTCGCTCACGCTTCGGGCGCCAGAAAAAATATACCTGGGATTAATTTCTCAGAATCCACCACCCTACGATTCCAACTGCCACCGCTCCGATCACCCATGGATTGACCGACGCGGCATGCAGATGCGGCCAGCGGCGTCGACCGGCCTCAACTATTATGTAATATATGCCACCCGGCACTGCGAAAAAGGCGAAGGCATTATAGCGCCATGCATCGGCCACGTCGCCATGCAACAAAGCATGCAGCGCCCTCTGGAAGCCACAACCAGGGCAGTCATACCCGGTGAAAGCCTTGAAGGCACAGCGCGGCATCCATCCCGACTCTGGATCAACCGTATAGTAAAACAAGCCCGCAAACACAATGGCGACAACCACGGCCGCAGCAGCCGCAGTTGTCGCCATACGCGAATATTGTGGTGTCTTCAATATCAGTTGCCGTAGAACGAGCTCATCAGCATCACCGGAATGATACCGAGCGCAAACGAGATCATAACCAGCCAGCAGGCTATCTCAGAAGCCTTGCGGGCCTTCTCCACATTGCCTCCGGTGTAGAAACTCGACACACAGATTGAGGCAATCAGGCCGGCCAGACTGACAGGAGAACAGCAGCATACGGTGAGAAATATGGTCCAGCCGAGATAGGTCGGCGGGCAAGGTTCGTCGGGGAGATTACGGCGGTTGAATCGTCGGCCGGGAGCATACTTCGATACAGGCTCCTCTACCACCTCTTCAATCACGGTTTCCTCTACGGTCTCCTCCGCTGTCTCTTCTGCGGCCTCTTCTGCAGCTGTCTGCGTTTCGCGATCATCCGAGACTTCGGCCTCGGGTTCCTCATGCTTCACGGCAGCCTCCTCTTCAGAAGCTTTTTTAGCTGCCACCTCACGGGCGAGCGAGCCGTCGAGCAGAGGCTTCATCTCATCGAGATAGCCCGCAGGATACCACTTCGGAAGGCCTTCGAACCATACCTTAGTATTTGCGTCGATCGGCTTGTCGAGAAGTTCCTCAAGCGTATAAGGGCCTTCCTGACGGCCTCCGACATAAATCCATATTTTCATCTTTGCTGCGTTTTTTCAATAGGTTAAAGAGTTGCGTATCAGAAGTGCTTCACCTCATGGCCAACGATGCTTGCAAGCAGCGAATTGGCAAGGCTCGACGCACCGATACGGAAGTATTCGTTGGTAAGCCATTCTTCGCCGAGCACCTCTTTGATCACGGTGTAATACTTCACGGCGTCTTCTGCGGTGCGTACGCCGCCCGAAGCCTTGAAGCCCACGCGGTTGCCGGTCTTCTCGTAGTACTCCTTGATGCACTGGGCCATGATGTATGCGGCTTCCAGGCTCGCACCGGGATATTCCTTGCCGGTCGAGGTCTTGAGGAAGTCGGCGCCTGAATAGAGCGAGAGAACCGAAGCGGCCTTGATGTTGCGTGCGGTCTTGAGGGCTCCGGTCTCGAGAATTACCTTCAGACGTGCGTCGCGGCAGGCTTCTTTCTGCTCAGTGATTTCGTCGCATACCGACTCATAGTCGTTGTCGAAGAAATAGCCGAGGTTGAACACAATGTCGATTTCATCGGCACCGTTAGCTACAGCCAGCGAGGTCTCGGCAATCTTCACCTCCTCGAACGACTGGCTCGAGGGGAACGCGCCCGACACACAAGCGAGCTTCACTGAGCTTACCTCGAGCACCGTGCGGACTACAGATGCGAAGTTAGGATAAACGCAGATGGCAGCTACATTGGGCAGCGAGGGGAAAAGCTCCTCGAAGTTGTTGACGGCCTCGGTGAAGCGGGCAACCGATGAAGGAGAGTCGATGGCACGAAGTGTGGTAAGGTCGATAGTGTTGAAGAGGAATTTGTATACCTCAGTGTTGTTATTCTCCTCGAAGTGCTCGTCGAGAATTTTCTTCACGGCTTCTGCCACCTTTGCGTCGTCTTCTACGACATGGCTCTCGGCTATAGCCTGAGTATATTTGTCGGGCTGGATGTTTTCTGTCATGACAGTTTGTGTTTTTGCTGGTTAATGTAATTTGGGATTGTCCTTATGTCTTCTGCAATCCCTAACGTTTTTCTTCTCAAGATTGTTGACGAAAGCCTCGGTGAGGTCTGTGCCGGTCTGATTGGCCAGAGCCATCACCACCCACAGCACGTCGGCAAGCTCATCGGCAAGGTCGAGATTTTCTCCCGCTTTGCACGACTGGTCGCCATATTTACGGGCCATTACCCTGGCCACCTCGCCCACCTCCTCGGTAAGCACGGCCATGTTGGTGAGCGGCGAGAAATAGCGCACACCGGTGGTGCGTATCCATTCGTCGACCGTCGCCTGCGCCTGGCGCAGTGTCATATCATGCTGTAGATCTGTCATAGACTGCAAATTTACAAAATATTCCCGAATCTGAGTAAATAATGAAAAAAATACCAACCTCTTCCGCCCACACTTACCGTAGGAGGAAGTAAGGCTCGGAATCAGGTCTCTCTTCTGACTCCAAAGGGCTGTGAGATGTCGATCTGCCGCCTATCTTTCATTTGAATTAATCAACACGTCCACCGGCAATAAGTGAATTATTTTCTTGTCCGCAAAGATATTTTGCTTAAATTTGCAGCCTACATACACTTAATTGTTGATTATATGCTTGAAAGATTTTTAAAGCAGACAAGGTTTGCATCTTACGACGACTTCATGAAACACTTCCACCTCATTGTGCCGGAGAACTTCAATTTCGGCTATGATGTGGTGGATGTCTGGGCTGCTGAAGCCCCTGACAAAATATGCCTTACATGGACCGACAGCCACGGCGCACACCGCTCTTTCACGTTCGCTGAGATGAAGGAGGCCACCGACCGCACGGCATCGTTCTTCGCCTCGCTCGGCATAGGCCGGGGCGACCGCGTGATGCTCATGCTCAAACGCCGCTACCAGTTCTGGTTCTCGATAATAGCCCTGCACAAGCTAGGCGCCGTGGCCATTCCAGCCACCCATCTTCTCACACCCCACGACATCGTATACCGCTGCAACAAAGCCCATATCAAAGCCATCGTTGCCGCAGGCGAAGAAGAGATGATACAGCATATCGACGAGGCCATGGCCGAGAGCCCGTCGGTCCAAGCCCTCATCTCCACAGGCCCCTGTGTGCCTGAAGGATGGCATGACTTTGACGCAGGCATGGCGGCAGCCGCGCCATTTGTGCGACCCGCGCACGTGAACACCAACACCGACATATCGCTGCTCTACTTCACCTCCGGCACAACCGGCGAGCCCAAGATGGTGGCCCACGACTTCACATATCCGCTCGGACACATAATCACCGCCAGCTGCTGGCACAATCTCGACGAGCGCAGCCGTCACCTAACACTGGCCGACACAGGCTGGGGCAAAGCCGTATGGGGCAAGCTATACGGCCAGTGGATAGCCGGCGCAGACGTATTTGTATACCACTACGATAAATTTGTGCCAGCCGACATTCTCCGCATACTCAGCGAGAATCATATCACCTCATTCTGCGCGCCGCCTACCGTATTCCGCTTCCTCATACGCGAAGACGTAAGTAAATACAACCTCTCGGCCCTGCGTTACTGCACCATAGCCGGCGAGGCCCTCAACCCATCGGTGTTCGAGGATTGGAAGGCACTCACAGGCCTCTCTCTTATGGAGGGCTTCGGCCAGACCGAAACAACCCTCACCGTGGGCACATATCCGTGGGTAGAGCCGCGCCCGGGCTCGATGGGAAAGAAAGGCCCGCTCTATGACATCGACCTCGTAGATGCCGACGGGCACACCGTGGCAGATGGCGAAGAAGGTGAGATTGTAATCCACATCGACCGCGAGCGCCCCACCGGCCTATTCCGCGAATATCTTGACGACCCGCAGCTCACTGCCGAAGCCATGCACGACGGCCTCTACCACACGGGCGATGTGGCCGTGCGCGACAAAGACGGTTACTATTGGTTTGTTGGCCGCACCGACGACGTCATCAAGTCGTCGGGCTACCGCATCGGCCCGTTTGAGGTGGAAAGTGCCCTCATGAAACATCCGGCGGTTGTCGAATGCGCCGTTACCGGTGTGCCCGACGAAATCCGCGGCCAGGTGATCAAGGCTACGGTTGTCCTTGCACCTGAATATCACGGACACGACAAGGCACTGCTCACCAAGGAAATCCAGGATTTTGTGAAGCACGCCACCGCCCCTTACAAATATCCCCGCATCATAGAGTACGTCGACGAGCTCCCTAAGACCATCAGCGGAAAAATACGCCGCGTAGCCCTCCGCCAGCCTTACAAGAGCCGAAACAATCCGGAATAAAACCTAAGACATTAAGAAGTATAATCCGGGCAGGCATTTCGACGGCGTCCGTCGAAATGCCTGCCCGGATTATACTGTCAAAAGGATGCCAAGCGGTTTGCAGCACGTATGATGGCTTGGCCAAGAGATTATCTTGTAAAACCGTAGTTTTGAGCCGATTTTGTGGTGTGCAAAATATTTTGTATATTTGCAGAATAAATAAACCGCAGTAGAAATTCATACGTTAGATTAAGAAAGGACAAACGCCAATGACGAATTTTGATAGCAAGAAACTTACAGAGTTGGTTCTGTATATTCTTTGCAAAACTGGTGGAGCTGATTTCTACCATGTTTTCAAAATTCTCTATTTTGCCGAGATGAACCATCTTGCAAAATGGGGCAGTGGCATCGTGCCCGATGAGTTTTGCGCGCTGAAATATGGCCCAGTTCCCACCCATCTCTATGATGCGGTAAAAGAACTTGGGAACTCGCGTATGAAGCTTTCAGAGGAATTATCGGAAGTGGTTCAGTTTGCAGGAGAAGATGCGCCAAACGTGCTTCTTCCCAAGAGAGATGCTAATGTTGATTTTCTTTCAAAGTCGGAGATTGATGCTTTGGATCAGTCCATCATGGAGCATGAATCCATGACTTTTGGACAGCTCATGAGAAAATCGCATGACGCGGCATGGGATGAGGCTAACAGGCGCGTACATGGCACCAATGTGATTTCTCCAATATCCATGGCTAAGGTTATGAATGCCGATGAAGCCATGTTGGAGTATATTGAAGAGCAGATGCAAATTGAAGCGGCACTCAAATGATGAAAATTTCAGATGCCCTCAATGAAGATGAGCTTTCGCGGTTAGCAACCCGGACAGTTAAAGTCGGCGATGTCTATGAAATCACGATGACCGAGGCAAACGGTATCAAGCCAAAGCCCGGTGATACTTCAAGAGACAAATATTTTGTCGTACTTGGTTTTGATTCTGAGGGAGTAGCATACGGTGGCGTCATCATCAATTCTCAAATCAATAAGAATCTTCCCGGCTACATTAAGATGTACCACATGCCCATAAAGCAGTCCAAGTATCCATTCTTGCGATATGACTCTTTTGTCGATTGTGTCCAACTAAAGAGGGCCAATCCTCAGAAATTCAACGAATGGAATTATCTGGGCGAGATTGATGAGTACGATGTCGAGCTGATAATCGGAACAATCAAGCAGAGTCCGCGTGAAAGTGCCGAGCATCTTGCTCAATATGGATTATAGCCTCAACAACAATATCTTACGCATTCGGGAAGACTTTATCGGTTTGCCCGAATGTCGTTATAATCCCTCAAAAGTAGGTTAAAACATCGATATAGCGTCCGCTGCCACCAGCTTTCCAGAAATGTCTATCTTGTCAATCAGCAACGCAACCGTCTTTATTCCATTGCTTTTCTCCTGACAGGCCTCTGGCGTTAACGTTAAATATCGAGATTGCGTCCGTTCCGCACATGGTCAGAGATTTTTCTGACTGCCCTCGGAATTTTAAATGAAAGAGCCGTGAATCTCAAGCGTATTTTTTCGCCCTTATTAATCAAATATTAATGAAAAAATATTAACTTTGCCAGCACTTAGACACATTGACCGACCAATCTACAATCTGACACTTAATCCAACTGATGTCATGAAAAAATTCTTTTTCTCATTTCTCTTTGCACTGGTTCTTTTCCCGGTATTCGCCGAGGAAACTCCCTTGATGCTTCAGGGTCGCGTGAAGGAGGCTGCCTTCAAGACCGACCTGACCAATGCCATAGTGCTCACCTTAGACTCGGCAGGTAATGTGGCCGACACCATCCCCTGCAACCAAGGCTTTTCATACCGTCACTTTGAAGTCGACACCCTCTCCAATTTCTATCTGAAGGTGCCGCGAGTAGATTCCACCTACGTGTTCGACATCAGATGTGAAGGTTATAAATCGATTACTTTCAGCTTCCCGGTGACCAATATAGGCAAACGCGAGAGATTCCGCGAAATACCCACCATCTACCTCGAGCGTGCCCCGCGCATGCTGAAGGAGGTGACAGTCACCAGCTCCAAGATCAAATTCTACAACAAGGGCGATACGGTGGTCTATAATGCCGACGCATTCCAGCTCGCGGAGGGATCGATGCTCGACGCCCTCATCGCACAGCTCCCCGGCGTAGAGCTCAACGACGACGGACAGATAAAGGTAAACGGCGAGTTTGTGGAGTCGTTGCTGCTCAACGGCAAAGAGTTTATGGACGGCAACAACAATGTG
>CAJUJB010000037.1 GCA_910586595.1 uncultured Muribaculaceae bacterium | reverse complement strand
CTGTGAATTATTTGCTACAAAATTAACCTTTTCTTTCAGAATGCAAATATAATAGAGGACGTTGATTTCTCGTAGCCCCCTACGCCGGAGCCTGCGGAGGCGTGGGGGGATAAGGCGTGGAAGAGGCACATGCGTCTGGAAGACGCAGATTGGGCCGGAACCTTTGTGCGACAGGTGATTACGTGGCCTATTCGCCCAATCGGCGTCTTCCAGACGCCATCAACCGTATCGTCCATCTACCCCCCACGCCTCCGCTGAAGCTTCGGCGTAGGGGGCTACTAAAGATTGACGTCCTGGCCGGACGTCTTTTCCCGGTTACCTTCATATATCTATTATTCATTGTTCATTATTATTTGTTAGTTGTCTATATATAATATATTATTTATATAGAGAACGATAGAGCGGACATGAGGCCCGGGTGTTTTCCCTGCTTTCCGTGCTTTCCGCGCTTTCCACCTGCGTAGACGGAAAACATGGAAAGCAGGAAAGCGGGCCACCATTATTCTTTGTTCGTTATTCATTATTCTTTGTTGATTGTTCATTCTTCTGCAAAGTTACTGCGGGCCGGCACATGCCTATCCTCACTTTTGCAGATTTGGTAATATTATACAGAATATTTTTTTCAAGGCCACGAATCAGCTCTGCCGCCATCCATCTTCAAATTCAATCAACTCTCCGCATTCCACATTTGCAGGATAGGCCGCAATTTACTAAATTTGCACAAATTTTCAATACTAAGATGGAAAAGATTCAAGTAGTAACTAAAGGCGTGCTCGGCTCGGTGAGCCAGGCCGACATCGACGCTCTCGAGAGCGAAGGCAAAAAATCTCTGGCAAAACTTACCGACGGCTCTGGTGCCGGTAACGACTTCCTCGGCTGGGTGAAACTCCCTCAGGAGACTCCTGCCGCACTTATCGACGACATCAACGCAACCGCTGCCCAGCTCCGCGACCTCTGCGAGGTGGTGGTAGCCATCGGCATCGGCGGTTCGTATCTCGGTGCTAAAGCCGTGATCGAAGCCCTCAGCAACTCGTTTGCAGCATACCAGCCCGCGGCAACCAAGGTGGTTTTCGCTGGTCAGAACATAGGTGAGGACTACCTCGCCGAACTCCAGGAGTTCCTCAAAGACAAAAAATTCGGCATCATCGTCATCTCGAAGTCAGGCACAACCACCGAGCCTGCCATCGCATTCCGCATCCTCAAGGAACAGCTTGAGGCACAGCTCGGACGCGAGGAAGCCAACAAGCGCATCGTAGCCATCACCGACGCAAAGCGTGGCGCCCTCCGCTCGCTGGCCACCACCGAAGGCTACAAGACATATGTGATTGAAGACAACGTTGGCGGCCGTTTCTCGGTGCTCACCCCCGTAGGCCTTCTCCCCATCGCTGTGGCCGGATTCGACATCCGCGCCCTCATGGAAGGCGCCACCGCCATGGCTAACGCAACCCTCTCGGGCAAGTGCGACGCTGCCCTCACATACGCCATGACCCGCAACGCCCTCTACCGCGCCGGCAAGAAAATCGAGATTCTGGTCAACTACAACCCCAAACTCCACTTCTTCGGCGAATGGTGGAAACAGCTCTACGGCGAGAGCGAAGGCAAAGACGGCAAGGGTATTTTCCCCGCAGCTGTCGACAACACCACCGACCTTCACTCAATGGGCCAGTGGATTCAGGAAGGCGAGCGCACCATCTTCGAGACCGTAATCTCGGTAGGCAGCACAGAGCGTGAGCTCCGCATCCCCTCCGACGAAGCCAACCTCGACGGCCTCAACTACATCGCAGGCAAGCGCGTCGACGAAGTCAACAAGATGGCTGAGCTCGGCACCCGCATCGCTCACATCGACGGCGGCGTACCCAACATCCAGATTCTCCTTCCCGCCCTCACCGAGCAGTACCTCGGCCAGCTCATCTACTTCTTTGAGGCAGGCTGCGGCATCAGCGGATATATACTCGATGTCAACCCCTTCAACCAGCCCGGCGTAGAAGCCTACAAGAGCAATATGTTCGCCCTGCTCGAGAAGCCCGGTTACGAAAAAGAGACCGAAGCAATCCGTGCCAAACTCTGATAACTCCATTAATGAAATAATCGCGGCCACAGCCGGACACCCCGGGCCAATCGGGGTGTTCGACTCAGGCTACGGCGGCCTCACGGTACTCCGCTCACTGCGGCAGGCTCTCCCTGAGGCCGATTTCATATATTTAGGCGACAATGCACGGGCGCCTTACGGCAACCGCTCATTCGACCTCGTATACCACTTCACGCTCGATGCCGTGCGACACCTCTTCTCGCTCGGCTGCCAGCTGGTGATTCTTGCCTGCAACACCGCATCGGCCAAGGCACTGCGCACAATCCAGCAGCGCGACCTGCCCCTGCTCGACCCCGACCGACGCGTTCTGGGCGTGATAAGACCTACAGCCGAAGCCGTGGGCACCATCACCCGCACCGGAGCCGTGGGCCTCGTGGGCACTCCCGGAACGGTAGCCTCGCATTCCTACGACCTCGAACTGGCAAAACTGCATCCGTCGCTACGCCTCTACTCGCATGCCTGCCCCATGTGGGTGCCGCTGGTAGAGAATCTTGAGTCGGAAGGCGAAGGCGCCGACTACTTCGTGCGCCGCGATGTAGAGGCCGTCCTCACGCAAGACGCCGACATCGACACCCTTATCTTAGGATGCACGCACTACCCTCTGTTGCTAAACAAGATACGCAAATTCACTCCGGCTCATGTCACCATCCTCCCCCAGGGCGAGATTGTGGCAGCCTCGCTCCTCGACTATCTGCGCCGCCATCCTGAGATGGACGCCCGCATAACTCGCGGCGGCACTACCCGATACCTCACCACCGAGGAGGCCGACAAATTCTCGTCGCTCGCCGCAGTATTCATGGGCTCGCCCGTAGCTGCCGAGCGTGTCGCTTATTGACCTCCCCGCCAATCATTCAACCATCGAGCACTATGAAAGTAGAATACATCCCCGAAGGCACCTGCTCGCGCTGCATCAACTTCGAGATTGACGAGCAAGGCCTGCTTCACGACGTGCGCTTCACCGCAGGCTGCCCCGGCAACACCGTCGGAGTCAGCACCCTCGCCGAGGGCCGAGACGCACGCACCGTGGCATCGCTGCTCCGCGGAACGCCTTGCCGCAACCGCGGTACCTCATGCCCCGACCAGCTCGCCCGGGCAATCGAGCAAGCCCTCGCGGCCGATGCCGAATAAGCGTATACCCCCTTACACAGATAAGACCATACCGGCCCAGCGCCCGTATGGTCTTATTTCTTTTTACAGCTCAGTGCTTACTTGGTTATCACGAAAATAGCATCCTTGTCGGCAGGCACGGTAATCGACTTGATCGTCGAGGGATCGATGCTGTTGATATTGCCCTCGTAGAGCTCGCCGTTGATGTAGATCTGACCATTGAAACCTTCGGGAGTGACAACGGTAATCTTCTTGTCGGATGCAGCCGGAGTCTTGGCATCGCCAGGAAGCTTGAACGACACCGGAAGGGCGAAGCGGCTGACTACATTCTTGCCATCAGTCGTTGCAGGCACCCACTTAGGCATGGATTCCACCACCCGCACAGCCTCTGCGTCGAGCTCGGGAGCCACATTGTTGGCTACCTCGACATCGGCTATCGTTCCGTCGGCCAGTATGCTGAACCGCACCAGCACCTTGCCCTCGTGGCCAGCCTTGACGGCCTCCTCAGGGTACTTGATGTTATCCATCAGGAACTTGAACATGGCCGACTGGCCTCCGGGGAACTCAGCAGGCACTTCGGGGATATCGATAACCGTCACCTTCTTCGGTTCGGTCGGTTCATCGCCCGACACTTGCATGTCTGCCAGATTCTGCGTAACTTTGACAGCCGGTTGGTCAAGCACGGCCGGAGAGGCCGCTGAGGTTTCTGCCATCACACCTGCCACTGCAGGAATGTTGACTACGGCAAGTGCCGCCGCTACGGCAGGCACAATGGCGAGTGCGCGCATGCGTCGCACTGCCGATGACTTTTGATTGTACATCATAGTGATACGTTTTTTAAGTTTACTATGGTTCAGGCTGTTGGCGAGCGACGGGAATCTCACGCCGACAGCCTTTTTTATTAGCAAAAGTTGGTATTCACGGGCATCCACACCAGAGGCAAGCACACGCTCGTCGGCCTCGTATTCGTGCACGGCCTTAAGCTCGGCAAGCATGAGCCACGACGCAGGATTGTACCACATCACCGCGCAGACAGCCTGCGCCAGCAGCAGGTCGACGAAATGACCGGCGCGGATATGGGCCTTCTCATGGCACTCTATCATGCCGGCAGCCTCGCTGTAGTCGGCTCGGCTCATCACCATATAGCGGCCCCAGCTGAACGGCGCCACACCATCGCGCTCGAGCAGCACCAGCGTATAGCCGTCCTTATCGATGCGCTTGCCCGAGGCTATGATGCGCACAAGCCGGAAGGCCGTGACAAAGGTCGACACCAGCACTGCGGCCAATCCGATATAGTACACCACCAGCACCACCGCAGGCCACAGAGGCCGCGAGGGGCCCTCCACAGAAGGCACCACACCCTCTATAGCCACGGGCAGAGCCTCTACCAAGCCCTGGGCAGCATGAGGCTCACCGGCTTTCATCAGCGGCCATACAACGAGCGACATGGCGTAGATGCCAAGGAGTATGGCGCGGTTGAAGCGTGGCTGATTCTCGGTCGACAGCAGCCACTTATATATAAGGTAGCCACCAAGCAGAGCCAGCCCCGACACAAAGGAGTATACAACGAAGGCTCCCATTACTGATTATCTTTCTTGCGTGATTCAACCATATCGATGATCTGCCGCAGCTCCTCGACCGATATTTTCTCTTCTTCTACAAGGGCCGAAACGGCGGCAGAGGCCGAGTTGTTGAAGAAGCTCTTTATCACCTGCGCCAACGAGCGGCCACCGAAGTCGGAGGCCTGGGCTATGGCGTGGTAACGGTGCGACCCACCTATGGCCTCATGGCCCACATAGCCTTTATCTTCGAGTATGCGCACCGTGGTCGACACGGTGTTGAAGTGTGGACGAGGCTCCGGAAACGATTCAAGCATCTCGCGCACGAAGAGAGGCCCGCGCTCCCACAGCAGCGACATTATCTCAGCTTCACGGTCGGTCAGACGAGGATATTTTGATTTAGGACGTGTCATATATCTTTATATTTAATAGTGAAATTATTGATTATCGGGTGAAGGCCACCGAGACGGAGAATGTACGGGGCCGTAAATCGTAAGAATAGCTGTGCGTGTCAAGGCCGGAATAGACCGTGTAGGCATACCGGCGCATGTCGAGTATATTGTCGACCTTGAAGGTGAAGCGCCATGATTTGTACTTATACCTCATGCCGAGGTCGAAGAGCGACACGGTCGAGTGGTGCGTCGGGTCGGTCTGGCGCCGCATCACTTCCACCTCCCCGAATACCGATGCACCGCTGAAGGGGAACACCGACACCCGGGCCCGGTTGCTCAACATATCGTAGCTCTCGCGCACACCGAGATACCGGTTGTAGGTCTTGGCGAAGCTTCCGTTATAATTTACTTCCACAAACTGCCAGGGGCTAAGCGATATAGTAGGCCCGACCGACACCATCTGGCCATAGTAGCCCACTACTCTGCCCTGCTGCATCATCTCGCCGCTCGACCAGCCATAGTCGGCGTTTACCGAGAATTTGCCCCGCACGGCAGGCACCTGCTTCGTGACCGACAGCCCTCCTCCGGCCGAGCGGCTGCTGTTGTCGCCCGCGAGAGACCCTCCGGCAATGGCATCGTCGCTTACATCCTGCGACGTGAGCAGGTTGTTGAGCCGGTCGGCAAAACGCACCGTGGCACTCACCCACCAGAAGTCGAGCGGCTTGCGGAAGTCGAAGCGCAGGTTGGTGCTGAAATTGCGGCTGCGCATCATCACTCCCGACGCCACACGGCTCGTAAGCCACGAGGTCATCACCGGAGCCGTCATCAGCTCGAGGGCATCGCCGGTGTCGTGCGTCAGAGAGGCATGCCAGGCAAGGCTCATGCTGGCGTTGAAGTTATACTTAAGCCGTAGATTAGGGTTGAAATACACCCGGTCGAAGTCTATGGCTGCCTGAGTGGCCTTGTTGCGGGCATGCAGGAGCACCAGCGCGATATTCAGTCCTACTCCGAGCTCGAAGCGCTTGGCCGCCGACGTATATTCATAGCGGGGAGTGAGCTCCACCTCCCCTGAGTTGCCGCGCAGATTATTGATGGCCCCGGGGAGTTCCTGCGAGCTATGCACACCGTCGCGACGGTAGGTGCCGCTGAGGCCGACGTCGAAGCGTGACCTCGACCACGAGTACGACGTCGATGCCGATGCACGGGCCCGGAGCTGATTGCCCCACATCTCCTGCACACGGGCAGCCTCTTCGCCCTGACGCACCATCAGAGTAAGCGTCGGAGCATCGTTATAGCCTATACCGGCGCCAAAATTCCAGTAGAGCTGCCCACGGCGTATACGCCAGCCGAAATCATCTGCTATGGTGAAGTTCTTTTTCTCCATCGACTGCGATATGGCCCGTCCGTCGCTCAGCACTGGCATGTCGCGGCTCAGAAACTCAGCCTTGGCCCTGAGTACATTCTCGCAGAAAAGGGCATCGCTGTTGCGGCGTACAGAGAGCTCTATCTCGGGCTTGTGGGTGGCGCTGTGCGGGCTGTTGGCCTCCGAGATGGTCACGTTGCCGTCGCCCGCGAAGTAAGAGGCAGACTCCGTGTAGGCATAGTCCGACCGGCTGTAGCTATAGCCTGCGTTGGCCTTGATGGTGATGTCGTCGCCGCGTTTCTTCATGGCGTTGACCGTGGCAAGCCCGTCGAGCGGACTGACATAGCGCGAGGATTTCAGCGGAGGGGTCGACGAGCTCAGATTGCCGAGATAGTCAGCCGCCGGAGCGCCTACATCTGCCCTGCCGTAACGCACTATGAGGTCGGCCATCTCATCGGCCGAGAACTCAGCCATATTACCGCCCTTGAGGCTCAGTATGGTCTGGAACGACGGTGTGAACATCATTCCCGAGGCCGAAAGATAATACAGAACCCGGTCGGAGTAGCCCGCAGCGGCCTCTGTCGTGCCCATGGGCTTGAATTTCACATCGCTCTTGAGCTTGACATTCAGGGCCACATTGTCGCTCTGCCGTCCTTTGTCGATTTTGGCCGCCTGATGGTTGTCGATAATCTCGATCTTGCTCACATAGTCGGCAGGCATGCTCCGGGTGGCCTGGTTGTACTTGCCTCCAAGCAGGTCCATGCCCTCTACGTAGAAATTGCTGATTGGCCGACCCTGGTATTTTATCTTGCCCGACTCTTCGACGTCGACACCGGGAAGCTTCTTGAGGCCGTCCTCAAGCGTTATATCATCTTTACCGAGGAAGGCCCCGAGATTATAGGCCAGCGTATCGCCCTGCACATTTATCTTCGCAGCCGACACCGTTACCTCCCGCAGCCCTACCGATGTAGGCCGCATGCACACGTCATGCACCAAGTCGCCGAAAGGCAGCCGCACGCTCACCTTTTCATAGCCCATACATTGCACCGTCATATCTACCGAGTCAAGCGGCTCGGCCAAGGTCAGCGTCACAGAATAGCGGCCTCCCTCACGGCTCGTGGCGAATCCCCTCACCTTACCCCCGGCACCGATGCGCACCATGGCTCCGGCCAGAGGCTCTCCACCGCACTCGCCCACCACACCCGAGAAGACGGCACGGGTCTGGGCGCTGGCTGCCACAGAAGCGGCCAGGACGACAAAGGCGGTGAGCAGGCGGAGATTCATAGCCGGTAGTTATTGGAGTTCGATGGGTGTATATCCGTTGGCACGGCGAGGCAAACCCACACCGTTGATGATCAGTGCCCCCTCTTTACCCACAGTGATGTCGGTTATGCCTTCGGGGGCGATTGAGTTCATAGGGTCTTTCTCAAACTCGTTCTTAAGCTTGATGAATTTATCGCGGCTGGTGGTCTGGGTCTGTACCTCCCGGCGTCTTACAATCGCGTCCTCATTGCCCCTGCGGAACGATGTGGCCGTAAAAGTATGCACACCCTCGCTGTCGGAGGCCTTCATTATCAAGCCTGGCAGACCAGCGAATTTCCATGGGCCGAAGCTCACCGGAATCTCTTCGGTATACCATACCTCCCAGTCTCGGCCACCATAGCTGCAGGTGGCATTCACACACGGGTAGCCACACACGGTCAAGGTATCTGAACCAAACTCCCATGCGAAGGGCGCGAAGTCTTCGGCATACTCCACATACGAAGGCGTGATTACATCAACATAGGTTGTCTTTCCTTCAGGAGAATTCTGGTATACCTCACCCGTAAAGCTCACTGAGGCCCTCTTGAACCGGCTGTCCAGATCCTCTGCCGCTCCGGCTGTCACTGCCGAATCAACCGCAAACGCAGTATAGTCGGTGAACTTCGCCATGCGGGGCGAGAACTGCAACATCGCATCACATTCATCCTCGTAAGCCTCGCCCTTGGAGTTACGCCCGTTTATCACATATTTATATATACACTCGTAGTCGGCTTTGTCGAGCATGTCATATGCTGCATCCACCTTCAGCTCCGACTTTGGTTTCGACGCCACACTCACCACCTGAACATCCTGGGCTGAGGCCGACCCGAAGGCTGCGAAGGCCAAAAAAAGCGTTATAGGAAGATTTTTCATAGTCATAAAGTATATTTTGAGTTTAATGTAATCATTAGCGGTTGGATGTGAAGGGAATAACTTCACGCCGCAAATGTATACCTAATTTTTTAGTTATGCAAGCACTTGCAACTATTTTTTTAGTTGAACCCCGATTTTTATAAAAAATACGTTGTGCAAGTAAAAAAAATGGCCAAAACGCTTGCAGGTTCAAAAAAAGTGCGTACCTTTGCAGTGCCTTTAGAAATGGTGCCCATAGTTCAGCTGGTTAGAGCGTCGGATTGTGGTTCCGAAGGTCGTGGGTTCGAATCCCACTGGGCACCCTACGGCAGTCTCATTCAGGCTGCCGTTTCTTTTTATCCCCACTCCTCACCGAGTACAACCCATTAATACAGCATGCGTTACGCCCAGGTAATACTGCCACTCCCGCTTGAAGGGCCGTTCACCTACATCGTTCCCGATAGCCTGGCCACTCAGCCGGGGCCCGGGTTCAGAGTCATCGTTCCATTCGGCAAAAAACATTTCTACACCGGCGTGGTAGAGAGCGTAAGCTCGGTTGCCCCTCCTTCGGGTGTCCAGCTCAAAGAAATACTCACCGTACTCGATACCGAGCCGGTAATC
This sequence comes from uncultured Muribaculaceae bacterium, assembly GCA_910586595.1. Classification (GTDB taxonomy): domain Bacteria; phylum Bacteroidota; class Bacteroidia; order Bacteroidales; family Muribaculaceae; genus CAG-873. Next base: position 17,624 of record CAJUJB010000037.1, on the reverse strand, counting down.
CTACCGGGTCAGATACGATTCTGGCGCTGGCTGGCCGACTACTACCTCTGCAGCCTCGGAGAAGTGTTCAAGGCAGCCATACCGTCAGGACTCAAAATCGAGAGCGAGACACGCATCGACATAGCCCCCGACATCGAGCCTGAGGCATTCGCAGCATGTGGCCCCGACCAACAGACCGTACTCGACTTCCTCCGGCGCGAAGGCAGCTCAAGCGTCGACATCATAGTGGCCAAGACAGGAGTCCGCAGCGGTGTCATAACCGCCCTTGTCGACCAAGGGCTGCTTTGCGTCTCAGAAAAGCTGGTCGAGCGTTACCGGTCAGTCAAGCGTGAGTATGTACGCCCCACATTTCCCAGAGGCGACAAAATGGCCTCCACAGCAGCATTTGCAGCCGTCAGCCGCTCGCCCAAGCAGGAAGAGGCCCTGGTGGCGCTCATAGCCCTCTCAGGCTTCCATAAGGCCGACCAACCGCTGGCCGAAGTTCCGCTTGACGTCCTCATGGACCGGGCCACCGTCACACGCGGCATCGTAAAGGCTCTTGCCGACAAAGGCCTGTGCGAGATATATAAGAAAGAAATCTCCCGTTTTTCCTACACCGGTGAGCCCGGTGGCCCATTGCCCACCCTCTCCAAGCCTCAGGAAACAGCCCTCAACGAAATACACCTCTCTTTCCGCGACAAAGACATCGTGCTCCTCCACGGCGTCACTGGTTCCGGCAAGACCGAAGTATATATCCATCTCATCGACTACGTACTCGCCAAAGGGCGTCAGGCCCTCTTCCTGGTACCGGAAATAGCCCTCACAACCCAGCTCACACGACGCCTGCAGAAGGTCTTCGGCTCAAAAGTACTCATCTACCACTCCAAATTCTCCGACAACGAGCGTGTCGACCTCTGGAAGAAAATGCTCGCCAACGACCAACCCTGCGTAGTCATCGGGGCACGCTCAGCCGTCTTCCTGCCATTCTCGCGCCTGGGGCTCGTCATTGTCGACGAAGAACATGAGGCCAGCTACAAGCAGTACGACCCTGCTCCACGCTACAACGGCCGCGATGCAGCAGCCGTACTCGCATCAATGCACGGCGCCAAGACCTTGCTCGGCAGCGCCACACCCACAGTGGAGACCTACCACAAGGCATCGACCGGCAAATTCGGCCTCGTAAGCCTCAACCAGCGCTATGGCGATGCAGCCCTCCCGGCTATCGAAATCGTCGACATGAAAGCCGAGCGGGGGCGCAAGGCCGTGTCTGGCTACTTCTCACACCGCCTGCTCGACGCCACACTCGATGCAGTAGGCCGCAAACGCCAGGCAATACTCTTCCACAACCGACGCGGATATGCACCGCTGGCCCGATGCAAGATGTGTGCCTTTACTCCAAAGTGCGACTTCTGCGATGTATCGCTCACCTACCACCGCCGCAGCAACCGCCTCGTATGCCACTACTGCGGCACCGAATATGCCGTGCCGGTAGTTTGCCCCGAGTGCAAGGAACCCGCAATCGAGATTATGGGCTACGGCACTGAGCGGCTCGAAGACGAGATTGCCTCAAACTTCCGCGACAAGCGTGTGCTGCGCATGGATCTCGACACCACACGCAACAAAGAAGGCTACAGCCGGATAATCGACGACTTCTCGGCACACAAAGCCGACATTCTCGTCGGCACACAGATGGTGACCAAAGGCCTCGACTTCGGCGACGTGGATCTGGTGGGCGTACTCAATGCCGACAGCCTCATCAACTTTCCCGACTTCCGTGCTGCCGAACGGGCATTCAATATGATTGAGCAGGTGGCTGGCCGTGCCGGTCGGCGTGACGGATCTGGCCGGGTGGTCATACAGACCTACAACCCATCGCATCCCATACTCGACTTCGCCCGTAACCACGACTATGCAGGCTTCTTCGCGCATGAGCTGGAAGAACGCCGGGGATTCGGTTTCCCGCCATTCACCCGCATAATCAACATCTACCTCAAGCACCGCGACATGAACACCGTAGCCGAGTGCGCCACACGCTATGCCGCTTCATTGCGCACAGTCTTCGGCCAGCGGGTATCACCGCCTCAGGAGCCTGCCGTAGCCCGTGTCCAGTCAATGTATATCCGCAAGATCATGCTCAAGGTCGAGCGTGAAGCTTCAATGAAGAAGGTCAAGGAAATCCTCAGGGCGAAATATATCGAGCTGGCCTCCTCTCCCCTCATGCGAGGCCTAACGGTATACTACGACGTCGACCCCTGCTGACCCTAAGATGTCCAACATCTGGGCCCCCTGAGTGTTATTCTTATAAAGAAAGGATAACACGATGAAAAAGACATTTCTTATTGCAGCTCTTTTCATAGGCGTGCTCCTCTTTGCCGGAGGACACTCCGAGACACACTCACGCACCGTGCTCGGCAAATCAGCTCCGGCCTTATGCGTAGAGCGTGCCGACAGCATAATAAGCCTCGACCGCCTGCGTGGCGAGTATGTACTTGTCAATTTCTGGAGCTCAACCGACGCCGCATCGCGCCGGGCAGCCAACATGTATACAGCCTGGCAACGACGCCATCCCGGCTCCGACCTACAGGTAATCGGGGTCAACTTCGATGATTCGGAAGGTCTGTTCCGCGAGATAGTCCGACTCGACAGCCTCGAGCCCGCACAGCAATACCACGCCGCTGGCGACACAGCACGTGCCATTACCGACAACTACGGCCTCGCTGAAGGCTACGGCTCAGTACTGATCGACCCGGAAGGTAAGATTGTGGCTTACAACCCTACCGAGAATGACCTTGACGCAATTCTCAGCCCGGCCATGGCCGCCAGATAAAAAATATTCACCCCCGATGTAATTTTCCACACCGGCGTGCGTCATATAGATGTATGACGTCCGTAGAGAAAGAAAAAGAATTCCTTGCCATCACCGACCGTTACCGCGAAGTGGTGGCCAAGGTCTGTTATCTCTACTCGTCGGCCACGGCATCCTTCGACGACCTCTATCAGGAAGTACTCATCAACCTCTGGCAAGGCATGGAGTCGTTCAGAGGCGAAGCCAAGATGTCGACATGGATCTACCGCACCGCCATCAACACCTGCATCACATGGCATAGGCGAAACGGACGTCACGGAGGCTCGACCACAATCAAGCTCGAGGACATTGTCTTCGACCCTGCCGACACAGCCTCATCGGCAGCCATGCTCGAGGAATACCGCGAGCTCTATCGCCTCATCTCTCTTCTGAGCCCTCTCGACAAGGCCCTTATCACGCTATGGCTCGACGAGAAACCCTACGACGAGATTGCCCGCATCATGGGCATATCGGCATCCAACGTAGCCGTACGCATACACCGCATTAAAGATAAACTCTCCCGCATGGCAGCTTCATAAACCGCCATAGATTCACTATATATGGACTTAGACGAACTTAGAAATAAATGGCAGAATATCAACCTGAGAGTTGACCGCCTCGACAACGACACCCGGCGCATCGCTTCCGAGCTGGCCTCCGGCAGAGTGAGGACAGCTCAGACCAAGCTGGCCAACTTTCATTACCGCACAGCACTTGTCGGCCTTTGCCTGCCAGTCTTAGCGCCGATGATTGTCACCGTGATGCACTTCGCCCTATGGGTGGCCGTAATCTATGCGGCCATGGGCATCATCCTCGCCATCCTCAACTTCCTCTTCGCCCGTAAGATTGCCCGCAGCGACTATATGTCGATGCCGGTTGTCTCAGCTCTTACCCAAGCCGTCGACATCCGCAAGCGCCAGAAGCAACTTCAGGCAGTAGGCATCACACTCGGAATAATCGTTATCTTCTCCCTCTTCACCCAGGCACTCGATCCTTCATCTAAAATCATCTTATTGGGCATGCTCGTTGGCCTTGGGGTGGGCATACCTATCGGCTTGATAAAATACCGGCGAGCCATAGCCCTCGCACGTCAACTTCAGGACGAATTGAAAAGCTCACTGACCAACGACGTATAGTCTCCAGCGCGGCATTCAGCATAGATATGCATACATTGCTAATAATCAGCGTTAAACAAAGTCCGTCAAGCTTAATAACATCATTTTTTACGGACAATTTCTTGACGTTTGACATTTTTTTAGTAATTTTGCACGCTATACTACTATTCTACTTCACTGCCGTTCATTTCCTATGCTGAAAGCTGCTCTCGAAAAGGTAATCAATGAAGACATGGCCGAAATATGGTCGATTCTCTCTCCCGATGAAAAAAGGATTGTCGCCGACAATCTTCAGATACACTCGTTCAAAAAAAACCAACTCATATATGCAGAAGGCGATGAGCCCGAATTTCTCTGGTGTCTCTTCAAAGGCAAAGTAAAGAAAACCAAAGAAGGTGTTGGTGGCCGTGTCCAGATTCTGCGTCTTATCCGGCCTGTTCAATACTTCGGTTACCGCGCATACTTTGCCGGCGAGCCCTACGTATCGAGCGCATCGGCATTCGAGCCATCAACCCTGGGTGCCGTGCCTCTCAACATTGTCCGCGACCTTATCCAAGGAAATATAAAGCTCGCATGGTTCTTCATCCATGAGCTGTCGCGCAACCTCGGAGGCTCAGATACAAAGATTGTAAACCTTACGCAGAAACACATCCGTGGACGCCTTGCCGAAGCCCTTATCGTATTGGTCGACAACTACGGATATGAAGACGACAACTGCACGCTCAAGATATACATGGCACGCGAAGACCTCGCAAACCTCTCCAATATGACCACCTCAAATGCCATCCGCACCCTCTCGACCTTTGTCAACGAACGCATACTCATCGTCGATGGCCGACGCATAAAGATCATCAACGAAGCCCAGCTCCGCAAGATCTCGAAATTCGGCTGATCAAGCGCTATATAAAAAAATTTATCCCCGGCCAGCCACTCAGGCAGACCGGGGATTTTCATATTAAGTAAGAGGCCAGATTAGAGCACCTCTACCTTTAAAGCTTCATAGGCACGCTCAGCCTTGGCACGGGCCTCATCGACAGTGTCAGCCGTTGCAAGAATCACGCCCATGCGACGATGACCGTGGATTTCAGGCTTACCGAATATGCGCAGCTGCACACCAGGGTCTGCAAGCACCTTCTCAAGATTATCGAAGATAACTCGGTCGGTCTCGCCCTCAACTACAATCGCACGCGATGCCGAGGGGCCAAGGAAACGGACTTCAGGCACTGGAAGACCCAGAAGTGCACGGGCATGCAGAGCGAACTCGCTCATATCCTGCGAAATCATCGTCACCATACCCGTATCGTGGGGGCGAGGAGATACTTCGCTGAAAATAACCTTATCGCCTTTCACGAAGAGCTCCACACCGAAGATGCCATAGCCGCCAAGAGCGTTGGTCACAGCAGCTGCCACAGCCTTTGCCTCATCAAGAGCCTTCTCGCTCATAGGCTGAGGCTGCCAGGAATAACGGTAGTCGCCATCGACCTGGATATGGCCGACAGGTGCACAGAATACAGTGCCTGAACAGCTGCGGACGGTAAGTAGAGTTATCTCATAGTCAAAGTCGACAAAGCCCTCTACAATCACTCGACCGGCACCCGCACGGCCACCTTCCTGCGCTTCACGCCAGGCTGATTCAATCTGATCTTCTGTGCGCACGGTCGACTGGCCATGGCCCGACGAACTCATCACGGGTTTCACCACCACAGGAAGGCCGATTTCCTCTATGGCCTTGCGGAACTCATCGTAAGTCGAAGCAAAGCGGTAAGGTGAGGTCGGTAATCCAAGTTCCTCGGCGGCGAGGCGGCGTATGCCTTCGCGGTTCATAGTAAGGAATGCCGCACGGGCAGTAGGAGTGACGTTGTAACCGTCTTTTTCAAGCTCAACAAGCATAGGCGTGGCGATTGCCTCGATCTCGGGAATGATGTGATCGGGCTTCTCCCGCTCGACAATCTGGCGCAATTTCTCGCCATCAAGCATATCGAACACATACGAGCGGTGAGCCACCTGCATCGCAGGGGCATTCGCATACTTGTCGCATGCCACAACTTCCACGCCGAGACGCTGAAGCTCGATTGCCACTTCTTTACCAAGCTCGCCACTGCCGAGAAGCAGTGCCTTACGGCCTACGGGCGTCATTACAGAACCGATTTTTGCCATTTCAAAAAGGGGATATTGTATATTGGATGTTAAAGATTGATTGAGTCTAACTCAATTTAAACAGTCGTTTTGCATTGGCGGTAGTCGCAGCGTCGACGTCGGCTTCCGACTTCGAGAGTGCGCCAGCCATGGTGGTGAGGATATGGGGAATATAGCTACTTTCATTCCGCCGCCCTCTGAACGGCACCGGGGCGAGATAGGGTGAATCTGTCTCTGTGAGCAAGCGATCGATGCCTATATGGGGGAGAACTGATGCAAGTTTTGAATTTTTGAATGTCACTATGCCGTTGATGCCAAACCAATAGTCGCCCGTACGGCGGATAAGATCAACATCATCGCAAGTGCCACCGAAGCTGTGGAAAACAGCCTCAACGCCTTTGTGACCTGAAAGAACCTCAAGTGTCTGCTCCAGACCTTCGCGACAATGTATGATGACAGGTAAGCCAAGACGTTCAGCCACTGAAAGTTGATGATCGAATACCTCCATCTGCTCGCGGGCATAGGTTTTATCCCAATAGAGGTCTATCCCGACCTCACCTACGGCATGATACTGCAGGGAGTTGGTCTGCAGCTCGTCCATGACATAAGCAAGTTCTTCGCGGAAATTCTCCTTGACCTCAGTCGGATGCAAGCCAATGCCCATGACAGTACATGCAGGCCGGAGCTCATGCAGCAGCTTCATCTGCCCAACGCTGGCACGGTCAATATTCGGAAGCACCATCATCTCTACTCCTGCACCAAGCGCGCGGTCAACTGCCGCACACTGCCCTGCCGCCGAACCGTCAGCTTGCCCTTCGATGGCAAATTCCGGAACATACAGGTGAGTATGGGTGTCTATCATAGCCGGATGGATCAGTGGTTGCGGGTTGCGGCGTCCTTAGCGAGTGATTCAAAGAATGACCTGGCCTTTTCATCAAGCTCAATGCCTTTGAGGGCAGCTACAGCCTCGTCGGCATATCTCATAGCCAGAGCGGCACAGCGGTTGGCGAGATCCAGGCGATTGTAGACCCTGGTTACCTGCCCGATTTTTTCCGCAGGCTCCAGATCCTCGCCTAATATACCTTCCAGCTCATCCTCTGATTCTGCAAGGCCAGTGATAAGCAGCCATGTCTTCTTATTATTGAGAATATCGCCGCCAATCTCCTTGCCGAACACAGCCGGATCGCCAAAGGTGTCGAGCCAGTCATCCTGAAGCTGGAAGGCAAGTCCAAGCGATATTCCGTAGTTGTAGAAACTATCGCAGACGTCCTCCGGCGCCCCGGCAAGCATGGCACCGATGCGGCATGCGCAGCCGAGAAGAACCGAGGTCTTAAGCCGTATCATTTCCATATACTCATCGACGGTGACATCGCTGCGGTCTTCAAATTCCATGTCGAGTTGCTGCCCCTCGTAGACCTCGATGGCAGTGCGGTTGAATACCTCGAATATTGCAGCGAAATCGGCCCCTGCGCCATCGGCAAGCAGGCCATAAGCCATGCTGAGCATAGTGTCGCCACTTAGAATGGCAGCGTTTTCACCCCATTTGCGATGGACAGTGGCACGCCCACGGCGGACGTCGGCATTATCCATCACATCGTCGTGAAGCAATGTGAAGTTATGGAACATCTCCACGGCCATCGCCTGATTTATGGCCGCAGCCGGATCTTTATGGCACACGGCGTTGTATACTGCCAGACACAGAGCTGGGCGGATTCGCTTGCCACCCGACGCCATGGCATATTGGATCGGAGCATAAAGTCCGGGGGTAGTTGCAGGATAGTGCAGATTGCGGGCTGCCTCTTCGGCAAGACCTGCGAAATAATCGAGAGTAAATTCCATTGTCTTAGTCAATCTTCTGCAAAGGTACAAAAAATTCCCGGTATACCATCTATCACAGCCTCTGCAACACCGCAACCATACGCTCCAGAGCCGTCATCAGCAATTGCCGCGGACAAGCAAGATTGATGCGGATAAACCCTTCGCCGGCAGCCCCGTAATGTGTGCCGCCATTTATCCATACCTTAGCCTCTTTTAAAAGTATACGTTCAAGCTCCTCCGAAGAAAGGCCCAGCGCCCTGCAATCGACCCAGGCAAGATAAGTGCCTTCAAGAGTTACTACCGACAGCCGTGGGCAATGCTCGTTGAAATATTTGCATAAGGTGAGATAATTCTCATAAAGATAATCTTTAAGTGCCGACAGCCATTCCTCTCCCGAAGTATAGGCTGCAATAAGCGCCTCGACTCCGAAAGGATTCACATCGCATACCTCGTTTATATTGATGGCGCGGTCGATGGCCCTGCGCATGTGGGCATCAGCTACAAAAATATTGGCGATCTGGAGCCCGGCAGTATTGAATGCCTTGCTTGGCGACGTACATGTCACCGACTTGGCATAGAATTCCTCGCTTATCGACGCAAAGGGGATATAGCGGTAAGGCTCATAGACGAGCTCGCAATGTATCTCATCGCTCACCACAGTCAAGCCATTATCAATCGCTATGCGGCCCATCATCTCAAGCTCATCGCGGGTCCATACCCGACCGGCCGGATTATGAGGATTGCACATCAGAAGAATCTTCGCCTTCGGATCGTTGGCTTTGCGTCGCAGATCTTCAAAGTCGACACTGTAAGTGCCGTCGGCATACACCAGAGGATTCTCAAGCACCTCACATCCATTATTGCGGATTGATGAGAAGAAACAGTTGTAGACCGGAGTCTGCACTATAACTTTATCTCCAGGCTCTGTAAGTGCCTTTATAACGGCCGACACAGCAGGAACGACTCCGCTGGTATATAGTATATGGTTCCTGTCAACTTCGAGCTGATGACGCCGGGCAAACCACTCTACAGTGGCATTATAATACGCATCCGGAACACGTGTGTAGCCGAATATTCCCTGATCAACGCGCCTTCTGAGAGCCTCGGTAATAACCGGAGCCGTGCGGAAATCCATATCCGCCACCCAGAGAGGGATCACGTCTCCGTCGGCTTCCGAATCCCATTTATACGAGTTGGTGCCCCGTCGGCACACAGGCGTGTCAAAATCAAATTCCATCACTGCGCGGTCTTGATTATACAGTCGGCAGGCGCCTGCACATGTTCGTCGATGATAAGTTCTCCAATACTGTCGGCAATAATTGAGCCCGAACGTGGATTTTTAACACTGGTGATATGGCCGCGGATAGTCGCGTTCAGACTTGAATCTTCAAAAGCGAGGTCAGCATCCGGGCCGAATGTACAGTTCTCCAGCACAAGACCCGATGCATAACATAAGGGTTGAGTGCCCGTTATATGGCAGTTGACAAGACGGAGGTTGCTTGAATGCCAGCCGAGATACTCACCATGAATCTCCGAGTCATAAACCGTCACATTCTCTGTATTCCAAAAGGCATCTTTGGTGTGGAGAACGGCGTTACGGATAACCACATTCCGGCAATACTGGAAAGAGTAATTACCATTCTGGCGATAACGGTCGATGTCGATGTCGCGGCTATGCATGAAAAGATAGTCGGCATTGGCCACCTCCACATCTCGCAGGGTGACGTCGCTGCAGTGCCAGAGGGTTTCCTGAGCATCGGGAATACGCACATGGTCGAGAAGTATGCCATGCATTTCACGGAACATCTTAGGTGCCTCTACAAGCGTATTGCGCATCTCCAGACCACGCGAATACCACAAGGCCGCCCTGGCGCCCGGAGTGAAAAGGCTATCGGCTATTTTAAAGCCATCGACGTGCCAGAAGGGATATTTACCTTCAAACGTACATTCCACCGCATCAATGTTACGGCAGCATTTGAGCGCTGATTCACCGGCATGGATGGTTACATTCTCAAGTCTCAGATCGCGTGAGGCGAAGAGCGGACGCTCGCCTCCAAATTCCTTGTCTTTTATCGTAGTCATGTAAATGATGGATTACCTATTGCTCCACAAAGATACGGCTTTTTCTGCGGAACTTCAACCCTATGTCCAATCTTAAAGGGTTATTGGTAATCATATCTGTGAAAATGGAAAAAATCCTCCACCGGACAGCCCGGTGAAGGATAATTACTATGATTAAAAAACATCAGTTCTTTCTATACTGAGGCAGAAGAGGAACGGGGAACTTGGAGAAAAGGGTCTGAACCGCTTCGGCAATACCTTTCAGATCGCGGAACTGGCTCTGCCCATTCTCAAGAATCGTGGCCACAGACGATGAATAAAGAGGTAGTTTCTCATTAATGTTCACTATATCCATAGTCAGCACACCTTCTTTATAAATGCCGGTGATGACTTTGGCATTGGCATAATAGCTTGCCCAGTAATTTGCACGAGGATACATGAAGTAAGGATAGTAACCGTTGAAATAAGGGCCGGAGTAAGGCATATAGCCAGGAGGAAGTGCCGGCTCTGTCTCAATCTCGCGATGCACGGTCAGACCGATGTTGATAAGCAGAGGTGACTGTGGGTCTTCGGTGAATCCACGATCCATCATCTGCTCACGTATAGCAGCTGCGATATTGTAGTAAGTGACCATCTCCATGCCGGGTGGCAGACGCCCCTCGTCGGGAGTGACAATGCGGAATGTATGGTAAGAAGCCAGATCGGCATTATTATAAGTCTCGCTGTTGACGAGAGTGAACGGGCTACAGGAAGCCATGAGCACCGCCAGAAGCATTAAGGTGAATATCTTTCTCATAACTAAAACGTTGGAAGTGTATCAAGTATACATTTCCAACGTTTTAACTTATAAAGATGTTCGCTCAGTCCGTCAGTTTATTTTTTCAAGCACGATGCAGTCGAGAAGCGCGTGGTTGGTGTCGATATTCATGTTGGTATTCTCTGGGCGATAATCGATTTTAACGGTATGGCGACCGGCCGAGAGAGGCACAATAAGTGAGTTGCTCATGCCCCAGTCGTTCCAGTTGGCGACCCCTCGCTGAGGCATCACCACTACCCCCGCACGATTACCATCGACCGAGAGGGTTCGGATCGCACAACGGTTTTCGGTGTTGATCGGGCCGTTGCCATTGGCATACCTGATTGATATGGCATAGTTGCCTTCTTCCGGAACATCCACATCTACCGAGAGAGGTGCCGAAGCTCTGTCAAACTCCCGGAAGCCAGCTCCTGAGAATCCAGCCAAGGCTTCTGTGGGCTGGTAGGCGACTGCTGCTGATAAAATCGCAGTTTCTTCTGCTGGCATCTGCACCGTAAGCTTACTGCGGGAGCTTCGTGGCTCAGAGGCAAAGCTTTCGACACCCTTGTCGGAAACACCTATCACCTGATATTCTCCAGGCACAGAAACATCATAAGATGTCTCACGAGTCTCGGCAACCACCCGGCCATCGCGCAGCACTTTATACCGGGCGATATACTCGATAGGATTCCATTGGAGTCGGCCGTCGGCAATCCAGGTAATCGGAGTAAGAGGGGCCTTCACATTGGCTGTATGATTTACCTTAAGAGGTGCGATGTCGTTATCGGCCATGGTGATGACAATCTTATTATCACCCTTGATATTGGCCGGGATAAAAGGCTTATGCTCTTTACCATTGAGGGTAAATGATTTAATCTCATTGCCATATCCTTTCACCGTGATCGATAGAACGGCATCACGGTAATGGAAATTCTCAAGTGTGCGTTCGGCAGCCAGCGCCTTCGGCACAAATGGAGCGAAGCGCAGACCATCGGCCTCAAAGTTAATACCGAACAGTATACGGTTGGTCACGGCCAGATTGCCTGCCAGGCACCACAGCATGTTAGACGAATTAAGTTCTGTGGCTATATCGCCGTTATCCAGCACAAAATTTTCTTTATTGGTGGCGAACAAGGCTGCCGGTCGGAAAATGGAGCCTATAGCCTCAAGTGTGCCCTGCTCATTACCTGCTTTTGCATTGGCAATCGCCCAATAAGCAGCCACCCATGGCCAAAGAGAGTTATTGTGGTAAGGAGGCATGTCGGCAATCTGCGGGAAAAAGATGGCCGCGCCGAAAGGAGTTGTCGGATTGTTCTCCGTAATCGTACGTGCACGCTCAGGCGAGGCAACGTCGTAGAGTATGGCCAATGACTCACCGAGAGTCTCCGCGCGAGGATTGAGGATAGGGAAATTGCGGCCGTAATTATACATCGCATAGTAGCCCTTGTCGTCCATCCACAGCTCGGCATTCACAGCATCAGCCATCGAGCGGGCATACTGCTCATAGGCTTCAGCCTCTTTTTTATGACCGAGAATCGATGCAATCTCCGCCAAGGTACGCAGCGCCTGGATATGTACAACCGTGGTGCCAAGCGCCTCGGAATTATATATGTCGACCGTCTGCATCCATTTGGGGTAACTTTGCTCACGCCAGTCGATGAACGATGTCTCTCCCTTTACCAGGCCCGAAGGTGAGTTGACTGTAAGCGCGTCGTCGGCAAGTGACTTCTGGATGATTGGGTAGATATATTCAAGCCATTTACGGTCGCCGGTAGCCTTGTAGACTTCAAAAGCCGCCAACGTCCATATCTCTCGGTCAGAGCTCACAGGCCATGCGCCACCGCTGCCGGTATCCTGCACAATCACACCGGTCGGCGTAACCTTCTTCATCAAGGATATACGCGAGGCCTCCGGCTGCAGATAAGCCATGGAAAGTAGAATTGAATAGGACACGTCGCGTGTCCACACTCCAGCCCATTCCTTGCCCGTGCGGAGTGTCGTATCGGGCTCCACGGCATTCACCATCTCGTCGAGGCCCATGTTATATATCGCTGCGTGCAACTTATTGGGAGTGGTCAGGCGGGGATACGAGCTGATGTCGTTCTTGAGCTTCCACTGTTTCTCTACAGGCATGTAATAGCCTGGCTGGGCTGAGTAGGTCGACACAATCTCAAATTCTGATGGTGCGGTGGCCATATACTCTCCCTGTGTGATAGTATCTCCATGCCAGCTATAGGCCGGAGTCGACACTATATCGGCCGCGGCGCATGTGGCGGCAGTGCTTAAAGCGGTCAGAGCCGCGAGTGATGTAAGTATGGTTTTCATGTCATTCAGTTAGGTATTTCAAGTAATTGGAGGCGTATGTAATGCCGCGAATCGGGGCCAAGTGCGAAGTGCGCGGAATTGCGCAGCCCCGGTAGCCACATTATTTCGCCATTACGTGTGAGAATCCAGGCACTCCGTTTCTGTGAGGCGCTGTAGTGTGCCCCGGCAAATAGATCGCTTACAAGTTTCGATTTATGTGCACCGAAAGGCACAATGCGGTCACCACGGCGGTAATGGCGCAATTCCCACCGTGCATCGCCAAGAAGGGCTGCCGCATCGAGATATGCCACATCCGGGCCTAAACCCTCGGGCTGGAATTCTCCTATGGCGTGACGGCTGACCGAGATATGCACGGGTTCAATTATATCATGCAGAAGATTGACAGGATAACTGTCGCGCTGATCAAGATTCAATCGGCTTGAATCGACAAGCTCAAGAATTCCACGGCTTAACTCAGCAACCACCGCGCCATCGGTAGAGCGGAATGTGGCCCCTGAAGCATCGCAGGATGCAAGCATGTCGAGAATCTGAGTGTAGGTAAATCTGAGCGGACGAAGAAACTCATATAGCACAGTAGACGCCACCGACTCGGTGCGGGCAAGATCGGCCAGACATATTGAATTGCCGGAAAAATACTTCTGGCGTTTACCTTCAATAGCTTCCATAAAAATAGCCCGGGCCGATTCAAGATGGCCCATACTTCGCAACAGAGAATCAGTCGCGCCTGGGAAGGCATCCTCAAGTGCGGGAAAAATATTATTTCGCAATCGATTGCGACGGTGCGCATCTGAGGCATTGCTGCTGTCGGTCACATAGTCAAGGCCGAGGGTGGCAATATACTGCTCAATCTCTTCGCGAGAAAATATCAGCAACGGCCGCACCACACTTCCATTCCGCGCCCGCATGCTGGTCAGGCCGGCAATACCGGCTCCACGCATCAGATTCAGCATGAAGGTCTCTGCACGGTCCTCACGATGATGCCCTACAGCGACTGCCTGCGCCCCTTCACGGTCAAGCAAATCGGCAAACCACGCATAGCGCAGCTCACGGCATGCCATCTCCACCGATTCACCCGGGTTGGAGGCCCGGCGCGCAGCTACATCAAAGTCTCGTACATAGAGATCCACATCCAAGGCCTCACATACAGCCTGGCAATGGCGCATGTCACGCATCGACTCCTCTCCTCGCAGATGGAAATTGCAATGAGCGGCCCGACAGTCATATCCCAGACGGGTGAGCAACGCCAACAGAGCGACAGAGTCGGCCCCTCCGCTTAAAGCCACCAGAACCGGAGCTCCGGTATGCAGCAACCTCCCTGTGCCGATAAACGCTTCGGCCCGCGACTCAAAATCCTTTACAATACTCGGCATACAGATTTATCAGAGTTCCTCAAGTTCCTTCAGCCAGAGCGCCGACGAGGCATCCGATGGCATGCGCCAGTCGCCGCGCGGCGAAAGACACACACTGCCCACTTTAGGGCCATCAGGCAAGCACGAGCGCTTGAACTGCTGATTGAAGAATCGGCGGAAGAAGGTCTTCTCCCATTTCAGTATAACCTCACGGGGATAAAGGTCGCGGAAGGCTTCGATTGCCAGAAGAAAGATTCTCCGTGGAGTAAAACCATAGCGCAAGGTATAGTAGAGGAAGAAGTCGTGGAGTTCATAGGGGCCTACGAGATCTTCTGTCTTCTGCTTGATGGTGCCGTCGGGTTCGGCTGGAATAAGCTCCGGACTGATCGGTGTGTCGATTATATCAAGAAGGGCGGCACGCTCCGATTGGTCGGGAGTAATATCTGCGAAATACCGAGTGAGGTATTTGACAAGAGTTTTAGGCACGCCCGTATTTACTCCATACATCGACATGTGATCGCCATTATAGGTGGCCCAGCCTAAAGCCAGCTCTGAGAGGTCACCGGTTCCGAGCACCATACCTCCGGTCTGGTTGGCAATATCCATCAGCAACTGAGTACGCTCACGCGCCTGGCTATTCTCATATGTCACATCGTGCACAGAGGCATCATGGCCAATGTCGGCAAAATGCTGGGTGACGGCTGGAGCGATTGATATTTCGCGCTGGGTGACACCCAACGCAGTCATCAGTGTAAGCGCATTGTTATACGTGCGGTCGGTAGTGCCGAAGCCAGGCATAGTTACGCCCGTTATACCCTTCCTATCAAGACCGAGGCGGTCAAAAGTTCTCGCTGCGACCAACAAAGCCAAAGTCGAATCTAATCCACCCGATATGCCGATCACAAGACTCTTGCAACCCGTAGCAGATAAACGCTGGGCCAGCCCGGCAACCTGTATATTGATAATCTCCTCGCAGCGTTCACGCAGATGCTCGTCGGAAGCCGGCACGAAAGGCCGTGGATCAACATGGCGAAGCAACTTGCCGGCAGCGCGTGGATCTTCATCTCCTTCAACCTCGACAATTGTGAGCGAAGCATCTTCTCTTACACCACAAGCCGCAAACGATCCGTTATGCAGACGGTCACGTCGAAGGGCCTCTATATCAATATCGGTCACGACCATTTGGTTGCCACTCTTCCAGCGAACGTTGGACACAAGCATCTGCCCGTTCTCCGCCACAAAAAGTTTTGCGTCAAAGACAAGATCGGTCGACGATTCACCAAAGCCAACGGAGGCATAAGCGTAAGCTGCAATGCAGCGGGCGGATTGCTGTGCGATAAGACTCTTGAGGTAGGCATATTTACCGATGAGGTCATCGCTTGCCGATAAGTTCATTATCAATTCGCAGCCACCCAGAGCGAGGCGGGAACTGGGAGGAATAGCTGTCCATAGATCTTCACATATCTCTATACCGATATTCACATCTTTGAACCTCACAGCGTGCTGGGCGCCGAAAGGCACTGTCGGACAACCGGGCCACAGCTCTACAAAAGTAGTTTCCGCCGGCGTTGGGGCGCCTTCAAACCACCGTTTCTCATAGAACTCATTATAATTCGGAATATATGTCTTTGGAACGACAGCCACAGGCGCACCTCCGGTAAATATTACCGCACAATTATAGAGGCTCGAGCCACATCTCACCGGAGCACCCACAACAACCATCATACCCGGATAGGCGGCCGTACTGTCGGAGATACGGCGTAAAGCCTCACGGCAACCGGTCAACAATGTAGAATTATGAAAAAGGTCGCCACAAGTATAACCGCTGACAGCCATTTCCGGAAAGACAATGGCATCCGCGCCGGCTGAATAGGCCTGCGCCATCAGATCAAGTATATTGGAGGCGTTGGCTTCCGTATCCGCAACTTTAACAGCGAGTGCGGCACAGGCAACTCTGAAAAATCCCTGGTGCATGGAAAAGACTATGAGATTGGGTTAATCGTATAATGTCTTATATGAAACAATCTACCCGCGCCTGCGGTTAAGCAGGTCATAATAATTTATTGGGGCAGAAAAAAAGAGAGGCAGGAGCTACCGTGAGGATGCGTCCTGCCTTATGGGGAAATGCGGTGATGAGGATGCTTATTTAAGGGCGTCTTTCACTGCGTCGTTAGGAACCATTTCTTCTTTGAAGGTGTAAGCACCGGTTTTGGGAGACTTCACCATCTTAATAACCTTGCTGTAGGTGCGGCCTTCGCCTTTCTGGAGCGATGCGACGGTTTTCTTTGCCATATCTACTTATTATTATTTAATTTCTTTGTGAATGGTCATCTTCTTAAGAATGGGGTTGTATTTCTTAAGCTCGAGACGTTCGGTAGTGTTTTTACGATTCTTGGTGGTGATGTAGCGGCTGGTGCCGGGCATGCCGCTGGCTTTGTGTTCGGTACATTCGAGGATTACCTGCACGCGATTGCCTTTTGCTTTCTTTGCCATTGTTACGTCAGATTAAAGTGGGAAATTAGAAACCGACGGGTTTGATATCCGATGCCTGGAGGAAACCCTTTTCATAAGCCTGGGTCATTGCTGCGTTAAGGCCGAGCTTGTTGATAGTGCGCAGGCCGGCGGCAGAAATTGTGAGGCTGATCCACATATCCTGTTCTACCCAATAGAACTTCTTTGTGAAGAGATTAACGTTAAATTTGCGTTTGGTGCGACGCTTCGAGTGCGAAACGTTATTTCCCACAATCGCTTTTTTGCCGGTGATTTGACAAATCTTTGACATGGCTGTTAATGGTTTATCGTTCTTTTGTTATTTCAGTTTTTAACAACGAGTTGCGGCCGGCATCGCAGTTCTCATATCGCCACCGGTTGCATCTGGTCCGGTAACTTTAAAAGGATGCGCCACAATTCAGCGTGCAAAGTAACGAATTTTTTTTCATTCTACCAAATTTTTTAGCATCTCAATTTAACTAATCACCTAAAAATCACTAATCCTACCCTATTAAGGGCTCTTCACAGCATATTCTCCCCATATCTGCACGGATTATTACTCATTCATGGTGCCTTTCATTACCCACCTCACCCCATCAACCTCATCAACCTACCAACCCATCCGGAGCCAGCCATCCGCAAGCGCACTGGAGCTTCTTCGCGGATATACATAAAAAAAGCCCCGTCGGCTTGTGGCCTTCGGGGCTTGA
>CAJUJB010000036.1 GCA_910586595.1 uncultured Muribaculaceae bacterium | reverse complement strand
TACGAGATACCTAAGGGTGACTGGAGTTCAGACGTGTGCTCTTCCGATCTCCGACGGCTTCACACCTATGTGGTAAGCGCTTAATCCTCGAAGAAAAGATCCCTCAATACTAAATCACACACCAACCAGGCCTCTTCCGGCACACGGAGAACTCCGGCCTCTTTCACCAGCCGTCCTGCACGCAGATGCGGGGCGGCGGCTGTTTCTATTGTTGCATACTGCAACGGAGTCAAGGCTGTCAAATCGAGGCCTGCCGCTGTACGCAGACTAATGAGCAAGCGGTCATTAAGGCGATCAAGCTCAGTTTCTTCGTCTACAACTGCAGAATTAGAAGGGTCAGCGAGATAGGTCTTTAGAGACGAAGGCACATAGCGCCTCACACCATCAACTCCAAGGCTATGAGCGCCAGGGCCAAGTCCGAGATAAGGGATTCCTGTCCAATACGACGAATTATGGCGTGACTCATATCCGGCCAGAGCAAAATTTGAAATTTCGTAGTGTCGAAAACCTCGCATCCGCGCAGCACTGCACAGACGCTTATACATTTCTTCAATCAACTCATCGTCTGCCTCCTCGACCTCTCCCCGCTCGCGCTTCAAGTATAGCCTCGTTCCGGGCTCATAACTGAGACAATACGCCGACAGATGTGTGATGCCGGATGCAAGCAACGTGTCAATCGAATGCTGCCATGATTGAGCCGTCTGTCCGGGTAATCCGTATATAAGGTCACAGCTGATATTCTCAATACCGCCGCCCTTAAGACACTCAATGGCTTTCAAAGCTTCGGCCGCAGAATGTCTTCTTCCAACCGCCGCAAGCTCTGAATCGACCAGCGATTGCACACCCATGCTCACACGGTTCACTCCGGCACTGAGCCATGTTTTCACCGCGCCGGCATTCACATCCTCAGGATTTACCTCCAGCGTAAACTCTTCAACATAGTCTTTCGGTAACCATCCGGCTATATCAAGCAAGGCTTCTCCAGGCAATAACGACGGAGTGCCTCCGCCCAGATAAATGGTGCGCACGGCTTCATCTCCAAGTTCCGCCCTACGACTCATCCACTCCATCTTTAAGGCAGCTGTATAGGCTGTGATTCTATCGGTACGTGCAAGGGAGTAAAAATCACAGTAAGCACACTTGCTGTGGCAGAAAGGTATGTGTATATATATCCCAGCCATCAGTAACGCTTAGGTATGCGCCCACACATGGCCTGGAATGGGCAATAAACACATGGTGTGTCGGATTTACACTGCGTAATCGGAACTGCCGGATCAAAAATTTCTTTGATAAAAGTCTGGAGAAGAGGTTTAAATTCATCCCGGAGAGCCTTATAGGACGTCATATCTTGTCCGGCAATACGCAGAGGCATCAGAGGGAAGCCGCCAGATAAGCGCCGCATAGGATGAAGCACCGCCTCAATATCTACCGCCTCATTCTCTATCGACAGATAAGCCTCACAATAGATCATCAGCTGAAGTATGCCATCTTTTGCAGTCGAATTCCGATTGAACAGGCTATCCAGTTTTTCAGAAACGAAATCGTCATCGCCTGTCTTGAAGTCGATAAAACGTAGGAACTCTCCGGAAACTTGGTCAACACGGTCAATCGACATGTAGAAATTAACATCAAGATCTGGAGCAACCGACCAAACCTTATTGACCTTCATCTCATTCTCCACGAATGTGAAGCTCTGGCCTCCACGACAGTATAAATCGCGTTCTGCCACAAGATTAGCACGGGCAATCTTGGCAACCAGGCTGCTCGCGAGCTGCGCCTCAGCCGACAATATGACTTCATCGGGATTCTTGGCTTTAGGGTAACGCTCACGCACAATCATCTCACGGGCAATCTCATCGATACGCGCATTATCCGGGTGTAGCCACTTATCGAGAACCTCGGAAGTGATCAATTGACCTTTGTAGTCGCTATATAATTTCTGAATTACATTGTGAACAACCGTTCCGAATTCTGAGGCCGAGATATAATCTACCAATTCATCCGATCCTCGCATGCGGCGTGCATACTCAAGATAGAATTTCATCGGACATTGTTTGTAGGTCTTGAGAGCCGAGGCCGACAACCGCAAGCGTCCGCCTGCGCGGAACTCGTCAAGCTCAGCCATGATTTCCGGAGTTTTGGGCAAGGAAATAGAGGCCTTCGAATCACTTCCGGCAGGATAACTCACCGTTCCAACTTTTACGTTCAGCCCCGGCATAAGGTATTTCATCTGCGATATATACCGCGAGACCTCTCCATTTCCAAGGCCATCGGTACGGGAATCATAGAAGAGAGAAACTCTACGCGCGCGGGCAATCAGACGATAGAAACAATAGGCATACGTCCATTCCAGACTCTCGAAGTCAGGCAAACCGAATCCACTTCGCAGCGTGTTTGGAATCATGGTGCGGGAATATTGCTTACGGGGGAAGACGCGCTCATTCATCGACAGCACAATAAGATTGTCAAAATCGAGGGCACGCGTCTCAAGAACGCCCAACACCTGCAATCCTGCCAAAGGTGTACCGTTCACTGTAAGTCCGCGGCTGGTAAAGATGCGTTCGAAGAGATGGAAAAAGGTTCTCTCCGTCATTGTGACGCCATATTGCGCAATAAGCTCAGACAAAGCCTCAACTTCTGACCGGAAATAGGCTATGGCTTCCAATTCAAATTTAGCAACCGGCATCTCACTGTCAGGGTCCGACGTGTCGAGCCGTGCCTGCAACCAATCCAAAAGCTTGAGCAGATAAGCTGCCACATCGGCCACTTGCGAAAGATCGCGCACAGGGGTGAACACAGCCTTTAAAGACGGGGCCATTGCTGTAACCTCCGCGGCGGCTATGTTATACAATTTATTCTCGGCGATCATCTTCGATAAGTCATCAGCCTCTACCCTCGCAATGAGTTGGATATGCGGGTGTGCCAGAACGGAGGTGAGATCTTCGTAATAGAAATGCGTAGATCCATGTATATCACGCGCTCTAAGCTGCATGCTGATTATGGAGTGAAGTAACGACGCGAAGGTAGTCGTACGATACGATAGACCCATCGAAATATTGACAGCCGTTATATCTTCAGGAATCGACATGAGCGACGGCAGAAGAAGCCCCTGATCGGGCAGCACGACAGCCGTGTTGAGTGGATTGGCACTGTCAATATATCCAGCTTGGGCCCAATCCGACAATAAAGGAGTCAGAGCCTTGGCCTGGCCTACATTCGAAGGTACAGCAGACACAGTTATCTCAGGCGTGCATTCAGGCATCGGCACACTGTATCCAGCAGGCATCGGGAAGTTCCTCACCAACTCGGACAAACGTCGAAGCGGACGTGAGAACTGAATGTCAGCACCCGCCGACAACACCGCCGTATCCCAGAAGAAAGATGCGACACCCAGCCCCCTGAGCCGGTCAAAAATCAGAGTCTCGACCGTCGACAGATCGTTGAATCCGACAAACACATAATGAGTGTCAGCCGGAATATCATAGTCATTCAGGCAGCTGATCTTTGCCAGGGCTGACCTATATTGCCCACCTGGAGAGGCGATTCCCTTCTCAGCAAGTATTGAATGAAAATTATGGTATACTTCGGCCAGAATCTCCCACAGATAGACAAACTTCGACGCCATAGCTCCGTCCTCAGGGTTTTCTCCGATATGAAGCCAGAATTCATCTATGTCGGCAGTCAGACGACTCTCTCCCCAAACACGCCGTATCACCTCTTTCTGCTCGTCGTCAAGATAATTGGCCTGTATCTCTTTAATATCGCGTAAATTCTTGAAGAGCTCATCTGCATTGACAAGTGAGCGGTCAATGTCATCGAAATCCGAGAGAATCATGTCGCCCCAGAATATAAATGAATCAAACTCTCTCACCCCCTCTGCACGTCCTCTTGCCTTCATCGCTCTGCGATAGGCCTCATAGAGAATAAACAGCAGTTCGCGTGGTTGAGCCTCAGGTCTGGCCGCAAAAATGCTTATGAAGGTGCGCATGGTCATGAACCGGGGCATAAGAGCGACACCGCTCACCTGCTCACGCACATATTTTTTCAAAAACATCGCGCTGCGCTTATTGGGCAGAACATATATGATGTTCTCCTGCGCAGGGCGCCCCGGAGCCTCAGAGGAATAATATTGAGCAACCGAGCGCAAGAAATTTGGCTGCATCATTTACGACGTATAAGCATTATCACCTTCACGGCAAGGTCAAAAAACACAATTTTTGCGTTGGCATTAGCGGCTATGTCGCGACGCGCAGCATCGAACAGTGCGCACATATCAATCACATTCTTCTCATTTATGAACGGGAAAAACTTAACTGTGAACGCATGCTCGGCGGCTGTCAAAGTCAACAAGCGCGGATCAGACAGATGCATGATGAAACTTTCACGCACCAGCCTCATACAATAATCGACAAACTGCATCTGCGGCTCACGGCCTAAAGCAGCCACGGCAAGACTCCATTCACGCAATTCACCTACTTTGCGGGCATATGCCTTACGCATAAGTTCTACAAATAGGTCAAAAAACTGAAGCCGTTCTTTCGAAACATCGGCTAAACGCAGTGCCTCGTTAACGTTGCCTGCAGCAATCCTCGCTACATCAGAAGCCACATCTTCACCATAGCCCATGCCTTCAAGTATAGACATTAGCTCATAGTCGTCGTATCGCTTTACCGAAATCCGTTGGGTACGCGAATAAATTGTAGGCAGTATACGACGGGAATTATTGCTTACCATCAAAAAGATAGTATCGCCGAAAGGTTCCTCTACCAGCTTAAGCAATTTGTTGGCTGTTTCTTCTTTAAAGCGCTCAGGCAGCCATAAAAGAACAATCTTGTACTGCGACTGCCGGGCCATGAACGAAAGGCGACGCAGCAAGCTGTTACCCTCTTCGACATAGATCTGTGGCTGAGCATTGATATTATCGAGCGCCATGAGCCAGCGGTCAAAATCCATGTAAGGATACTTAGCCATAAACTCCCGGAAGTCATCGATATAATCGTCGGAGACAGCCGGTTTACCGCCTTTCTTAACTACAGGGAAGGAATATACTGTATCAATATGATTGAAAGTCTGATGCTGGCGGCATTCAGGGCATTCCCCGCAACTATCACCCTCAGGTGTACGGTGGCTGCAATGAATATATTGGGCAAGCGCCCGGGCAAGCGCGAACTTACCGGAGCCAGCCGGGCCTTCGAACAGAAGCGCATGCGGAATGCGGCCTTCATCGACCATCTGCCGAAGGCGCCGTTTCACATCTTCATGACCGGGAATATCGGCAAATCTCATGTTCGTGCGGGATTATTTATTGTGTTTTTCCCTTTGTTCAATTGTGCCATGCTCAGCCACGTATTCCCTCACCTCCTGGAAAAGTCGTGTGGCAAATACGAAGTCATTCAACGCTTGATTGGAAGTATTGTAGATCTGGGTCATGTCACCTACCCACTCCCGATGGCCTTTGTTGATGAATATGATATTCTCACCGATGCCGAGCACACTGTTCATGTCGTGTGTGTTGATCACCGTAGTTATATTATATTCATGAGTGATGTCGCTGAGCAGCTCATCGATGAGTATAGATGTCTTCGGGTCAAGACCAGAATTGGGCTCGTCACAGAACAGGTACTTGGGGTTAAGTGCAATGGCACGGGCGATTGCCACACGTTTCTGCATACCTCCCGAGATTTCGGAAGGATATTTACGCTCGGCCCCCTTGAGATTTACCCTTTCGAGGCAGAACATGGCGCGGTCGCGCATCTCGGCGCGGCTCGTACGGGTGAACATCATCAGCGGAAACATCACATTGCCGAGCACCGTCTCAGAATCAAACAGAGCCGACCCCTGAAACAGCATACCAATTTCCTTGCGGAGGTTTTTGATCTCCTCATCTTTCATGGTCAGGAGATTGCGTCCGTCAAATAGAATCTGACCTTCTTCCGGCCGGATGAGGCCGACCAGAGACTTCATCAGTACAGTTTTACCTGAGCCGCTCTGACCTATGATAAGATTAGTCTTACCGGTCTCGAAAGTTGCATTGACACCGTGAAGCACTGTACGGCCGTCGAACGATTTGGTAAGGTCTTTAACTTCAATCATTGCAGCAAGAGTTTAGTGAGGATTACGTCGAACAGCAGGATGAAAATACTGCTGCACACCACGGCATTCGTGCTTGCGCGGCCAACTTGAAGCGCACCGCCCTTAACATAATATCCAAAATATGAAGAGACTGTGGCTATGATGAATGCAAATACCAGCGACTTGATAAGAGAATACCACACATACCACTCGATAAACATAGTCTGAAGACCGTAGAAATAGCGAGAGACGGGAATAAGATCCGTAACGGTCGCAACCAGCCAGCCACCTATAAATGCCATGCACATGCAAAGTACGACGAGTACCGGCATGAACAGAACGAAAGCCACAATCTTGGGCAGTGTAAGATAATTAGCGGAATTGACGCCCATAATCTCCAGGGCATCTATCTGCTCTGTGACACGCATGGTGCCAATCTCCGATGCTATGTTAGAGCCTACCTTACCGGCCAAAATCAGACAGAGAATAGAGTTAGAGAACTCCAGCAACACAATATCACGAGTGGCGAGGCCTACAGAATAAGCAGGCATGAGAGGTGAGGTGACATTTAGCTGCATCTGTATGGTGCAGACAGCTCCGATAAACAAGGAGATGATTATAACAAGCGGAATAGAGTCTATGCCGAGTTTCGACACCTCCTGAAGGGTACGTTTACCAAATACCGACCATCTGTCCGGAAGCGAGAACACCCGCCCCAGATACATACAGTAACGGCCGAAAGTGGCCAGGGATTTTGTAATTAACATTGAAGTTTTATGCTTAAAAACGCAGCGGTGGCTGCCTAAGTTTTTTCATTAACTGCAAAATTAAGCATTTTTTTCGGCCCGTAAGGAGGGTTGAAGCCTTTTCAACTATTTTTTTAGACATGAGTATGAATAAAATTTTGCCCGCAGGCATCGGCATAGCAGGCAATCAATGACAGTAAACCAATAAAATTTTTATCAAATATTTTGAAATATCCGATAAAATATGTAATTTTGCACCACATTTCCAAAGTACAATATTCGTGATGAAAACAACAGAAGTCTTGGCTGACCTACGTCGCCGCTTTCCCAACGAACCTGAATACCACCAGGCCGTTGAAGAAGTCCTCAACTCAATCGAAGACGTTTACAACTCCCACCCTGAATACGACCGCATGAATCTGATAGAGCGGCTGTGTATTCCCGACCGAATCTTCTCTTTCCGCGTTTCGTGGGTTGACGACAGTGGCAAGGTAAGGAATAACATGGGTTATCGAGTACAACACTGCAACGCCATCGGCCCGTACAAAGGAGGTATTCGCTTCCATTCATCGGTCAATCTTTCGATTCTAAAATTTCTGGCATTCGAGCAAACCTTTAAAAACTCACTCACAACACTCGCCATGGGCGGTGCCAAGGGTGGCAGTGACTTCTCACCTCGCGGGAAGAGCAACATGGAGATTATGCGTTTCTGCCAGGCCTTTATAGCAGAATTGTGGCGTCAACTCGGCGCAGACACTGATGTGCCTGCCGGCGACATTGGTGTCGGAGCCCGCGAGGTAGGCTACATGTATGGCTACTATAAGAAAATGGCACGCGAATTTACCGGAGCCTTCACCGGCAAAGGTATGAGTTTCGGAGGCTCACTGATGCGTCCGGAAGCCACTGGCTACGGCAATTGTTACTTCCTGCTCAACATGCTCGCCACAAGAGGAATTGACATAGCTGGCAAGCGTGTGGCCGTCTCCGGAGCTGGTAATGTTGCCACCTATACAATGCGGAAATTGATGGAACTCGGAGCCAAAGTGCTCACCATGAGTGACTCGGGCGGAACAATTGTTGCCCGTGAAGGTCTGACCCAAGAGCAGGCCGACTACATCTTCGAGCTCAAGAATGTGATGCGCGGACGCCTCAGCGAAGTGCCCGACCGATTCCCCGAGCTTGAATATCACCCCGATTGCCGTCCGTGGCAACTCGTGAAATGTGATATAGCAATGCCCTCGGCAACCCAAAATGAGCTCGATGCCGACGACGCGCAGGCTCTTCTCGACGGAGGATGTTTTGCTGTAAGCGAAGGCGCCAATATGCCTTCCACCGCCGATGCAGTACACCTCTTCACCAAGGCCCGAATACTCTACGCACCCGGCAAAGCTGCAAATGCGGGCGGTGTGGCCACGTCAGGACTTGAAATGGCTCAGAACTCGCAGAAACTAACATGGACTGCCGAAGAAGTAGACCATAAGTTACGCAATATAATGGCCGACATTCACGCACAATGTGTTAAATACGGCCAGGAAGAAAATGGATATGTGAATTACGTGCGTGGCGCCAATATCGCCGGCTTCAAAAAAGTTGCCGACGCGATGATGGCACAAGGCGTGCTCTGATAAACCTATGCAGCGAGGCACCGTGCGTCCGGGCAGGACGGAACGGTGCCTTACTTATAAGCCAAACTGATTTTTTTTGCCAATTGCGCAAAAATGCGTAACTTCGTGCCTTTGAAAGAGCGGCGCGCCGCACCGCCTCCTGAAATTAATCTTAAACGAATACGCACAGTATGTTAATCATAGGCATCGCTGGTGGCACCGGATCGGGCAAGACCACCGTGGTAAACAAAATAATCAACAGTCTTCCCGCCGGGGAAGTAGCTGTCATGCCACAGGATTCTTACTATAAAGATTCCAGCCATATACCACCAGAAGAACGCTCTAAAATAAACTTCGACGAGCCGAAAGCCATCGAATGGTCATTGCTCGTTGACCATCTCAAGCAGCTCAAAGAAGGAAAGACAATCCAGATGCCTACATACTCCTACCTCACCTGCACACGTCAGGAAGAGACGGTTGCGGTCGCCCCATCCGACGTCGTAATAGTCGAGGGCATTCTGGTTCTTACCGACCCCACCATCCGGAGCATGCTCGACATAAAGGTATTTGTCGACGCAGATCCTGACGATCGTCTTATACGCGTAATCGCTCGCGACTGCATCGAGCGTGGCCGCACCCCCGAGATCGTCATCAACCGATATCAGGATGTGCTCAAACCGATGCATATGCAGTATATCGAGCCGAGCAAGCGCTACGCCGACCTTATCGTTCCTCAGGGCGGCAGCAATACCGTAGCCATCAATCTTCTTACCGACTATATTGAAAGCCGTCTGCGCCGTGGCTCTCAGCGCGGTGTAGCACCTTCCAAATAATGGGTCTTCTCTCACGACATAAGACGCCTGAAGAAGCCTCCGAGATGCTTCCGAATCCATTCGGGGAAGAAACCCTCGATATGGAAGTCCGTATCGAAGCCGAAGAGACTCCCGAGCCCGATGCGCCCCACGGCGAAGAAGGCAAAAGCCGACTCAGCACCGACAATCTGGTCAAAAAATATGGCAAACGTACAGTTGTCAACCACGTTTCAATAGAAGTGACTCAAGGCGAAATCGTAGGATTGCTCGGGCCTAACGGAGCCGGCAAAACAACGACATTCTACATGACAGTTGGCCTGATTGAGCCGAATGAAGGCCAGATATTCCTTGACAAAGAGAATATCACCGGCTTTCCGGTCTACAAACGTGCGCAACATGGCATAGGTTACCTGGCTCAGGAAGCTTCGGTCTTCCGCAAGATGAGTGTGGAAGACAATATCCGCGCCGTGCTCCAGATGACCAAAATGACACCCGCTGAGCAGAAAGACAAGCTTGAAAGCCTTATCTCGGAGTTCCGTTTGCAAAAGGTGAGGAAAAACCTCGGCGACCAACTCTCGGGAGGCGAGCGCCGCCGCACAGAAATTGCACGCTGTCTCGCCATCAATCCCCGCTTTATAATGCTTGACGAACCCTTCGCGGGAGTCGACCCCATAGCGGTGGAAGACATTCAGTCGATTGTCTACAAGCTCAAAGACAAAAATATCGGCATACTTATCACCGACCATAATGCGCAGGAGACCCTTCGCATCACCGACCGCGCCTACCTGCTCTTCGAAGGCAGAATTCTTTTCCACGGCACGTCGGAAGAACTGGCTTCAAATCCGGTAGTAAGAGAGAAGTACCTCGGCCGCGACTTCGTGTTCTACCGCAAGAAACTCGGCTAAGAACCCGGCTTGAGGTCCAATTAAGAAATAATACATAAAATATAACATATCACAGCAATGGCAGAAGAAAAAGAAACAACTGAAGCAACGGAGACCCGTGGTCTCAACTTCGTTGAAGAAGAAGTGCTCGCCGACCTTAAGGCCGGCAAAAACGGCGGACGACTCAGCACCCGTTTTCCGCCCGAGCCCAACGGATACCTGCATATCGGCCATGCGAAGGCAATCTGCATGGACTTCGGTGTAGCTGAAAAATTCGGCGGCACATGCAATCTCCGTTTCGACGACACCAACCCTGTGAAAGAAGATGTTGAGTACGTTGACTCCATCCGTGAAGATATACATTGGCTCGGTTTTGACTGGGGTGACCGCGAATACTACGCCTCCGATTACTTCCCTCAGCTTTTCGACCTGGCCGTACGCCTCATCAAGGAAGGCAAAGCCTACGTCGACGATCAGTCAAGCGAAGAAATAGCCCGTCAGAAAGGCACGCCTACCACACCCGGTGAAGAGAGCCCCTACCGCAACCGCAGCGTAGAAGAGAATCTTGACCTCTTCATGCGTATGAATGAAGGCGAGTTTGATGAAGGATCTCGCGTGCTCCGCGCCAAGCTCGACATGGCGTCGTCAAACATGCACTTCCGCGACCCGATCATGTACCGTATCATCAAGACGCCCCACCACCGCACCGGCACCAAGTGGAAAGTATACCCTATGTATGACTTCGCACATGGCCAGAGCGACTACTTCGAAGGCGTGACCCACTCGATATGCACACTTGAATTCGTTCCTCACCGTCCGCTCTACGAGCACTTTGTGAAAGAACTGGCCGACGAGACTTACTGCCCCCGCCAGATTGAATTCAACCGTCTTAACCTCACCTATACTGTGATGAGCAAGCGTAAACTCCTCCAGCTCGTCAAAGAAGGTCTTGTTGCAGGTTGGGATGATCCCCGTATGCCGACCGTATCGGGCATGCGTCGCCGCGGCTACTCACCTCAGGCTATCCGCAAATTTATCGACACCATCGGTTACACAAAATATGAAGCGCTCAACAGCGTGAGCCTCCTCGAGCATGCAGTGCGCGACGACCTCAACCGCACCGCAACCCGTGTGATGGCAGTTCTCAACCCGCTTAAGGTAGTTATAACTAACTATCCGGAAGATAAAGTTGAGACCGTAACGATGGAGAATAACCCCGAAAATCCTGAAGAAGGCGTACATGAAATGCCATTCTCTCGTGAGATATACATCGAGCGTGACGACTTCATGGAGAATCCGCCCAAGAAATTCTTCCGTCTCGCACCCGGCGCAGAAGTACGCCTCAAAGGTGCCTACATCATCAATTGCGATGAAGTGGTGAAGGACTCAGAGGGTAATATCACCGAGCTGCACTGCACATACGATCCGGAGACCCTGAGCGGAATGGCAGGGGCTGCCCGCAAGGTAAAAGGCACTCTTCACTGGGTGTCGGCAGCCCACGCCGTTGATGCGGAAGTACGTCTTTATGACCGTCTGTTTGACGTAGAGAATCCGGCCGCTGAGACCGAGCGCGATTTCAGAGAGATGCTCAACCCTGAATCGCTGCGCGTTGTGCAGGGTGCCAAACTTGAGCCCTACGTAATGGAGACAGCCGAGCGCGGAAAGAAATTCCAGTTCCAGCGTGTAGGCTACTTCACTCCTGACTACGACTCCACTCCCGAACATCCTGTATTCAACCGCACCATCGCCCTTAAAGACACCTGGGAAAAGGTGCAGAAAAAGGCATGAGCAGCGATACCAATCCCCGCGAAGAACTCTACCGCCGTTTTCGTCAATCACTGTCACAACCAGTGACAGAACGATATTTTGACGAAGACGAGCTGGTAGAGGTCTATGACTATGCCGGTGACATCTCGGATGACTACGTCCAGATGGAAGCCCTGTTCTGCGGAGCACGTCTCTACCCTGAGAGCCAGGCTCTCTCGGAGCGACGTGCCCTGCTCTACCTCGACACATCTGTCGATGACTCCGACGCGCCCTCTCCTGCGGCAGGCGCCTATCTGAATGACCATGCCGAAATATTCACACCCCTCTTCGACATAGCCAGACTCGAGATCAATCATCCTGAAGATCCTGAAGCTGCCCTTGAGTTCCTCCTAACCCAATATGAGACTTTCAACGACGAGGAAATAATCAGATTTGTGGATCTCGCGTTCGACCTTGACTGCTACAAGTGGGTAGTCGATAATCTCGACCGCCTCCGCACAAAAGTTCACTACCAGCCAGTGCTGGTCTACGAAGTGATGCGCGAAGCTGATGAAAACCTCGACAATGAGCTTACCGCACGTCTGGCTGAAGAATTGATTGAAACCGAACCTTTTTCGGTAGGATATTGGGAACTTTTATTCAAGGCCCAGGCGCGAGGAGAGAAAGAAGAAGAGGCTAAGTCGACCTTTGATTATGCGAAGGCACTTGGCGCTGATGATCCAGACTCATTACTTGTGCTTGCTGGTGACGTCTACAATTACGCGCCATATCTGCATAAGGAAGCCTTCGACATGCTCGAGACGCTCAAGGCTGACGCACCCGAACGCTTCGAATTTGTCGATTGCCAATGCGCCCTGCTTGTAAAAACCGGTGCCGGCGACCGTGCGATAGCCACGCTCATCAAATTCGTTGAAGACAATCCGGGGCATGAGCGGGCCGTCAGACAGCTTCTTCTCTGCAACATCCGCAATCCGCGGCAATATCTCGACAGGTTTTATGAAGCGACCGAAGGGCGAGGATTCAGTGCTGACACCTACGCAGAGCTGCTCAATACCTTAGCGATGAATTCGGCCATGCGCTCACTTGAAGCTTTGCTTGAGCGCACCGTCAACATGGAAGAGATGGATCCAGGCGATTTCAGCGCATATATCGAAGCCCTGTTCGCTCTGAGCAAATTCAGCCGTATCGTCGAGCTCATCGAGAACTATAAATACACCGAGATGCTCTTCCGCATTCCGTTGAAAGGCTGTGCCACATCGTTCTCGTACATGGTATCGCTTATGAAACTTGGCAGACAAGCTGATGCTGAAGCTCATTTCAATTCACTCCGTCCATATTATGAAGCTGTGCTTGAAGATGCGCCCATGCCAGTAAAAATGGCGGTAAGATGTCTGATGACTCTTGCCGACAAGATCAGGCGCCACCCGGCAAGTGAAACTCTCTACTGGGAGTACTTCGATATGCTTAACTATGGCAAATTTTGAATAGCAACTTTTAATTATGCATAAACTCCTCCTCCGCTCGGCAAGCGGTATTATATATGTCGCGCTAATTGTTGGCGCCATATTCGGCGGCGCTCCATGGTTTTCAGCGCTGTTGAGTCTATTTGCCATTCTGGCAGTAATCGAATTCGAGAATATACTCGACCACGGCAAGCCTCAAGGCTGGGCTGCCTGGACAGCACGCGTCTTTGATGTGCTTGCAGCCGTTGCATTGGTCAACCTCTCCTCTCTTTTCATACTCCCCACCTGGGTGGTGATCAGCATGCTGTGTGTAATCGGGCTCTATACCCTCGTGCGCTTTACACTTGCCCTCTACGACAAAGGTCAGGCAGCCTTCACATCAGCCGCGTGGTCTGTGATGGCGCTGGTATACATTGCCATGCCGTTGAGTCTCCTCTCATTCACCTATACCGACCGTCCGGCAGCCCGTCTGCTCGTGCTTGCCATGTTCATCATGATCTGGCTTAACGACACCGGCGCATTCTGCGTTGGCTCAACCTTCGGCAAACGACGCCTCTTCGAGCGCCTGTCGCCAAAAAAATCGTGGGAAGGCTTCTTCGGAGGACTCGTATTCTGCCTGGCTGCCGGCGTAGGTTGCCACTACATACTTCCGGAAATTAATTTCGGACTTTGGGGCTGGCTCGGCTACGGCGCAATGGTATGCGTACTCTCAACATGGGGCGACCTTTTTGAGTCACTGATGAAACGCAGCAACCATATCAAGGATTCCGGCAAACTCATTCCTGGCCACGGCGGAATACTCGACCGTATTGACTCACTCCTCTTTGTAGCTGTTGGCTCATTCATATTCTACAACTTCTATTATTGATGTCATGGCAGTTAAAGTAGGCGACACAGTAAGATATCTAAATGCAGTAGGCGGTGGTCGCGTGACCCGCATCGTCGATGGAGTCGCATATGTAGATGACGAGGGATTTGAAACACCCGTATTGGTGAAAGAATGTGTGGTTGTAGGCAACTCCCCTGCCTTCTCAGGAAATATTTCCGCCCCCGTCAAGGACAAGACTCCCGCACCCACTCAGAAAAAGGCTGCCGATGTAGCGCCGACAAAACTTCCCGTAGTAGAAACTGCAGGAGGGAATACGCTCAATCTTGTCATTGGATTTGAACCGGTAGACATCAAAGCCTTATCGCAGTCTTCATTTGAAGCGTATATTGTCAACGACTCCAATTATTATCTGTTTGTATCTATCATGAGCCGCAGTGCCGACACCGACCTCTGGACTCCTCGATATGACGGCGTCATCGAGCCAAACATTCAGGAGTTTGCATTTGAGCTTCAGCAGAGCGACCTATCGGATTTTGACCGTCTGTGCGTGCAGTATGTAGCCTTGAAACGCGACCGCGAGTTTGAAGCCAAACAACCCGGCAGCCTCGAGCTTAAGGTCGACGCCACCAAATTCGCAAAGCTTCATTGTTTCAGACCCAACCCCTACTTCGATAGCCCAGTTATAGCGTTTGACATAAACATCAACGACCGCATCCCAGCCCCGATGCCTTTGCTTGACAGCGAAGACCTTGCGCGCGGCATGAAAGAAAAAAAACGTCAGGTTGACAGTCAGGCAAGGAAAGAAAAGTTATCGGCCACACTCCGCTCAGGGAAACCCCAGAACGACATAATCGAGGTCGACCTCCATGCAGATGAACTGCTGGACACAACTGCCGGCCTCTCGCCTGCCGACATCCTCAATCTGCAGATCGACAAATTCTCACAGGTGATGGACGCCAATCTGCGTCGGCCTGGCCAGCGCATAGTTTTTATTCATGGCAAAGGAGAAGGAGTTCTGCGCCAAGCCATAATGAAGGAGCTTACCCATCGCTATAAAGGACATGATGTGCAGGACGCATCGTTCAGAGAATATGGTTTCGGCGCCACGCAAGTCACCATACGCCCCATTCAGCAGGCATCCGCTCCGTCGTCAGGCAAAAAGAGACACAAATGATACTCTATTTCTCCGGAACGGGAAACTCGCGCTATGCCGCTGAATATATCGCGAAAAGACTTGGCGAAACCGACGTACGGGAACTCGACCCATCGACCTTGCGTGATCCATCCTCCGCTGTAATATCGGGTGGGGAAGGCGACCAAAGGGTCATCTGGGTCTTTCCCACTTATTCCTGGGGAATTCCGCCGGTGGTTGCAGAAGTAATGAAGCATGCGACTTTCAATAGCGTATGCCGTGCAGCGACACATTTCATGCTTACTACCTGCGGCGACGACATGGCCTATACCGACCGTCAGTGGCGCAAGATAATGCACGCACGTAAGTTAAGCACTGGGGGCGCCTACGCAGTGCAGATGCCTAATACCTATGTCTGCATGAAGGGGTTTGACATTGATCCGGTTGAACTTGCCGCCAAAAAGATTGAAGAAGCCGCTCCAAGGCTTGATGCAATTGCGGCGTCTATCGAGAACAACGGGCCCGATCTTCCCGTCAGGCTACCATGGTCGTGGGCGAAATCGAAGATTGTATACCCTTGGTTCGTGCGCTTTGCCATGTCGCCTCGACCGTTCAAGAGCAATGAAGGTTGTACAGGCTGCGGCGCATGCAGCCGCTTATGCCCGATGGATAATATCAGTATGCACGAAGGCAAGCCCAAGTGGGGCGATAAATGCGCGCTGTGTCTCCGCTGTTACCATTCGTGTCCGCGCCACGCCATAGCCTATGGAAAGGCAAGCGATGGGAAAGGCCAATATCTGTTCCCTCGCAAGCAATAATTCCTCAACCAATCAAAATCTAACCATGAAGATCTCTCTAACGCCCATCGCTGGAGCCATTGCTTTAGCCATCACCACAGGGTGTGCCGGCCCAGGCCCCCGCTCAATTGAGATGCCATATTATGAGGCCAGCAACACCAAGGTGCTCGACATATATGGGGTTGAACTTACCGATAGCTGCACCATCCTCTCCTGCCATGTGGAATACAGACCCGGATGGTGGATCCAGGTCGACAGCGCATCGGTGCTTGTAGCAAATGGTAAAAAATATTCTCAGACGGGTGCGGTTGGCATTCCGGTCAACGAGCACTATTTCATGCCTGACTCTGGCTCGGTTGATTACAAACTGATATTTGAACCCATACCCTTCAACACGGAGTCAATTGATTATGTGAACGACGTAACCGACGACTGGGCAATATGGGGTATCGATGTGAGTGGCCGTTTAAAAAAGACCGACCTTAGAAGCAAACTGCCGGCCGAAGTCAGAAAAAGCTTAGAAGGCAAGCTCGACATTAAGCAAGCAAATGTAGTCGATTCCACCACTGTAAATCTTCACATTTCAGGTTATAGGCCGGGGCTCGGCACCCTTGAAGTAATGGTTTATTCCCCGGAAGGAATACAGACTTTCAGCTCAGTGAAACCTGACGAACACGGAGACGCCTCAATCAATATGCTGATATGCGGCACATCGAAGGTGAATCCGGTTTTTACTCAACTCGGCATGTCGCCTGGTGGAGTACTGGTTGCCCCGGATGAGACGACAGATATTTATGTGGACGCATCAATCATGACAGCCCGAGGGGAGCGCCTCCGCCTTCAAGATGAAGCCAATCCAGCAATTTATACAAATGGCCGCTACGCACCGCTTAATTGCTATATGGATGCGATTGACCATTCTGTCATCGATCCTTTCGACGGCACATCTTTCTATCTTGGCATGGGTGCTGAGGAATTTACCGACAGCGTACTTGCTTTGCACGCGCGCAAATTGGCAGCCGTTGACACCCTTGTAATCCCAGAAGCGGCAAAAGAATATGCGAGGGCTGCTGTTGATTACAGCGCACTTACCACGATGTCGAACGCCCTTTATTCACAAGTCAACTCCTACTATCGCACCCACCCCTTTACTCCCGGAGTGAACCTGGCAGATTCTGTAAAAGAATTGCCTGGCACCATGCAATATATGCGAGTATACCAGAAGATTGCCGCCTCCGAGCCTATTTTCATGGCAATTCCTACACCTTGGACAGTGAATTGGGATAAGATCGACACTAAATATGGACGTACGCGTAATCTATACTCGCAAGCCTATGAGCAAGCCTCACAAGCCAATCTTACCGACCCTTCGTTGATTGAGGCCCTTAAAGCCAACCCGGAGCCCTTCTTCTATGAAGCCGCATGCAAGACACAAGCAAAGGCGAAGGCCGATCTGGAAAGAAGCCGTTCGCTAACATGCGCGGTTCCCGATGTTCCAGCCGAAAAACTTTTTGAAGCCATCGTCGCTTCACATAAAGGTAAAGTTGTGCTGGTTGACCTATGGAATACATGGTGCTCACCATGCCGTGCGGCCCTCAAAGCCAACGAGCCGCTGAAGAGTGGCGAGCTCGACAACGAGGATATCGTGTGGATCTACATAGCTGACACCTCATCAAGCATGGATCAGTACAACTCGATGCTCGAGGGAATAAAAGGTCTTCATTATCTTGTCGACGAAGACCAGATAAATACCATCAGAAGCCAGTTCGACGTAGACGGCATACCCTTCTATATTCTTGTCGATAGAACCGGGAAGGCATCTCCACACCCAGATTTCAGAGACCACACCGAGCTTATAAAAGGCATCAAGGCCGCACTTTGATAATATTTAAATTGCACACTGGCGCATCCCGCCGAAATGGGATGCGCCAGTGTGTGTTTATTTCGGGAGTGGACGGCGACTGCGCCCAACATTCTTATGTACGCCCTTTAGTTTGACATAATCCTGAAGATCCTGGAAGTTACCTTTGAAAAGATCTATGTCAACGGCATGGTCGATACCTGCACAAACACCAGTCTCCGTAAACTGCCATATTTCCCAATGACGTGCCGACGGCTCAGCGCCATACCGAGCAATCCAGTAGTCGTAGTCATCAAGGCCATGACCTTTAAGGTAGTCATTATAATAATTATTGTAGGTATAAATGATGGGGCGAACACCGTAATGCTTCTCAACTAATTCAAGCCATTTCTTGGCCATTTTCACCACTTTGTCATGCTGTTTCTGCATGGTTGCCTTATCTATTTCCAGATCGAGCACTGGAGGTAAATCTCCTGCCTCAAGAGGAGTATTGGCAATAAAATACTTTACCTGATCTTCTACCGGTGACGAAACGGACAAAAAGTGGTAGGCGCCTCGTATAATTCCACAGCGCTTGGCCTCGCGGAAATTTCTCTCAAAAGTCGGGTCTTTGATTGTAGTGCCTTGCGTACTCTTCATAAGGGCAAATAGAACCGGCTGCTGATACGAACCTCCGGTCTTTCCAGACGGAACTTTTCCGCTTGCATTAGCTTTGAGCGACAGTTTGGTCCAATCGACCGTCTTCTGGTATTTTGAGACGTCGATTCCATAAACTTTAAGTCCGGCAATAAACTTTATACCCTTTGGCTTGACGTATTTACCATGTTTCCATGTTCCGAATTCTATAGTTCCGTCAGCATAGACCATGCGTCCGAGCCCCTCTTTGTACCCCATGTTCCAATAGCCATAATAGGTTGTGCCGTTCGTATACCGGCAGACACCATAGCCATTCTGTTTCCCGGCTGTGACACCTCCGGAGTAAGTGTAGTTGCCGGTTCGTAGCTCTTCTGCGCTGATGTCGAATGCCATAAATAGCATTAGGGCCAAAACCAAAAGGTTAAGTCGGCTTAAGCAAGTATGGTGGAGAAAATTATACTCGTGTTTCATAATAAGACAGGATAAAGTACATATTTAAAAACGTTTTTTTCGGCGATAAGGGTCATATGGTATTGAGTATTTGACAGACTTTTTGTATTTTTGCTTGATTTTTCGCAAATGGAAGAGATACTCTACATATTGCCACGCGGTATCGCCATAGGTGTGCTCATCTCAGCCCCCATGGGGCCGATAGGCATGCTTGTTATCCAGCGTACCCTTGGCAAAGGTCGTTGGCCAGGTTTTTTCACAGGCATAGGAGCCTCATTGAGTGATCTTATCTATTGCCTCCTGACAGGCTTCTGCTTGAGCTTCATGACGGGGTTCATAGATTCGCATCAACTTGCAATTCAGATTATAGGCAGTGTCGTAATTGCGTCGTTCGGATACTATCTCCTTTTAAAAAATCCCACACGAACACTTCGTACGGCAGATATAAAGGCATCCAATTGCTGGAGCGATTTTGTAACAGGCTTCTTACTTACGGTGTCGAATCCACTGATTCTATTCTTCATCATAGGTCTGTTTGCCCGGTTTAATTTTATCTTACCCGAATTCACGCTGCCTCATCATATTGTCGCATACGCCACTATATTCGGAGGTGCGATGCTATGGTGGTGGGGAATAACGACACTTGTCAACCGCCTCGGCAAGCGCATCAATGTGCGCTCACTCAAACTAATCAACCGTATAATCGGCCTCATGCTGATGGCAATGGCTGCCGTCGGCCTCGGCATGGCCCTCTATGAGATAATACTCTGACCTGCATGGAACCCAAGACTTTGCTTATTCCCAGAATAGAAACCCTCGACAACTTATGCGACTCCGACGCCATAATAAATATACTTGACGAGCGCGGTGCCCGCAAATCGGTCGACTGCCTCAACTGGGCAGCAACATACCCTTACCGTCCGCTGACCACGTTTGCTGTGGCTCATTCTGGCACACGCCTTTATGTCGACTTCCTTGTACGGGCAAATTATTTGCGGGCCGAGAACAGCGCAGATCAATCTCCGGTTAGCGAAGACTCTTGCGTTGAAGTATTTCTTCAGCCTGAAGAAGGCGGAGAGTATTGGAATTTTGAGTTTAACTGCATAGGGGCTATCAATGCGTCGCACCGACTTGTGCGCCCTGAGCCAACGCGCCTCACGACCCAGGAGCTCGCTCAAGTTGTACGTCATGCTTCATGCGGCAACCGGCCATTCAAGGAAGTCGAAGGCTTGTTCACCTGGAATTTACTCGTCATCATACCCTTCTCACTGATGGGTATGGAACCGCCGGCCCCGGGCACAACCATGCGTGGCAACTTCTATAAATGTGCCTCGGCGACCTCTCAGCCACACTTCCTGAGCTGGAATCCGATAGAGACACCAAAACCCGACTTCCACCGCCCCGAGTTTTTCGGACAGCTTATACTGGAATAACATGAAACTAAAATCACTTCCGGCGTTCCTTGCCATACTGAGTGCCTTGAGCATGGAGGCCGCTGAGCCTGTAAAGATTGACTACAAGGCATCCCTCGCGGTCAATGTTTCAACCGGTGCACTGGCTCCATATATGATTGGCTCCTGGAACTACGGCCGTATCAACGGAGCATCCGGCATCTGGCAAGATGGACTGATAAAAAAAGAAATGACTCTCGATAAACGCTTTAACTGGGGTGTTGGAGTAGAATATCTTCTTGGCTACGGAACGGCTGCTAAATATGACCGGTACAATCCCTCTCTGGATGCATGGACTGTCAACAAACGGCGCCAAGCCCCTGCCCGCCTCCATCAGGCTTATGCAGAAGTCAAATACCGAGGCGTCTATCTCCTGGCAGGTATGAAAGAGCGAAAATCCGGTATAGTAGATGGCGATTTATCATCAGGTGATCTGACGCGAAGCAACAATGCACGCCCTATACCCGGCGTATCGGTAGGCTTTGTAGACTTTCAAAATATACCGTTCACAAACGGCTGGGTGCAGATTGAAGGAGAAATAATGTACGGTCGCTTCATGGATGCTGATTACCGTAAAGAGACGTTCAATTATTGGGCCGGCTTGCTTAGCTATGACAACTGGTATACCTATAAGCGTTGCTATTTCCGCACCAAGCCTTCAATGCCATTCTCTGTGATAGTGGGTATGCAGACGGCCGGAGAATTTGCAGGATTATGCCGCTTCTACCGGTCAGGGCGTGTGATCAGAGAGGAAAACCGAGGCTTCCATATCCGCGACATCTGGGAAATGTTCTTTCCGATGGAAGGCAGTGGCGAAGGATATTACAAAGGCAACTCGCTCGGCTCTTGGGATCTGAAGGCCCGTTATCGTTTCCGCAACGGCTCTGCCCTCTCCGCTTACTTTGAGTGGCCATGGGAAGATGGCAGTGGAATCGGAAAAGCTACTGGTTGGGATGGACTATGGGGTCTGCAATATGACTTCGCCACCAGCGGCCCGATGACTAAGTTATTATTTGAATACTTCGACTTCACAAATCAGTCTGGGCCTATCCATTGGGCTCCGGCCGATACGCCTGGCACAACCATCACCCAAGGAATAACTGGTGGAGATAACTACTATAACAATGATTTCTACGGCCCATACTCAAATTATGGTATGAGTATAGGTTCTCCTTTCGTGGTGTCTCCCCTCTACAATCTTGATGGCTCACCGAGTTTCATCCATAACCGTGCACGCGGCTTTCATATGGCCGTACAAGGATCACCATCGTCAGTTCTGACCTATAGCGCAAAAGTCAGCTACCAGCAGGCTGGAGGTACCGGTCGTATCCCAGCTCCAGAAAAGCTATACGACACCTCTGCCATGGCAGAAGTCCGCTGGTTGCCGGCGATAAACAAAATTCCTGGTCTGGAGTTGAAAGCTCAGCTCGCATTCGACACAGGATCGCTGCGAGGAGACAACTTCGGAGTTCTTGTGGGAGTGTCGTACTCCGGTTCTTTTAAAATTGGCAGAAAATGAAAACCAGATCCATACTTACCTTAGCCATCGTCCTCCTCATCAGCCTGCTGTCTGCGTCATGCACACAGAACAACGGGCACATAGGGAAGCTTTTCGGCTCATGGTCGCTTACAGAAATGACTTGTGATGGAGAACAGCTCACACTTCCCTCGGGGTCAACCGGTGGCATCATGTCATTTCAAGGTGCTGTAGTGCGATTCAACCTACTCTTCGGCCCGGAGACACATGATGTGTCTGTGGCGACCTGGAGCCAGCTTGATGAGACTATCACCTTCAATTTCAATCATAGCGCAGACGGTATTCCAACCGGCACAGGCGGCTATGCCCCAATCGCGTGGCTGCACTTCTCTGAACTGACAGAGACAGTCAATGTGACAGAACTCTCCAACAGCCATTTATATTTCTGGCGTCAAGACAAAGACGGACATATATACAACTATAAATTCGACCGCACATGGTAAAGACAGACTCCAAACTTGCACTGGTTACCGGCGCAGACGGCTTCATAGGTTCGCATCTCACCGAAGCTCTTCTCTCGAAAGGCTACCGGGTGAGGGCGCTCGCGCAATACAATTCATTCAACAATTGGGGGTGGCTCGAAGAAATAGCCCCTCGCGAAGGTCTCGAAATAGTATGCGGCGATGTGCGTGACCCAGATTTCTGCCGCGAGATAAGCAGGGGCGTGGATGTCATATTCCATCTTGCGGCCCTCATCGCCATTCCCTATAGCTACCAGGCTCCCGACAGCTATGTCGACACTAATATAAAGGGTACATTGAATATGTGTCAGGCCGCTCGCGATGCCGGAGTCAGCCGAATCGTTGTCACATCAACCAGTGAGGTCTACGGAACAGCGCAATACGTGCCTATCGACGAGAAACATCCCCGTCAGCCACAGTCACCGTACTCTGCCACAAAAATCGGTGCTGATGCCATTGCCACCAGTTTCTACAATGCCTTTGACCTACCCGTAGTCATAGCCCGCCCATTCAACACCTACGGGCCTCGCCAAAGTGCACGTGCAATAATTCCCACCATCATCACCCAGATTGCATCCGGCGCCGAAAAAATCAAGTTGGGTGACCTCAGTCCGACACGCGACTTCAACTTTGTAGAAGATACAGCAGCCGGCTTCATCGCCCTCGCAGAAACTCCAGGGATTGAAGGACGCGACATCAACATTGCCACCGGCACTGAAATATCGATGGCAGATACATTAGCCACCATAGCCCGCGTGATGGGCAAAGAGGTAGAGGAAGTCGTCGATCCTGAACGCCTTCGTCCGGCCAAGAGTGAGGTCAACCGTCTTTGCGGAGATAATACGCTCATCACAACGCTTACCGACTGGCGACCGTCGCACACATTCGAGCAAGGCATCGCCAAAACTGCCGAGTGGTTCTGCCGCCCCGAAAATCTTGCCAAATACAAACCCGATATTTACAACCGATGATGCAACCCAAGCAGGCAGGCATTCTTACAATACTCTTTCTCGGAGGTGCTAAACGTGTGGCCATGGCGCGCATGCTAAAAGATGCGTGCCGCAAGAGAGAACTTGATTGTAAAATCATAGGCTATGAACTCGACACACATTCGGCACTCGCTATAGAAGGAGACATCGTACCGGGCCTTCGATGGTCAGATCCGGAGATTTTCGCCGACCTTAATCGTCTTTGCACCGACCGGAAGGTAGACATCATACTTCCTTTTGTAGATAGTGCGGTTGGCATTGCGGCCGAGATGATGTATAAATACCCCGAGGCCGGTGTATTTTCCCCTGTCAGCCCAAGAGTAGAGGTCGACCGGATGTTCGATAAGTGTGCAGCCGCTGAGTTTTTCAGTTCGCTTGGTCTACCGATACCGGCGACATACGACGGAGCTGGCCTGAACGGCCCTCTCATTGCAAAACCGCGCTTCGGGTCTGCATCGAAAGGCATTATTGAAATCAACGACTCAAGGAAATTAGATGAGCTGAATGGCAAACTAAACGAGTATCTCATCCAGGAACGCATTGATCATCGCGAGGAAATCACCGTAGACTGTTATGTTGGCGTATCGTCTGGCAGAGTTGCGGCCGTTAGCCCGCGCCTTCGCCGTGAAGTCAGCGGAGGAGAGGCTGTGCGCACCATCACCATCGACGATGAGCAAGTAGTTGAGCTGGCACACCGCGTACTTGCAGCCACCGGTCTTAGAGGAGCCATTACCATACAATTTATCCGGAATCTTGACAACGGAAGTCTTATGGTTATGGAAATAAATCCTCGCCTTGGAGGCGGAGCGGTTGCGTCAGTCCATGCCGGGGTTGATTTGCCCGGACTTATAATAGATGATGCATGCGGGCGCCCACTTACCATACAGCGACCGACTGCAGATGTCGAAACAGTTCGTTACCTTGCAGACGTAGTATTTTATCCTGACCAAAAATGAACGACAACCACGTGATAATAATAGCCGAAGCCGGTGTCAATCACAACGGAGATATCGGCATGGCGCGCCGCATGGTGCATGAAGCCAAACTTACCGGTGCCGATTACGTAAAATTCCAGACAGCTGTTCCAGAACTCGTCATATCAACATTTGCCCCAAAGGCTGAATATCAGAAAGAGACTACAGGCGAGGCAGAGAGTCAGCTTGAAATGTGCAAGGCTATTCACCTGCCATTAAGCGATTATGCCGGCTTGAAAGAGCTCTGCGAAAGTGAAGGGATTGGATTCATCAGCACACCGTTCGATCTGGTATCCATCGACTGCCTCGCACAACTTGACATGGACTACTGGAAAATTCCTTCTGGCGAAATCACCAATCTGCCCTACCTCCGCAAGATCGGTGCGCTCGGAGCCAAAGTCATAATGTCGACTGGAATGGCACGACTGGACGAAGTGGAAGACGCCCTGCGTGTGCTTGAGGCCGCTGGCACTCCACGCACAAATGTGATATTACTTCATTGCACCACCCAATATCCGGCGCCTCTTGAGTCCGTGAATCTGAAAGCTATGGATGCCCTGGCTACATTAGGAACAGCCGGTGTAGGATACAGCGACCATACCG
Organism: uncultured Muribaculaceae bacterium; assembly: GCA_910586595.1. Taxonomy (GTDB): domain Bacteria; phylum Bacteroidota; class Bacteroidia; order Bacteroidales; family Muribaculaceae; genus CAG-873. Next base: position 2,102 of record CAJUJB010000036.1, on the reverse strand, counting down.
TCGGAACCGACGTGGCGGTCGCAGCCGTAGGCCGTGGTGCCAAAGTCATCGAGAAACATTTCACGCTCGACCGTAATCTGCCGGGGCCAGACCATCGGGCCTCGCTCGAACCTGCAGAACTGAAATCCCTGGTTGAAGCTGTGCGCAGAGCCGAAACAGCTCTTGGTACTGGCATCAAATCGGCTGCCGAGGCCGAAAAATCCAATATTGAAGTGGCGCGCAAAAGTATTGTCGCAGCTCGCCCAATCAGCAAAGGAGAGAGGTATACCTCGGAGAATATCACTGTAAAACGCCCAGGCAACGGAATTTCACCTATGAGATGGGATGAAGTACTCGGCTGTGAGGCCCCTCGCGATTTTGAAGCCGATGAGCTGATCGAACTATAACGAATATGTCTTTCCTCTCTAAAGCCATAATAGCCGTCCTCCCATTACTCTCGGTTGCCTGTATAAATGACAACGACGAGCCGGCATGGTCGCTCACTTCAGGTGAACGATTGCCTCAGTTTACCATAACTATGAACGACGGCTCGACTCTGACTACAGACGATCTCAGCGGCCAAACCTCTGTAATAGTTCTCTTCAGCACGAGCTGTTCGGACTGCCGCGCAGCCCTTCCCGACATTCAAGCGGCCTATGATGGTTGGGGGAATGAAGTAAAGTTTATCTGCATATCAAGAGAAGAATCGGCCCCAGCTATTGAGGCGTATTGGGAAGAAAACCACTATACCTTACCCTACTCTGCCCAAACGACACGCAAGATATACTCCTTGTTTGCCACCTCTGGCATACCGAGAATCTACGTTGCAGGCGAAGACCTCATCATCAAAGAGGTATACTCACCAGAGGATCTTTAACCGAAATAAAAAACAGCGGGCGATGCTTCTTTTTTTTCCGAAGCATCGCCCGCTGTATTTCTTATAGTGTGGTTAACGGACTATAACTTTTGCGCAGCCCTCAGGCGTACAAACAAGCAACATGCCACGGGCGCTAAGAGGAACACGATTTACGCCAGCATTTAATTTAGATTTAGAGCACAGACTTCCATCGGGCCTGTAGATCTCAGCATCGCATGCCTCCGACACGGTAATCTCAATACACCCATCTACAGCTATTGCCTTAAAGATCTTGGCAGATACGGATTCAACATCGACAGTGCCGACGGTGACGCGTTGAAGCTCCGAGGCTTCAGAATATACATTAGGGCCATAGACTCCATCTTCATCGAGCGAATAAGCCCAGGCGGTCACATAGTAAACAAATACATCTCCCGGCACAGCTTCAAGGTTATCGAACGCGTACTCACTGACGGGTCTATCTGTGTTGAAGGTGCCAACCTGCTCGCGTATGGCATCCCCTGCGTGAATGGTCTGAGATACTGAAATTTCATCAAAGAACAAGTAACCAGAACCATCAAAGCGAATAGTGAACTGAGTCGACAATGATCCATTTTCAAATACAAGCTCGAATTCCTGCAGCCCAGTCACTTCAAGAGTATGAGTGAGGGTTGAGTCACCGCACACAACATTCATTGTATCGCCTGCCGTACCGTATACCTCGAAATGAAGAGTGAAGCGGCCGCCATCCCCGCTCAAATCAAGCACTGGAGACGAAAGGAATATATCATCATACCGATTCCAATAGTTATCAAGGCCAAACATTCCTTCGGTATACACTGGCCAATTGGGGGCTGACCATCCCGGCATAGCGGTATAGTCGTCGAGATTACCGTAAAATGGAGCGGAATAGTCTTCGTAATAACTGAATTTGTCAAAATTTTCACAGAGCACAGTAAATTCTTCATCCTCTGTGGCGAGGTGTTCACGCTGGAGATTGACTATATATCCCATGGCGCGGAAGACCGGTTCCCACCGGGCAGTAAACCCAAAGTCAGAAATATCTGCGGCCTCAAGTACGACGGGCGTATCTAACGAAGACAATGGAACATTTACTTTCCGCGGTTCTGACTCTTCTGAGCGATAAAGACTATTGGCACTTGAAACAGTATAGTAATAGTCGGTTCCTTTCACTGTTCCCTGTACCGTCATGGTACACTCGGTAGTATACTCGTCTTTAAGGAGGTAAACCGGCTGGCCCGAATCA
>CAJUJB010000035.1 GCA_910586595.1 uncultured Muribaculaceae bacterium | reverse complement strand
GTCATGCGGTCGCCTTTGTTGAGGGCGAATGAGTACTGGATACCGAAGTTGAGACGGTAGTCGCGCACAATCATCTGACGCTGGAAGACTGCGCTCTGAGCCGAGCTGAGCTGCGCATAGGTCTCGTTGAGAATAGTGCCGAAAAGATAAGAGATATTCGCACCGACCGTGAAGCCCTTGAAGGGGCGGCCTGCGATACCTACATATAGCTCGTTGAGGCTACCTGAACCCTGGCGGGCGTCAATACCATTGTCGATTTTGCTGCCGAAGGCATAGCCGACCGACGAATAAGGCACAAGGCCGACCGAACCGCCCATGTAGCGGCCAAGGGGGAATTGCATAGTCACGTAGTCGAGACCACCGCCGAAAGTCGACTCCTTCACCTTGGAGCCGTCAATCACTTCGCTCTGCCAGAGATTCGTCAGGTCAATGCCCATGTCGAAAAGGAAGGTGAGCGAGTCGATGGCTGCGTAAGATGCCGGGTTCATGGAGTTGATCTGACGTCCGGAATTCATCGCATAGCCTACTCCACCCATGGAGCGCTGCGTTGAAGTAGCTCCGTCGCGGAGCACACCGTAGCCGAACGACGAGTAGGGAGTCATGGTGCCGTTCTGCGCGGCCACGCTCAATATGGCAGATAAGATAAGGGCGAAAGCCGCGGTAAGCCTGCTGATTTTCATTTCTGTATAATGCTGTAAAGCCCCTTGTGAACTAAATAGGGGTCGTGAATATAGTCGAATGTGATAAGATTTCTGTCGATGAGCAACTGGGCAGAACCTCCGGCGATAACCGAGAGGGTATCGGGCCCGGCGGCCTTATGGTAATACTCAAGTTCGGCGGCGACTCCGCGCACAGCACCGCTGCGCATGGCTTCCACCGTCGTGCCTCCCCATACGGGAATTTCTCCGGCATCGGCGCTGACGGCAGGGAGGGCATCGGTAAACGCCGCTAAGGCACGCAGACGCAGATCAACACCCGGGGCGATGTTGCCGCCGCGGAATATGCGGCCCGGAGCTACATAGTCGTAGGTAACCGCCGTACCGATGTCTGACACCATCAGAGGCCGGGAGTCGCCTGCTATGGCAAGCGCGCCCAAAGCAGCCGCAATGCGGTCAGCCCCGAGAGTTGCCGGAGTACGGTAGTCGATCGTCAGCGGCATGGGCGTCGATGCGTTGAGGTCTGTCAGACGGCGGCAGAGAGGCTCAAGCGACGAAAGATCATCAGCCCTGTCGCTGGCCACAACCGAGCAATAGACAGCCGCCGCGAATGCCTCCGGGCCTCCAGGAATACCTGCCTGGGCAAGAAGGCTCTCGGCCAGACGTCCTGCGGGAAGAGTATCATCGCCCTTGGCGACCGCAATTATGTTGCCGTCGCCATCCCACAGCGCGGCCTTGATGGCCGTGTTGCCGCGGTCGATGGTGAGTTTTACGTCCATATTGCGGCAAAATTACTAAATTGACACCAAAAGAGCCTTATCAATCTATTTATTAAATGTTAAATAATGGTCTTCCTAACTTTCCCGGGCCTCATGGCGCAATGGATAAGCATTGCGTATGGCCTCGAAGTTTTCTGGATGGGCCTTGAGGGCATCACTCTCGGGCATCGGGTCGTATGAACGGAGAATCTCGTCCTTGCTCACACTTCTGGCCGCGGCCGGTGGCAGAGGAGCCTCTACAGTGACACGGGGCATCATGAAGAAGGTAGTCAGCGCGTCCAGGGCTATCTGAGAGGCGCGTATCTTGCCCTCTTTCGAGTAGCCTGCAATATGCGGTGTGGCTATGGAAGTCACGGCGAGCAGACCTGCGTCAATGCTTGGCTCACCTTCCCAGCAGTCGATGATAAGCGGGTCGACCTTGCCGTATTTCTTGGCCTCCACGAGGGCCTGCGTATCTACAATGCCGCCACGGGCACTGTTGATCAGTATAGGGCTACGGCGCAACTTGCCGAAGAACTCTTCACCGGCCATATGGAAGGTAGGATGATCACCGTCACGGGTAAGCGGAGTATGGAAGGTGACTATATCGGCCTCGCGCGCTATATCATCGAGTGAGCACCATCCCTCTCCCCCTTCGGCTTCCTGCCGGGGCGGGTCGCAACGCAGCACCTTCATGTCGAAAGCCTCCGCCCAGCGGGCCACAATCTCACCCACATGACCAAGCCCTACCACACCGATCGTATACGACGACAGCGGACGGTTGATGACCTGCATAAGTGTGGCGAAGACATATTGAGCCACAGCAGGCGCATTGCATCCCGGCGCGTTGGTCACGGTAATGGTGCGTGAGCGGCAGTAATCCTCGTCGATATGATCGGTGCCGATGGTCGCCGTTGCAATCATCTTCACCTCAGAGCGGCCCAGCAGCTCGCGGTCACATATCGTACGGGTACGTATCATCAAGCCATCGGTTTCCCTGACAGCCTTGGGGGTTATTTCCTCGGGTGCGAGGTAACGCACCGTGGCATAGGGGTCGAGCAAACCCTTGACAAAAGGGATGTTCTTCTCTATGATAAGTCTTATATTACTGTTTGGCATGCGAAGATGGCCGCATAGGCCGCTAAAAGTACAAATATGGGGATAAACGATTTCTCTGCCCTGTGGGTTGAGAAATAATGGGTGATTTCCATGGCCGCGCAGAAATTCAGCATCGGCACATAGGCTATGATATTGCGGTAGTCGGCGCACGCGGCTGCCACTGTCACAAGCGCAAGTACTGTAAAGGTGCCGTTGTAAGCCCTCGCCCGCGCGTTATATGCAATGGTCTTGAGAAGATTGAGCACAAAGCACAGCAGCATGGCGAAGGCCGTCACGCCCAGAGTGATAAGCAGCAGCAGTGTATCCTCATGATTTATCACTGAGAAGATGCTCACAAATTCCGGGAGGGCAATCTCATCGGGGTGTACGGCTCCGAAGCCGATCAACAGCCACCACGGCGTGACAAGGCCCAGAAAGGCGGCCGCCACCGAGCGGAGATTGAATATCCGCATCTGGCCTAAACCGATGAAGAACACTATGGTATAGACCGCGAAGCTATATTGGGTGGCCGTAAAGAACGACAGCAGCAGGAATATGAGAAATACGTGCCGCGTCGACCGTGGCTCACGGAAACAGCTGAACAGCAGCATCACACACAGCGGCACAACAGCCGCCATCACCGTGCCGGTATAGAACTGGGTGAACAGGTCGGGCGTAGCCAGCTGCATGGCGGCGAAAAGAGCCAGGTTAAGCATGCTCATCGACCTGAGCACATTGTATACCTTGTTGAGAAGGTACATTATCAGCATGGTCGCCGCACAGCCTGCCATGCCGGATGCAAAGTCGAGCAACGGCGAGGGAAGCCATTCATTGGCCGAGCACAGGGCAAGCCCATTATCGCCCGTGAGAGGAACGCAGTACCCCCCGAAGAAATAAACGCAGGCCGCCACAGCCACAATAGCCGCCACTCCCAGGCCAAAGGCGCGGGAGTGGACAAGACGGGTGAGTATGGAGGCTTTGATCATCAGCGGAGGAGATCCTTACCAATGTCGCGACGATAGTACATACCGTCGAAGCGGATGCCTTCAAGAGCCTTGTACGAGCGAGCTGCGGCATCCTCGATTCCGTCGCCGTAGGAGACAGCGGCAAGTACGCGTCCGCCGGCGGTCTCGATAGTGCCGTCGGCACCGGTGCGTGTACCGGCATGGAATACAATCGACTCTTCGGGGCTAAGGTTGCCGCTTATGGGCTTACCTTTCTCGTAGGCCTCAGGGTAGCCACCCGACACGGCCATGACAGCCACAGCAGTGCGGGGATCGATGTCGAGATGCTTGGTATGGAGGTCGCCACGGCCTATTTCCTCAAGCACAGGCAAAAGGTCGGAAGCGATGCGGGGCATTACCGATTCTGTCTCCGGATCGCCCATGCGCACGTTATATTCAATTACAAAAGGCTCGTCGCCACAGCGGATGAGGCCGAGGAAGATAAAGCCACGGTAGTCGATGCCTTCTTTGAGCAGGCCATCGAGCGTACGACGGATGATCCGCTCGTCAACTTTGGCCATGAAGGCATCATCGGCGATAGGGGGAGGACATACACTGCCCATGCCGCCGGTGTTGAGGCCTGTATCGCCTTCGCCTACGCGCTTGTAGTCTTTGGCAGGAGGAAGAACCAGGTAGCCGCCCTTGCCATCGGTAAGAACAAATACCGAGCATTCTATACCCGACAGGAATTCCTCTATGACAACCTTCGCAGATGCCGCGCCAAACTGGCCTGCAAGCATCTCGCGGAGCGATTTCTTGGCTTCGTCGAGGTTGTCGATGATAAGCACACCTTTACCGGCTGCCAGACCATCGGCCTTCAGCACATAAGGTGCCTGAAGGCTCTCGAGGAAACGGTCGCCCTCTTCAACATTTTCGGCTGTAAACGTGCAGTAACGTGCGGTAGGGATATCGTATTTCTGCATGAAGTGCTTGGCAAAATCTTTCGATCCCTCCAGCGCTGCACCAGCAGCCCCGGGGCCTACGATAAGCAGCTCGCGTCCGTCGGCGGCAGCTTTATTCTCAAGCGCCTCGCGGAGACCCTCGACAAGCGGATCTTCATTACCGACCACAACAAGGTCGATGTCGTGGGCGCGCACTGCGTCATAAACAGCATCGAAGTCGGTGGGTTTCAGCTGTAGATTTGTGCCGAAACTGCCGGTGCCGGCATTGCCGGGAGCGATGAAGAACTTGCCCATGCGGGGGCTTTGACTTAATTTCCATGCGATTGCGGCTTCACGGCCACCGCTGCCAAGAAGGAGCACGTTGAGAGTTTTCATTGCTTGTCGGTATTGTCTGTATTGTCGTTATTACCTTGGTTTTTCTTACGCACACGCCATGCCGGACGATTGAGCACAATTTCCTTATCGGCGGGAATCGACGGCTGACGGCCAAGACGGTCGAGGCGAAGCGGACGGCGTTCTTTTGCCGGACGTTCCTCTTCTGCACGAGCCGGACGCTCGCGCTCGAAGCGGGGTTTACCGCGGCGTTCATCGCGGGCGGGGCGCTCGCCACGGCGGTCCTGACGGTCAGGACGGTCATCGCGATCGCGACGATCTTTGCGGAAGCCACCCTGACGGTCGGGGCGACGGTCGCCGGCGCGCTCGTCGCGCGGGCCCTTGCGGGGTGCGCGGCGTTCGGGCTTACTTTCAACCTCGTCTTTGATGGCACCTCCGGCAGCGCGGAAGTCGGCTTTTTTACCTGCGAAAATCACATATTCGCGCAGCTCGCAGTCGAGGCCACCGTTATTGACGGCGATTTTCTGCGATGGCGCGAGCCCAATTTCATGGAAATAAACGTCTTCGTAGCCGATTATCCATGCATGGTAGCCGGTAAACACGTGCTTGAGGGTCTTGCCGATGGTGCCGTACAGGGCGTTCATGTCATCGGCGCCGATACGCTTGCCGTAAGGCGGGTTGGTGACAAGCACACCTGCAGGCTGGGGAGCCTCTGTCCACTGGGAGATCGGTTTTGTCTCGAAGGTGATATAGCGCTCAACGGCGGCATGCTTGGCATTCTCGCGTGCGATGGCGATGGCCCTCGGAGATACGTCGGCACCGACAATGGGCACAGTCACATCGCGCTCCATGCTGTCGTCGTCATATATTTCTTCAAGCAGCTCGCGGTTGAAGTCGGGCCAGTTCTCGAACGCGAAATGACGGCGATACATACCCGGGCGGATGCCGGCGGCAATCATGGCAGCCTCGATAAGGAAGGTGCCTGAGCCGCACATCGGATCGACGAAGGGAGTCTCGCCACGCCAGCCTGTCATGAGGATGATGCCGGCGGCAAGAACTTCGTTGATCGGAGCCTCGGTCTGGGCAACACGCCAACCGCGTTTATGCAGTGATTCTCCCGACGAATCGAGTGACAGGGTTACGGTCGTGCCTGAAATGTGGACATTGAACATTATGTCGGCACCGTCGAGACGCACACGCGGACGCTTGTCATCGCCGAGATGGTCGCGGAACCAATCGACGATGCCGTCTTTAACGCGGTAGGTCACAAACTGTGAGTGGCGGAATTCATCGCTGAAGGCCACAGTATCTATGGCGAAGGTCTGGTCGACATTCATCAGCGAAGACCAGTCGAACTCTTTTACTTTGGCATACAGCCCGTCGGCATCCGATGCCTCGAAGGTGTAGAAAGGTTTAAGGATTCGGAGGGCTGTGCGGCAGCACATATTTGCCTTGTACAGCATTGCGAGGTCGCCACGGAACGACACCATTCGCTTGCCCGGTGTCACGTCTTCCGCACCGAGGCCTCGGAGTTCTTCGGCCAGCACACCTTCCAGGCCTTGGAAGGTTTTGGCCACCATGTCAAAGTTGGAGTTCATATCTGTCAATGTTTTCGGCTGCAAAGTTAACCAATTTTTGCGAACTTACGGAGAGACACCGCGTTTTTATCTACACAACAATACATCAAAATCATGAACGACCGATTATCTTACGAAGAAAAAAAAGAATTGCCCGACAGCGTATTCGGCTTGCCTGAACGCCGCGAGTACCCTATGCCCGACGCCGCACACGTGCGTGCCGCCGAAGCCTATTTCCGTTATTGCCCGGAGGATCTGAAGCCTAAACTGGCCCGTGCGATTCTTGCCCGCGCCAAGGAATATGGAGTCGACGTAGAGTCGCCAACCGTGCTGCAATACGCCCAGGAATAACATCAACACTATACTACGCGGGGCCGTCCTATTATTTCCAGGACGGCCCCGCGAGGCAATTTAAGTGTATGTATATCAGCGACAGTAGATTTTAGCCACAGCGCCGCCACATCGGGCCACATAAAGGCCGGTTGCGAGATTCAGAGTGGTTGAATCATCATCGCTCACAGGGCTCCAGACCATAACCTTCCGGCCGCTCGGATTATAAATTTCCACGGGCCGTCCTTCGCAGGCAATTGCATGGAGGCGGCATCCGTCATAGCGGAGCGACGCGGCATGTGCTTGGTTCAATGCCGCAGAAGCGCCGTCGAAAGCCACTACAATCTCACCTTCCGCCACAAGACCGTTGCTGTTGGCCTCAATAGTTATGGTGACATCCTTATCGCCTGCCCCCAAAGGGGTGACAAGCAATTTCTGACCTTCGACGGAAACTTCCAAGGCCGCCGGATCACTCACCGATCTGACGGTGTACACTATAGCTGCATCCAGCCCGTCGGCATCGGTGGCGAAACCGGCGAGATTGATAGCCGTAGTGCCCGACGAGCCTACACTCTGCACTCCCATGGCATGGAGCTCAGGGGCGGCGTTGTCGGGGAAAACCGGCACTGAAGGGAACCAATAATTCTGAATCATGTCGTATTCTCCGAGAATCTCCCCGTCGCCAGTCACGCGGCGCAGCTTATAGGTCGGATTCTGGAAGTAATGGAACAAGGACATATACAACTCGCCGCTCACGGGATGAGGACGCATCGAGCACCCGTAGAGATTCCAGCGGGTGACATCGGTAAGTCCTTGCGATTCGGCTTCCTCGTCAAGATTGACTATGCAGGTAAATTTACCGGTAGATATGTCATACCGGTAAACACGGGCATTGGAGAACCATGAGTTAGGGCCACCGTTCCAGTACAGCACAGCTTCGTGCGGATCGGCACAGAATCCATCGGGTGTCCACGCATACCACGAGTTAGCGGGAGGATAGATGCCCTCGGGCACATTTATCAGCGATTGCTCAAACGTGACCGGGTCGACCCGCATGATATACGGCAGTGTGGCGCCGGTGCCCTGCACGTTGCGTGCAATGCTGAGATACAGCATCCCGTCGGCTGCCAGCACCACCGAGCCTATACCCGCGCCATCTCCGGCAAGAGCCATATCCAATGTCTTCACCACAGAATCTGTGGCCGGATCGATGACGAGAAGGCCAAGCGACTGATGGGCGGCGAAGACCAGCTGGCCATAACGGACCATAGAGCCACATTGGCCATGATAAAGCGAGCCCGACGGATCGGTGTTGGGCTTATCATCATCTACATCAGGGTTGGCCGACCCTTCGACCTGTCCGGTGACGGTATAGGTGTCGGTGTCAAACACCCATATGCCGTTGCTCGACGAAATATAGCCTTTATGCTCATCAACGCCAAGGTAGCCTCGGCCATCGCACTGACGCCCTGATGGGTCAATTAGTGCCGACTGATAAAGAATCTTCAGGGTCGAGGCGTCGCATACGGTGATGCGGCCTCCGGAAACCGATGCCCCGGGGTCTTTATCCTGCTTGGAGATGAGATAGAAACGTCCTCCGTAGATTGTGCCGAACTGGGTGGTGCAGCCAAGCTCCATACCGGGGTTGGCTGCCTGGATCACGCGGTATTGCCACACATCAGCGGCATTGTGGTCGAAGTAGTTGACTGTGGAGTTATGGTGCCCGTACCAGTCTTCGTTTACGATGAATACTCCATCGGCAAAATCGGCGGCGCTGACGGCCTGAGCCGCCAACGCTGCCAATATTAAGAGAGTTTTACCCTTCATCATTCGGTGAGGAGTACTTTAGCCGAGCGGGAGCCGTCGGCAGTGGTCACGATATATACTCCGACGGGGAGCATTGTCACATAACGCACCGTTTCGGCCTGAGCGGTGAAGGCCCTGAGCATATTGCCGGCCATATCGAAGATATAGAAGTCCACACCTTCGAAGCCCTTGACGGTGACGCAGTTGCCCGCAGCACGGATGGTGCCGGCGGCAGCCTCAACATCAGCAACCGAGGTGCTGGTGCGCACACTTACAGGAATATTGACCGTGGTCACTTTGCCGTTCGACTCGGCTGCGATGGTGATATTGTCTGAGCCATCGGTCAATGGCATGACAGAAAGGACAGAACCGTCGAGAGTATATTCAGCCACAGCTGTCTCAGAATCATCAAGAGCCTCCGGAGCAGCCACCAGGCTATAGCGTATGCCGCAGTCCTGATTGTCGGGGTCGGTGGCATAATCGGCAAGATCGATGACTGAAGCTTGACCCGCATTAGAGGCGTCGCTGACTATATCGATGCCTTCAAGGCCGTCGAACTGCACGCCGTACTTGTCGGGGAAGACAGGCATGGCCGGGAACCAATAGTAATCTTTCAGTCGTGTGGTGCGGGCAATCTCTCCGGTCGCACAGTCGATGAAATGGTACCAGTTATAGCGGTAATTCGACGAAGCGCCATGGGTGGCGGCTACAAGCAGCTCGTCGGCACGCTCGTCGTAGCGGACGGCGGCATAAGGAGCCTGATAGGTGGTGGAGTCGATGCCTTCCAACTTCGAGGGGAAGACAAAGACAGGCTGGAGTGTCTCAAGGTCACTCTCGGTATCCCAGCGGTAATAGCCCGTGTTACCCGAGACGATAGATGCCTCTACACCCGATCCGAACCAAAGCTCGTTAGTCTTGGCCGAAGCGAAGAAATTGGTCGGGCGCCATGCACCCCAGCCGCAGGTGATACGCATGTGCGAAGGCATAGCCACCTCACGCACGAGCGAGTAATCGTCGGCATCATAGCAGAACAGAGTGGTGGCTCCGGCGCTGCTGTTGGCAGCGACCCATACCCGGCTGTCGGCAGTGCGGGCAACGCCATGCGGATGCCAGAGGCAATTACCATCCTCATCCTGGCCGAGGGTGGCCACAACTTCATCGGTGTCAGTATCGATCACGAGCGTACCTACATCCTGCTTGACTGCAAACACATATTTGCCTGCGCATACCATATCGCCAAGCTGGTTGGCATACAGGCTGCCGGCCTCGATGCCGCTGACAGAGCCGGTTATCTCAAGTGTCTGAGGATTGAAGACCGCAATGCCGGCAGTTGTGCCGAAGTAGACTTTCGACGAGCTTACGCCCACACATGCACGGCCATCACCTGCGCCGAGAGGCGAGTCGAAGGCTGCCAGTTTCTTGAGTGTCTTTGCGTCGGCCACCACAACTCGGCCTCCACCACGGCGCGGATCACCGCCGTCGGTAGCCTGCTTCGACATCACATAGAGCTTATCGCCGAAGATCATGGCATACTGCGATGTGCAGCCGAATGACTCGTAAGGATTCTGAGATTCGTATGCGCGATAACGGATATTTCCGTCTACATCGATATAGTTGATTGAGCCGTTGGTGTGGCCGAACCAATCTTCATTGAGCCAGAAGGTACCATCCTGCCAGTTGTCTGCGGCAGTCGAGCGGTCGGGGTCGAGCACATTGATATGATACGTACTTTCAACACCCGAGCCATCCTGAGCCTTGAAGGTCACGTCGACCGAACCGGGCTTGTGGGTAACCAGCTCATAGAAGCTGCGCGAAGGATTGAAGCCGCGCACCGAGTAGAGGGTGGCGACGTCGCCGTCAGAGATGGCCACATCGTAGGTCTTGATGGCGGCATCGGCGGGTTCGACTGTCGGCTCGAGGCCGATAATGTCCATGTAGGTCACATTGATCGTATCGGAGCCTGTGCCGAGCACGAAGCGCTCAACCTTCTTTCCGGCGGTCACCGTAATGGTGTAAGTTGCCTTCACTTCAGGGTCGAGGGCGTACGAGGCCGTAATCACAGCCACACCTTCGGTGCGCTTGACGGTAATCTTGCCGGTTGTCGACACAGATGCCACCGAGGCATCAGAGCTCTCGTAGTTGATTTTCGTGTATGTGGCGTCGGCCGGAGTAAGTGTGAGAACCGGGGTCAGAGTCTCGTCGAAGTTCGAGAGATATGCATCCGACTCATAGGCCAGCGCAGTGACAGGACGCTCAGGCGCGAGCACGTCAACTTCAATTTCATTGCTGTACGCGTCGAATGGGATAAGCGTGCCTGCGGCATTCTTGATGTTGGGTTTCACCTTGACAAACACCTTGCCGGTGGCACCGCCGAAGGTAACCGAGGCCTGGGTATTGCCCTTAGCAGGATTGGTGAGCATCACCGTCTTGAGCTGGGCGGTGGCAGAGGTGCCGTTCTCATCGACACGCGTGCATGAAAGGCTCATCAGCGAGTTTCCTTCGCCTACATTGATAAGCACAGGCAGCATATATGTGTCGGCGATGTTGATCTGGCGGAGCTCAGGCAACCATGCCCCCTGCTCGTCGGCAGGCAGATACATGAGGTATTCAGCTTCAGACGGAGCATTGGCGGCAGTATATTCTACCAGAATATTGTTTCCATCGGCAAGCGGGGCTGTGCACTCCGAGAAAGATGTGCCGTAGGCCGGTGCGCAGAAGAATGTCCAGCGCGTATCGGCGGCGTCAGCGCTGCAGTGGTCGTAGGCGGTCTGTACAGTGCCGTCGCCGTTTAGATCAAAAGAGATATTAGAGGCGTCGCCTGAGAAACGGCGGTCACCCTCGATTACAGCGGCAATCATGTCGGCGCAGCTCACGCTGTCAGCTTCATTGAAGCGGTAGCCGAGCACGATATTCTCCACACCCTTGCCGTCGTTCCAGCGGAAGGTGACGAGCGCACGGCTCTCGCCTTCTCCAATCCATACCTTAGCGGCTGCGGGGTCATAGGCGGGGCTGAGTTTTACAGCTATTTCAACAGAGGTCGAAGCCGAGTTGAAAGAAGATTCGCCACGAGTCAGTGTCGCAGATGCGGTATAGCTGGCAGTGGGGTCAACTCCTTCCACAGTGCCTTCGAAGCTACCGTCGGCAGCCACCGTGACGGGTATCTCTATATCGGCACGGCTTGCCGACGAGAGTTTGAGCACCGTAGTGGAGCCTTCTCCGAATACGCAGGCAAGGTTAGAGGCAGCGAAGCGGGCAGGAAGTTGCTCGGCATATGCCGGTGTGACGCAGCCACGGATGACCATGCCGGTTTCGGCGTTCTCGATACGGACACTGTCAAGGCCGAGCCCGTTGAGTGTAGGCTCGCAAAGAGGATAATATGCCCAGGTGGAGGTGAGGGCCTTGTATGCGTCGATAGAGCCGGTCGGAACCATCACCGGATAGGGGTAAGAACCCGATGCCTTGGCGAAGGTGAAGCGTGTCACATTAGCTGTAGGCACAGGCGAGCAGATATAGAAATTGACGGCGGTATTGTTAGCACACAGATAGTTGGGAGTGCTGCGGGCATAGAGTGTGGCTGCGGGCACTACAAGCTCCGTCAAGCCTGAGTTCTGGAAAATCCAGCCGCTGAGGGTGGCGCCACTCTCGGGCAAGATGACATCTTTCACCGATGTACAGTTGCGGAATGCATACTGGCCTATAGTGGTCACGCCTTCAGGTATGCGGATCACACCAGGCTGTGCGGCATCAGCATTCTCACCGTGGAAAAGAAGAGTGGTGAGCGATGAGCAGTTGTCGAAGAGACTTGCCGGCACTGAGGTGATGGAGGGGCTCATGGTCACCTTGCGGAGTGCCTTACAGCCTGAGAAGAGGCTTGATCCAAGAGTCGTGACACCGGCGGGAAGCTCGACTTCCTCAAGTGCCGAGCAGTTGGTGAAGACCGAAGATCCAAGTGTGGTAAGTCCGGCAGGAAGTTCTATGTTCTTAAGTGAAGAACAACCCGAGAATACTGTCGAGCCGATTGAAGTCACACCAGCGGGAATAACCACTGCGGGAAGCGACGTACAGTTCTGGAAAAGATTTGAAGGCAGTTCCTTGAGGCCGGAAGGAAGAATTACCTCTACCAGCGATGAGCACTGCTGGAAGGCATAAGTGCCGAGAGAGGTGATGCCGTCGTGAAGCTTAACGGTCTCGAGCGCCTTGCAATAAGAGAAACAATATGTGGGAATGGTTGTGAGGGAGGCCGGAATATTGATTGAAGTCATTCCGGTAGCCTGGAAGAACGAGCGTTCGCCAAGCGATGTAAGACCCTCAGGCAGAACTACATTATTGAGCACTGAGCAATAGCTGAATGCATAGCGCTGTATGGTGGTGACTGAGGCCGGGATGGCAACACTGGCGAGCTTGGAGCAATCGTAGAATGCGAATGCCGGAATAGTTGTCAACCCTTCGGGAAGGACTACAGACTCCAATGCCGATGCACCATAGAACACGCTGTCGTTAAGCTCTGCCACAGTAAAAGGCAGTTCCTGATAGGTGATGGACGACGGAATGGTCACAGCCCCGGTATAGCCCGCCTTGTTGGCTGCGGCTATAGTCGTGCGGTTGGGCGCTCCTTCGGTCTTGTGATAGGTGACGGCCAATGTGCCGCCCTGAGGAGTCGAGGTCAGAACCCGATACGACACACCGTTGAGGGTAAAGAGGTCGCCTACATTTACTGCGATGGCATATTCAGCTGACTTGCTGAAATTAGACCAGCCTGCGGTCTGGCCATATGTCTCGCTGAAGCCCGACGGAACGGTAAGCACTGCAGCGTTATAAGCGGCGGCGCTGAAGGCATTGTCAGCGGCAGCGGGCGGGAAAGTTGTGTCGACGGTCACCTTGGCGATATTGTCGCAAGCTGCGAATGCTTCGGCTCCGACGGTCTTGACCGTACCGGGCAGGTATACCTCTGTAAGGGCTGAGCAATCGGCGAAGGCACGCTCACCGACAGTCTCCACACCCTCCGGAAGAATAACCGAGCTGATTGCCGTGCCGGAGTAAAGTCCGGCGGGAATAGCTGTGATGCCCTCCGGAAGAATGAATTTGCTGAAGCGTGAGCAACCGGCGAAGGCATTTTCTCCGAGAGCCGGCACTGCTGCCCCTTCGGCGAGGACGAGGTCAGACAAAGTGCTGTTCTCAAAGGCAGCCTTGCCTATCTTGGTCACGCTTGCAGGAAGGCTGACTGTACCGATCTGAGCATTTTTAAAGGCTCCGTCGGCCACTTCCACAACCTTGTACGAGAAGCCTTCGCCCTCGATGACGGCAGGAACAGTGATGTCGCCCGTGTAGCTTGAGAGGGTCTCTCCCTCCATCTCGAAGGGTGCCGAAAGTGAAACAGTACCTCCGGCGTAATTTTTCAAAGTGTAATATAGACCGTCGACCTTGAACTCCGTCTGCGTGCCCTCCGGCATATTGGCGGGAGCTGCCTCGAAGAGTTTCCAGTCGCTCGGCATCATGTATACCGAGAAATTCCAGCCATCCCAGCTGCCGTCTTCAAGCACACGGCCCGAAGCACCCCAGCTTGAATAGCTGAAGCTGGCTTCCTGACTGTCTTTAACCCAATACGACCAATAGCTTATATACCATCCGGCACCCCAGAAGTCATCCTCATCGACAGCCTGCCAGTTGTCGTAGTCGTAATCCGACGATCCGCCTTGACCGGGCACATAGCCTCGCGGATGCTTGAAGAAACCAGTGCCATCGGTATAATCCTCGCAGGTATATATCTGGTTGCCATTGCCTGTATCACGCAGGGCAATCTCGCCATCCGCATCAAGGTCCCAGCCGAGGCCGTTGATGGTATAGCCGCCATCGGGGTCGGTCGGAGAGGAGACATTGGTATACTGCATCAGCGTGTAAAGCCTGGGGTTGGCCGACACCACTTCGCGGAGCATATCGGCTCCGGTAGCCTGGCCATCCCAACGGTAGCCGAACACCAGCGCGGTTTTCTCGCGTGAGTCGTTCCACTGGATTACCAGCGCGGCCCGCTTGGAGCCCTCGCCTGACCAGTTCTGAATCATGTCGAAAGTAAAATTGCCCTCTGGAGTGGCAAGGTCGCCCGGATCTTCGGGATAGTCCGAGGCGAGCTGTATGTCGCGGCTTTCACGCGGCACATAAGGCACGCCCTGCACTTTGCGTGGAGGAGCTGCCAATGCACTTGCGGCGAATGCCGAGGCAAACAATGACAGAATTACTTTATTCATCATTTAATATATTGGTTTATAGTAGATTGATTGTAATATTTCAAGAGAAAACGAGACGTAACATCGGCTCCCAGCCCCATTTACAGGGTCGGCAGAAGGCGTCGGTAGGAACGACGCTATGTATTAAATGCGGATTTTAAATACGCGTGCACCTCTGCGCACGATATATATGCCCGGGGTAAGGCGGTCGGGCCTGGCCTTTGTGCCGTCAAGACGGAAAAATTCAGCAGGCGCATCACTATCCGGGGCAAGCGTGTCTTCAACTCCGGAAAGCCCGAAATGAGTGTAATCGAGGTCATACCACGGATCGGATGCACCCGACACTCCATCGTAGTCGCCACCGGTGACAGGGCCGTCGAGCTGGGCGAATTTCCATCCGTCGACATCACCATCCTTGAGTTTTCGGGAAGTCATGCCCAGGCCAGAGTAGGAAAAAGAGTCAGACTCGGCTGTGCCTACCCAATAGCTCCAATAGCCGGTATACCAACCGGCATTCCACTGCGTGTCTTCCATGGGCTCGGCAAGCTGCCAGTGGTCGTAATCGTAAGCCGGATAACCGTAGACGAGCGCATTGATGGGGTGGTCAATGATGTGCGTCACCTTCGATGCAACGATGGCGGAGTCGCAAAGGTCGGGCGTATTCCAGCCGGGCGCCTCGGTCTGGCCCATCAGCTCGTTGACAGAGAAGTAGTTGAAACTTACATACGGATCGTCTTTGGCTTCGGAAAAATCATAAACTATTCCATCTGCCACCCGCTGATAGGGCGAATAACCTATGCCGCACACCGTGCTGCCCATCCAGCCTGTATATTGGCTGAAGAGGAGAAGGTCGGGCGAGGCTGCCGCTATAGCCCTGAACATATCCTCGCCGGAAGGCTCGATGCCCTCGGCCCAACGGTAACCCCACACATAAGCGGTCTGGGGGCCATCGTCGAGGAACTGCACCACAAGGGCGGCTTTGTTAGGGCCCTCGCCGGCCCAGTAAACTATTTTATCCCATTCGACTGTAAAGCAGAAGGCTGTGAGCGCTGTCAGCAGCCCCGCGACAATAAGCAGTGTTTTTTTCATATCGGTTCGGGTGGTAATTCGTCGGTTAATGCAATGTGAAGGTCGCGTGCGCCTGAAATCTCGGTTGAGGTCTCGCCCAGCCATCCGCAATACTGGTTTAGACCGGTGACGACTTTAACAAAGTCTATGCATCTCAGATGCACAGGGCGTCCATCTCCGTCGACAGCCCAATCAATCTTGAAAGAGTTGAGATCCTCGTAGTCGTTGGGATGATTGTCGGCATATCCCCAGGCATAACTGTAAAGTATATAGTAAGTACCCATGCCGCTTGTGTCCACGCCATTGGGAGCGAGACATGTTCCGGTGAAGGTAAGCTCGTCATCGTCAAGCCACATCGGGTAGTACGACTGCGGATGAAAAGAATTTTTTGCCACGAATCCGGTGGAGCCTTCGCTGTCGCGCCAGGCGATGTATTCGGTGTCGGTGAGGAATCCTGACTCATCGGGCACGGGAGCCTTTGCGGCGTCCGGCCGGGTATATGTCATGCTGTAATTGTGGCGAGTGAGCGGCGACGAGTATTCGCTGCCGGCGAGTTCGTACCACGGGTCATCGGGGATACCATTCAGATTCACATCCTCGCTCACCCATACGATGCCCGGCTCAGCCGATCCGCCCTTCTTATCGGGCTGGGTGAGCTCGTAGAAGGCATTGCCATGTATAAGAAAATCATATTCGCCCGGCACATTGACCACAGGGTGGTCGAAACCGAACACCACATAGCCACCCCAGGCGCCGAGGCTGATCATTATCTCATTTTTGCCGGAGATACATTCTTCGGCCTTGCGGGCCATGTCGGCAGCGCGGTCGCCAGCCTCATAGAGAGGCATCTGATTGACAAACTGGCCCGGAGCCGGACGGTACTCGTATACCCGTGCGACATATGGGCTATACTCGAGTTCCTCATGAACCACCGACACCACAAAATCGAAGTGGAAGGGTGATTCGGCATCGATTATATCGAACGACACTGCATACTCGCCCTCGTCGGGCTGCATGAACACATAGTCGCGGTCGGTGCTGACCTCCACTCCGTCGACACACCAGCGGTAGGCATTTCCGGTCAGTGCCGGATGGAGGTCGAGTTTCTGCATGCGCGCAACGCGGTAGTAATCGTCGATCCCGAGGCTGACCGTGGCGATGTCGTCGTCGCACCCCAGCAGGGCCGAAGCCAGAACAGATATGTAAATCAAGGTCTTTTTCATATCGGCAGGAATGCTATGTGTGCGGGTATGTCGCCTGTGCGCACGCTCCATTTGCACTTGCCTTCGGGCGAGAAACAATAGAGGGTGCCGCTACTGACGTAGTTCTTGGCATCGGTCACAAAAATGTCGCCGGTCTCGGGATGGACGGCAATGCCATATGGCACGGTAATCTGCGCGTCGGTGCCGTCGGTGATGAAATTAGTCGACACCACCTCTTTGGTGCGGACGTCAATTATGCCGTAGCTTATGGTGTTGCTCTGGGTATAGTTGCTCCACTCTGTGGCATAGTAATAGAGAGAGTCGCCGTGTATAGCCATGTTGGAGCATGCCAAGGCAAGCGTATCGGTCACGGTCATCTCATTGAAGCCGGGCTTCTTGTCGAGCACATAGAGGCGCGACGGGCGAGTCATATAGTCTCCACGTGAGCTGACCCACAGTTTATTGTATCGGTCTTTCTTGAGACGATGGAGATTAATCCCGACGGGGATCTGTCGTATCTGTTTGAAATCGACCATCTGAATCACCGACACTGTATTGTCGTAGTCAGGCGCGCGGTAGCCTCCCGAATTAGCCACGTACATGTAGTCGTCGACCACCTCCATCTCCTCGGGCTGGTAACCCACGGTGACTTTGGCAGTGGCCTTGAGCGAGAGGGTATCGATCTGGTATACGGCGCCGCGTGGAGCGTCGGGGTCGATCAACACCGGGCCCACATAGGCGCTCACATAAGCTTTGCCACGATGGAAACGCACGTAGCGGCAGTTGGGTATATCTATCTGGCCCAACCTCACACCTGTGCGGGCATCCATCACCTCCACCTTATGTGAGCAATTGACCACCACATAAAGCTTGGAGCCATATATGCCGATGTCGTTGCCGACGTCGCCCAGCTCTTTGATGACATGAGGGTTACGCTCGGCATAGAAGTTGCGGGCGTAGAGGCCTGTGAAATAGTCGAAATAATCGAGTGTGCATTTGTTAGAGCCCATATTGCCTTCATTGACAAGATAGAAGCCCCGGATGCCAGTGGTGGGCATCGGAGTCTCGGGCACGATGTCATACTCAGTGGGCACCACGAGCTCGTCCTCCCGACAGCCCGTGGCACTCATCATGAGCGGCAGAAAATATAGTATGAGAATCTTTAGATATTTCATCATATGGAGAGAGAGAAGTTATATATCATATTTCCACACTGACCGTAAACCGGTAGTTACGCTTCGGCATAGGATAGTTGATAATCACATCGTAGTCCTGGGCGAAGACATTGTTGACCTCTATAAGCGCACGGAGATTGACCTTGCCCAACGAAAAGTCGCGGCTCGCCGAGAGGTCGGTGGTATACCAGGGCTGAGTGTAGTTGTAGCGTATGTTTTCCTGCTGGTTATAGCGCTCGCCGACATAGATATACGAGCAGTTGAGGTTCCATTTGCGCCATGTGAGATTGATTACGCCCGAGCCTGAATGCCAGGGTATGTAAGGAATCTGGTGACGGTAGTAATTATCGGCCGGACTGGTGACGTCGATTGCCCTCTGATAAGTGTACTGACCTCTCAGTGTGACATAAAGGTCGCGGGCCGGGTTGACGGTGATGAGGGCCGAGACATCGACGCCTTTGATGTCGACTTTGCCGAGGTTGAGCATCGTCCATCTGAACTGCTGGCCCTTGGGGTAGGCCACAATCTTATCTTTGACTTTATTGATGTAGCCGTCGACACCGACACGGGCCGCGGAGATAAATCCGTTGTGTGTATGGTCGTAAAGCAAGCCGATGTTATACTGGGTGACGCGCTCGGGGTTAAGCTTGGAGTTGCCCATATCGGCATAGTAAAGGTCGTTGAAAGTAGGCATGCGGAACGAGCGCTTCACAAAAGCCCTCACAGAGAAGTCGCGGTTGCGCAGCGGATTGCCCGAGAGATATAGTGCCGGGGTGAAGACCGCCTTGTCTTTGGGTGACTCCTGCCCGCGCAGTTTATCGTGGATGAATGTGCCCATGGCACTTGCCTGTGCCTTAAAGCGGCGCAGATTAAGCGACGTGGCGGCCGCAACCATATGACTGAACCGGTCGGGGCGCGCGAAGCCGTACATGTCGGCGTCGAGGGCATTCCACTGGAAGTCGTAGCTGGCCGACACGCGCCACTGAGGCATGATAACGTATTCGTTAGCTGTGGAGAGATAAAATTCGCGCTGACGGTAGAGATTGTCGATCTTCACCTGCTTATCGTCGTTGTTGACATAGTGTGTGCGGTAGTAGGCATACTTGACATTAGCCAGAGTGGTGAAGCGGCCTATGTACTTTGTAAAACTGCCTTGTGCGAAAGAATTATTATCCCACACGCGCTCGCCACGGCGCCATACATTGTTTACAATGGCGCCCGGAATACCTCTCTCTGAATCGTAATGATATACTTTGAAGTGCCATTCGCCGGCGTTGATAGTTCCGTTGAGATTTAGCTCGGCACGCACGGCATTGATGTCGCCGTTCTGCCGCACTGCGGTGGTGTCGTAGGCAATCTCTCCGGCAGGGTTGACACGACGGTAACGGAACTTGTATTTACCCGACGAGCTGATCCACTCGGCGCTGAGCGAGGCATTTACACGTTCACCGAGCCTCAATTCCACCAGGGCCGACGGATTGAGGAGGTCGAATGAGCCGGCGCGGACAGTGCCACGCACATGAAAAGTCTCGCCGGGGGCGAACTTGGGGGTGCGCGTACGTATGTAGATGGTTCCGGCGGAGCCGAAATCGCGTGCGGGCTGGAGAATCTCGCTCTTCTGGCCATTGTACAGCGACAGGGCCTCCACATTATCGAGCGAGAACTGGCCGAGGTCGATCTGGCCGTTCTGCGCGTTGCCGAGCTCGACACCGTCGTATACCACACCCGTGTGGTTGGTGCCCATCGAGCGGATATTGACCGTCTTTATACCTCCCACGCCACCGTAGTCCTTGACCTGCACGCCGGCGAAGTATCTGAGGGCATCGGCAACGCTGTTGCTGTTGAGACGCTGGAGCTCTTCTCCTCCGAGGCGCTGCACGGGAATCACCTCCACAGGCGGACGTGAGGCGGTGACCACCAGCTCGCGTAGCTCGCGGGGCACGGAGTCAGTGTCCTCGGCAAATGCCGGGAAGATCAGGACAAGAAATGTGAGAAGAATTATATATCGAGTATATCGCATCGTGTATTGACATAAAAAAACCGCCTGCACCGATGTGGCTGCGGGGCGGACGGATGCGGTATACAGCAGTGGTGAATGGCCGCAAGGCACAGTTCTCCCATTGCTCCGAGCCCATAATCCCGTAGGCACATGTCGACGAAGGGCAACGGCAGGTCTTCTGACTTACTCCATCGGCATGCGTCTTCTCGAAGGCTTGGCTTCAATGACGCGGTGCATGCCGCGATTGGCGGAGCTTACAGCAGCGGGTACTGTCCGGGATTCACACCCGGTTCCCTTTTGATGCCTTGACGCACAGGGCGCTTCGGCAACCATTGCGCTGCAAAGTTACGCAATATTTTCCGTTAGTTCAAATATATTTTACATTATTACGCATTAATTGCCTGTGTTTTTGGTCGGTCGGAAAAAATAGTTAACTTTGCAGCCTGTTTCCATCAATCACATTTCACTCAATGTCTGAAATAAAAATAGCGGGAATTATGCGCGCGGGCGCCTTTTCCCCTAACCACATAGGCAACGACGCCGCCATCTTCAACAATGTTGCCGAGCAGCTGCGCAAGCGAGGCTGTGAGGTGAACATATACAGCGAAGAGCAGTTCTGCTCAGGTGCCGTAGAAGAGCATATCATACTTAACATGTGCCGCGAGCAACGCTCCATCACCCTGCTTCAGGAACGCGAGGACGCCGGTGACCTGGTGATCAACTCCGGGTACGGTATAGAGAACTGCACACGCGAGCGCATGACCCGCATATTGCTTGGCTCAAATATCCCCTACCCCGACAGCCTGATGGTGAATACCGACGAGGGCGTACGCGAGGCTCTGACCGCCGCAAAGATGACACGCTGCTGGATCAAACGCGGCGACTCACACACCATGCACAAGGAAGACGTGAGCTACGTGCGCCACGGCGAAGAAGCCCAGGAGGTGCTCCAGGAATATTTCCTGCGCGGCATCAAGCGCGCTGTGATCAACCGTCACCTCGACGGCGACCTGGTGAAGTTCTATGGCGTGGCGGGCACTCAGTTCTTCTATTGGTTCTACCCCTTCAAAAGCGGACACAGCAAGTATGGCGCCGAAGCCATCAACGGCCACACACATAACATCACCTTCGACGTCGAGCGTCTGAAAGCCATCTGTGCCAAAGCCGCCGATGTGCTCGACGTAAAAATCTACGGCGGCGACTGCATCATTTCAGCCGACGGCGACATCTCTATAATCGACTTCAACGACTGGCCCAGCTTCGCCCCCTGCCGCACAGAAGCCGCGCCCTACATAGCGAAACTCGTAACCAACGAAATCAAGCAACATCTGAAGAATTCCTGAGCCATGGCAAATCCGTACCGCAAATCCACCAAACTACCGGAAGGCTCGACAAAGCGGTTTCCTCTTCTGCCACGCCTTATTGCCACTTCGCTCGGAGCCGGATTTCTTCCGGTGGCCCCAGGCACATGGGGTGCGCTGATGGCCATAATCCTCTGGTTGCCCCTATATATATGGGCCAGCCCGGCAACCTGCGTCGGAGTCACTGCCGCAGCCTCAATCGTAATAGGCATAGCAGGCATCTGGGCCAGCTCCGAATCCGAGCGTTACTGGGGCTCCGACCCCGTTGTGGCGTGTGTCGACGAGACCGTAGGCCAATGGATCTCGCTGTTGCCCGTAGCCGGCATAGCGCTCTGCCCCTGGTGGGAAATTGTGGTGTCGCTTGCCCTTTTCAGATTCTTCGACATCTTCAAACCCCTGGGCATACGCGCCACAGAGCGGCTGCCACGCGGCTACGGCATGATGGCCGACGACGTGGTGGCTGGCATCTACTCTGCCATAATACTCTTGTGTATCAACTACCTATTCGTTTTTCCGCACAATGGCATCGCTTAAATCCATAGGCGACAAGCTGCTGAAAAGCAACTCGCTCATCATCACCTACCTGCGCTCTATCGTATCGTCGCAGTGCGCAAGCTGGACAGATTATATAGTCTTTTTTCTGCTGGCCAAGCTGACCGGCCTCACACCATTCTGGGCCACGGCCGCAGGTGCCTTCTGCGGCGGTGTGGTCAACTGCATCATCAACTACAAGTTCACCTTCCGGGCCGAAGGCTGCGACTGGCGTGCCGTCGTGGTCAAATATGCCGTGGTATGGACAGGAAGCCTGCTGCTCAACAGCTTCGGCACCGAATGGTTCTACGGCCTGATGTCGGGCTGGCAATGGCTCTGCGACCTCGGTCTACCTCAGGATGTAGTGCTCATCGGCTCCCGTCTCTTCATAAGCCTGATGGTGTCGTGGTTCTGGAACTTCGCGCTTCAACGCTATGTTGTCTACCGCCCAATGCCTTTCGACCGTTATATAGTGGCCGCACTTGGCGGAACTCCAAAGAAAGAAACCTCAGACAATTAATAAAATCTTCCAATCTTATCTACAACTCCTCATCAAACAATGGCCACAATGGATATAAAAGAAAATGCCAAACAGGCGCGCAACGGCCTTCAGCAAGGCATCTACGCCGTAATCAATCCTTTTGTGCGACTGCTCATCCGCATGGGCGTCACCCCCAACACCGTCACCACGATCGGTCTGCTCGGGAACCTTGCGGCAGCCGCGGTCTTTGCCTGGGCGGGCATACGCATCTCCGACGGACTCGCCCCCGACTGGAGCCTCATCACCTGGGCCGGAGCGCTCATCATCGGCTTCTCTCTTTTCGACATGCTCGACGGGCAGGTGGCACGGCTCGGCAACATGGCCTCTACCTTCGGAGCGATGTACGACTCCGTACTTGACCGCTATTGCGAACTGCTCACACTCGGCGGCATCGCCTTCTACCTCGGCTGTGCCGGCAATATAGCGGGCGCCCTCATCACATTCGCAGCGCTTGTAGGCTCAATCATGGTGAGCTATGTAAGGGCGCGTGCCGAGGGTCTCGACATCGAATGTAAAATAGGCTTCATGCAGCGCCCCGAGCGTGTGGTTGTCACCGCTGTCGCAGCCCTTGCCACAGGCATCACCGGCCAGAATCTTGAGGCAGGCTCCACGTTCAACCCCGACATCATACTTGTGGTGGCCATGGTGATCATCGCCATTTTCGCCAATCTGACCGCCTTCGCACGCGTGGCACACTGCCGCCGCGAGCTCGAACGGCAGAAAAACCGCAACAAACAATTCTGAACCTGAATGACGAAACTCCCTACACTGAAAGAAGCACTGTGGTGTGCCGGCGCCCTGGCCCTCTGGCTGGTTGTGACGGCACTCTTCATCGGCTTCCGCCCGGAGCATGTGGTGCTGGCAGTGCTTATCTTCGCCCTGTTCTTCGTGAGCGGGGTCACACGCCGCCTCACCATAGCGCTGGTTCCGTTCTTTATCTTCGGCATCTCATACGACTGGATGAATATAGTGCCCAACTATATGGTTAATCCTGTCGACGTCGAGGGCCTTTACAACACAGAGAAAAGCCTCTTCGGCATCGCCGCAGGCGAGGCACTCCGCCTTACGCCAAATGAATTTTTCGCCCTCCACAACTGTGCGGCAATGGACTTCATGGCAGGCATATTCTATCTGTGCTGGGTGCCGCTGCCCATCATCTACGGCCTCTGGCTCTATTTCTCACACCACAGGGAGGCCTATCTGCACTTCGCCATAGTGTTCCTCTTTGTCAATCTCCTGGGCTTCACCATCTACTACATCCACCCGGCAGCTCCGCCGTGGTATGTGGCATCGCATGGCTTCGAGGCCATCCCCGGCACACCGGGTGAGGTAGCCGGCCTCGGGCGCTTCGACGAGATGACAGGCCTGGGCATCTTCGACGCCCTGTATGCACGCAACGCCAACGTCTTCGCGGCAATGCCCTCGCTCCACTCCGCCTATACCCTCGTGGCCTTCCTCTATGCAGTACGCAGCCACTCGCCTATAGGCTGGAAGGTTGTGCTCGGCATTGTCACCCTCGGCATATGGTTTACCGCAGTCTACTCTTCACATCACTATATTCTCGACGTACTTGCCGGCATATGCACGGCCTTAGCGGGATTTGTGATTTTTGAATACGGCCTGATGAAGATTCCGGCATTCGCACGCTTCATGGCCTCCTACCGCTCTTACATCTCAAGATCATGACAGATTACAGCCAATACGACATAAAGCCCGACGTTCTCAACTACGACGACCTGCGGCAGATGGTTCCCGCACTTGACGGCCATCCCAAACTTGTCAACTTCCTGCTCCACTTCCTCTCGGTGGACAAAGTGAATCAGGTACACCGTAATTGCTGCGATACGCCCGGGCCGGAGTTTGTGAAGCGTCTCCTATTCGACGAATTCAAGATCAAGCTGCGCATCGACGGTCAGGAAGTTCTCGACAACCTCCCTGAAGGCGCCTTCATCACCGTCAGCAACCATCCATTCGGCGCCCTCGACGGCATCATCCTCATCTACCTTATCACACAGCATCGCCCTGAGTTCCGCGTTATGGTGAACATGATTCTGAACAAGATCAGCGCCATGCGCCCCAACTTTATCGCTGTCGATGCCTGGGCCTCCAACGATCCGGCCAAGCGTGCCGTGAGCGTCGCCGGCATCCGTCAGGCCCTCAAGCAACTCAAGCAAGGCGAGCCGGTGGGCTTCTTCCCTGCCGGAGCGATGAGCAAGACCACTCTGCACGACGGCCTTCAGGACCGTCCATGGCAACCGTCGGTGCTCCAGATCATCCACCGCGCCAAGGTGCCCGTGATTCCCATTTATTTCCACGGCTCGAACAGCTGGTGGTGCAATTTCCTCGGACACGCATGCTGGCCGGCCCGCTCGCTGCGCCTGCCTGCAGAGGTATTCCGCAAATGTGGCAAGACCATGCATATAAGCGTGGGCCAACCAATATCTGTCGAAGAACAGGCGACCCACGGAGCTACACCCGAAGAACTCGGGGCTTATCTGCGCGAGAAGACTTATGAATTGAGAAAATTCAAATAAATATTATCCACAAGGAGGGTTTATCATCGTCATCACATAATGACCGAAACAGCTAACACTACATCATCTTACAAGGCATCTCTGAAAAGCCTTGATACCGAAGAAGGTATCGACCTCGTATTCTATCGACCGATAGGATACGCGTGGGCGTGTCTGGCAAAAAAACTTGGCGTGACGCCCAACGCCATCACCATCGCTTCGATTTTCCTCGGCATCGGAGCCGGCATAGCATTCTATTATAATAACATCTGGATCAACGTACTCGGCATGTTCCTGCTCATATGGGCCAACTCCTTTGACAGCGCCGACGGACAGCTGGCACGCATGACCAAACAATACTCGCGCATAGGCCGTATACTCGACGGCGTGAGCGGCAACCTGTGGTTCATCACCATCTATCTGGCCATATGTCTGCGCGAGAATGTTACATCGGAGTTCTTCTCCGCGCATCCATGGGTGATATGGGTAATGGCTGTGGTCACCGGCCTCTGCCACGCAAAGCAGGCAGCCATGGCCGACTACTACCGTCAGTTCCACCTCTATTTCCTCAAAGGTGAGGAAGGCAGCGAGCTCGACTCCACCACAGCCCTGCGCGCCACCTACGCCGCCCTGCCGTGGAAAGGAAATTTCATGAAGAAACTCACCATGTGGTTCTACATCAACTACACGGCCAACCAGGAAGCCTTCACTCCGGCCATGCAGGCCCTCCGCGAGGCACTCCGCCGTCGCTTCGGCAATGCCACAGCTCCCCAGAAATTCCGCGACGACTTCCACCGCATGAGCCTGCCTCTGATGAAGTATACCAACATACTTTCATTCAACTGGCGCTGCATCGCCCTCTTCGTGTCGCTATTCTTACGCATGCCATGGCTCTACTTCGCATTTGAGCTTGTGGTGCTGAACGTACTTCTCGTATACATGGTATGGCGTCACGAACGCATCTGCCGCACACTTACCAACGACCTCAACAATGGAAAATATTAAAGGCATCATATTCGACTACGGCGGCACGATCGACTGCTGCGGCGACCACTGGGCCTGCGTAATCCGCGATGCCTACGAGGCAGCCGGGCTCAGCATAGAGCTCGATGACTTCTGCGACGCATACGTATATGCCGAGCGCGAGCTGGCACGCACACGCCATATCCTGCCCGAGCATACCTTCCTCGACATGATGCGCATCAAGGCCCGCATCGAGCTCGAGTTCCTCCAGGAGAAAGGGCTCGTCGAAGTTGACGCCATAGCTTCGCTGGGCGAAAAGATCGCCATCTACTGCTATGAACATGCGCGCGCATGCATAGAAGAAGCCCGGCCGACACTCGATTATCTCGGAGAACGTTACCCCATGGTACTCGTGAGCAACTTCTATGGCAATGTATCGGCAGTGCTGCGCGACTTCGACCTGCTGCGTTATTTCCCCACCATAGTTGAAAGTGCGGTAGTGGGCATACGCAAGCCCGACCCACGCATCTTCGGGCTGGGCGTAGAGGCACTCGGCCTTAAGCCAGCAGAAGTGCTGGTTGTAGGCGATAGCCTCAGCAAAGACATAATTCCTGCCGAAAGCCTCGGTTGCCACACTGCATGGATCATAGGTCGCCAGTGGTTCCGCGAGAAAGAGCTTCCGCCGCATGCCGGAACTATCAAAAAGTTATCAGAGCTGCAATCGCTTTATTAACTTGCGATAACATTATAGCGGCTAAATAACTGACGATTTAACATATCAAAATATTTTAGTCTTATATTTAGCTATAAATAACATTAGTTCACCAAAATTGTACTACGAAAATTTTTGCAATTGCAAAAAACATAGTACTTTTGACGCGCTAAACCAAAGCCGCCTCCGGGTGGCCGGGCGGGCCGTCGCGCCACGCCACAAAAACACAGGAAATAAAGAAAGTAAAATAATTTAACCTAATTCATTCAAAATGAGCCAAAGTAAAGCTAAGCCGGCTACAGGTAAGCTCGGCGTGATGGTTGTTGGCCTCGGTGCCGTGACCACAACTTTTATGACAGGTGTCCTCATGGCCCGCAAAGGTCTTGCAAAACCTGTCGGTTCGATGACCCAGTACGACCGCATCCGCGTCGGCGAAGGAGAAGATAAAAAATACCTCAAATATAACGAAATCGTTCCCATCACAGATCTCAACGACATCGAATTCGCAGCATGGGACGTTTACCCCGCAAACGCATACGAATCTGCAATCAACGCTGAAGTGCTCAAAGAAAAAGACATTGAGCCCGTACGCGACGAACTCGAGGCCATCAAGCCCCTCCCCGCAGCATTCGACCACAACTACGCAAAGCGCCTCGACGGCGACAACGTAAAGCAAGGTACCCGCTGGGAACTCGTAGAGCAGCTCCGCGAAGACATCCGCAACTTCAAGAAAGAAAAAGGTGTTGACCGCGTAGTAGTTCTCTGGGCAGCTTCTACCGAAGTTTACGTACCCGTTGACGAAAACGTACACTACACCCTCGAAGCTCTCGAGGCTGCCATGAAGGCTGACGACAAAGAACACATCGCCCCCTCGATGTGCTACGCTTACGCAGCCCTCACCGAAGGCGCACCCTTCATCATGGGCGCCCCCAACACCACCGTCGACATCCCCGCTATGTGGGAGCTCGCCGAGAAGACCAAAATGCCTATCGCAGGTAAGGACTTCAAGACCGGCCAGACCCTCGTTAAATCAGGTTTCGCCCCCATCATCGGCACCCGTTGCCTCGGCCTCTCCGGCTGGTTCTCGACC
>CAJUJB010000034.1 GCA_910586595.1 uncultured Muribaculaceae bacterium | reverse complement strand
CCCAAGGACTCACTTGGAAATGATGTGTCACTCGGAGGTGGAACTGCTTGCACACTGCCGGACGGGTGCATAGTGCTGTCGGGTGGCGTCAACAAGGATATTTTTATTGAGGCATTGCGGAATCAGGCTCCCGACTACTTGTCTCACCCTGTTGAATGGTATCGCTTCAATAAAGATGTATTCATATACAACCCCGCAGACAATTCCTTCACCATCGCAGCCTCCACACCTGAGGCGGCACGTGCAGGATCCAGTGCCGTATTGTTGCCCGATAGTCGCATCATGCTTATCGGCGGGGAGATTAAGCCGCGTATCCGCACCGCCAATATCGAACTATTTAAATTCTGACATAAGAACACTCTATCCAAAACCAATCAAGTTATGCTTAAAAAAGTTGTTTTAGCTGCAGGCGCAGTATTGATGGGTGCGAACCTTTTCAATGCGGCAGCTGCATCTCCAGACCGTACCCTGATCTGGAGTGATGAATTTAACACCGACGGCCCTCTTAATTCTGAAAAATGGAATTTCGAAGAAGGTTTTGTAAGGAATCATGAGTTTCAATGGTACGCTGATTCTAACGCCTATTGCCAAGGTGGACTTCTGGTTCTTGAAGCTCGTCCGGCCAACTTCCCGAACCCAAATTATGAAGAAGGGTCGAGAGACTGGCGCAAGTCACGTAAGAATATTGAATGTACTTCTGCGTCTGTAAATACCCGTGGTAAATTCGACTTTAAATACGGAACAATCGAAGTTAGGGCACGTATCCCCGTTGGGCCTGGCGCGTGGCCAGCTATATGGACGCTCGGCAACGAAATGCCTTGGCCGTCTTGTGGCGAGATTGATATAATGGAGTTCTATCGCATTGATGGCGTTCCTCATATTCTTGCAAACGCGGCATGGGGTAAAAATCGTCCGAACGACGCAATGTGGAACAGCAAGACCGTGCCGTTCACCCACTTCTTAGAGAAAGATCCCGAGTGGGCATCGAAATTCCACATTTGGCGAATGGACTGGGATGAAAACGCCCTTAAAATATACCTCGACGACGAATTGATAAATGAGGTTGACCTCGCAACCACTGTCAATGGGAAAATCGGCCGAGGAACCAATCCTATGCAACAGCCCCATTATGTGTTGCTCGACCTGGCAATCGGTGGTGACCACGGTGGTGACATATCCCCTGACACCTACCCTGTAAGATATGAAATTGACTACGTCCGGGTATATCAATAAAACTTTAGATTAATGAATAATCCGTCAAACCGGTCTTTAGATCTCTCTACGGCAGCCTACGGCGACACGCGCAACCTTGACTATGCGCTCGCCGTGCTTCCGTGGGGAGCTACAGAACCCCACAACTACCACCTCCCCTACCTCACCGACTGCCTTTTATCGCATGACGTCGCTTTGGATGCTGCCATAATCGCCCGCGAGAAATATGGCATTAATGTAATGATTCTCCCTCCGGTAAACTTTGGCGCACAAAATCCCGGCCAACGGGAATTGAAATTTTGCATCCATACACGCACGGAAACACAAAAAGCTATTCTTACCGATATCGCCACATCCCTGCATGCCCAAGGCATACATACGTTGGTAATAATCAATGGTCACGGAGGCAACACTTTTAAAGGAATTATAAGGGATCTCGCAGCCGAGCTGCCCGATATGACCATCGCTGTCAGCGATTGGTTTAAAGTACTGCCCGCAAAAGATTATTTCGATAATCCGGGCGATCATGCCGACGAGCTCGAAACGTCTGTTATGATGTATTACCATCCCGAATTGGTTGACCTTTCAAAAGCGGGCTCAGGAGCCTCTACAGGTTTTAAAGCTCAAAGCCTCCGCGAAGGTGTAGCCTGGCTTCCCAGGAACTGGAGCCGTGTAAGCATAGACACCGGTATAGGCGACCCATCCAAGTCTACTGCCGACAAGGGTGCCAGGTTTGCCACAGCTGTCGCGGAAAAATATGCCGATTTATTCCGCGAGCTTGCGGGAGGAGACATATATGAGCCCCTCTAAATGTTAAAGTAGTGTTAAAATAGCGCAGAGGTATTGCACACACAAAAATATCGCCGTAACTTTGCAGTGCAAAAAGCGAGAGACCCTCACCTAAAGCAAATGGCGATTTAGTGTAGTGGCCTAGCACGCCACCCTCTCACGGTGGAGACCAGGGTTCGATTCCCTGATTCGCTACAAAAATCACCCGACAAGGCAAACTTCTGAAGTTTGCCTTGTTTTTTTACTCCCCTTCTCTCTTTATACTCATGGTACGTAAGATTATACACATCGACATGGATGCCTTCTATGCGTCTGTCGAGCAACACGATAACCCAGATCTGAAAGGCTTGCCAATTGCCGTCGGTCAAGCAGATGGCCGAGGAGTTGTGGCTGCAGCGAGCTATGAGGCTCGTCGATTTGGCGTACGCTCGACCATGTCGTCGTCCAAAGCCCGGCGCATGTGTCCTGACCTTGTATTTGTCGACTGCCGTTTCGACCGTTACAAGGAAGTTTCAGCTCAGATTCACGATATTTTCCATGAGTATACAGATATAATTGAGCCCATTTCGCTCGATGAGGCTTTTCTCGATGTAACCAATAATTTCAAGGGCATCGATCTTGCAGTGGATATAGCCCGCCAGATTAAGCAACTTATACGAGAAAGACTCGGGCTGATTGCATCGGCCGGTGTTTCCTATAATAAATTTTTAGCAAAGATTGCATCCGATTACCGTAAGCCCGACGGACTATGTGTAATTCCGCCGGAGCGTGCTGAAGAATTTGTGGCAAAGATGCCGGTTGAGAGTTTTTGGGGAGTAGGCCCGGTCACTGCAGCTAAAATGCATTCGCTCGGCATATACACCGGAGAAGACCTGAAACGGTTTTCCGTTCCTGAACTACGTCTCTATTTTGGCAAAGCGGCTCTACAATACTACAATTTCGCACGAGGCATCGACAACCGTCCGGTTGAAGCCTGCCGCGTGCGAAAATCTGTAGGGTGTGAGCAAACACTTGACGCCGACATCTCATCTCCTGAAGAAATCGACCGCTTGCTCATCTCATTAGCGGAAGAATTGGAATCCCGACTATCTAAGCGGAACTTTAATGGCCGTACACTCACCCTCAAAGTACGCTATTCCGACTTCACCACCCTTACCCGCAGTTCTTCCGATTTCACTGGAGATACCTCGGCATCCAACCTTCTGGCAGCCGCGCATGATTTGATGAAAAAAATTGAAGTCAGCGACAAACCCATACGCCTCATGGGGCTGAGCCTAAGTAAATCTGGCAAAGACGATGTCGAAAAAGATTCACCGCTCCAACTCCGCATCAATTTTGATGAGGAACTTTAATACATCCGTTCGGACAAACAGCCACACATTTCTGGCATCCCACGCATCGCCCATGAAGGATAATAGGTCGATTCCATAGAAATGTAACTTTGTGTATCGCCTCGCGAGGACATGCTTCGACACAAGCCCAGCAGGTAGTGCACCCACCGGCACTGAAATAAGGTTTAATTACTTTCGTCCTTTTCATAATTTATTTGATTTATTGGTTTATTATCAGTTATGAGAAGATTTCAGGCCGTTGGCAAGTCCGGAATCTCCATTTATTTCCATTAGCTCAGGCAGATCGTCATCCTCAAGGTGTCTGTGCCCGAAATTCAATGCCACGCTCACTTTAACCGCAAAGTATGTGTTATGGCCGCAATGCCCCTTCGATGTATATGGAGCAAGAGCTGAAAGGTTGCGGGTAGTCATTGAATAGCTGTTCATAAACGCATTGAATACCCCTGCCTGCACCGACCATTCAGGTCTCTTGTAGCCGGCCATTATCTGGTTCATATCCTTTTCTTCAATTATTTCTTCGCCGTACATATCATTTGCCGGGCCCGAAAGTGTCTGCGCCATGAAAATCCAATTGCCATAGGAAAAGTCCAATCCGAAGCGTAACCGAAAAATGGATTGCCTGTGTGAGTAACCGTGTCCTCCGCTCATGTAGTGCATCAGCAACGGAGAAGCCCAGATTGATAGATGCTCACTCCATGGCCGTACTGTCAATGTAGCCTCTGCTGACAAGCGACGGAAATAACGTTGGTTCTCATAAATCCGCACCAGAGAGTTATGCTCGACCTTTATCGATTCCATCACGGGATTCCTCTCATCAAGAAATGAGATATTGGCATCCACTTGCACCAATTTGCCTTCCCAGCCTCCGCCGAATTCATGACGCATATGCGTAAAAGCCTCAAGCTCAGGATTACCTCGCCTTATCATCCCGGGTTGAATAATTTGATCCATATCGGTCATTTCTGCAGCCGAAGGCATCTTCTTACCCATAACAAAAGAGTAACGCAACCACCATGAGCTGGCAGGACGGATGCCCACGTTAATCGATGGGTTTAAAGCAAAGCATGCCATCCGAGAATCTGTTTGGCTATAAGACAACCAGTCAGCCGATAGCCCTCCCGAGAAATTCTACATTCCGAGCGATGCTCCATAACTCCCAAAAACTGACGCAACATTCTGCTCAAGATTAATCGCGCCATAGGTATCGCCGGTATACACATTGCGAATGCGATCGTACTCATCTCTAAATCCCGTAGACAACTCACCTTTGCCCAAACCCAACGTCCATTTACCCTCACTTCTCAGAGAAGACTTGCGGCCAGAAGCTTCGTACTGCACTTCCTGTGGCGCATTTTCAATGGCATACTCGGCATAGCTATGGAGGCTGGAAGATGTCATATGTGCACCGGTCAGTTCAAGTGTCAAAGTCGAAATATCAGACAAGTTCATCCTATAGAATAAATTGGCCGAAGGAGTCCAGCTCCGTTCTGAAGTATGCTCAGTAATCTCCCGTGGAGTTGTCTCTCCATCAATAAAGAGTAAGGTATGTCTGTCGCCCTCTTCTTTATTTGGCACATAATTATAATCCAAGCCCAATCGGGCATTGAATAGATATTTACCTTCTCCTGAAAGATTGTAGTTCAAGTATGAGTCAACACCGTGCATGCCTATCTTAACCGGCAAGCCCTGTTCCAACCGGCTTATATCACCCGTCGGCAGATGCCAGGTTTCTTCATAATCACGGATCCACCCGTCACGTGTCATTCCAAAGTATCCGGCATTGACACTCACACAAGATTGTCCGCGCGCATACCGGCACGAAAGATGGCTTATCGAGGCAAATTTATCTTTTCCAATCGCGTCAAAGGAGTCAAAACCGATATATCCCCCTGAGCCGGGCTTCCGAACAACATAATTGATTATAACTCGTGATTCCGCCCCTCCAGTTCCTGGATTATCGTTGTATTCAATCCTTATTATTTCCGATGGTTGTACTCCGGCAAGCTCCACATTGCTAACGAGCACACCATTGAGACGCAATTCCACTTCGCGTCCACCGGAAACACTTATTTCTCCTGTAAGCGGATTGATGCTTACTCCGGGAATACGCACCTTGCGAAGGAAGTCAATACCATCGGTTGAAGTACGCACCACCTCTCTCTTAGGTAAGAACACCATACGGTCTGGCTTCTGAATCCGGGTTTGAGATTTAACCGTAATGCCCGCAAGCTCAATGGCTTCACTCTTTACCAAGGCCGTATCTTCATCGGATTTCAATGGTTCGGAAGAGTATGAGGATTGTGCTGCGAGCGCTATGAGCGCCCACACGGCAATATATCTGTTCATAAATTAAGCTGGAATTACTACGTGAATATCAATTCATCGTAGAGATCTTTAAGTCTACCTCTTAAAAATTTTACTGCGTAATGCTTACGCGAAAGTATAGTGGCTATTGGCACACCGGCGGCCGCAGCTATGTCTTTCACGGGTACCCCGTCGAAAACTGTAAGACAGAACACCTCGCGCTGCGGGAGAGGTAACTCGCCAAGCGCCTGCTCAAGCTCGTGCCACACAAGGCTGCGGAGATATTTGGACTCCGGCGTAGAAGAATCCTCGCAGAACAAAGCCTCTGATAATTCCTCGCATGCCATTTCTCCGTCATCATAGAACATTGTGGAGAACGACAACGTGCTCTGTCTGCGCCAGAAATTAAGTATGGTATTCCGCGCCACCTTATAAAGCCACGACGACACCCGCTCTATGCTGCCCCCTTCAGCCGACGTCCGCGCCAGCTGATAGAAGACCTCCTGAAGTACATCTTCAGCGTCTTCAGCGTTGCGCACTTTTCCCCGGATATACGACCTGAGATTGGGCGAGTGTTCGCGCACGATATGATCAAGCTGCCCGCTGTCAATTGGTCGCGCTGCCATCCTGTTCCTGTATGAATTCAGCCTTGAAGCGGTTCATTCTGTCTTTGATCATCTGCTTGCGCTGTTCTGCCGACATATTATGCCATTGGTTGTGGAGATGATGTGGGTGTTTCCCATGCACAGCACCGTGAATCATCGCTCCCAGCAGGAATATACCCAGCAGTATCCCGCCTGACAACAATTGCCCAAGTAAGAACAAGCCCACTCCTTGAATAAAACTGAT
Source organism: uncultured Muribaculaceae bacterium (assembly GCA_910586595.1). GTDB lineage: Bacteria > Bacteroidota > Bacteroidia > Bacteroidales > Muribaculaceae > CAG-873. Next base: position 21,704 of record CAJUJB010000034.1, on the reverse strand, counting down.
TGCAGCCACGCCACATGCCGGAGCAAGAATTGCATTCCACAAGGCAGAGATGCCAAGTCCGAAGAGTGATGGGAGGCAGGCTCCCCACAAGATAAATACTGAAAATATGCGTAATGTCTTTTTCATTTGTCTTTATGTCTTTAGTGTAATTGAGCGCTCTACTTATATAGACACATCAACTCTTCAAATATTTTATAGCAAATAAAAAAAGTGAACTATAATCAAGTATACATGTTGAAATATAGAATACCAAAATAAATTTTATCAATATGGATATTGAAATCCCTCAAGGAATACAGAATATACTTTCACGCACAAGCGACAGAAGTTTTGACGTGACCAAAGACGTCTCAACCTCTGACGAAAACCTGATTCTTCATGCGGCTATGGCTGCTCCAACCGGTGTCAACCGCCGGCCATGGCACTTTGTAGTCGTCAGGAATCGTAAAATTCTCGATACATTAGCATCCAGTCTGCCATATTGCCATATGGCTTCTCAAGCCCCAATGGCAATTGTTGTATGTGGCGACAAGACGCGTTTTCTGGAGGGAGACGACTCGACTCTGTGGGTGCAGGACGTATCTGCCGCCTCTGAAAATCTCTTGCTGGCTGTAAACGCATTGCAATTGGGTGCCGTATGGACAGCCCTCTACCCTCATACTGACCGCATGGAGACGGTAAGTAAATTGCTTCAGCTCCCCGACCGGTTTGTACCATTCAATGTAATACCTATCGGGCATGTAGCCAAGCACCACACTCCACTGGATAAATGGAATCCTGATAATATAACCAGAATACTATAACCTAATTATGCTTAGAAACTCTTTATTAATCTTTTTTGCTTTAATCTCTATCGTTATGAGCGCAAAAACATCATATATCTTTTATGCCGGAGGCGTTGAGGAAGTGGAAGCCGTAGCTACAGTCGACGCACTGCGCCGCGCTGGCATGGAAGTAGTCACCGTCTCCATTGATGACAATCCGGTGGTTATAGGTGCCACCGGGCAAAAACTTGTCGCAGACAGTCTTATATCTCAGATAAATCCGACTGAAGCCGATTGGTTGATTATTCCTGGCGGCGTTCCTGGAGCTCCCAACCTTCACGCCAGCAAAGCAGTCAACGACATGATTGTCAATCATTGGAATGCCGGCGGACGCATAGCTGGCATCTGTGCAGGCCCTGCCGTCGTGCTGGCTCCAACGGGTATCCTCAAAGGAATGACCGCAACTTGTTATCCTGGTCTTGAGAAGGCTTTGACAAATGGCGGAGCTACATATGTAAAAAAGCCGGTCGTTGTAGACGGCCGATTGATTACGTCGGAAGGCCCAGGCACAACCTTGGAGTTTGCCAAGGCCATCATTGATGCCACCCTCGGCGACAAGATTGCCGACGAGACCCTTATATCGATGATTGCTGAATAAATCAGAATACCCCAGCCCGCTCCATAGCTGCTTGAGCTGAGGCGGCAAAAGTGTCAGCCGCCATAGTGAATCCGGCTCTTCTTATAGCAGTTTCCCGGGCGCGTATTTCCAGTATAGCTCCTTCACGGGCCATTGTGCCATCGACAGTCGAAGATACTGCCGCCCCTGCCCTCGCACCGGCATAGGCGGCAGCTTCTATTTCCTCCGGTGTGCTGTCGGCTTCATCTACAGAATCAGGCCAAAACACATATAGAGCTCCGGCTACAACCGCCACTCCTAACAATAGTATTACTAATGGCCGCAGAAGAGTCAGAGCAGAACTACGGCGAGTTTTGCGCACGCTTCTGCGTCGTCGAGGGCGTTGTGATGATTTTTGAGAGGTATTCCGAAGTACTGGCATAAGTGATCAAGAGATTTCGAAGGACACATGCTTCGGGGTATTGAAGCCCGTGCCGCTTTTAACGTACATAAAAAAGGTACCGCTGGAGGCTCGATACCGTAAATCGCGCAGGCTGCGCGAATACACCCGGCATCAAAAACTGCATTGTGGGCGACTAAGGGCAGGTCTTCAAGCCAGTCCTCCAACTGGCTCCATACCGTGCCGAAAGAAGGTGCATTCCAGGTGTCATCATCGGTAAGCCCGTGTACCTGCGTACAAAAATAAGCATACCAATCAGGCTCAGGACGCACCAAGCTATATCTGCGGTCAACTATGATTCCATCGCGGACCTTTACAGCACCGATCGAGCAAATACTCGACCGGTTTCCATTGGCCGTCTCTACGTCTATAGCTATAAAATTATCCATTGGATTCGAAAGAAAGAAGAGAGTCGCGCACGCGCTCCATGAGCCATCGAGGCGTAGATGTCGCACCACAGATGCCGATTGTAGATGCCCCGTCTACCCATTCACGGCGTAGTTCTGTCTCGTTGGCTACAAGATAAGTACGCGGATTAACTGCCCGGCATTGATTAAACAGTACTTTACCATTACTACTCTTTGTGCCAGCTACAAACAGAACAACATCCTTGCCCCTGGCGAAAGCCCTTAGATGCTCAACACGGTTGGCCACCTGACGGCAGATTGTATCAAAATAGGTGAATCCAACACCAGAAGCCATGCGGTGCTTGATTTCCTCAATCATTGCATTGAAGCCCTCGAGAGACTTGGTGGTCTGCGAATATAAAGCCACAGGTCTCGAAAAATCGACTTTATCAAGCCCGTCAATATCCTCTACGACAATCGCACGGCCTTCTGTCTGCCCTACAAGTCCATTGACTTCTGCATGGCCAAGTTTACCATAGATCACAATCTGCACATCGGGAGAACCGTCGGGAACCACAGCGTCAAAATTAGCTTTGATGCGTTGCTGAAGCTTAAGAACAACCGGGCAGGTGGCATCAATAATCTCTATATTGTTGCGTCGAGCGATGGCATAGGTTGTCGGAGGCTCGCCATGAGCCCTGAGAAGTACTTTTACATTCGAAAGGCTCTCAAGCTCATCATGCGTGATGGTAATAAGGCCCTTTGCCCGAAGACGCTCAACTTCATCGGAGTTATGCACAATATCGCCAAGGCAATATAGCACACCACCTCTTGCAAGCTCTTCCTCTGCCTTTCGGATTGCCGTAACCACTCCGAAGCAGAAGCCTGACTCCCTGTCTATTTCTATCACAGCCATCAGCGGCTCATAACCTTGTTAAACTGATCAAGCAACCACGCATCCTGCTCTTCGAGCGACATTGTGGAATTATCGAGAGAGATGGCGTCATCAGCGCGTCGAAGCGGACTTTCCTCTCGTGTTGTGTCGATATGGTCGCGATGAACCACGTTGGCGAGCACTTCTTCATATGTGACGGCAGCCCCCTTCTCGATCATTTCCTTGAATCGTCGCTGGGCACGTGTCTCTGCCGAAGCGTCAACATATATTTTAAGTTCCGCATCGGGGAATACAACCGTACCAATGTCACGGCCATCCATCACGATGCCACGGCTTTTACCAAGAGCCTGCTGCATGGCAACCAGAGCATGACGGACTTCTGCAATAGCTGCGACGGGAGATACTGCATTTGACACCCGGAGACGGCGTATCTCCTTCTCTACATCAACGCCGTTAAGCATGGTGTGCTGGGAGCCGTCAGCTTGGATTGCAAAATCGATATTGATGTCGTGAAGAGACGAAATAATGGCCTCACTGTAGGGAGTTCCATCGGCAGAAATGAAACCATGATCAAGCGCATACAGAGTCACGGCACGGTACATGGCGCCTGAATCAATATATCGGTATCCGATGGCGGCTGCAAGCCTACGTGCCATTGTACTTTTGCCTGACGAGGAGAAGCCGTCGACAGCTATGATAATAGGTTTAGAATCAGTTTTCACGTCAATTGATTAAATCGTTGATGTTATATGAAAGATTGAACATGAGCGTCGTTCCTCCGGAATGAGGTTGTGCGAAAGCCAATCCAACCCCGAAGTTCTTGACGCGTATGCCTCCACCGATAGAAAAACCGGAGATAAAGCTACGCGAATAAGTGCTCATGTCTGTGCGGGTTTTATAATTATAGCCTAATGACAGATAATAGTTCGGACTCGAAATCAGATCGACTCCGAATACCAGATGGCGGAAAAGATTAGACATAAATGTATCTTTGACCGCAGGATCATCTGTCGATGTTCCGTCGCCCGTCTCTGTATAAGGCAAGTGCCACTTGGTAAGATTCCAGGCGGTGATTGAAAATCTAAGAGGAAAAGATCCGAACGACTGCGACCATCCGAGACGGACATCAAAGGGCAGACGGTCGTAGGTGGAATTAAACCTCTTGACCTGCCCTCCCAGATTAGCGACCACAGCCGATAGAGATAAGTCACGGTCGGAATCATAATAGTTTATACCCAGGTCGGTGGAAACGGCAAAAGCCGTATACTCGGCATAACCGCTATAAAGCAGCTTGAGGGCAATACCACCGCGGAGGCGGTCGGTAATGTCATGCGAGTATGTACCTCCGAAAGAAACATCCTTTGGCGAAAATGATCCAACGATAGAACCGTCAGGCAGGGTTTCTTTCATAGAGCCGTAGCCGAAATATTGCAGTGATGCTGCCCATGCGCCATGTTCTCCGGCAGAATGGCCATAGCGGAGGCCCGCGAAATTCGAACCTCCAAGGTAGTGCATATAGTTCAAGGCCACATTATTGCTCAGTTCCGGGCCGAGGAGCGCGGGGTTCTGGTCAATGACATTAATATCATCATCCACCAGAGAAATATTGACACCGCCAAGGCCATATACCTTAGCTGACGATGTTACATTCAGGAAATTATAAGCCGTGTTGCCTTCCTGAGCCCTGACACTCGTCAGGACACATAGAAACAAGGCTACAATAGCCGTATAGCGGAGTTTAAAATTCATCTAACGGTGATTTGCTCATGCAAAGTTACTCACATTATTTAAGTTTCGCAAGTGGAAGAGTTTACTCTCCACTACTTATAGTACAACGGCATTTAAGGCGTTCTATTGCGTCCTATTTGATAAAGACAAAATCATAAAAAACTACATTTTTCGACCTTTCGACCACTCATTTAGTCTAAAAAAGTAGTAATTTTGCACCCGTGATGCGTCTGAGCAACATATTACGTCCGTTAATTCTCGCAACCGCCTTGGTTCCGGGCATGCTGAGCCACGCCGCAGATTCTGGTGAGGCCAGCTTTAAAGTGGCTATTGACGCCGGGCATGGAGGTAAAGACTTCGGCTGCCAAGGTAAGCGTCAGAACGAAAAGACTATTACCCTCGATGTGGCCCGTAGATTAAAGAAACTTATTACGGATGCCATGGCCGATAGTGTCGATGTGGTGATGACGCGCGACAGCGACGTGTTCATTTCCCTTAACGACCGGGCTAAAAAGGCAAACGAGGCTGAGGCCGACCTCTTTATATCTATCCATGTCAATTCCATTGACAAACGATCGAAAGGAAGAGAGAAAGTCCATGGCGCATCAGTATACACTGTGGGCCTTCACAAGTCAGACGCCAATCTCGCCGTGGCAATGCGAGAAAATGCTGTGATAGAACTTGAAGAAGATTTCTCTGAGACCTATCAAGGTTTCGACCCCAATTCTTCAGAGTCATACATTATTTTCGAGCTCACCCAAAATAGGAATATGGCCCAGAGCATCGAATTCGCCTCATTGGCACAAGGACAGCTCATAGCTACAGCCAAGAGGGCTGATAAAGGTGTGCGCCAAGCCGGATTCCTTGTCCTTTGGGCGACAAAAATGCCCGCCGTTCTCGTAGAGCTCGACTTCATCTGCAATCCGGAGGCCGAGCGTTTTCTCGGGTCGGAAAAAGGAAGGCAGCAGTGTGCCGAAGCCCTTTTCAATGCATTCCGCGATTATAGACGTATGCATATGCGAACATAGGCCCCCTTGGCTACGTTTTAATTTCAGACATAAAAAACATTCATCCATAACGCAACAACCAGACGATGAAATCAATTTTTCGCAAGGAAGTCATCATAGGACTTCTCGTAATTCTCGCCCTCGCAATACTATTCTTCGGAATCAACTTCCTTAAGGGCGTAAATATATTCAAAGCCGCCAATTATTTTTATGCAACCTATACTAATGTTGAAGGCCTCTCTCAGTCGGCTCCAGTAATGCTCAATGGCTATAAAATCGGCATCGTACGCGAGATAAACTACGATTTCGATAATCCTGGCCACGTAACGGTAGAGTTAAGCCTCGACAAGAAATTACGTCTTCCTCGCGGCACCAAAGCCCTTGTCACCACCGATATGCTTGGCACCGCCTCCATCGAGCTCGCCATGGGTGACCGCGCAGAAGGTTTCTATGCAGTAGGCGACACTCTGATTTCGGAGAAGAAGGCTGGAATGATGGATGCCATCACAGGCTCGCTTATGCCTTCTGTAAATGCCATCTTCCCCAAAATCGACACACTGCTTACGAGCCTCAACACCATCGTAGGCGATCCGGCACTTATTACAAGCGTACAACGACTCGATGGCCTGACAGCTCAGCTCGACGCCTCAATTCGTTCTCTTCACAATATATTGGCCGCAATGGGCCCGGTCACCAAAGACTTCAAGAGCATAACAGAGAATGTCGACACTATAACCGGCGATCTGGCAGCTGTATCGGCGCGTCTTCGTGAGGTGCCGGTTGACAGCCTCATGACAGACCTTCGGGCTACCGTAGCCAACCTCGAGGCATTGACCGCCCAACTCAACAATCCCGACTCCTCTATCGGAAAACTCACCCATGACCCCGAGCTTTACAACAACCTCAATTCTACAGTTGCTTCGCTCGACTCACTCTTCGTCGACATCAAGCGTAACCCTAAACGCTACATCAGCATAAAATTACTCTAAGCTGATTCACCGATAAACGACGAGGCCCGCAGAGAAATCTGCGGGCCTCGTTATTTATCGGGAGTTGGTTAATCGGATAATCAGATGCCGAGTTCTTTCTTCACACGGTCGATCTTAGCAAGTGCATCGCGGTTGCAACGGTCGTAGTCGGCTGCATCAGCCATCTTATCGTGAACCTCGATGTAGAACTTGATCTTAGGCTCGGTACCGGAAGGACGGATAGAAACCTTTGTGCCGTCTTCGGTGAAGTACTGGAGTACATTCGAAGTGGTGGGGAAATCCATCTTTGTCACCTTACCTGTAGCGGGTTCGGTGCAATTCAGATCGGCATAGTCTTTTACAAGAGTTACAGGGCTGCCGGCAATTTCTTTGGGAGGATTAGAGCGGAAGTCCTTCATCATCTGCTGAATCTCTTCGGCTCCGGTTTTGCCAGGACGAACTACTGAGATACCTTCTTCGTGGCTGTAGCCGTTCTTCAGGTAAATCTCCTGAAGCATCTGGTTGAAGTCCATGCCACGGTCTTTAGCCCATGCACAGATCTCAGCCATAAGCGAAATTGCAGACACAGAGTCTTTATCGCGGCAGAAGTCCTCAGCAAGGAAGCCGTAAGATTCCTCTCCGCCGCCGAGATAACGTGCAGTACCTTCAAGGTCACGGATTACAGATGCGATCCATTTAAAACCGGTATAGCAGTCATACATCTTGATACCCTGGTTCTCAGCAATCGACTTGATTGTTTCGGTAGTCACGATGGTCTTAACTACATATTCATTGCCGTTCAGACGGCCAAGCTCACGGTTACGGAGCATGATGTAGTTGAGGAGGATCATCACAATCTGGTTACCGTTTACAAGCTGGTATTCGCCGTTGTTGTCACGGATAACACAGCCGATACGGTCAGCATCAGGGTCAGAAGCTACAACGAGGTCGGCATTTACTTCCTTTGCCTTGGCAATAGCCATTGCCATTGCCGAAGGATTCTCGGGGTTGGGAGAATCAACGGTGGGGAAGTCACCAGAAGGAATATCCTGCTCGGGAACGTGGATTATATTGGTGAAGCCATAGTTGCGGAGCGAGTCCGGAATAAGTTTCACACCAGTGCCGTGGATAGGAGTGTACACAATCTTAAGGTCGGCGTGACGCTTGATAACCTCAGGATCGAGTGAAAGGGTCTTGATGGCATCGAGGAATTTGCGGTCCATATCCTCTCCAATAATTTCAATCTTGGAAGGATCGCCTTCAAATTTAATCTCGTTTACGCTCTTGATGCGATTGACATTGTCGATGATGTTGACGTCATGAGGGGCAATGATCTGCGCACCGTCGCTCCAGTATGCCTTATATCCGTTGTATTCTTTAGGATTGTGTGAGGCTGTGATATTTACACCGCTCTGGCAACCGAGTTCACGGATGGCGAACGACAGTTCAGGAGTAGGACGGAAGTTTTCAAAAAGATAAACCTTGATGCCGTTGGCCGAGAAAATATTGGCAACGATTTCAGCAAATTTGCGTGAATTGTTGCGCACGTCATGACCTACTACAACGCTAATTTCAGGCAGGTCTTTGAAAGCTTCTTTAAGATAGTTGGCCAGTCCCTGTGTAGCGGCGCCTACAGTATATATGTTCATGCGGTTCGAGCCGGCACCCATGATGCCACGAAGACCGCCTGTACCGAATTCAAGATCTTTGTAGAACGATTCGATGAGTTCTGTTTTGTCGTCTGCGTCGAGCATACGACGTACTTCAGCCTTGGTTTCGGCATCATAGCCGTCGGCGAGCCATGTCTGGGCTTTAGCCGTCACCTGGCTAAGGAGTTCGTTGTTATTTTCCATGCTTGGTTAGTTATGAAGTTTTGTATTTATGTTTGTAGGCAAAGTTAACGCTTTAGTGCAAGATATACAAATTTTTGGAGCTTTAAGTTCGGGAAATAATGTATTTTAACCGTCAACGGCGCCCGCTCAAGCTTCCACCCAAGGATCGGGCAATTCCGGCTTCTGGTGAGGCTTGAGCCATTTCCCGGTCTTCATACGCCATAGGAAGATCAGCCCTCTGAAGACAAGTTCGATACACATTGCAATCCAGACTCCGCGCAAGCCCATCGTAGGCGCCATTATGGCAGCCAAGGGGATTCTCACAAGCCATATGCTTCCGAAATTCATTGTTGCGGGAATCAAGGTATCCCCAACCCCGACAAAGGCGCCATATGCAACAATCGAGGCCGCATACATAGGCTCGGCCCAGGCTTCGATCCTCAGGACTTCCGTGCCCAGGGAGGCTATTGCCTCGACCGGGGTCATTACTGCCATCATCATATGCGCGCACGCATACATAATCAAGGCCATCACAGTCATTATAGCCACGCCAAGTAAAGTGGTAAGATGACAGAAACGTCGTACCAGATCATACCGCCCCGCCCCATAACTCTGGCCGCAAAGGGTGGTGGCTGCCTCTCCGATGCCGAACCCAGGCATGTAGCACAGACTCTCGGCTGTAACTGCAAAAGCGTTGGCGGCAATGGCAACTACGCCGAGAGGCGCAACAATCAAAGTTATGGTAATCTGAGCCCCGCAGAAAATGATATGTTCTGTGGTCATGGGCACAGCAATCTTAGCAGCTTTTCTCAGAACCTCTCGGGTCGGGCGGTACGATTTATGAGCCTCTGCCCCGGTCAGCGTCAGATCTGGCTGACGGCGGATCAAATACCACATCATAACTCCTGCGATGAGACACTCAGCAGCAACAGTGCCGAGGGCCGCCCCGAAGATGCCGAGGCCAGCACCGGGCAGAGTTATTTCGGCTCCACCAATTATGACAGAACGTGTGGGAAATATCAGGAAGAAGTTAAACAATATGTCGAGCAAACACATGCCAACATTCAGTAAACCCGGCACTTTCATGTTTCCCGCGCATCTCAGCATACCTCCCGCAAGATAATTCATAGTCAGCACCGGCAGGGCCGACACAAACGTAAGGAAATAGACCGATGCACCATGGCATATTTCACCCTTGCCGCCAAGCCAATGCGGCAGTTGCCATGCTATGGCCACTCCAATCAGCGCCATAATAGTTCCGGCAATGGCGCACGCCACAATTCCTTGCCTAAGCACGGCTTTGGCACCCTGCCCGTCTTTTGCACCAAGACGGTGGGCGACCTGAACAGAAAAGCCCATCGTGAGCATAGAGCATACACCCCAGAACATCCAGAGGCTACTGTTCATCAGCCCGACAGACGCTGAGGCGTCAGCACCGAGACGTCCGACCATAGAGGCATCTATATACTGCATCAATATAGTCGACAACTGGGCAATAATAGCGGGCGCCGACAGCTTGGCTGTCAGCGCTATTTGTTGGCCGAGCGACATATGCTCGCCATTCTGAATCTGCTTTATGTCTGCCATCTGCGAAGTTACCTGCGGAAATAATCGCAGATACGGTCGAAAAGCGATGGGGGCTGCGTGCGCACATGCACACTTACCTTCGACGAGCGCTTGCTCAGAAAGATGATTGATGAATGTAATACGATTGCCACCCACTCTTCAAAAGGAACAATTGCATGTATGCGCTCAAGCGGAATGCGATGAAAGGGGGAATCTGGATCAATACTCCTTATGACGAGTGCATCAACCGGGCCATCCATATCAATGGTAATGTTATGATGATGCGACGCATAATCGAAAAGCAGTGGCATATCGAGGCAATCTGGGCTCTCGGGCAGCTTGCGATACTTCTTGTATAATGTCTGAATAACTTTCCGTGTAATCATTTCTTTACTTTGAATGGCAGGATTAATAAACCAGGTGAAATGTCGATTAATTAAACCACCGTTCCGAGATGCGGGCAGGTGATCGGTTTGAATTTATAACCTGCGGGCAGCATTTTTGTTGAGGAAAATTATAGAAATTTTAAACTTTTTGCAATTGTAACAACTATGTAACACCAACATCACACTTATATTATGACAATGCAAAGTTCGTCATTTTTTTTGACTTATGCAAAAAGGCTGCCTGAGACAAAAAAATTTATGAAGCGACCATATTTGGCGAGCCAAAGATTTATTACTAATTTTGTAAACTCAACAAAATAACAAATGCAGAATGCTTGACCTTTTTATCTCCTGCTCTATTACAGACTACTTAAATGCGGCCTGGTTCTTCGACTGGTTCGTAAATAATGCTTCATATCTATTCGTCTTCATCTTCATGATGATCGAAAGCTCATTTATTCCTTTCCCATCAGAAGTTGTAGTGCCCCCCGCAGCTTACTTGGCAGTCCAGAAAGGTGACATGAATCTTTTCATCGTTGTGCTTGTAGCTACAGCCGGAGCCCTTGCCGGAGCATTGATCAACTATGTACTTTCGCTTCTAATCGGGCGCCCAATCATCTACGCATTTGCCAATTCGCGCTTCGGGCACGCCTGTCTCATCGACCAGCAGAAAGTTGAGAAGGCTGAGAAATATTTTGACAAGCATGGAGCTATTTCAACCTTCATCGGCCGATTGATTCCCGCTGTACGTCAGCTTATCTCAATTCCCGCAGGCATCGCCAAGATGAACATATGGGTCTTCTGCCTCTTTACAGCACTCGGCGCCCTGGTATGGAATGGAATTCTTGCATTTCTTGGATGGTGGCTTGCACAGCATGTGTCGCTCGATCAGTTATATGCTGCTGTAGAGCAATACAACGGCTACCTTACCATTGCTGGTTTATGTCTGCTCGGAGTATGCGTGCTCTACATCCTTTATAATGCATTCAAAACTAAAAAGACAAAGGAATGATAGTCGCCCCCTCACTTCTGGCTGCCAACTTCGCTAAACTCGGTGAAGACATAGATATGATCAACCGCAGTAACGCCGCATGGGTCCATTGCGACGTTATGGATGGGGTTTTCGTGCCGAACATATCCTTCGGGTTCCCGGTGATAAAAGCTGTAAGCGCGTTGACAGATAAACCACTCGACGTGCATCTCATGATTGTCGATCCAGGGAGATACGTCAGCCAGGTACGGGATTGCGGTGCAACGATCATGAATGTTCATTATGAGGCGTGCACACACCTTCACCGCACAATCCAGGCAATCCGGGCTGCCGGAATGAAGCCGGCCGTGACCCTCAATCCGGCCACACCCGTAACTCTCTTACAGGACATAATAGAAGATCTGGACATGGTACTTCTTATGAGTGTCAACCCTGGGTTCGGAGGCCAGTCATTTATAGAACATACAATTAAAAAAATCAAAGAACTCCGGAAGCTCATCACCGAAACCGGTTCAAAGACCCTAATCGAGATAGATGGAGGAATAAACACCGTTACGGGAGCTTTGGTAGCCTCAGCAGGTGCCGACGTACTGGTGGCCGGCAATGCGGTATTCAGCGCAGCCAATCCACTTGAGGAAATAAATTCATTGGCATCCCTCTGATCTACTCCCGGCTTCCTCGCCTCGCTTCAACACCTCTCCAATCATTATACAGCAATGCGCTCATTCGATACTGAAACAGAAGAATATATAAATACTGAAACCGGCGAAGTAACCAATCGCCGGAATAAGACCAATCCATCTTCACGCCAAAGGGCTGCCAGACCACAGCGCCGCCCTGTTCCGGATCCTGCCGGCCCGTCGCCACGACGACAGCCAAAACCGAGGAAGAAGGAGAATTCCTATACGTTCATATCCTTTCTAAAAGACTACCGTACTCATCTTGGCTTAGGCATTTTTCTGTGTCTTACAGGAATTGTCATGGCTGTATGCGGCATTTCTTTCATATTCAATAATTCGGCAGACCAAAGCGTGATCCATGGCCGCACTATACAAGAGATTGTGGCTGCGGGAGACCATGTAGAAAATGCCGGAGGTGCTTTCGGCGCAAAGTTGGCGGAGCTCATGATGGTGAGCACCTTCGGCCTTGGCTCGTTTGTTCTGGCATTTTATATATTTGTCATCGGTCTGGCCATAATGAGGGTACGGAAAGTGAGCTTCTTCTCTTTCACCTTCCGCTGTCTCTTCACTGCTGTGGCAATATCAATTGTCATCGGTCTCATCAGCTTCAACCGCGACAATCTCTTCCATCTCGGTGGCTCACATGGTTATTACATGAATCGATGGCTGCTTGATTACTCAGGCGCACTCGGAGCCTACTCCGTGATGGTCCTTCTTATCGGGCTGATTGTGGCCGTATACCTTCATCCTCTACGGAAATTCTTCAGCTTGTTAGGCAAGGTAATGAGGCGCAAACCGGCAGTTATCGAGCAGGATCTGACCGAAGATCCAGAGCCATCCATTGCTCTTGAGCACCTTGAAAGCCCGGCCGATGATGAGTCGGACGACGAGCTCTCATCTGAAATAATTCCATCGACCATTGCAATCTCAGACGACACTGAGAATGATACATTCGGTGTCTCCACCCCCGACACAGCAGAAGAGGCCCCGGAGCCAAACCGATTCATGCCTCAACCCGGATTGGACGCCTTTGAAGCCCAAGAAGAGCCCGAAGAGGATAACGAAGAACTTCAAGTACGCGATACACCGATTGATGTAGAGCCGTCTGAGCAAAAACAAGCTATTCAGAGTGAACCTGGAGAGCCTGAACTGATTATCGTCACACGACAGCCCGACGCCGAGAGTGCCGAGGAAGAACCGCAGGATGCCATCCGCCACGGCGATCATATAACCATCGACCAGCCCTACGACGTACGCGCATCCCACTCGAACTACGTCTTCCCTCCGACCGACCTGCTTGTTGAGCGGTCGAAGACAGTCGAGGTCAACGAAGCCGAGCAACTGGCAAACAAAAAATTAATCGTCGACGCTCTACGCAGCTACAACATCGAAATTCAACGCATTGAAGCAACCATCGGCCCGACAGTAACCTTATACGAAATAGTTCCTGCACAAGGCACCCGTATCGCCAAGATCAAGAGTCTCGAAGATGATATTGCCATGAGCCTTTCGGCCTTAGGCATCCGCATCATAGCTCCTATCCCCGGCAAAGGCACCGTAGGTATCGAAGTGCCTAACCGCAAGCCTCAGATTGTATCGATGCGCACGGTTCTGGAGTCAAAGACATTTGCCAATTCCAAGATGCATCTGCCTATGGCTCTCGGCGCGACAATCTCCAACGACATCTTCATGGCCGATCTGGCCAAGATGCCTCACCTCCTCGTTGCCGGCGCCACCGGCCAGGGTAAGTCTGTCGGTCTAAACTGTATTATCACCTCTCTGCTCTACTCCAAGCATCCCGACGAACTCAAATTCGTGCTTGTCGACCCCAAGACCGTCGAATTCTCTCTATTCGAGACCATCAGCCGTCAATATCTGGCCAAGCTTCCAGAAGAAGAGAAGGCCGTAATTACCGACCCCAAGAAGGTGATTGACACGCTCAACTCTCTTTGCGTTGAGATGGACTCACGATACGAATTGCTGAGAGATGCCCGCGTACGTAATCTGGAGGAATATAACGACCGATTCACCCAGCGACAGCTTAACCCTGCCAACGGGCACCGATTCCTGCCATACATTGTGGTAATCGTAGATGAATATGCCGACCTGGTTATGGTGGCCGGTAAAGACGTGGCACATCCCATCTGCCGTATTGCCCAGAAGGCTCGCGCCGTCGGCATACATATGATTATCGCCACCCAGCGCCCGTCTACCGATATTATTACAGGTATGATTAAAGCTAACTTCACCGCCCGTATCGCGTTCAAAGTCACTCAGGGCGTGGATAGTAAAACTATTCTTGACCGCCCGGGCGCACAACGTCTCATCGGACGAGGCGATATGCTCACAATGATGAACGGTGTTGTTGAGCGTGTGCAGTGTGCCTTTATCGACACACCTGAAGTAGAGGCCATTTGCGACCATATCGGTAATCAGCCTGGCTTTACCGGATGCTATGAGTTGCCAGAACCTCCTGTAGAAGAAGGTGGTGAGACATCTGGCGCAGATTATGGCGCGGTTACTGAAGAATTCAAGCGGTGTGCCCTCTTTATTTCTTCTCAGACCCAGGCTTCAATCACCAGTCTTCAGAGAAAATTTGAAATAGGCTTCAACAAAGCCGGCCGATTCATGGATCAGATGCAGCAGATGGGCATCGTAGGCCCCGCCAAAGGAGCCAAACCTCGCGACGTGCTTATGACTCCAGATGAAGTTGCACGCCTTTTCGAGTGAACCGACCATGCCCCGACCGCGTTAACATGGATATGAAAACTACCGGATTATCTTACCTCATTATTGCATTAGCGATAGCCCTGATACCCTTCAGTGCGATTGCGGCCAATCCTACTGCTGAATCTCTATTATCGGCGTTACGGACTAAAGTCGCTAATTCACCTTCCGTAGAGGCTGTGTTCACCATCAACGGGGGAGGCGGCGCTGTAGAAGGCTCTGTCATACTTAGCGGCAACAAATACACTATGACAACCCCTCAGGTTGCCGTATGGTACGACGGTCGCACCCAGTGGACTCTTCTCGAAGCTTCTCAGGAAGTCAGCATCACCGAGCCCACCACCGACGAGGTTATGACAAGCAATCCCTTTGCCATCCTCACCGCCCATCGCGACTTCTACACATCGCGTCTGCTTAACGACATCGCAAGTAGAAAACGTGTGGAACTCACTCCTCGAGACAAAAGTCTCGGTATAAGTCATTATATCATCTATATAAACCCTACTACCGGATGGCCTACAGCACTCAAGGTCAACTTCGATGACGGACGTACTATTGACGTAGTCATAAACAGCATCTCAGCCGGTAAAGCCAAATCAGCATCAATATTCACCTACGATCCCGCCAAATACCCGGCAATGGAGGTCGTAGACTTACGTTAACACATAACTACACACCCATATGAGCGAATTAGCAACCAAATGCCTTATCATAGGTTCAGGCCCTGCTGGATTTACCGCAGGCATATATACAGCCCGTGCCAATCTCAACCCTATCATGGTTGATGGTTCTCAACCCGGCGGTCAGCTTATCACCACCACCGACGTGGAAAATTTCCCCGGCTATCCTGAAGGCATCACCGGCCCGAAAATGATGGAAGATTTCCGTGCTCAGGCTACCCGTTTCGGTCTTCTCACCCTCTCAGGAGAAGTCACTGAGGTTGATTTCAGCAAGCGCCCCTTCGTTGTAAAGGTAAACGGTGGCGGCCATGTCATCACAGCTGACACCGTGATTATCTCCACCGGCGCATCAGCCCGTTACCTTGGTTTACCCGACGAACAGAAATATCTCGGCATGGGTGTCTCTGCTTGTGCAACATGCGATGGCTTCTTCTTCCGCAATCGCCCGGTTGCTGTGGTAGGTGGAGGCGACACTGCATGCGAGGAGGCTCTGTATCTTGCCGGACTTGCATCTAAAGTCTATATGATTGTACGCAAAGATTACCTCCGCGCATCGAAATATATGCAGCAGCGTGTGATGGAGAATGAGAAAATCGAGGTACTCTTCAATACCCAGACTCTCTCACTCTTCGGCGAAGATATGCTCGAAGGCGCTCATCTCGTAAGCCATAAAGGCTCTGAAAACGAAAACGAATTCGACATCCGCGTAGAAGGATTCTTCCTCGCTATTGGTCATACCCCCAACACAGCCGTATTTGAGAAATTCGTCGAGCTTGATGAAATGGGTTATATAAAGACCAAAGGCTCATCTACAGCCACCAATATTCCGGGCGTTTTCGCAGCAGGTGACGTAGCCGATCCATTCTATCAGCAGGCTGTCTCTGCAGCAGGAATGGGATGCCGCGCAGCCCTTGATGCCGAACGATTCCTGATGATGAACGAGGATTAATATGGCAAAACAGAAACACCCCAAGACTAACGCCGTGCGGCTCCTCGAAGCCGCCGGCGTAGATTTCACCACCCAGGAATACGAGGTCGACGAGAACGACCTCGCGGCTCAGCATGTGGCCGATCAGTTGGGAGAAGACATCAACCGGGTGTTCAAGACTCTCGTCCTGCGAGGCGAGCGTACCGGTCTTTTCGTATGCGTTATACCCGGCAATTGCGAGGTAGACCTTAAAAAAGCTGCAAGCGCAGCCGGAGATAAAAAGGCTGAAATGATTGCGATGAAGGAACTCCTTCCTCTCACAGGATATATTCGCGGAGGATGCTCACCGGTAGGCATGAAGAAGCCCTACCCTACCTTCTTCCATTCCTCAGCCCTCAATTTCGACTCTATTTATGTGAGTGCCGGCATGCGTGGCCTCCAACTTAAAATTGCACCGGAGACTTTAATCTCTTTCGTCGCTGCGACCATTACCGATCTTGTAAAATGAATACCTTCGGTCAATTATTCCGGCTTACAGACTTCGGAGAAAGTCACGGTGCGGCGATAGGTGGTGTGGTCGACGGAATGCCCGCTGGCATCGAAATCAACTTTGAGGAGGTGCAGAAAGAACTTGACCGTCGCCGGCCAGGCCAATCATCTCTTACTACAGCCCGCAAAGAATCCGATACCGTCAAATTCCTCTCCGGCATATTTGAAGGTAAATCGACCGGTACACCCATTGGCTTCATTATCGAAAACAGCGATGCGCGGAGCAAGGACTATGAGAATATGCGGCATACGTTCCGCCCCAACCATGCCGATCTTACATACGCCCAGAAATATGGCATCCGTGACCACCGCGGCGGAGGCCGATCTTCAGCGAGAGAAACTGCTGTAAGAGTAGTTGGTGGCGCGCTTGCCCGTCAGGTACTGGCAATGTGTGGAATCTCAATCACGGCTCGCGCTGTCCGTATCGGCTCTAAAACCGACCCTCGCGAATTTGAGGGTGAAATATTGGAGGCCAAACGCGACCGCGACAGCGTAGGAGGTATTATAGAGTGTATTGTTTCTGGAGTTCCGTCAGGTTTAGGAGAACCAGTTTTCGGAAAACTCCAGGCCATGCTCGCGGGTGCCATGCTGAGCATAAACGCAGCCAAAGGATTTGAATATGGCGATGGCTTTGCAGCTGCCTGCATGCGTGGATCCGAGCAAGTCGACACCCCTTACCTCGATGAAGATTCCGGACGTGTACTGACCCAAACCAACCATAGCGGAGGCATACAAGGAGGCATCAGCAATGGTGCCGACATTGTGTTCCGCGTGGCATTCAAGCCTGTCGCCACTCTTCCACGCCCGTTGGAGACCATTAACGACCAAAGAGAAAAAGTCATTCTTGAAGCTCACGGACGTCATGATCCATGTGTGGTGCCCCGCGCCATTCCGGTTGTCGAAGCCATGGCCGCCATGACCATTCTTGATGCAATGATGATGGCTAAAGCCCTCAAGCTATAGTGAATCCATATTATAGAGAATACGGCACTCTACTCTCCGAGAGATTTGGAGGCAAGGTACAGAAATTGTCTGTCGATCTTGCCCTTGGCTGCCCCAATCGCGACGGCACTCTTGGAAGGGGCGGATGTATCTATTGCAACAACGCCGCCTTCAGTCCGGATGCCGACAAAGCAGGCCGGCCTGTGGCAGAACAGATACAGCGAGGCAAAGAATTTTTTGCCCGCAAGTATCCCGAGATGAAGTATCTGGCCTATTTCCAGTCTTATACCGGAACCTATGCAGCCCACTCGCGTTTGGTCAAGGCCTATACTGAGGCTCTTTCGCAGGATGATGTAGTAGGTATAATAATTGGCACCCGGCCCGATTGTCTTCCCGACAGTTTACTGGATACCCTCGAAGCTCTGCGCGTCGAGACTGGGAAGGAAATTATGATTGAATTTGGAGTTGAATCTGCACACGATATAACGCTCCGACGCATCAATCGTGGACATTCCTGGCAAACCACCGTCGACGCCATACACCGCACAGCAGCCAAGGGCTTCCCTATAGGCGTACACCTCATACTCGGTCTTCCGGGGGAGAATGATGAGATGATGGCTGCAACCGTACGCCAAATCAGTGCACTGCCAGTCGAGGCTGTTAAATTCCACCAACTTCAAGTGCTCCGGGGAACTCCCCTGCACACCATGTATGAGCGTGGAGAACTCACCGACATCCTCAGTTTTACGGCAACAGAGTATGCGAGCCTTTGCGCGAGGATTTTGAAAGAACTTCGGCCAGACATAGCTGTCGACCGTTTTGTAGCACAGGCTCCAGACCAGATGCTTGTCTCACCGCGATGGGGATTGAAAAACTATCAGTTCACCGCGCTGCTCCACCGTCTGCTTGCTGCTCAAGCCAACACGCCAACTTAGCTTTATATGTATGCATGAATGAATGCAAATGAAGGAATAATCACTCTACAGTGAACCTCGACACGGTTTCAGTAGTTGATATGTATATGCACTTCATTTAATTCATCATGTCATCACCATTTATTCTATTAGCCACTACCGCGGGGCATTCCCCAATCGACGTCACCCATTTCATAGGCGACCGAACAGGCGTGTCCTATGCCACCGCTGAGTTTATCATGAAAATTGTAGACTGGATACTTGCTATATTCGGTCTCGAGCATAACCAGACAATTGTAACCTTCTTCTACGCTGCCGTCGTACTTGGTATTTCTCTCGTTGTCGGCTATATAGCCCAGGTTATAATTTTCGGTGCGACGCGAGCCATCGCCAAACGCTGGAATTCCGAAGCATATCAGAATCTTCTGGAGGTAAAGTTCTTCCACAAACTATGCCGCATGATTCCGGCTCTGGTATTTCTGATTCTGATCCAGTTCACTCTATCGAACCACAACTCTTTGTCGGGTCTCCTCACCAAACTCACACTTATCTATGTGGTCTATGTATCTTGTGTTGCCATCTCGGCCTTCATCATGGCGGCATGGAAACACATCGACGTCCGCGAGAATAAGAGGAAGCTCCCTCTCAAGGGGCTGGCCCAGCTTGTGAAAGGCATAGTGTGGATTATCGCAGCCATAATCATAGTCTGCATTATTGCCGATAAATCACCCGGCTCCCTCCTCGCCGGTCTTGGAGCATTCGCAGCCGTATTGATGTTAGTTTTCAAAGACAGTATTCTCGGACTCGTTGCCGGCGTACAGCTCTCCGAGAACGACAGTCTGCATGTCGGCGACTGGATTGCCGTGCCGGGCACAAATGCCAACGGCACCGTTGAAGAGGTTACACTGACTTCAGTAAAGGTATTGAACTGGGATAAGACAACTACCAATCTCCCACCCTACAGCCTTATCAGCGGCAGCTTCACCAACTACCGCACCATGCAACAAAGCCATACACGCCGTATTTGCCGCAGCTATATGATCGATGCCGACAGTATTCTTCCCACTACGCCACAGATGCTCGACAATATCCGCAAAGTGCCGTTCATGGACGAGTATATAACCCGGAAACTTGCCCAGAAGGCTGCCGGCAAAGTCTGCAATGCAGATAATCCCGAAGGTCTGGCTGACGGCACAATCGACACCAATCTTGGTCTATTCAGGGCCTAT
Source organism: uncultured Muribaculaceae bacterium (assembly GCA_910586595.1). Taxonomy (GTDB): domain Bacteria; phylum Bacteroidota; class Bacteroidia; order Bacteroidales; family Muribaculaceae; genus CAG-873. The sequence continues at coordinate 1,495 of CAJUJB010000034.1, read as the reverse complement.
TTCAAGATGTGGCTTGATGCCAATCCTGAGATTTCCCATACGAGCGATTGCTTCGTTTCCACTCTTCCGCAGACAGCGGCAGGCATACCCTTCCAGGTATATTGTTTCACTGCCACATCTGCATGGTTCCCCTATGAGGCCATTCAAGATGCAGTCTTCGAGCATCTGGCAGCCATGTTGCGTTTCTTCCAGCTCTATACCTTCGAGAATCCCTCTGGCCGCGACACTGTGGTTGATGGTTATCTCAGCCCCGGCGGAGACATCGACAATGTATACGGCATTCCTTACCCGTTCTTCCAAGATCCGGCCTCTCCCGACAGCCCTGCATCGACGCGCGTAGGAGAAAAGGTGCCACCCAAAGCTCCGGTCAACAACAGCAAGCAGTAGCCGCAGCCTAATTTAAATAGAAACAATAAACACATAACTATTATGAAAGCTTATAAAATTGCAGCCGCAGCCCTTCTGGCCGCGAGCTCATGGGCACCTGCCGACGCTTGTTCTCGCGTAGTATATCAGGGAGACAAGGGATATGTACTGGTGGGAAGGACCCTCGATTGGCGTACCCCAATCCCAACAAATATCTATGTATATCCTCAGGGAGTCGCCAAGCAGAGCATGCCTAAGGATCCATGCCTGAAGTGGACGGCCAAATATGGATCGGTAGTTGCCGTAGGATACGACGGTGGCGTGACCGAAGGCATGAATGAAGTTGGCCTCGTGATGAACGGTCTATTCTGTAAAGGCACTGTATACAAAGTGGCTACAGGCAACGACAATACTCCAGTGATGAGCCTTTCGATGCTCGTAAGCTATTTCCTTGATAATTTCGCTACAGTCGATGAAGTTGACACTTGGCTTCAGGCGAATGAGTTCGGAATCTTTGGCCAGACTTTTGACGGAGGCACGGTCTCTACCCTCCACTGGGCTCTGACCGACACCACCGGCGAAACACTCGTGATGGAGTATATCGATGGTAAACTTAACACTTACCGTGGAAAAGAATATAAAGTGCTCACCAATGATCCTCCTCTGCCTCAGATGGAAGCCATCAATACATATTGGGAAGGAGTTGGAGGCGTCAACATGCTTCCGGGCACGGTAAAGAGCCCCGACCGGTTTGTTCGCGCATCCTTCTTCATCAAGCATGTGCCAACCGACTTCGATTACGCACAGGCCCTTGGCTGTCTGTCAAGCATTATGGGCACGGTTAGCGTACCTCTGGGATACGAACTCCCCGGCGAGCCCAATGTATCGTCTACTCAATGGCGCAGTATCTCTGACGCCACCGGAGGCAAATACTACTTCAAATTTGCCGATTCCACAGGCGATCTATGGATTGATATGGGCCGTCTCCGCTTCAATCCCGGAGCACCTATTCTCAAGCTCGACACGACCAAGCATGCCGGAATCACCGGATGTGCCAACGATGCACTTGAAAAGACCGACGGCTTCACACCTATGTGGTAAGCGCTTAATCCTCGAAGAAAAGATCCCT
>CAJUJB010000033.1 GCA_910586595.1 uncultured Muribaculaceae bacterium | reverse complement strand
TGATTGATAATGATAATGGCACCGGGGCCCCGCAGAGATGCGGGGCCCCGGTGTGTGATATAGCTTCGTAAATCTTAGATTACACGAGTCTCAGGAAGCCGGCGGGAAGCGGCGAAGAGAAATTCATGTCGCGGCGTGTCACCGGATGCACGAAGCGCAGCGTGCGCGCATGCAGACACAGACGGTGGATAGGCGATGACTTGGCTCCATAGCGGCGGTCGCCTACAATTGGATGGCCCGAGTCTTTCATATGCACGCGTATCTGATTCTTGCGGCCTGTGGCAAGACTGAGCTCAACCATACTGTAAGGCTTGCGGGCTTTCAGGGTGGTGTAGTAAGTCACAGCCAACTGACCTTCCTCCGGATTCTTGGTCGAGTACACCTCATGGGCGGCATTCTCGGCGAGGTAGCTCCGGATCTCGCCTTGCTCAGGCTCTATAGCGCCCTCGATCACGGCCACATACTTACGCTCGAGCACCATGTTGTTCCAGTTGTGCTGCATGGTCTCCTTAGCCTGCTGATTCTTGGCGAACATCATAAGGCCCGTTGTATCGCGGTCGAGACGGTGAACGATAAAAAGCTTGTTGCGTGGATCCTTGCGTTTCAGATACTCGCGTATGATCGAGTAGGCTGTGCCTTCCTTCACCTTGTCGGTACCCATAGAGAGAAGGCCGTAGCCCTTGTCTACCACGATGATGTCGTCGTCTTCGTAGACGAGCTTCAATCTCGGATGACGGAAAATCTGAAATTCACGGGTCGTATTGACCTTCACCTCCGCACCGGCGCTGACCGGAGCATCGAATTGGGTCGTGACCTGACCGTTGAGCATCACCTGATTATGTTTCAGATAATCTTTCACGGTCGTGCGCTTGGCTTCGGGCATGACGCTGAAGAGAAAGTCAAGCAACTTCTCGGGCGCGCCCTCTGCGGCAGTGTATGTGAGTATATTGTCAGGCCTGAAAATTCCGGCTTGCGTACCGGGCTTCGCGGCGAGAGGTTTGCGACGTGGCATATCTTGTCCTTTCTTTATTATAGCCGTCACGCGGCATTATTTTTTCTTCCTGGCGGCAGCCGCGCGCTTAGGTTTGGCGGGGGCGGCGTCTGCATCGGCGATAATCTTCATCGCCTGCTCGTAGGTGATCTCCTCCGGATGCTCGGTTCCGCGCGGAAGTTTATAATTTTTCTTCTTGTATGCGATATATGGCCCGAAGCGACCGTTGAGAACCTGGAGGTCAGGATCCTCATCATAGGCGCGGATCATCTTCTGCGCATCGGCCATACGCTTGGCCTCGATCAGCTCGATAGCCTGCTCCAGAGTAAGCTCGGCAGCCTGCATGTCTTTAGGAATCGACACATATTTGCCGTCGTGGCGCACATAGGGGCCGAAGCGGCCTACACCTACCTGTACGTTCTTCTCCTCGAACTGGCCTAACTCGCGCGGGAACTCGAAGAGCTTCAGGGCTTCCTCAAGCGTGATCGATCCAATCGACTGGCCCTTGAGCAAGGAGGCGAAGCGTGGTTTTGCCTCGGCATCTGAGTCGCCTATCTGCACAACCGGCCCGAAACGGCCTATCTTCACGCTTACCGGTTCACCGGTGGCCGGATCATTGCCGAGCATACGCTCGCCGAACTTAGGCCCGTGGCTTATGGTAAGAGCCGAATCTACGGCAGGATGGAACACGCCGTAGAATTCGCCTATCTCCTGGTTCCAAGGCAGAGCGCCGTGGGCAATCTCGTCGAATTTTTCCTCCACGTTGGCCGTGAAGTTATAGTCGAGGATATTGGGGAAGTACTCTGTGAGGAATTCGTTGACTATGATACCTATGTTGGTAGGCACGAGCTTACCCTTGTCGGAGCCCGTTACCTGAGTACGTGTTTCTGACGTAATCTTGCCGTCGGCGCCCAATGTGATCACTGCAAACTCGCGGGGTGTGCCCTCGCGCTCGCCGCGCTCAACATATCCTCTCTGCTGTATGGTAGAGATGGTAGGCGCATAAGTCGACGGGCGGCCTATGCCGAGGTCTTCCATCTTCTTCACGAGCGACGCCTCGGTGTAGCGGGGCGGATGCTGAGTGAATCGCTCGGTAGCTTCGGCGCCGGTCATCGTCATGGCATCGCCTTCATCGAGCTTGGGCAGGGTGGGCAGATCGCCGTCTTCGGCAGCCTCGTCGTCATGTCCTTCGGCATATACCTTCAGGAAGCCGTCGAACTCGAGCACCTCGCCGGTGGCAGTGAACGGATAAGGCACCGCGGGCGATGTAATCTCGGCTGTGGTCTTCTGAATTAGCGCATCGGCCATCTGCGAGGCAATGGCACGGCGTCGGATAAGAGTATAAAGCTTCTGTTCCTGAGCTGTGGCACCTTCTATATCCACCTTATCCACATAGGTCGGGCGGATAGCCTCGTGAGCCTCCTGGGCCCCCTTCGACGAAGTGTGGTATTTGCGCACATGCAGATATTTCTCGCCGAGCCGCTCCTTGATCTGGGTGGAGATGGCTGCTACAGCCTCGTCGGAGAGGTTGAGCGAGTCGGTACGCATGTAGGTGATATGACCGTTCTCATAGAGATGCTGGGCCACCATCATAGTCTGCGATACCGAGAAACCGAGCTTGCGCGCAGCCTCCTGCTGGAGGGTCGAGGTGGTGAATGGAGGAGCCGGTGACTTCTTGAGCGGCTTGACAGTCACACTTCCTACCGAGAAGTGTGCGCCATCGCAAGCCTTGAGGAAGGCCTCCGCGTCTGCCTTGGTTTCGAGGCGGCGGTTAAGCTCTCCGCGCACGGCTGCACGGCTGCCATCTGGCACGAAGTTGGCGGTAACGCGGAAATAAGGCTCGCTTACAAAATCTTTTATCTCAAGCTCGCGCTCCACGATAAGACGCACAGCCACCGACTGCACTCGGCCTGCCGACAGAGCCGGCTTCAGACGCTTCCAGAGCACAGGCGAGAGCTCGAAACCGACGATGCGGTCGAGCACGCGGCGCGCCTGCTGGGCATCTACGCGGGCGATGTCAATCTCGCGCGGGTTGGCGATGGCGTTCAGTATGGCCTTCTTGGTAATCTCATGGAATACGATACGGCGCGTATTTTCAGGCTTAAGACCGAGAACTTCATAGAGGTGCCATGCGATGGCCTCTCCCTCGCGGTCCTCATCGGATGCGAGCCATACGGTTGTAGCCTGCGCGGCAGCGCGCTTGAGCTCGGCAACCAATTGGGTCTTGTCGTCGGGTATTTCGTAGACCGGGGCGAACCCGTTCTCAACATCTATGCTGAAACTTTTCTTTTTCAGGTCGCGTATATGGCCATAGCTCGACATGACGCGATAGTCGTCACCGAGAAATTTCTCGATGGTCTTTGCCTTGGCGGGCGACTCGACGATCACCAGATTCTTTGGAGTACTCATAATGGTTGCTTTCTGTTTTAAGCGGCAAAATTAGTCAAAACATTTTATTAAGGAGGAATTTGTGCAAAAAATTAACAAAAACGCCTCCACATGGCAATGAGCTACCGCAACGTATGGCGGGCCTCAACGGCGTTTTTTACGCGAGTCGTTGTAGAGCTTGATGCCGAAGATGATCACCGAGCAGATGGTGGTGATGACGTTGGTGATTACGAGCGGCCAGTTCTGGAGCATGATGCCCTGCACCACGAAGAACACCGAGCCTAAGCCGAGCATGCAAAAGGTTGGAAGTGCGATGCCGTCGGTATCCCGTGTGCGGATTGTGACGATTGCCTGGGGGAGGTAGCCCAGAATCATGCAGATGGAGGCTGTATAGCCGAAGATGTTTAGCCAGAGATCATTCATAGCGTTGTGTGATTTAATTTAAGATGTTAACAATTGACGGATGGCATGGGTTTTTGAAGCATCTGTGTTTTCATACCATCCTTATAAAGCCCCAAGGGCCGCGACTTGCGCCGCGGCCCCTCGGGTAGTGTTTATATGTCAGTTATGCTGTTCAGTGTAGCTGTTTAGTTAGCCTCAAGCGTACATACGCTGACGCGGTTCCACGAAGCCTCCTCGAACATGTTGCCGATACCCTCGCCTTCGGCGATGATACGGTCGGGAGAAATCTTATAGCGCTTTACAAGCGAGTTCTTCACGGCCTCGGCACGGTTCTGTGCGAGTTTGACATTGAAATCGTAGTTGCCTTCGGGCGAAGCGTAACCCTTGATCACAACCTTAGATTTGGGATGGTTGGCCATATACTCGGCGATCATCTCTACGTTAGGCATCTGATCGGCGGTAATGGCATACGAACCTACCTTGAAGAAGACAAAACGTACGGAATTATACTGGTTGGTAACCTCTTTCACAACCTCAGGCTTCTTGTTCTGGCAAGCCTGGAGCTGTGCAGCCAGGTTGGCTGCCTCGAGGGTAGCGGCATCAGCGGCTGCTGCGGTGGCAGCTACGGCCTCGCGGAGTTCGTTGACCTGACCGTTGAGGGCATCTACCTCAGCCTGGTCGTAGGGGCGGACGCACTTGAAGCCGTCGCCGAAACGATAGGTTACGCCGGCCATAAGATTGAAGGTGGCCTTGTTGACGTCATAAGCGGCGCTGCTCTGGTCGAAGTCGCCACCCATGTTCCAGTTGATAGAAGGTTTGAGGGCGACGGTCACATGCTGGCTGACATTGAAGTTGAAATTCAAGCCGACCTTAGTGCCGAAATAGTTCCAGTCGTCCACGCCATCAGATTTGGCATAGTAGTCATGACCCCAGCCTGCACCGGCCACTGCCTCGATAGAGAAGGGGCGCACGGCGCACTGATAGCCTCCGAAGAGGTTGAAGAGGTCTACTGTTCCATATACACCTACATACGAGTTATCGAATGCGGTGCTGCTGTGAGGGCCATTCCACGATGAAGTGTTCACGCCGAAGAATCCTTCAGCGCCTACCCCGAAGACCGGAGTAATCTGTGTGCCGATGTGGAGGCCGGCCACGCCACGCATGGAGCCAAAGAAAGCGTGATGGCTCATCGGGGTGGTAACACCACCGTCGAGACCGATTGACCAGTTGTCATAGAATTTCGGTTGCTCAATTACTTGAGCCGAAGCCGACAGCGCGCCTAAGGCTGCTATTGCTGTGGCCGCGATGATTGTCTTCTTCATATTAACGGTTGATTCATTTCGTGCTGTCGGGCCTGCAAAAGTAGTTTAATTTGACCTGACAGCAAATTAATTAACATAAATTCTCTAAAATAGGAAACGTGGCGGGTGTGTGGAAACCCGACTTTTTTCCGGGCCGCCCCTCAGGTCGGCTTGCATTATCAAGAACAAGCCATCTCTCCGGAATGTTCAAAAAAACGCCTCCACGAGCACTTCTCCTTGAAAAAAAATTGATTGTCAATACCCTGCGTTTAGTTAAAAAGTGCTACCTTTGCAAAAAATTTCGGAGGGGTGGTTCCAAGGCCCCGCCGGGGAGTTATTTAATCATTTCGCTATACGGTTTTCACATGGATTCATTAGCCAGTCTGTTCATGCCAGGTGAAGTGTCGATAGCTTCGACTCTTGTCTTGTATTCCTTTGTCATTGCGGCAGGTATATACATAGGCAAGGTCAAGATATTCGGTGTTTCCTTAGGCGTGACGTTCGTCTTGTTCGTCGGCATCCTCATGGGTCACTTCGGCTACATGGTCGACACGAACATCCTCAAATTCGTCCGCGAGTTTGGCCTTATTCTCTTCATTTTCTCCATCGGCCTACAGGTAGGCCCGGGCTTTTTCTCTTCTTTCAAGAAGGGTGGCATGAGGCTCAATGCCCTTGCAGTGCTCGGAATCCTGCTCAACGTGGCCATAGTGCTCGGCATCTACTACTTCGGCAACATCCAGGACATATCTGCCCTCGTAGGTGTGATGAGTGGTGCCGTGACAAACACGCCCGGCCTGGCTGCCGCACAGCAGACCGTGACCCAGATCACCTCCAATCCCGAGCAGGCTAACCTCATGGCCTCTGGCTATGCCGCTGCATATCCACTCGGTGTGGTAGGCATCATCCTGTCGATGTTCATCGTCAAATGGGTATTCCGTGTAAATACCGAAGAAGAAGTCAAGAAAATCGAGCAGGAACAGGAAGACTCTCACCTCAAGCCCTTCCTCCTTACTATAAAGGTAACCAACCCGCTGGTCAACGGCATGACCCTCGTCCAGCTCCACGACGTTGTCCACACCAACTTTGTCGTATCGCGCCTCATGGGTGAGAACGGCGAGATTACCATTCCCAAATCATCTACACAGATCCACACCGGCGACCTTCTCCTCATCGTATGCTCGGCCACCGATGCCGACCGCTTCAAAGCCGTCATCGGCCCCGAAGCCGAGATGGACTGGGAGTCGGCACCCACCCCTGTGTTCTCGCGCCGCATCGTCGTCACCAAGAGCGAGTACAACGGCGTGGCCCTCGGCTCACTCCGCCTCCATAACGGCTACAAGCTCAACGCCACACGCGTCAACCGCGCCGGCGTCGACCTTCTCGCATCTCCCAGCCTCCGCCTCCAGATGGGCGACCGCATCACCGTCGTAGGTAACCTGGAAGACATCGACCGCCTCGCAGCACGCCTCGGTAACTCGATGAAGCGTCTAAACCAGCCTAACCTCATCACCATCTTCGTCGGCATCATCCTCGGTATCATCCTCGGCTCCATCGACATCGGCTTCGGCATGAAACTCGGTCTCGCAGGCGGCCCCCTCGTGGTGGCTATCCTCCTGAGCCGCTTCGGCTACAAGGCCAAGCTCGTCACCTACACATCAAGCTCGGCATCAATGATGCTCCGCGAGCTCGGCATCTGCCTCTTCCTCGCATCGGTAGGTATCGCCGCAGGCAAAGACTTCGCCGCTTCAGTATTCAGCACCACCGGTATGTGGTGGGTAATCTGGGGCTTCGTAATCACCGTAGTGCCTCTGATCATCGTTGGATGCATCGCCCGCGGACACGACAAGATCAACCTCCTCACCATCATGGGCCTCATGTCGGGCGGCTGCACCGATCCCCCAGCCCTCGCCTTTGCCAACAACTCGACCGGCAACGACGCCCCCGCCGTGGCCTACTCCACTGTCTACCCGCTCACCATGTTCCTCCGCGTGGTGGCCGCTCAGGCGCTAATCCTCTGTCTGGCATAGCGCTATAGCTCCAGACCCGAAATATTACCGGGGCCAGTCTCTCATGCGGAGGCTGGCCCCGTCTTCTATAAAAAGAGTAAAAAGAGGTGCTATTTTTGGCCTGCTGATGGATAATCGCTAACTTTGCAGAGTTTATCATGGTAATAATAAAACGCTTATATTCATATATGCTGCAGCGGTTCCTGCCGCTGCTGGCCATGACGTTTTTCATCTGCCTCTTTATTGTGCTGATGCAATTTCTGTGGAAGTCGATCGACGACCTCGTGGGCAAAGGGCTGCAGGTAAGCGTCATTGCAGAGCTATTTTTCTATGCCGCGCTTACCATGGTGCCTATGGCCCTCCCGCTGGCGGTGCTTCTGGCATCACTGATGGTCTTCGGCAACCTCGGCGAGAAATTCGAGCTAACGGCCATGAAGGCCTCGGGCATATCCCTCTTCCGCATCATGAGGCCGCTCACCGTGGTGATGATCTTCATAGCCATCGGAGCCTTCTTCTTCCAGAACAATGTGCTGCCCATAGCCCAGACCAAGATGTGGTCGCTGCTGTTCGCCGTAAGGCAGAAGTCACCCGAAGTCGAGATACCCGAGCGCTCGTTCTACGATCAGATTCCCAACATGAACCTCTACGTCGAGAGCAAGAACCAGCAGACCGGTATGCTCTACGACATGATAATCTACGACCTTTCGCGCGGAACCGACAACACACGAGTCATCCTCGCCGACTCTGGCCAGTTCAACTTCACCGAAGACAAGACACGCCTCTTCCTCCATCTCTACAGCGGAGAGATGTTCGAGAACATGCGCGATAACTCGATGGGTACATCATCCTCGCAGCGATACCTTCCGTTCCGCCGCGAGCATTTCACCGAGAAAGAGGTATACTTCCCCTTCGACGCCAATTTCAACCGCATCGACGAAGGAGGCATACGCAGCCAGTATGTAGGCCAGAACATAAGCGAGCTTAAACACTCGATAGATTCTATCGGGCGCCAGGTCGACTCCATCGGATCTATCTACGCAAACGAGTTGCTGCGCACACCCTACTTCGGGCTGACGCCTACGGTGACGCGCAACGAGGGAGGCCAGATCGTCACCAAGCCCCGCCCCGACGTTGCTCTTGAGCAACCGCTGGATCTCGACTCCCTCTTCCAGGCTCCCAATCCGAGCTATGCCAAGAGCTATATCACCCAGGCTCTGGCCAAGGCCAAACGACAGAAACAGGAATACCAATACCGCAGCCTCGCCCTCTCCGAGCAGGCAAAACTCATGCGCCGTCACGACATAGAGATGCAGAAGAAATTCACCCTCTCCTTCGCCTGCATCATATTCTTCTTTATCGGCGCCCCTCTGGGTGCCATCATAAAAAAAGGCGGTCTGGGAACTCCGCTTATCATTTCGGTGTTGTTATTCATTGTGTACTTCATCATCGACAACACCGGCTACAAGCTCGCGCGCGACGGCAAATGGGAAGTGTGGGAAGGCATCTGGCTCAGCTCTGCCGTACTCCTCCCGCTGGGTGTATATCTCACCTACAAAGCCGTGGGCGACTCGGCAGAGTTCAACTTCGAGGCCGTCACCAAGTTCTTCCGCCGCATAGCAGGCAAGGACATGGCGCGTAGCCTCACCCTGAAAGAAGTGCGCATGACCGACGTCGACCCCGAAGAGGCCTCCGCCATGCTCGCCGATTTCCTCAACCGTGCCACAGCCGAAGACGCACGCCTGAAAGCCATGTCACCCTTGCGGCGTCTCACCGCAAGCCCGGCACCGGCCTTGCGCCAGCCTCTCAACCAGCTTGTCGATTATCTCTCCAACAGCACAGACATATACGCAATCAACCTTCTCAACCAATATCCGTTTAAACCAACCGTGCGCCGCATGCAGGGAATTATCGACACCACCCGCTCACTGATGGAGCGGCTTGGCATACCGGCAGAGGGCGCCGACAACAACATAAGCGATGAACCAGGACATACGCCTTGACAACATTGAAGATGCCATCGAAGACTTCCGACAGGGCAAGATGGTGATCGTGGTCGACGACGAAGACCGCGAGAACGAGGGCGACCTCATTGTGGCCGCCGAGAAAATCACCCCCGAGCAGGTGAACTTCATGCTGAAAAACGCACGCGGTGTGCTGTGCGTGCCCCTCACCATCTCACGCTGCCGCGAGCTCGAACTCGCCCGTCAGGTGGAGCAAAACACATCTATGCTCGGCACACCCTTCACTGTCACCGTCGATAAACTCGAAGGCTGCACCACTGGCGTAAGCATCGAAGACCGTTGCGCCACCATCCGCGCACTTGCCGACCCCGACTCAGTGCCCGAAACATTCGGTCGCCCGGGCCATATCAACCCCCTCTACGCCCAGGACCAGGGTGTGCTCCGCCGCAGCGGCCACACTGAGGCTGCAGTCGACCTCGCCCGTCTGGCAGGTCTCCAGCCGGCCGCAGCCCTCATGGAAATAATGAGCGACGACGGCACCATGGCCCGTCTGCCCGAGCTGCGACGCCGTGCCGACGAGTGGGGCCTCAAGCTCATCAGCATCCGCGACCTCATCGCCTACCGTCTGGCCTCCGAGCAGCTTGTGGAGCAGGGTGTGGAAGTCGACATGCCTACGGCATACGGCCACTTCCGCCTCATCCCCTTCCGCCAGAAGAGCAACGGCCTTGAACACATAGCCATCATCAAAGGCGACATCGCCGACGGCGAGCCTGTGCTCGTGCGCGTACACTCGTCATGCGCCACCGGCGACATCTTCGCCTCACAGCGCTGCGACTGCGGCGAGCAGCTCCACAAGGCCATGCAGATGATCGAAGCCGAAGGCCGCGGAGCCATAGTATACCTCAACCAGGAAGGCCGTGGCATAGGCCTTATGGACAAGATCCGCGCATACAAGCTCCAGGAAGAGGGCCTCGACACCGTTGAAGCCAACATACACCTGGGCCACGATGCCGACGAGCGCGACTACGGCGTCGGTGCACAGATCCTCAACCTGCTCGGCATACACAAGATGCGCCTTATGACCAATAACCCTGTGAAGCGCATCGGCCTCGAAGGCTACGGCCTCGAGATTGTGGAGAACGTGCCCATCGAAGTAGCCCCCAACCCCTACAACCTTCGCTACATGCACACCAAGAAGGAGCGTATGGGCCACGACCTCCATCAGGTAGAATAATCACAAACTTTAATTGCGGCTGAGGCAACCTTGCAGTTGCCTCAGCCGCATACTATATGCATATGACAACTAAGGAGATACTCGACAACTTCCATACAGAGCTGCAGAAGATACAGCAAGACGGCGATCAGGAACTGGTACTGCGCTGGACAGGCGAACAGCTTGCCATGGCCGGCGAGCGGCTGAAAAAGGCCAAGCCCGACGAGCGGGCCGCCAGAGGTGCCGAGCTGCTTGTAATAGCCCATCCGCATGTCGACGCTCTGGAAGCCGTCGGTATGGCCGGACAGGCCTTGGCCACGCAGGCTATGGCGATTCTCACGGTGCTTATGAGTAAGGTCAACCCGGAAGAGATGCCTCAGCTTTATATGCGCAGTCTTGAACAGCTATGCATGTGCGCCGCCATCCTCACTTCATCGCTCCAGAATGACACGGTCGTGCAGGCCGGACAAATCGCAGCACAGTGCTTCGGGCTTTTCATAGCCACGGCACACAGCTATATGCCGCGCTTCGGCGCCCCCGACGATCTGCGCCGTCTCTACGACCAGTTGCGCCACCAAAGCGCACAGGCCGGCGAGAGCGTGACCCACTTCCAGGGGCACCGCATCGTGCCCCAGCTGGCTGCCGACATACTTGCCGACACCCTGGCACGCCTCAAGAGCATGGGAATGCTCGAAGAATAAGGGTGGAGTTTATTTAACGCCAAATACAAGATCGGCAATCTGGGCCGGGGTCGATACGATATGGTCGGCATACGCCTCCTTAAGCTCGTGAATCGACCTGAAGCCCCACGACACGCCCACCGACTCGACGCATGCGCGCCGGGCAGTATCCATATCCACACCCGAATCACCCACGTAGAGGACTTCGTCTTTGGGTGTGGGGCACATCGTGAGTGCCTTGAATACGATTGATGGGTCGGGCTTGCGGGGCATGCCGTCGACATTGCCGAGAATGGCCCGGAAATTCGCGTCGGGGAAATAATGGTTGACAATCTTCGTCACGGCCTCCTGATATTTATTTGAAGTCACAGCCAGATTTATTCCTCTTGCCGAGAGATCTTCAAGCAGCTCGGGAATACCGGGATAAGGCACCGTATCGTCGCAGCAATGATCGTTGTAGTAAGCCTTGAAGGCCGCCAGCGCATCCTTGATGTTTTTTTCAGTACGGGCATCATCGGGTAGAGCCCGCTCGATGAGGCGCATCACGCCGTTACCCACCATATTGGGATATACCCAGAGGCCGTGGGTAGGGAATCCGAGCTCGCGCAGTGCGTGGTTGGTTGCATTGGCGAGGTCGTCGATAGTCTTGAGCAGGGTTCCGTCGAGGTCGAAAATAACGTAAGATTTCATGATGTGCAAATTTTAGAAGGGGTAGCCGACAGAAAAATGGAAGTTGGCATCGCGGCTCCACTTAGGGTGTAACAACGGCCAGCGCTCCTGGTTCATCGCAGGGTTATACGCCTTGAAGCCCAGGTCGAAGCGGAGCAGGAAGTAGGTGAAGTCAAGTCGGATGCCTGCGCCATATGCAGCGGCAATCTGCTTATAGAATGAATCGAAGCGGAATACACCACCGGGCTGGGTCTCATAGTCGCGTATGGTCCATATATTTCCGGCGTCGATAAAGAGGGCACCCTCAAGCACCCAGAATAGCTTGGCTCGGTATTCTACCGAGAGGTCGAGCCGTATGTCGCCGCATTGGTTGATAAAGTCGGTCACCGAGTTTTTGGCATCGTAAGCGCCGGGGCCGAGCGTACGCACACCCCAGCCTCGCACACCGTTGGCACCGCCGGCATAGAATCGTTTCTCGAAAGGCACCATGGTGGAGTTGCCGTAAGGGAAGGCTATGCCGAAACCTCCGTGAGCCGAGAGGGAGTTACGGTCGTTGAAATTGCGGGTATAGGTATAGTCGATCTCCCCTTTGAGGTACTGGGCATACTGGATTCCGAGAATTTTGTAAACTCCCTCCGAACGATGCTGCCCCACAGCGCTCGATATGGCATAGAGGAGGTTGCCGGCCGACTCGCCCGACACACGCAGTGTGGTGATATAGGGCTGGATGGAGAGGGCGTTTACCGTAGCTGAGGGGGCGCGCCGGTTGGTGCGCGAATAAGTATAGCCGAGCCGCATTATGAAGTGGTCTTCATAGCTGTAGCGCAGCAGAGGGTTGGTTGGAGCAATCTCGTCGATAAAATTGATAGTTGACCTCGGAAGGCGTACATAGTTGATGTCGATGAGGTCGAATGTCTGACGGCGGGTATAGTCGGCGCGTTGCTGCTGCCATTTCCACTTCCAGGCCGTGCCGAAGATGATGCGCGTATACTCCGGCCTTTCCTGATAGTTGGCCGAGACAGTAAACTCGGTCGACGCCAGCCTCCTCTGCTTGAACGACTTCGACAGGAAGGGGCACTCGAACTTGGGGAAGGTGATGCCTACCTCACCGGCAAACTCGGTGTAGCGGTTGTTGATGAGGCCCTCGAAGTTGCCCGAGAGGCTCTCGTAGGAGGCTCTGAGCTTGGCTGTGAGCATCTCCGACCCCTTGGCCAGATTGCGGTGCTGATATGTGAGCCCGAGGCCGAAACCGAGGTCACCTTCCGAGTTGGTGCCTTCCAGCTCGATGGCTGCTGTCTGTTTCTTGTTGCGGGCAAGATAGATATATGCGTCAAGCAGACCGATGTCGCCTATTGCCCCGACCGGCTCCATCTCGATGTTGATGAACTTCACGATGCTGAGGCGCCCCAAAGCCTCGTAGGTACGCTCGACCTCAGCAGCCGAGTAAGGGCGGCCGGGCACTATATAGCACATCTCGTCGAGCGTCTTGGGCTTGAGGTAATGATCAGACCCGAAGACAAAGATGGTGCCGTTATAGATCACTGTATCGCGGGGTGCGGCTGACGACGGAGCACTGTCTATGTCATTATCGACCACAAACACAACCTGGCGCACATCATAGCGGTGATGTAGATGAGGGTTGAGCGTGAGGCTGTCGGCAAAGGAGGCCGATGCGCCCGAGGGGCGGCGTGAGTCAGGCGCATGGAGGTTGAGCGTAAGGGCCACTTGCTTGCTGCCCTCCACCGTATCGGCCGTGTAGGTGATGAAGTCGCGGTTGAAATCGTAGTAACCGGCATTACGCAGGTTGCGGGTTATGCGCCCCCGCTCATTGTCGAGAGCCGTGCGGTCGAGGAGCATACCCGGGCGTATGTCGGCCTCGGCAGCCCGCCCCATAACGAGGCGCCGCAAGGCGGTGTCGGGAATGTTGTAATTGATCGACTGCACCACATGTGGCTCGCCGGCCACAATATGATAGACAACTTCCATCTTCTTTTTATCGGGGCGGGCAAAAGTGTCGGCCTCGACGTAGGCGTCGGTATATCCGCTGTTGATCAGGGCCAGCCGTAACTGGCGGGTTGAAGCGTCGGTAAGCGCGCGGTCGTAGATTACCGGAGGCTGGCCCACACGCCTGAGCCAGCGGTTGTACCACTTGGTGCTGTCGCGGCCCGAGAGACTATATGTGGCGAGCTGGAGTTTGGCGAAACCGAGCACCTTATGGTTGGGAGTCTGGCGGAGGAAGTTATAAAGCTCAGTCTTGTTAAGATCAGGTCGGTCATCGACTTCAATCGACACCTTGTCGAGCAGATACTCTCCCTGGGGCACATGCTTTGTAGAACTGCAGGCCGCCAGAATCACAACCGCCAGGAGCCACACACCTGCGCGCGCGACTGATTTAAACGGTCGTCCTGTCATCATAGGGGTAAAGAGAATATAAACCGGGCACCCTTGTGATATGAAGTGTCGAGCTTCACCTCAGCCCCCAGGAGGCGGGCCAGCAGGCGGGTGATGTAGAGACCGAGGCCGCAGCCGCTCGCTGAGTTGTCGAGCTGGTTGAAGCGCTCGAAAATCTTCTCTTCCTTTCCGTCGGGTATGCCTATACCGGTGTCGGTGACAGAGTAGACGAGATGCTTGCCATCGGGCGAAACCTCATAGTTGAGCACGATAGAGCCTTTGTCGGTAAACTTCTCGGCATTCGACAGCAGATTGGTGAGAATCTGGACGGCACGCTGCGAGTCGGTGGTGACAGCCACGTCGGGGGCATTTGAGGTATTGAAGAGAACCTTGACGCCAGGTTTGCGCGATAGCTCATTCTCGAATACAGAGTCGAGTGCGACCATGGCGATCTGCCGTGCGGTGGTAGGCTCGGCAGTAACGGTCATATTGCCATGCTCAAGCGAGGCAATGTCGAGAACGTCGTTCATCAGGGTCAGCACCAGCTTGGTGTTGAGGTCGATGATCGAAGCGAAGCGCTCGAGATAGTTGCGTTTATCATCGGGGATGCAGTCGACGATGAGACGTGTATACTCGGCCACAGCGGCGAGAGGCGTCTTGATCTCGTGACTCATGTTGTTGATAAACTCGGCCTTCATGCGGTCGGCACTCTTCGCCTTGTCGCGGGCTTCGATAAGCTCCTCCTGGGCTTCGCGGAGCTGATTACGCTCGTTGCGCAGGCGGTCGGCGGTTTCTTTGAGGTCAGACGCCATACGCTTCATCTTGCGATACTGACGGGCGAGCATGCCCATCATACCCAAGAGGAGGAGAAGGGCCAGTGCTGAAATTACAATCACCACATAGGTGTTGCGGAGGGCTGCCGACTGGCGGCTCTGCTCCAGCTCGGTATTCTCAGCCTGCAACTCACCTACGTCGTAGATAATCTGGAGTTCACGGTAACGCTCGCCGGCCTTGTCGTCGATCTGTTCGCGTAGAAGCTCGTTGAGCTCGATGGCCGCGTCGAGCTGTGTCTGGCGGTCGCCAGTAGCCTTGGCAGCCTCAAACAAGGCATTGTACAGATAAAACTCATAGCTTTGATTCTCAGGTCTCAGCAGAGCCTTCTTTATGGCATCGATAGCCTCAGGGTAGCGCTTGGTGGCCATGTAGTAGAAGGCGTCGGCGCGAGGGTTGGCAGCGAGGTCGGCGGCGACCCAGCTATTTTTCTCGGCCAGATTGAGAATCGACCGGTGATACGACTCTATCTCGGTAGACGTAAGCGCCTGATAATTGCCGAGCATTCGCCGGTAACAATTATAGCGGTTGTGCTCAAGACGGCGGTATTTACGCCCTCGGGCGGCATACGCCACACTCATGGAGTCGATGATATTCAAGGTCTTCTTATCAATCTCGACGGCACGGGCAGGCGATCCATTGTTGGTGAACACCGGGGCTGCACGTGTGTAGACGAGATTACGGACGGCGCCCATGGGCAGAGGCATAGACT
This sequence comes from uncultured Muribaculaceae bacterium, assembly GCA_910586595.1. Classification (GTDB taxonomy): domain Bacteria; phylum Bacteroidota; class Bacteroidia; order Bacteroidales; family Muribaculaceae; genus CAG-873. The sequence goes on along the minus strand of CAJUJB010000033.1, from coordinate 13,150 downwards.
CGACGAGGCGGTCGATCTTGTCGATATAGGTCTCCAGAAGGTCACCCCGGGTTGCAGTCGACAGATGCGAACACACAGAGTAAAGCATCTTGGCCCGCTCGTAAGGATCTTCGGGAGGAGCCGAAGAAAAATCCTGGATGAGCTGAGAGATCTGCTCGCGGGCTGTACGGGCCGTATCGTTGCGGATCTCATTCTCGAGGCGGAGCATGTCGATAAATAGGTCGACTTCACGGACACGGTCGGTTGGCGGATAGGCCCCGATACGGTCGGATAATGTGGCGAGCATGGCCGTATCTCTCTGAGAGAGATTCGACATGTAGAGAATCGACTCGATCTGAGCCATTGTGTCGCCGGCATTTACGGCGGCATCGTACACTCTTGAGGCAACCTCCATACGGGCCTCATTGCCAGTTGAGAGGTCAAGAATGTCGAGCAGGGTCGACACACTGTCGCGGGAAGTATTGATATGCTGCAGGCGCAGCTCAAGGCTGTCGATCATCAAAGGACGCCTGTCGGCATGGAGGCCTGTGAGGGCTATTGCGAGAGCTATAAAAACTCCGAGAAATCGCTTAATCATCTTTCACAAAAGTTGGAAATGCAAATATAACTATTCTCGTGAGATTATCGGGCCTCCTGACCATAACTTTTTTCGCCCGACACACCAACGTATTTGCGAAGGCAGGCCGGGCGAATATCAATTTTCCGTGGGAGTTGTAGAACCTCGCTGTAATCAGGGTCTGCAACGCCCTCTAAAATAAAGTGAAATGAATGTTACTTGCAAACGCTTTGTTGTCACAAAATATCCCTGTATGCGTAAGTACCGCCATAGCGTCCTGATTTGGAAATCAATCCGATAGCATTTGTAGTTTCAATCCATTTCTTTGGAGATAGAGTAAACGCATTTAAGCCCGCTTCTTTTCTAAACCTCTCGAATTCGAGGGGGTTGAAATCGGGGTTATATAGACTCTCCCAAATGCCAAGAAACTCAATCGTATTACGGTTGCGCATCCAATTACCGATAACCGCGTTTGGATAAAAGATGGCAAACCTGCACTCATTCTAAAGTGGTCAAATTCGACCACTTTGAAATTCGGATTGTGAATAAGTTCCCATGTGCCAAGACACTCGTGAGATTATCGGGCCTCCTGCACATAACTTTTTTCGCCCGGCTCGCCAACGCATTTGCGAAGGCAGGCCGGGCGAATATTATAGCAGGTTAAAAAACCGATCAGAGCATAACCTTGAAGGTCTGGTCGTCGACGGTGACGATGAAGACGCCCGTGCGGTTTAGATGGATGATATGTTCATCGCCACGGTAAACAAGGGCACCGGCGGTGTCGAACACACAGATCTGGGCATCGTCGTCGGCCCCGGCGATGGTGACAGTCTGCTGATAAGCGCTCACTGTGACAAGTGACTGGCTAATCTGGCCAGCGGCTGTCTGCGTGGCGAGACGGAATACAACGCTCACGTAGGTATCGTCGGTGAGGGGGCCGGTGGTGTATACATCGCCTGCACCGAGGTCAGTCATCACCTCAGAGCCACAAGTAAGCGAATGGAATTCCCATCCTTCAGCGGCCTCGACGAGCATAGAGGCTTCAGTGCCGTAATCATAGAGCATGGTGAGAAGACCACCTTCAAGGCCGAGCACGGCAAGGCGAATGCGGCGGATGTCGAAGACCACGGAGAGGGTATGGTCGGCCCTTACATTCTCCACTACAAACTTGCCGGACGGATCAAGGGCCGCGGTGGCATCCTTGCCGTCAAGAAGAACGGAGGCCACTTCATAACCCTCGGCTGGATTGATGAAGAACACAGCGTCGGATCCATATTCTACAATGAGCGCATCGCCCTCATAATCAGCGCCGGGGGTGATGGTGCCGTGAGCGGCCTCACATGAGAAACGGATGGTGTAGGTATAGATGGCGAATACAGCCTCGACTGCAACATCGGCCTCAACTGAGGGAATCACATAGCGGCCATCGGTAAGCTGCGATGTAACATCAACACCGTCAACGTACAGAGCCTGCAGGTAACGGCCTTCTCCGGCGGGAGTGGCTTCGATAACCAGGGGTTGGCCGAATACGACGCGGCATGAATCAGCCTCACCGTTGAGGGTGAGATGACCATGCTGGTTGGAGGTGGCTACAACGCGGTAAGGTATGGGCGAGAAGGTGGCGGCCAGAGAAATATCACCGGTCACTTTTTCAATCACATAAGAGCCGGCCTCATTCAAGTCAGGCAGAACGTCGACGCCGTTGACACTGAGGGCAGTAAGCTCATGGCCGCGGTCGGCTACAGGGGTAATCTCGAGACGGGCGCCGTAGTCGATTACGGCAGAGTCGGGATTGACCTCAATACGGCCACCTTCAAGAGCTTCGGGAAGAGTGATGCTGAATGTGATAATCGCGAAGTCGATCTTTACATCAAGGTTTTCGTCGACGGAGTCGAAGCGGAGCTTGCCATCGGTAAGCGCACAAGGCTCGTCGTTGACAATAATGGCTGCCACAGCATAGCCCTCGGCTGGAGTTACAGCAATTTCAAGAGGCTCATCTTCATCGACGAGTAATTCCTCGGCAATCTGACCGTTGATGGTCACCTGGCCACACGCATGGTCGTAAGTAATGGTGACGAGAGCCCCGTCGGAGACGATATTGGCAAATTTCTGCCATACCTCGGCTGTGCGGTAGGCTTTCTTCTTGCCGGTCGGCACTTTGAGCACGGCTCCGGAATAAGCCTGAGAACTGAATGCGGTAGTCGAAGCGCAGACGGCCGGTTGAGGCATATTTACGTAGATGGAGTCGATTGCGTTGCAACTGCTGAATGCCCCATCGCCGATAGACTTCACATTCTGGCCGAGATAAATCTTCTCGAGGGAAGTGGACAAGCGGAAAATTTGGTCAGCCAGAGCCGTAACACTATCTCCCACAATCAAAGTCTTTAAAGGCTCGAGACCATAGCGAGAAGACGTAAAGAAATAAGAGGTGCTCGCCGGTTTTTCCAGATTTCGGCCCATGTAAAGAGTTGTGATAGAATCAGATCCAGTAAAAGGAGTATGTATAGACAGTGGCTCATTACCATCTTCGATAATAACCGACGACAAGTTTTCACAGTTGACAAATGCCCGGTCAATCATTTTAACAGATGCCGGAATGACAACCGAATCAAGATTATTACAATAGGCAAACGCATATATTTGAATTGACTCCAATTTTTCCGATAGGCTCACATCGGACAAGGAATCACAACTGTAAAATGCACTTTCGCCAATCGAAGTAAGGTTATCAGGTAAGGTAACAGAAGCCAAAGCATCACAACTCTTAAAAGCTTCGTCGCCGATGCTTATCAAATTCTCGGAAAAAGATACTGACTTAAGCGATGAGCAGCCGCTGAAGGCCGACGCCTCAATACTTGCCACATTCTTGCCCATAGACACCGACTCAAGCGCGGTAGACTTCATGAAAATTTGTTCGGGCAATGAAGTGACTTTGTCACCTATCTCCAACTGATGCAGTGATGCAATGCCTTGCACAGATGGCATAAAGAAACCAGACGAGATGGAGGGGGTTCCTTTCACAATATTTCGGCCCAAATAAAGATAATCCAGTGAAGTACAATTGGCAAATGGTGTGGTTAATGATAAACTATCATCACTATCCTCAATAACCACATTTGCTAAAGAGGAACAGCCCTTGAAGGCTGCCGTAGAAATCTCTTTGACTGAAGCCGGAATACGAATATCTTTTAAGGCCGCACAACCCAAAAAACAAGATGTAGGAATTGATTCAAGTGCTTGCCCAAGCTCAACGTCTACCAACGACGAGCAGTATACAAATGCTTGCTCGCCCAGAACAAGAGGTGAATCAGGTAGCTTGAGAGACTCAAGTGCACTACAGCCGTAGAAGGCATTGCGGGCTATAGACTGTAACGATACAGGCAACTCAAGTGCCTTGAGTTTTTTGCAATTCATAAATGCCTCACTCTCAATCATTACCAATCCTTGGCCAAATGTAATATCTTCCAATTCTGCGGAATTCTCGAAAATACTACTTGGGAGGGTGGTGACCATATCTCCAATCACAAGAGTTTTCAAGGAGGCTATACCACGATCGGATTGGAATGCTTTAGATGAAGATGGTGATGACACATTTCTACCTAAATAAAGGTAAGTCAGTGAGTCACAATTGGTGAAGGGCTCAGTTAATGATATACTCTCGTTACAATCCTCAATAACCACATTTGCTAAAGAGGAACAGCCCTTGAAGGCTGCCGTAGAAATCTCTTTGACTGAAGCCGGAATACGAATATCTTTTAAGGCCACACACCCCAAAAAACAAGATGTAGAAATTGATTCAAGTGCTTGGCCAAGCTCAACATCTACCAATGATGAGCAATATACAAATGCTTGCTCACCCAGAACAAGAGGTGAATCAGGTATCTTGAGAGACTCAAGCGCACTACAGCCGTAGAAGGCATTGCGGCCTATAGACTGTAATGATGCGGGCAACTCAAGTGCCTTGAGTTTTTTGCAATTCATAAATGCCTCTCTATCAATTGTTGCCAAGCCTTTACCAAATGTAATATCTTCCAATTCTGCGGAATTTTCGAAAATACTCCTTGGGAGGGTGGTGACCTTATCTCCAATCACAAGAGTTTTCAAGGAGGCTATGCCCCGATCAGATTGGAATTGATTATACGAAGATGTTGATGCCACATTTCTACCTAAATAGAGATAGGTAAGTGAATCGCAAGCTGTAAAAGAAGCCGTAAAATTGAACGGGGTCTCACCGTCTTCAAAAATAACCTCTTTCAATGATTTACTCCTTCCAAATGAAGGAATGGCGGTACAGCCAGGCCCGACGACGAGTTTTTTAACGGTAGAGCCATACATAAAGTTGAGGCTCGTTATCGTACTGTTGATTATGACTTCGTCGAGGTGGGTAGGATTGAAGCCGGCAGTGGAGGAAACAGATGGTTGGTTTTCGCCGGCGGCGATGATAAGTGTGCCTACCGACTGGAGAGGAGCGAAGGCGTTGGCGGCTACGGAGGTGACGGAGTTGCCGATAGTGAAGCGCTCGAGAGTCGAGACGCCTTCGAGGAGGGTTACGTTAATCTTTTTCACCGAATTACCGATGACAAACTCGCGAATCGGGCATGTGAAATAATAGAATTTCGCATTATCGAAGCTTGAAGTGCGGCGGGTGTCGCGCCCGTAGTAGACATAGTCGAGCTGACAACCCTCAAAGGGGTCTTCGTAGGTGTAGACGTGGTAGTTGCCTTCGCCTCGGTCGATCGGAAAGATGAAGAAATCTTCGGGGCCGTCGGCGATGGTGACACTCTTGAGAGACGAACGTCCGCTGAAAGTCTGGGCCTTGATGCCCATTACATCGAGGGTCTGGCCGTTGTAGTCGACCGTGGCCGGAATGGTAAGAGACGCCGGGTTGGCATCGGTCGAGCCGATTACATAGCAGCCGAGAGAAGCCGTGCGGTATTTCAATCCACCGACGGTGAAATCGGCCGCCATCATCAACAAACTCCCCGACGTAATAGCCAGCAGCACAGCATACAAGCGTGCGGAAGACAATCCGAGAGATAATCGAAATTGCATAAATGTGATAATAATAATGGTTAGACGTCCTGACTCCCAACGGAGGTCAAATGAAGTTTCACGATAAGCGTTAGAGTCGGTACCTACCGATAAAAACCGGTGATAAACGCGTTAATATCGGCAAAGGTAATAATTAATTGACAATACAACAAATTTTTACAAATCTCCGTACAGCTTGCAAAGGGGCAGGCGTGGGGAATTTGGGTATGGGCATAAAAAAAGTCCGTGCTCATTTCGACAACGGGCAGGGACCTAAGCCAAGAGGCATGTTTGTGATTCAAGTTGTTGCTTTATAGATACCTAACTTGGTGTAGAGATTATATCATACTTACTTATAAATCATTACACCTTTTTCGTGACACGGGGTCGACTGTCATCACGACGTTGACCATGTGCCATATATGCCTTAGCTTAGATCTTGGATAAATGCGTAAATAATTAATGGTCTAAGTCAAGACTTCGGCGTAATAAAGTGATGCAAAATTACTAAATTTTTCAGTGTCTTGCAAGTTTTTTTACTCTCGAGGCGATTAATTAAGCCTTTTTAGTATTCGCAAACACTTTTTCAACGCACTGACTATAACTCACCTACAACGCGCAAATTGGTGACAGAGGCGTCGGGGTCGTTTGTGATGATTGAGACACGGGCGTTGAGAAGTGCCCCAGGGAGTGCCTGACGGTCGACCGAGACGGTGATGGTGGCTTCCTTACCGGGCTTTACGGTATCGGAGGAGACACTTACGCTTACGCCGGGATCGGCAGTATATACACGCCGGATTTTAAGAGGCGATTTGCCCGTGTTGCGGATGACGCACTGGCGCGTTGTCACCCCGTCGGAAAGTCGGCCAAAGTCTAGAGATGTCTCGCTCAGGGCAAGCTTAGGAGCCTTCTTAAGCTGCGCTGGAGTCATCTTGGAGAAGTCTTCACGCACTACGGCAATTGCCGGAATAGTACAGCCTTCGGGAGAACCGGCTGCCGGGCGGATGGTAATCGAGTCAGACACAATGCCGTAGAGGGGGCATTTGTCGGAATGCATGTAGAAGATATAAGTGAACTGCTGGCCCGGTGGCACCGTCTCGGGAGAGACAGTGACGTCGAGGTATGAAGGCATATTCTCCACGACGGGTGAGATTTCGTGGGTCGAGCGGTTGTATGCATCGAGGAAAACGGTGCGCATCTGCCCCTTGGTGACTTCACCGACCATCAAGGCCCCTTCGAGCTGGATAGTCTCGCCACATGCAGCCGGGTAACGGCGAGCGACACTCTCGGCCGAGCCGACCACAGTGCCCTCGACAGTAAGCTTAGTCTGCGGAATATCGCCCGACAAGTTGACAGCCACGTACTTGGAGAAATGGCCAGGTCGGCCTGCGGGATCGTAAGTGACGGTGATTGAGGCTGTATCGCCAGGGGCTATAGGCTCACGGGTATACTTGGGCGATGTGCAGCCGCATGAAGCACGCGCGTTGACGATTGAGATAGGCTCAGAGGTGGTATTGACAAAGCGGAAATCGTAGCTAACGGGGCCGAGGCCTTCGTCGAAAGCTCCGAAATTATGATTTAGGTCGAGCCACTTTACCTGCTGGGCGGCCAATGCGCCGAGAGCTACGGCTCCGGCTGCGACTATTGAGGCGATTATTCTTTTCATGCTTCAAAATTACTAAATTTTTTTTGCCCGTGGAGCATATTTTCCATTTTAGAGCAGAAGAATGCGTAAGCAGTTGAACATAAGACAAATGAAACGAAAAACATCAGACATCGGGAAGTACGAAATTACCAAATGGTAAAAAGTGCGGACAGGGCCGGTGAACGGAGCCGTAACTTTGCAACGTAATCACAAACCAATAAACACCAACACAATGCAAACAGACACTCCCCCACCCTGCACTCCCGACTCAGACGGCACCGGCGACACCGCCCTACTGCGCGCAATCAGCGCTAACCCCGAGTGCGCACGTATACTTGCAGAAATAGCCGAGGGCGGCGATGCCCGCCAGCTCATAGCACAATTTATCGACCCACCTGAGGACGCAGAGCCAGCCGATGCGACGCCGGACAACCCTCCGGAAGTGGCAATGTACCAGACCGAACCAGCACCCACACCTCCCGACACGCCCGATTCATGCCCTGGTTTCCTGGCGCACGTAAGCCCTGATTTCTGGGAGGGATTCTAAACAAGTTCACTTACTCTTAATCAATCAATAAACACACTACTACAATGACAAGCAACACCACCATCGCACCCGGCATCAACGGGGGCCAACACATCAGCGCCGCACCCGCCACAACAGAAAACATCGCCCAGGCATCGCCCGAGCTTCTCAAAAACTCAATAGACCAGCGCATAGTGAAAGTGCGACCTATGTCGACGCCAATCGACCAGCTCACCCGCTGCGCCATGAGCCGACATGCCAACTCAATGACCGTGGAGTACTACTCGGTGGACACGAAGCTCACCGAGGCCAAGATGACCGAGGCCTACGTATCGGGCAACGGAATCGAACGCGGCGAGGGAATAATGTCGTTCATACTCCGCACCGACGCCGACAATATCTTCGACATCTCAGAAACCGTGCTTTTCCCCGACGTGAGCGGAGGCACCGACGGCGGCCGCCTGGCCGGCCCCTTGGTTGCCTATGTGATAGGCCGACCTCAGGACGGAGGCGTGGAAGTAGTGCCTATCAACGGGCAAATGATCAACAGCATGACCGGCAGCTACATGGGTCTTCCGGCCCTTGCCCAAGGCACCCGCATAGTGAGGATGGGGCGTGCGGCCACCGAGCTCGACGTGCAGACGGCACAATTTGCGGCGCTTCCCCGCAAGGCGTCGAACAACTGCCAGATCTTCAAGATGCAGGTAGAACAGAGCACCCTGGCCAAGATAGCCGGGAAGGAAGTAGGCTGGAATTTCTCCGACCAGGAAGAGGCGGCAATCATCGACATGCGTCTCGGCATGGAAAAGAATTTTCTCTTCGGCCAGCGGGCTATTCTCTTTGACTCCAACAAGAACGAGAACGTATACCTCACCGGCGGCATCTGGGGGCAAGCGCCCCGCAGCGTGGAAGTGGTACTCGACGCCCTGACCGAGTCAGATCTGGTGACACTATGCAGCCAGGCCTTCACCGGCAACAACGGGTCGAAGCGCAAAATACTGCTTGCGGGCACTGCCCTGATGGAAGCCCTGAGCCGCCTGCAGTATACCAAAGTCCTTTCGGGCGGAGAGACGAAGGTGAAATGGGGCATGGAGTTCAAGGAGATAGTCTCCAACTTCGGCACCCTCTATGTTCTCCACTCCGAAGTCTTCGACCAGTGCGGGCACCGAGGCGACGGCTTCATCCTCGACCCGAACTACATGACCAAGTATGTTCATCTCCCCTTCCAGGCAGAAAAGCTCGACCTCCGCGCCTCCGGGCAGCGCAATACCGATGCGGTGGTTCTCACCGAAGCCTCGTGTGTAGTGCTCCGCTATCCGAACTCCCATATACGTGTAATAGGCTTATCAGACCGGGAATGAAAATCACACTGACCAAAGCCGAAATGCTCAGGCGCCGCCGCATAGCCGGCGGCCTTGAGCCCCTCCGGGCCGACTGCGCGATAGAACAGACCGACGGCATAGACATCGACGCCGTACTCGAGCTACAGCTGAGGCAATGGTATCTCGACCTTCTTGACAAGGGAAGTGTATCGGAAGTAGCTCCGAGCAATATAGCGGCATCGGTAGAAATATCGGCCGTGAGCGGGAACCCAGGAGGCACAGTATTGACTCCACCCGAAATGTGCCGGCGGGTATTCGCAGTAAAGCTCAAAGGGTGGCTGCGGGCTGTAGAGGTAGAGCCGGCGTCGGAGGCCGAAAGGATAATCCAGCTTCAGAGTAACCCCTATACAGCGGCCACGGCCGCACACCCGGTGGCAGTGGCAACGGGAGGCGCCTCAGGCGGACGGGCATCCGAAATACTTGCATGGCCCGCAGCGACGCAAGCCCTGACAGTGACAGCGGCGATCGACCCGGGAGAAGATTATTATACATTTGATGAATCCGCTCTGGCCAGCATGCCAAGCACACAAATACTTCTTGAGATATGACACAGATACTTGATGCAGCCTACAAGGCATGGGCCGATGCCGGGGCGCTAAGGGAACGCCGGCTCCGGCATAAGAATTTCGCCTACGGCAACCAATGGTGTGATATGGTAAGGAACCGAGAGGGCATACGGATGACGGAGAAGGAGCTATTAGAGCAAGAAGGGGCCAAGCCGCTTACCAACAACCTCATCCGCCAGCTAATAAAAACCGTAGTAGGCCGCTGGCGATGGCAGACCGGAGAGAAAGGCAGCTACACCGATGGAGCCATAGCCGGCATAGCAAGCGCCAACAGTCTGGCCGAACTCGACAGCCGTGCCCTTGAAGAATTTCTGATTTCGGGATGTGTAATACAGCGTATAGCAAGAGAGCGGCGCTGGGGCGGATACGGGATATGGATTGACAATGTGGATCCGCGCAAGTTTTTCGTGAATGATTTCAGAGACCCGCGCGGCTGGGATATAGACCTGATAGGAATGCTTCACGACATGACCCTACCTGAGATCGTGAACCGCTTCGCGGGCGAGAGCCATGCCAAGGCCGCCGAGATAAGCCTCCGCTATGCCACAGCCGACGCCACGGGGCCACTGAGGACTTCGCTTATAGGCAGCCCCGACTCAGGCGTCGATTTCTTCAGCTGCGACTCGGCGGGGCGATGCAGGGTGATCGAGGTATGGACGCTTGACTGCCGGGAGAAAACCGACAGCGACAGCCCTGTCAAGGATTTTGTATGGCATTGCCGGTATCTCGCACCTGACGGATATGTGCTTTCGGAGCACGACTCACCATTCAGCCACGGCAGCCACCCGTTCGCCTTGAAGTTCTACCCACTGACCGACGGCGAAGTGCATTCGTTCGTAGAGGATGTGATCGACCAGCAGCGCCACATCAACCGCATCATAGTGGCGATAGACAAAATGATGAGCTCCGCGGCAAAAGGTGTGTTGATATTCCCGATGGACCAAAGGGTAGACGGCACGCGGTGGGAAGACATCACCGGAGCCTGGGCGCACTCCGACGGGGTAATCGCCATATCAGGAAAGGGCCAGCATCTGCCACAGCAGGTAATGACCAATACGGCCAACACGGGAGCCTACCAGATGCTCGACATACTCATGAAGCTCTTCGATGACATATCAGGAGTGGGGAGCGCCCTATTGGGGCGCAGCCAAAGCGGAAGCACAGGCGCCGAGATGCTGGAGAGCCAGATACGCAACGCCACGATAGCCCTGGCAGACATATTCGAGACCTTCGCCTCATTCACGGAGAGCCGCAACACCAAGGCACTCGCGAGCCGGTAACGCAATCAAGCGCCCTCTAAAAAAACTGCCGCGAAGATCCTCACGGACATTCGCGGCAAAACATCTGTTTTGAATTATATAGTCTAATTGAATGCCATATTGATCACCGGACAGCAATCTTGAATGTGCTTGCACCGTCGGGCGATACGGTCTGAACGATGTAAAGACCTGGAGTGAGGGGAGCGAGGTCGATTGTGACATCGGTAGCCGGGAGGGCCGAAGCGACAGTCTTGCCATCAAGACCTACCACGCGGACGTCGGCCGGAGAAGCAGATTTAACTTTCAAGATATTGCCCTGTATGCTCCAGGCAGGAGCTGAAGCAGCTTCGGGAGCCGAAATGCCAGCCACATCCTTGAAGTCGGAGTAAATCTGGCGGAAGTCGTTGATATATATCTTTTCGTCTTCGTCATAAATGGCAGTGACAATCTCGAGGGGCGCGCCGTCTTCATTATAAAGATATACATAGCGCTCGCTGGCATACCAAATGACTTCGCCCTGCTCCATCGACACCTGATTAACCTCGACAACATTGCCATGGTCATCGATAAGATATGTGATGAGGTCTTCTTCGGTAAAAGTCTCTCCATCTTCTTCGTAGACGAGGACTTTGGAGTCGTAGTACGAGCCAGTAGTTTCGTCGGTATACATACGAGATAAAATCATGTATCCGTCGGGGAGCTCAAATTTAACGGTAGCCTCGAAGTCGCTGGGATATTCACCGGTAACCTCGGCATTAGGTTCATTCTCGTAGTAGAGCATGCCTTTTGTGATGCGGTTGGTTCCACCGAGGAAATCTGTAAGGTCGAAGTTCATCACCTGACCGTCGGTAGAATGCCACTCAATATCGCGGAGGTCGAAATTTTCTTCCCACTGGAGGTTATAAGAACTTATCTCATCGACGCGGGTGGCTACCACGAGCGCCGGATTTTCCTTATCGACCTGATTTGTAACACGGGCAGTAGGATCGTAGTCGTCCATATAATAGACCTGACGCTCTACCTGCGTGATCGAACCGGCGTCATTACGGACAATCGGATAGCGGTTGGCCATACTAATCACCCAGCCCGATGCGGTCCAACTGCTGGTTGAAACCAGAGTACGGAAAGAAGTTACGACATCGTCGTAGGCATAATCTTTTTTCTGGTCGTTTCGCCATGTAAGGCCACCATCCTCAGAGGTTGACTCGGTGATGGCGATTATTCTGCCGTCGGCATCATACTCCGTGGCGGTGCGGTTGATGATATTCTCCTCTTCGTCTTCCAGGTCGCGGGCATCATACTGGATGATACGGCCCTGAAGATCATAGTCGATGGTTGCTTCGCTGACGGTTACCCACTCATCACCCATCCATAGATCCATACGTTCTTTATAGGGCTTTATAATGGCTTTGTCATCAGAGGCGGCAGCTCGTCTGAGTAATGTTTTATCTTTGCTTACGGGTTTCGATGCCGTAAGGTTAAATCTCTTAGAGAGCATTTTTGCATCAAGCGATGCGGCCTGAGATGCGACCGAAGATACGCACAAGGCAGCAGCAAGAAGTAAAATTTGTTTTCCCATAGTACTTTTTCCTAAGTTTTGCCACAAAGTTATAAAAATTTTATCACTTCGCAACACAATGTTGCAAAATAATGGCGAACGGCAGATATTATTATGGATATTGCCCGAATAACAGATTATTTACTCATATTTTTACTAATATGGGGCGAAAATCGGGAGGGTTGGAGGATAGAGTGGGCGTAAAATTTTAGATGGCTAATAATCAACGATGTGCGAAATTGTTGTAAAATTTTATTGAAAAAAGTTGCGAAAAAATTTGGAGGGATAAAATAAAGTACGTAACTTTGCATCGCTTTTGAAAAAGACGGGGTGTAGCTCAGTTGGTTAGAGTACGCGTCTGGGGGGCGTGAGGTCGCTAGTTCGAGTCTAGTCACCCCGACTAAAGAAAAGCGAATGATGCCGAAGAGAAATCTTCGGCATCGTTTTTTTTATTGCCTGACAGACGCGGATTGGGCGAATATGGCACCCGATTGCGTGATTCACCAGACATCCACGCCCAATCGACGTCTTTCAGACGCCAATCCATTCGTCCATGATTACCCCCCCACGCACCCCCCACGCCTCCGCAGGCTCCGGCGTGGGGGGCTACTAAAGATTGACGTCCTC
>CAJUJB010000032.1 GCA_910586595.1 uncultured Muribaculaceae bacterium | reverse complement strand
ATCGGTGACGAGCTCCCCTCAGGCATCATGCAGATCGCCAAGGTCTACATCGCCAAGAAGCGTAAGATCAGCGTGGGTGACAAGATGGCAGGTCGCCACGGTAACAAGGGTATTGTATCGCGCATCGTGCGCCAGGAAGATATGCCCTTCCTTTCCGACGGTACTCCGGTCGACATTGTCCTCAACCCTCTGGGTGTGCCTTCGCGTATGAACCTCGGTCAGGTGTTCGAGACCGTGCTCGGTTGGGCCGGCCGCGAGCTTGGTGAGAAATTCGCCACCCCGATCTTCGACGGTGCAAGCCTCGACGACCTCAACGCATGGACCGACAAGGCCGGCCTTCCCCGCTATGGTAAGACCTACCTCTACGACGGTGGCACCGGCGAGCGTTTCGACCAGCCTGCAACCGTAGGTGTGATCTACATGCTCAAGCTCGGCCACATGGTTGAAGACAAGATGCACGCCCGAAGCATCGGCCCGTATTCACTCATCACCCAGCAGCCTCTGGGCGGTAAGGCACAGTTCGGTGGCCAGCGTTTCGGTGAGATGGAAGTATGGGCGCTCGAAGCATTCGGCGCCGCCCACATCCTTCAGGAAATCCTCACCATCAAGAGTGACGACGTCAATGGCCGCAGCAAGGCTTACGAGGCAATCGTCAAGGGCGATCCGATGCCTACCCCCGGCATCCCCGAGTCGCTCAACGTACTCCTCCACGAGCTCCGCGGTCTTGGCCTGAGCATCAACCTCGAGAACTGATTCCCGGCTTACCTCTCTCCTCAATCTCAATCAACTAATTGACATACACCACCTCCATATATGGCTTTTAGAAAAGAAAATAAAGCAAAGAACGTCTTCTCGAAGATCTCTATCGGCCTCGCATCGCCTGAAGAGATCCTCGCGAAGTCAAGCGGTGAAGTGCTCAAGCCCGAAACTATCAACTACCGCACCTACAAGCCCGAGCGCGACGGTCTGTTCTGTGAGCGTATCTTCGGCCCGGTGAAGGACTATGAGTGCCACTGCGGCAAGTACAAACGCATACGCTACAAAGGCATCGTCTGCGACCGCTGCTCTGTAGAGGTCACAGAGAAGAAGGTGCGCCGCGAGCGTATGGGCCACATCCGCCTCGTGGTACCTGTGGCTCACATCTGGTACTTCCGTTCGCTCCCCAATAAAATCGGTTACCTCCTCGGTCTTCCCTCCAAGAAGCTCGACGCCGTAATCTACTACGAGCGTTACGTGGTAATCAACCCCGGTGCAGCCGCCGACGCCAAAATCGGCCCGACCGGTGCCCCGGTTGAGAAACTCACTCTCCTCACCGAGGAAGAGTACTTCGAGGTTCTTGACCAGCTCCCCAAAGAAAACCAGCTGCTCGAAGACGGACATCCCGACAAATTCGTGGCAAAGATGGGTGCCGAGGCTATCTACGATCTCCTCAAGGACATCGACCTCGACAGCCTCTCTTACCAGCTCCGTCACCAGGCCAACCAGGAAGGCTCGCAGCAGCGCAAGACAGAAGCTCTGAAGCGTCTCCAGGTTGTAGAGTCGTTCCGTGCGTCGCGTCACCGCAACAAACCCGAGTGGATGATTCTCCAGGCTGTGCCTGTCACACCTCCTGAGCTCCGTCCTCTCGTGCCCCTGGATGGCGGCCGTTTCGCAACTTCCGACCTCAACGACCTCTACCGTCGTGTGATCATCCGTAACAACCGCCTCAAACGCCTTATCGAGATCAAGGCTCCCGAAGTGATTCTCCGTAACGAGAAACGTATGCTTCAGGAAGCCGTTGACTCTCTGCTCGACAACTCGCGCAAGTCGTCGGCTGTGAAGAGCGACGCCAACCGTCCGCTGAAGTCACTCTCCGACTCACTGAAAGGTAAGCAGGGCCGTTTCCGTCAGAACCTCCTCGGTAAGCGTGTCGACTACTCGGCCCGTTCGGTTATCGTCGTTGGTCCTGAGCTCAAGATGCACGAGTGCGGTCTGCCCAAGAACATGGCTGCCGAGCTCTACAAGCCGTTCATTATCCGTAAGCTCATCGAGCGCGGCATTGTGAAGACTGTCAAGAGCGCCAAGAAAATCGTTGACCGCAAGGAACCCGTTGTATGGGATATCCTCGAGTATGTGATGAAAGGTCACCCCGTACTCCTCAACCGAGCCCCGACACTTCACCGTCTCGGTATCCAGGCATTCCAGCCCAAGCTCATCGAAGGCAAGGCAATCCAGCTTCACCCCCTCGCATGTACGGCATTCAACGCCGACTTCGACGGTGACCAGATGGCCGTTCACCTTCCTCTCGGCAACGAGGCTATCCTCGAAGCCCAGATGCTGATGCTCGGTGCCCACAATATCCTCAACCCTGCCAACGGCGCACCTATCACCGTGCCTTCGCAGGACATGGTTCTCGGTCTGTACTACATCACCAAGCTCCGCACCGGCGACAAGGGCGAAGGCCACACCTTCTATGGTCCCGAAGAGGCTCAGATCGCCTACAACGAAGGCAAGGTAACCCTCCACGCTCCTATCAACGTGCTCGTTGACGACGTCGACGAAAATGGCAACAAGGTGCGTCGCCTCGTGAAAGACACCTCCGTAGGCCGAGTGCTTGTTAACCAGTATGTGCCCGAGGAAATCGGATATATCAATACAATCCTTTCGAAGAAGTCGCTCCGCGACATCATCGCCCGCGTGATCAAGAAATGCGGTATTCCCCGTTCGGCCCAGTTCCTTGACGACATCAAGAACCTCGGCTACCGCATGGCATTCCAGGGTGGTCTTTCGTTCAACCTCGGTGACGTGCTTATCCCTGCCGAAAAAGAGCAGATTGTGAACGACGGTTACCGCCAGGTAGAGGAAGTGATGGAGAACTTCCAGATGGGCTTCATCTCAGATAAGGAACGTTACCAGCAGATCATCGATATCTGGACACAGGTCAACGCCCGTCTTACCAATATCCTGATGAAGCAGATGGCCGAGGCCAACCAGGGCTTCAACGCCATCTACATGATGCTTGACTCGGGTGCCCGTGGTTCGAAGGACCAGATCCGTCAGCTGGCCGGTATGCGTGGTCTTATGGCCAAGCCTCAGAAAGCCGGTGCAGAAGGCGGTCAGATTATCGAAAACCCGATTTTGGCTAACTTCAAGGAAGGCCTCTCGGTGCTCGAGTACTTTATCTCTACCCACGGTGCCCGTAAGGGTCTTGCGGATACCGCGCTCAAGACAGCCGACGCCGGTTATCTTACCCGTCGTCTTGTCGACGTGGCACACGACGTGATCATCAACGAAGAGGACTGCGGCACCCTCCGCGGCCTTGTGTGCACCGCCATCAAGAACAATGATGAGGTAGTGGCATCGCTCGGCGAGCGTATCCTCGGCCGTGTGTCAGTACACGACATCATCGATCCTCAGACCGGCGACCTCATTGTCGCTGCCGGCGAGGAGATCAAAGACGATGCCGCCGACCGTATCGACGCATCTCCCATCGAAAGCGTGGAGATCCGCTCAGTGCTCACCTGCGAGAGCAAGCGCGGCGTATGCGCCAAGTGCTATGGCCGTAACCTCTCCAACCTCCGCATGGTTCAGAAGGGAGAGGCTGTCGGCGTAATCGCAGCCCAGTCGATCGGCGAGCCTGGTACACAGCTTACCCTCCGTACATTCCACGTCGGTGGTGTGGCAACCAACATTTCGGCCACCTCAAAACTTACCTCCAAGTACGAAGGTAAGCTTGAGATTGACGAGCTCCGTACAGTCGACTTCGAAGGTGTTGAAGAAGGCGCAGAGACCGCAACCAAGGCCCGCGTTGTAATCGGCCGACTCGCAGAAATGCGTATCGTCGACAACAACACCGGCATGCAGCTCATGAGTGCCTCGATCCCCTATGGTTCGAAACTCTTCTTTAACGAAGGCGACCAGATCAAGCCCGGCGACGTGATCTGCGAATGGGACCCCTTCAACAACGTTATCGTCAGCGAATATACCGGTAAGGTACGCTATACCGACCTTATTGAGAACGTAACCTTCCGCAACGATACCGAAGGTCACCAGATGGCAGAAGACCGTGTGATCATCGAGTCGCGCGACCGCCAGCACGTGCCTTCAGTTGAAATCGTAGGCAAGGGCGGCGAGACCCTCGCCACTTACTCACTGCCTGTGGGCGCCCACCTTATCTTCAAGGAAGGCGACGACATCAAGGCAGGTGAGACCTTCGCCAAGATTACCCGCTCGACCGGTGGCGCCGGTGACATCACCGGTGGTCTTCCCCGAGTTACCGAGCTCTTCGAGGCCCGTAACCCGTCGAACCCCGCCATCGTATCTGAAGTCGACGGACAGGTTAAATTCGGTAAGGTTAAGCGAGGCAACCGCGAAATCACCGTAATACCTAAGTTCGGCGATCCCAAGAAATATCTCGTGCCTCTGTCGAAGCAGATCCTTGTGCAGGAGAACGACGTAGTGCGTGCCGGTACAGCCCTCTCCGACGGTGCCATCACTCCTGCCGATATTCTCAACATCATGGGCCCGACAGCCGTACAGGAATACATCGTAAACGAAGTTCAGGATGTATACCGTATGCAGGGTGTGAAGATCAACGACAAGCACTTCGAGGTAATCGTGCGTCAGATGATGCGTAAAGTCAAGATTCTTGACAGCGGCGATACCAACTTCCTCGAAGAACAGATCGTTGACAAGCGCGACTTCATGGAAGAGAACGACCGCATCTGGGATAAGAAGGTTGTGGTTGATGCTGGCGACAGCGAAAACCTCCAGGAAGGCCAGATCATCACTGCCCGTCGTCTGCGCGACGAGAACTCGCTTCTCAAGCAGCGCGACCTCAAGCAGGTGATTGTACGCGATGCCCAGCCTGCAACTTCTGAGCAGATACTCCAGGGTATCACCCGTTCGGCACTCCAGACCTCAAGCTTCATCTCGGCAGCCTCCTTCCAGGAGACCACCAAGGTGCTCAACGAGGCAGCTATCCAGGGCAAGAGCGATCCTCTGGAGGGTATGAAGGAGAACGTTATCTGCGGTCACCTTATCCCCGCCGGTACAGGTCTTCGCGAATACGACAACCTCGTGGTTGGTTCGCGTGACGACGATGCCGCCATCATCTCAGACTACTCAGAGCCTTCGCGCTCCGAGCACCTTGAGCTGGTGAACGACTGATAAAACTTTAACCCGATATAATACGCCGGGCGCAGCAAGCAGCTGCGCCCGGCGTTGTTTTGTTATAGGGTAAGGATTTTTGATGTCGGTAAGAGAGGAGTTGGGCAGGGGCTTATATTCCGGTTATGGAGGAGTAATTCCAGTGCCACTGTGAGCGGTAAAGATCGACTGACTCGCTCGGTACACAGAGGCTTGACGTAGTAGATAAGCTGCCGAATGTTGTATCGCTCAGCCATCCTCCAGTGGTTATGGAGGGAGGAATGGGATTCAGTGATGTAATGGATGTAAGGTTTGTGCAGGAGTTGAATGCCCGTTTACCAATCGATGCGAGTTTTGCAGGCAAGCAGATTTCTTTAAGCGCTATATTGGCCCTGAACGCGTCGTTGGCGAGCAGAAAGGCCCAGACTATAATCTTAGGCGGCATGGTGCTGGATGGCGTGGCCAATCACTTGCGGCGTGTAGCCTTTATTCTGTCAAGAATATAACCCATAACCTTGCGGTACGACTTGAATGCCGGATGAATGCGGGTGTCGGGAGTATAGGTCATTTCTCCGAAATAAATTTTCCCGTCGGTGATGTAAAAGTCTACCCTGACGTATTCCTCTCCGGCCGATAGCTTGCGTGCGAGCTCAAGCATTTCGTCAAGGCATGCGGGCTTGTTAGCAGCGGGCTTGTTATTCCTTATTTCCTCCGGCGAAGTGAAGGGGGGAATTTCCTGCCAGGCGGGTGTATATGAATTGAGGTTGAAGTCGAAGTGGGTGAGCTCGTCGCGATCGGAAAATGTGTATATAATCACCGGCTCACCATTTACGCAATGTATCTTATAGTCGGTAAGTGAGCTGCGGCCTCCATCCTGAATCATCAGTTTTTCCGCGATGATGCACGGCTTTATAAGAGAATAGTGAAGTTGCCCCGACAACTCAGGATATGGATATTGGAGAGCTTTGTTGAGCTGTGCAATTATCGCAGGCTTATCGATTTTCGATTTGTCATGCACGAAGATGTTGGTTCCGCAGCCATTGTTGGTCTTGAGTATGAAAGAGTCGGGCAGAGTGTCGAAATCGATGTCCTCCCCTTTATCCCACTTGCCTAACAGGGGAATTAGGTATTTCTCGCCAATAGTGTTTTTTACAACTTCTCTTACAGCATATTTATCAGCCATAAGTGCCCAGCGGGCATTATTTTTATTCTCAATGGATGCACGGATAACATATGTCCATAAATCGGGTATATCTTCGAAGTCGGAGTTTAATTTCACAAAGTTATGAAAATGCACGAAGTGCCTCAGACGCCATATTGTCGAAGGCGATAGCTTTGCGATGTTTGCTATGAATTTTGTTAAAGACATACATTGAGAAATTTCTGAGATGCAAAGATACAACAAATTCGCAATAATTCTATCTATCTCTAAGGTCGTTTTTAGAGAGGAGCCGGATTGGAGTGTGCCGGAGCGGCGAGAGACGGCAAAATATGAAGTGTTGATGTTAAATGTTGTAAAAATTGTATTATTGTAGTCATAAAGATGTACCTTTACGCACAGACTTGTCGTAAAAACCATTTCCACTAATTCTCACATATCATTTTGCAACTATGAGAAAACTTCTATCATTACTTCTCGCTTGTGCGGCTTGCACAATGGTAGCCTCAGCAGCGTCGACGCTTCCCGACCGGTTGACCGGCGGAAGTGTGAAGACGATAAATGTGCAAGGCCACTCTGTTGCCAATCGCAAGGCATTGCAGAAGTCTCCTGCAATGCGCACTGCACCTGAAAATTCATTTGAAGTTCCGTTTACCCATTCGCTCGGAAAGAGTGAGTCGGCCGTGACTCCTCTTTATCTTCCATTCGATATGGATGGCGACGAGAAGGAATGGAAGGTCGGTGGCTTCTCTACCTACAGTGCCTGCCTCGGGCCGGCCGGAGAAGCCAACGACGACTGGATGATCTCGCCGGCAATCCATCTGCTTGCCGGAAAGGTGTATGTGATGACCTTCGATGAAGGCGTCAACACCCCTAACGGCACCAAGGCCGCTGTGCATGGTGTGTATATGGGCGACTCCCAGACCGTCGAAGCCATGACTACCACCATCGTGCCCGACCATGAGGTATATACCGACTTCTCTACCGTCGAGCAGGCTTTTACCGTTCCGGCCGACGGATATTATTATTTCGGTTTCCGCTGCGCCACCACTCAGGCTAAGACGGCTATCTTCAAGCTGCGTAATTTCGGCATTGAGGAGAGTGATATGCCTGTGGCTCCGGACACATACTTTGAGGTTCCGTTTACCCACTCGCTTGGCAAGAGTGAGTCGGAAGTTACTCCTCTTTATCTTCCCTTCGATATGGATGGCGACGAGAAGGAATGGAGGGTCGGAGGATTCTCGACCTACAGCGCATGCCTCGGCCCGGCCGGCGATGCGAATAACGACTGGATGATCTCTCCGGCAATACATCTGGTGGCTGGCAAGGAATATACGCTGACCTTCGATGAAGGTGTAAATACACCCAATGGCACCAAAGCGGCTGTGCACGGTGTGTATATGGGTACTTCACAGGCTGTGGATGCCATGACTACGGCTGTTGTTCCCGACCATGAGGTGTTTACCGATTTCACCACCGTAGAGAAGAACTTCACCGTTCCGGCCGACGGATATTACTACTTCGGTTTCCGCTGCGCAACGACTAAGGCAAAGACAGCCATCTTCAAGCTGCGTAATTTCGGCATCTATGTGGCCTCTGAGAAAATCGATCCTCCGGCCGCTGGAGAGCTCTCGTATGTGCTTGCGCCCAAGGGCGAGCTGAAGGCAACCGTGACCTATACCGCCCCGACCAAGACTGTCACCGGCGGCGACGTATACTCTATTTCCAAAGTCGAGGTAAAGACCAATTGGATCGTATCGCACACATTCACTGATGTAGAACCGGGTCAGACAATAACTTTCGAGACCGAGCTCTACAACAGTGCCTACAACCGTATCGAAGCCACCGCCTACACCGGCGATGAAGCCGGAGAGACCTGCTCAATACTCAACTTCTATGCCGGTGCTGACAATCCTCTGCCCCCGACCGGCCTGAAGGTGGAGCTCTCCGACGACTACAAGCACGTGACCTTCTCGTGGGATCCGGTAGATGAGACGGGCGAGAACGGTGGATATGTCGACACTGAAAAAGTGACATATTACATCTTCGATGCCTTTGGAAGCTATTATGACCCGGCACTCGCCACTACGGAAGATACCTCGATAACATTCGATTACAGCGACTTCGACGGTCAGGATTTCGTCGCTTATCAGGTCACTGCCGGTATCGATGAGATGTATTACTCCCTCGAGGCAACCTCCGACATCGTCATTGTCGGCGATCCCGAACTTCTGCCATTCGGCGAGAGCTTCTCCAATGCGTATTATTCGCAGGTATGGGCTATTGATCCGGAGTCGACCTCGAGCGGAATCCTCTGCGGCACACTCTATGACAATGAGCTCCAGACCAATGCTGAAGACTATGATGCCGAGCCCGAATATCTTAATTCGCAGGACGGCGACAACGGCTTCTTCTATATCATGCCCATGGAGAAAGATGCTGTCTACGGATTCTTCTCTACCAAAATTGATATTTCCGCAGCTGCCAATCCTGTGTTTGAGTTCTGGTATCAGGGCAAAGGCAGTGCGCTCGACGCCATGGTTGCTGCCGACGGCGGTAAGTTCGCCCCTGTGCGCACAATCGACCTGAAGGCTGAGCCGACCGACGACTGGACTCTTTGCCGTGTAGATCTTGCTCAGTTCAAAGATGCCCGTTATATCCAGATCGAGCTGCGCCTGCGCGCCATCCACAACGATGATGAAACGATGTGGAGTGTACCTATCGACAATATCCGCGTGCGCGATCTCGTATCGGCCGATCTACGTCTGGTCAACCTCTATGCTCCCGCATCGCTCGTGCCTGGCTCTTCGGCGCTGGTAGAGGCTTATGTGGAGAATCTTGGCACCGAAACTTGCTCAGGCGCTGTTGCCAAGCTCTTCAAGGATGGGCAGGAAGTTGAGTCGATAACCCTTCCCGATATGGCTCCCGATGCATTCGCATCTGCTAAGTTCAATGTTGCGGCAAGCGTGCTTGATGCCGACGAACTCAACTTTACCGTCGAACTGGTGGCTGCCGGCGATGCCGTAGTCGCGAATAACTCCTCGTCTGCGACGGTGAAAGTAGCCCACAGCATTCTTCCGGGTGTGAACGACCTCGCTGCTGTGGCTGCTGATGGAAAAGTTAGCTTGTCGTGGTCGGCCCCCGATCTGGGCGAGATTACCAAGCCTGCAAGCAGATTTGAAGACTTCGAAAACCCCGACTACGAGGCTCTGACTATAAGCGACTTCGGAGGATGGACGCTCTACGATGCCGACAAGCGCAAGACTTATAACATACTTCAGGAGACAGGTAATCCATATCAGACCCAGCCTCAGGCATTCCAGCTCTACAATCCGGTGAAGGCTGGCGTGCGTCAGGAATATCTCATCGACGTACAGCCCTACAGCGGCGACCAGATGCTCATCGCCTGGAGCGCCCAGGGCCAGAACGACAACTGGCTTATCTCTCCCGAACTCTCAGGGGAGGCACAGACCATAAGTTTCTTTGCCAAGAGCTTCACCATCGCTTATCCTGAGACCTTCGAGGTACTCTATTCAACTGCCGGTATAAATGTATCCGACTTTGTGAAGATCGAGAACGTAGGCAATTATCCAGCCAACGGAATGGTTGCAGAGGAATGGACTGAGTATACAGCCGAGCTGCCCGAAGGGGCCCGTTACTTCGCCATCCGCCATACAGCCGATGACACATATGCCCTTTATATCGACGACATCTCATTCATCGCAGCCTCAGAGATCCCCGCAGACACTGAGATCGAAGGCTACAACATCTACCGCGACGGCGTGCTCGTCAATGACGCTCCGGTAGCTGCGGCAGGATTCGAGGATTGCCCCGCAGTGAGTGGCTCGTATGTTTACCGTGTATCGGTGGTGTACAACAGCGGTCAGTCGCGCGCATGTGAACCCGTTGAAGTGGTATTCGTCACCACCGGTGCGGCCTCTGTTGGCCAGACAGGTGTGAAGGTGAAAGCTGCCGACGGCTGCATAGAGGTAGCCGGAGCCGAAGGCCTTGACGTACTCGTCGCCACTCCCGACGGCAAAGTCATTTACTCCGGAGTTACCGGATCCAATGTCCGCATACCGGTGTCGAGCGGCGTATATATCGTCCGTGCCGGTTCGTTCGTAACCAAGACTGTGCTTTAAGCTATAGTCTTCCTATATGCCGAAAGCGCCTCCTTCATGGGGGCGCTTTTTGCATACGTGGATAGGGCCACGAGCCAAATGTTTATTTATGTGCTGAGAGCTCTGAAAACTTGGCGGATGCTTTTTGCCTAAGTTTTGGCAAAAATCATTAACTTTGCAACTTGAAACAACCTACAAGCGATGAACATATCATATAAATGGCTTAAAGAATACGTTGACTTCGATCTCACGCCCGACGCATTGTCGGCGTTGCTGACATCGATAGGTCTCGAAACAGGCTCGGTTGAGCGTGTCGAGAGTATCCGCGGAGGCCTTGCCGGCATAGTGATCGGTAAAGTGCTCACCTGCGAGGCTCACCCCGACAGCGACCACCTGCATATAACTACTGTTGACCTTGAAGGCAACGGCAATCCTACCCAGATAGTCTGTGGCGCGCCTAATGTTGCCGCCGGCCAGACTGTTGTTGTGGCTACCGTAGGCACCACCCTCTACACCCCGGAAGGTGAGGCCTTTAAAATCAAGAAATCCAAGATCCGCGGCGTGGAATCGTTCGGCATGATCTGCGCGCAGGACGAAATCGGCGTCGGCACATCGCACGACGGCATCATCGTTCTCCCGGCGGCTGCAGAGGCTATGGTCGGCCGCCCCGCCGCCGAGTACTTCGGTATCGAGGATGACTATGTGCTCGAGGTAGACCTTACACCTAACCGTATCGACGCGGCATCGCACTATGGTGTGGCCCGCGATGTTGCTGCGGCTCTCACCGGCCGTGAAGTTGCGGCCACCACTGCTCACAAGCCCTCTGTTGAGGCCTTCAAGCTCGATAACCCCGAAGCCCAGGCTGTCAAAGTGCGTGTAGACGATGCCGACGGAGTTGTGCGTTACTGCGGCATCACCCTCACAGACGTGAAGGTGGGCCCGTCGCCCGACTGGCTGGCCAAGCGTCTCACCACCATCGGCCTCCATCCGATCAACAATGTGGTCGACATTACCAACTACATACTTCATGCCATAGGGCAACCCCTCCACGCCTTCGACGCCGACACTCTTGCCGACGGTCAGGTTGTGGTGCGCCGTGCAGAGGCAGGTGCCAAATTCGTGACTCTCGACGGAGTTGAGCGCAAGCTCGATGCCGCCGACCTCATGATCTGCGACGGCCGTGAGGCAAAGTGTATCGCCGGTGTATTCGGTGGCCTTGACTCGGGCACTACAGAGAAGACTACCACCGTCTTCCTGGAGAGTGCATGCTTCAACGCTACTTCGGTGCGCCGCACCGCACGCCGCCATGGCATAAGCACCGACTCATCGTTCCGCTTCGAGCGTGGCGTAGACCCCAACGGATGTCTCTACGCGCTCAAGCTCGCTGCAATGCTCATCTGCGAGCTTGCAGGCGCCAAGACTGCCGGTGAGATTGTTGACTATTATCCCGCACCTGTTGCCCCCTACCACGTAGATATGACCTATGGCGACTTCAGCGCCCTGATCGGTGCTGAGTTCCGCCACGAAACGATTGATACGATTCTGCGCGCACTTGAGATTGATGTGAAGACCGACGGCGACAAACTTTCGCTCGACGTGCCCACCTATCGCGTCGACGTGCGCCGTCCGTGCGACGTGATCGAGGATTTCCTCCGTATCTACGGTTACAACAAGATCGAGATGAGCGACAGCCTCCATTCGTGCCTTTCGTTCAAGACCCCGGTCGATGCAGCCGACGATCTGCGCCGCACCATATCGGAGCAGCTCACCGGAGCTGGCTGGAACGAGATTCTCAACAACTCGCTCACTGCAGAGGGTTACTATGCCGAGCTCCCCGACTTCCCCGCAGCCAACAGCGTACACCTGCTCAATCCTCTGAGCCAGGATCTGAACGTGCTGCGCCAGACCATGCTCTTCGGTGGTCTTGAGTCAATCGCGCATAACGTCAACCGCCGCAACCCCGACACCGCCTTCTACGAGTTCGGTAACGTATATTTCTTCAATCCTGCCAAGGAATCCACCCCCGACGCACCTCTTGCTCCATATAAGGAAGGTGCCCGTCTCGGTATGTGGCTCGCCGGCTCGACCCGTCAGCCCAACTGGCTCCGCCAGCGCGAGGATGCCGGCTTCTACGATCTCAAGGCCGCTGTGGCCAATGTGCTTGCCCGCTGCGGCCTCGGCGCTCATCAGGTAGTGTTCAAGATTGCTGATGTGCCTGCAGGTGGTATTTTCTCTCAGGCCTTGGAAGTATGCACTGTCAAGGGTGCCACGCTCGGTCTTGCCGGTATCGTCAATCCGGCACTTTGCCGCCGCTGCGATGTCAAGGTTCCTGTAAGCTATGCCGAGCTCGACTGGGATGCTGTAACACGTCATGCAGCACGCGTCAATGCCCTCTACGAGCCTCTTGCAAAGACCCAGCCTGTGAAGCGCGACCTCTCGCTTCTGCTCGACAGCTGCGTGACCATGGCCGATGTTGAGGCCGCCGTCCGCGATGCTGAGCGCCGCATACTCGACACCGTCGAGCTCTTCGACGTATACGAGGGCGACAAGCTCCCCGCAGGCAAGAAGTCGTATGCAATTTCGATCACTCTTCAGGACCCTGAAAAGACACTCCAGGACAAATATATCGACAAGGTGATGACCAAAATCATCGAAAACCTCAAGACCCGTCTCGGAGCAGAACTGCGATAATATAATAATAAACCAACTAAATAAACCTCACAAAGCATACCCATGGGAAGAGCATTTGAATACCGCAAAGCCCGAAAACTCAAACGCTGGGGCAATATGTCGCGTACATTCACGCGCATAGGTAAGGAAATCACCATCGCTGCCAAAGCTGGTGGCCCAGACCCCGATACCAACCCACGTCTCCGCGCGCTGATGCAGAATGCAAAGGCTGCAAACATGCCTAAAGACACCGTTGAGCGCGCAATAAAGAAAGCCACCGACAAAGACGCAGGCGACTACAAGGAAATTTCTTACGAAGGCTACGGCCCCTTCGGCATCGCAATCTTTGTTGAGGCTGCAACCGACAACAACACCCGTACTGTGGCAAATGTCCGTTCGTATTTCAACAAGCACGGAGGCAGCCTCGGTACACAAGGCTCGCTCACATTCCTTTTCGACCACAAGTGCGTATTCAAGATCAAACCTAAAGAAGGTGTAGGTCTTGACGATCTCGAGCTTGAACTTATAGACTACGGCGTTGACGAACTCGGCCACGATGAAGACGAGGAAGGAAACGAGCAGGTTGTGCTCTACGGAGCTTTTGAGTCATACTCACAGATCCAGAATTACCTCGAGGAAAACGGATTCGAGATCATCAGCTCAGAATTCGAGCGTATCCCCAACGACCTCAAGAGCGTCACCCCCGAGCAGCGCGAGAGTATCAACAAGCTCCTCGAGAAGCTCGAAGACGACGAAGACGTTCAGAACGTATTCCACAACATGCGCGAGGAAGACGAGGAATAATCGCCTTTCTTAACTGCAAGATAAATCGCCCCGGTGCTTTGATGCGCCGGGGCGATTCTCTTTGATATGGCCTTTCTGGACGGCCTTATAGTACATGAAAAAAAGCGCCTCCGCAGTGGGAGGCGCCGATAAAAAGGGGAGGGGAATGAGCTTATTTTACAGTTACCTTGGTCACGGTGTTGCCCTGACGCCGGATATAGATTCCCGTGGTAGGATTGGCAACAGGCATGCCCTGGAGGTTGAAGTATTCAACGTCAGCCGAGGCTGCCTCTACGCCTTCTACGCCGGTCTGGAGGGTCGGGATGAGATAGAGCTCAGCGTCTTTGTTCTGGCCGTTGATAAGCACGAGCTTGATTGTGCCTTCGAATGTCTCGTCAAGCTTGATGTTGTCGCCACCGAACTGTACGAGATTAGCCTCTCCATCGGCAACTGCCGGGCCACCGTAGTTGATGCCGTTCCAGTTCGAAGCTGCGAGCTTGAATTCAGTATTGGCTGCGATGGTGTTCGAGCTGTCGCAGGTGAAGGTGTATGTCACGCCGTCTTCAGTTTCCATCTTCCAAGAGTCAACGAATGTCCAGTTGGTCATGCCGCCGACTACATATACTGCGGTATAATCGGTCGGGGCGGGCGTTGTGGTGGTGAATGTAGCTGTCGAGCAGTCGGCAGATACAGTGATGGTCCATTCGCCTTCCCAGGGCATTGTGGTGTTTTCGCCCCATGCGATGAGGGGAAGAGCCTCGCCAACCATGTCGGCGGTTACAAACGCGCCTTCTACGCTGATGGCGCCGGCGTTGAAGGCATCCCAGTCGCCCTTGGAGGTCGACATCTTGAAGGCCTGGTCGTTGATGGTGATTGTGAAGTTGCCTTTTTCATCGCGGCCAAATTCGGTAGGAGATGCGGCGTTCCAGCCGTCGAATCCACCGGTGATATAGAGAGCCTCAGGGCCGGGAACGGGTTCGGCTTTAGGTGTGAGGGTCAGCTCAGCGGGCAGGTTCTTTCCATTTACAAGCACAAGAGTGATGGTGCCTTCGAAGTCTTCGGGCAGGCTTATGTTGACTGTGCTGTTGAATTCAACGGTGTAAGGTGTGCCATCGGCAGCGACTTCGCCTGCATAGTTGATGCCATTCCATGTATCGGCTGCCAGCTTGAATTCTGCGCCTGCGGGGATGATGGTCTCGCCTTCGCATACGAATGTGTAGGTAACGCCATCTTCAGTGCTCATCTTCCACTCAGGGAGGAACTGCCAGGTGTCAGTCATATCGCCTACAACGTAAGCATCGGTGATGCCGGTAGGCTCGGGAGTTGTGGTGGTGAATACCACGGTCGAGAGGTCGGCTGCGATGGTTATAGTCCATTCACCTTCCCACGGGAGATTGGTGTTGTTTACTGAGGGGTAGAGAGGGAGTGCCAGGCCAACTTGCTCAGAAGTGACAACGCTTGAGTATACGCTTATGCTGCCTTCGTTAAATGTATCCCAGTCACCTTTCAGTGGCGATATTTTCACCATCTGGTCATTGATTGTGACGGTAAAGTTTCCGTTCTCGTCACGGCTGAATTCTGTCGGTTCCTCAGGATTCCATCCGTCGAAATTGCCGGTGATGTAGAGTGCTTCGGGTCCGGGCACGGGAGCTGCCTTGGGTGTGAAGGCGAGGGTTGCGTTGGCGTTCTGGCCGTTTACGAGCACGAGGGTCACGGTGCCTTCGAAGTCAGTGCTGAAGAAGGTGCCGTTGTCGATGTTGTAGAGTGCCTCGTATGCTTCGCCGTCGGCTGTGGCTTCGCCGCCGATCGAGTAGTTGATGCCAGCCCAGTTGGTCGAGCCTACCTTGAAGTTCTTGCTCGCGGGTATCGCGGTGGCGCCTTCGCAGGTGAAGGTATATGTCACGCCGTCTTCGGTGCTCATTTTCCAGTTCTCCGAGGCAGTCCAGCCGTTCATTTCGCCGAGGAGGTATGCTTCGGTGTATCCGGTCGGAGCGGGAGTCGTGGTGGTGAAGGTGGCTGTGCTGAGGTCAGCGGCTACGTTGATAGTCCAAACGCCATCCCAGGGCATGTTGGTGTTTTCACCCCAGGCAACCAGCGGCTGCGCGATGCCCACCATGTCGGCGGTGACATTGGCGCCTTCTACGCTCAGCGCACCCGAGTTGAAGCTATCCCAGTCGCCTTTGGCGGTCGACATCTTGAATGTCTGGCTGTTTACGGTCACGGTGAAGTTGCCCATCTCATCAGTAGAGAATTCCTTGGGTGAAGTGGGGTTCCATCCGTCGAAGGTGCCGGTGATGTAGAGGTGTTTCTCGGTTACGGGAGGTGTGGGAGGCTCGGGCTCTTCACCTGCGGGAGTGAAGTAAAGCTCTGCAGATTTATTCTGGCCGTTTACGAGCACGAGTTTAATCTCGCCTTCGAAGGGGCTTGTCACCTTCATGTTGGCTCCAGAGTTGTAAGGAACGACCTTCTTGGTGCCATCAGGTGTGACGGTGCCACCGGTGGTATAGTTGATGCCGCTCCAGTTTGAAGCGCCGATCTTAAATTCAGTATTTGCGGGGATTGCGGTGGCACCTTCGCAGGTGAAGGTATATGTCACACCATCGGTGGTGCTCATAAGCCATTTGGCATTGGCGCTCCAGCCGTTCATGCCTCCGAGAATGTAGGCTTTGGTGTAGTCGGTCGGAGCCGGGGTTGTAGTGGTGCAGGTGAGGGTCGAGTAGTCGGCTGATACAACAAATGTCCAGTCGCCTTCCCAGGGCAGGGTGGCGTTCTCGCCCCATGCCATAAGAGGCTGCGGAGTGCCGATCATATCTGCGGTTACAGCGCCTTTATTGACACTCATGGCCTTGGCATTGAATACATCCCAGCTGCCTTTGGCGGTTGAGAGCTTGAATTCCTGAAGATGTACGGTCAGTTGCCAGTCACCTTGCTCGTTCTCAACAAATTCTTTGGGAGATTCCGGAAGCCATCCGAGGTCGGAGTTCCAGTTGCCGCAGAGGTAAACCTGTGCATTCATCGAGACGGTTGCGAGGGCGGCCGCCGCGAAAGCGTAGAGTTTTTTCATTGGTAGATTGATAATAGTGAGTATATAAGTAAGTGAGAAAATCTCTGTTAGTTCATGGTATGGGCCTGTGTGGGGCTTGTTGTGGCAAAGGTAATAAAAATATTGATAACCAGCATATTTTTTACCGTTTTTTTGATGCGCGGCGTCCATTTTATAGGTATAAAAATAGCAGGAGACGCCGCGCGGCGTCTCCTGCCTAAAGAAAATGTGTTTATGTCGAGTTGGAGAGAAATACTTTATTTCACGAGGACTTTGCTTACGGTTGCGCCCTGACGACGGATGTAAAGACCGTTTTCGGGGTTGGCTACGCGTACGCCCTGGAGGTTGAAGTATTCTACTGCGGCGTTGTTTTCAACTGCAACAGCGTCAACGCCAGCGTTTGGAGTGAAGTAGATCTCAGCTTCTTTCATCTGGCCGTTTACGAGCACGAGTTTGATCTCGCCTTCGAAGTCTTCTACGAAGTACATGTTGCCACCGGCGTTGTATTTGCCGTAGTTCACGTCGCCGTCAGCGATAGCCTCGCCTTCGGTTGAGTAGTTGATACCGGTCCAGTTGGAGGTAGAGATTTTGAATTCGTTTTCTTTGGGAACGATGGTGGCGCCAGAGCAGGTGAAGGTGTAGGTAATGCCGTCTTCAGTGCTCATCATCCAGTCGGGGAGGAATGCCCAGTTGTCGGTCATGGCACCTACTACGTATACTTCGGGGAAACCGACGGGCTTCTCGGTGGTAGTGGTGCAGGTGAGGGTCTTGTAGTCGGCAGATACGGTGATTGTCCAGTCGCCTTCCCAGGGAAGGTTGGTGTTTTCGCCCCAGGCTTCGAGATCCTGAGGTTTGCCTACCATTTCTTCAGTGATGGTGCCTTCGTTGGTGCTGAGTGCGCCGGCGTTGAAGGTATCCCAGTCGCCTTTGGCGGTCGAGATTTTGAATGACTGCATGTGGAGGGTGATTTCCCAGTTGCCGTCGTCATTCTTGGTAAGTTCTTTAGGGTTTGCGGGATCCCAGCCGAGGTCGTTATCCCAGTTGCCACAGAGGTAAACCTGTGCGTTCATAGAGAAGGCTGCGAGAGCTGCAGCGGCGAAAGCGTAGAGTTTTTTCATGCTTCGATTCGTTAAGTTAACAGATATTTATAAAAAGTATTGATATAATCTTTCGAGATAATTGTACAGGCCTGCATTCGATGACCTTAACGATGCAAAATTAGCAATATTTTTTTAATGAGCAATAGCTTTTAGGAAAAAAGAGTTATAAAAAAAATCGCGCCGGCCCGGTGTGGGTCGGCGCGATGATCAGTGGTGTGGATCGCTTATTTTTTTACAATCTTTACAGTGTTGGGCTGCTTTGTGAAGTCGATGGTGATGTCGTATGTACCGTCTTCAGCAAGAGTGAGGTTACCGCCGTTCTGCTCGAGGTTATCCTCCGAGCCACCGTAGCTGAGATCCCATGCATGGTCTACACAGAATTTGAATTCACCGGCGGTGAGCTTCGCGTCTTTGAGTGTCCATGTGGTGAAGCGGGCGTTGGTGGTGAGGTCGAGGGCAGTCTCGGTATTCCAGTCGTTGAATGCGCCGATGATGGCGATTGAGTTGACGGGGGTAGCCGAGAAGGTCATAGTGCCGAGGTTGGCCTTGATGTAGTAAAGTCCGTTGCCGGCAGTCATCTTGGTGCCTTCAGCGTTGGCGAGCTGGGTAAGGGCACCCGATACAACACCTGTCTCGGTCACTTTTTCGTCGCCGTCAACCATGAATACAGCACCTTGGTCGGAAGCCTGGGCAGAGAGGTACCAGTCTACATAGAGGCGCATCGAGCCTTCGTAGGTTACGAAGTCTTTGGTGAAGAGCTTCATCGCGCGTGAGTAGCCCTCGCCGGTGGCTGAGCCTGGAACGTAGAGATATTCGAATGCCAGATTTACCTTGTAGGTGTTGTTGAGCACGTCGACGGTGATCACATAGGGGTTGGCTTTGTCGATGGCTGCAGGAGTTGCGGCTTCGCCTTCCACGAGATCGCCAGCGGCAGTGTCGGCTTCGGTGCCGGCAGCTACACCGAATACGTCGGCATCGGTGCCTGCATTGTGGCTGGTGGCGCTTACTACCATCCACTCGAATCCGGCATCCTCAACATCAACCTGAACGGTGAAGGTGGGGTTGTCGTATACGCTCTCGGAGGGAGCTGCCTTGTCCATCTGCATGTATGCCCATGCGCCGGTTGCCGAGGTGCGGTACTTGAGGAAGTACGACGAGTCGAGCTGCTTGGCAGGAGTGAAGGGGAGGAACTTGTAGGTATACTCGCCGTAGAGATAGTCGGCGCCGCCGAGACGCATCACTGAGGTGCCTTCGCTTGCATATGCCGAGATGCGTGAGTAGAGGGTGATCTCGGAAGGATCGTGGGTGAAGGTGTCGTAGATGGCGGTGTTGATGGTAGAGGCCGGGGTCACTACCATATTGTCGGCCTGGGTTGCGTCGATGGTCACGCTCTTGGCAAAGTCGTCGCTGGTCGAGAGCTCTACCTTGAAGGAGAGCTCGCAGGTGGCGGGGAAATTCTGGAGAGTGGTGATTTCCGCGATGGCTGCCATCTCGCCCTGGTCGGCGAGGGTCTGAAGGTTGATGGGTGTGGTCTCGCCGAGGCTGTTCTGGCTCAGTACGAGGTCATCTTTCGAGAAGAGCTCGAGCTCCGGATTGACCGTAGGCTGAGGATTGGGCAGCATGTCGTCGCATGCGGTAAGACCCATCGTCAGTCCAATTCCGAGGAGCAATGCAAATTTCTTCATATTGAGTATAGGGAAATTTCTGGTGGTTGTTTATTGTCCTCCCGGGGCCGCTGTGGCAGCCCCGGAGAGGGTAGGTGGATATTACTCGGCGGGTTCGGAGAATACGGGTTCGTTGATGCCGGAGGCGTCTTTGCCTACGGTCACGTTCCAGTTGCCGAAGCGGAACCATACTTTGGGTTTGTTCTTGTCGACGATGCTCACGGCGATGGTCATCACTGCAGGCTCTTCGAGGAGGATACCCCAGTTGCCCTTGCCATAGGTAGCGTTACCGGTGAACATCGATCCGTTGGCAGAGCCATCGGTGAAGCTGTTGGTAACATCTTCAACATAGAAGTCTGCTTCATTGGAACCAATCATCTTGCTGCCGTCACCCCAGCCGGAGAGCTCGGTGAAGAAGCGGAACTGGGTGGTGTAGTCGACACCTTCGGCACCCGGATGCACGCTTTCGGTATCAGGCATGGTGAATACACCGGCGTAGATCTTGCTGCCGATTTCGGGCTCTACGAGCTGGTAGTCGCGATAGAACTCGGCATTGGCTGCGCTCGGCTCGGTGAAGCCGTTCACGTCACCGCAGATGTAGATGATGCCGGCGGTGGGCACTGCGTAGCTCAGGGTTACATCGGTGTAGGTGACGGTGTTCGACGAAGCTATGAAGCTCGAAGGAACGCCGGGAATCTCGCAGGTACCGCGGAAATAGACGGTGATGCCTGTGGTTGCGCCACCGGCTGCGAGGTAGTCTTTCCATGAGTCTTCATCCTCGATGCCGAGGAGCGAGCACATGGCAACGGCGAGGTCGTATGTGCGGAGGCTCATCGACGAGCTGGTCTGATCCTGGTTGGAGAGGGTAGAGTAGGTGGCGGGAGTCACCACGTTGTCGTTCTCGTCGCGTACCTCGTCTTTGAATTCGCCGGTGAGGCTCACCTGGGCGTTGTAGTTAGCCTGAGCGGCGAAGCCGTAGTCGGGCTGGCCTGAGCAGGTGAGGTTGAAGGTGGTCTTGTCGTCGATGTCACCGGTGGTTGCCAGATACTGGTCCTGGAGCGGCGGACGGTTGACGGTGAAAGTGGTCGGCTCGGTGTATACGGGCTTCTCGGTGTCGACGCAGCTGCTGACTGCGGCGGCCATAGCCACACCGGCCATCATATATATCAAGTTTTTCATTTTGATTTCCATTTTGGAGATGAAGGTGGATTAATAGCCGGGGTTCTGGCCTACGGTAACTACATACTGGTAGGGGATGGGGAACACGGCGTGTGTGGCGGGGATGCTTGTGCCGGTATACTGGCCGCCTTTCCACGACCAGAGGTAGGTCGAGCCGGTGTAGCGGTTGAAGCGGATAAGGTCGGAGCGACGGAAACCTTCTGAGTAGAGCTCGCACTGGCGCTCGTGGAGGATCTGGTCGGCCGAGGGGCTTGCGATGGGCTCGAGGCCTACGCGGTCACGTACTTTGTTGAAGTAGGTGAAGCCGTCGCACTGAACACCGTGAAGCTGGCACTCGGCGAGCATGAGGTAGGCATCGGCGAGGCGGAAGATGGGGAAGTCGACATTACTCATCTGAGAAGAGTTGTTGAATACCTGCTCATCGGCGGGGAGGGCAAGCACGCGCTCGTTGTAGTAGTCGTCTTCGGTGGTGAAGGTGTACTTGATGCTCATGTAGCCGCACGAAGTCTCGTTGTAGGCTACGAGGTCGGGAATTTCTTCCTGGTAGCTGCCTTCGTATACAAGGCGGCGGGGGTCACCCTTGAGGGCCTGCGAGAGCTCGGGGCGCATGCGGAGACCTGACCAAGGTGTGCCGTAGAAGTTGAGTTCTTTCAGTTTCTGAGCCAGGGCTGAGTCGCTGTCATCGGGCTCCATGTAGGATGCACATACGAGCGAGGTTGTACCACCCCAGGTCTCGAGGCGGCCGATTTCCTGAGGAAGCCCCCAGATAATCTCACCATTGCCGACATAGCGGTCGTTTGATGCGCAGAAGAGATATTTATACTCCTTGGCAAGCTGGATGCCAGTACCTACAACATTCTTGAGGGCGTTGGCGCATTCCTGCCACATGGGGGTACCGGTGTATACCTCAGCGTTGAGGTAGAGCTTGGCAAGCAGCATGTAGCCTGCTTCGCGGCTGATGCGGCCATATACCTGCTGGGCAGCGGGGATGAGGTTGTCTACGTAGGCGGTAAGGTCGGCTACGGTAGCCTCGAAGAGCTGCTTGCGGTCGTAGGTGGGAGGGGTGGCACCTGTGGGCGATGTTTCATCGATCCAGGGGCCGCGGCCGAAGAGGTCGATATTCTGGTAGTAGGCATATCCACGGAGCACGCGGGCCTCGGCATCCATGGCCTTGATTTCTTCATCGGTGTACCACTGCGGGCCGTACTGGTGGAGATTGGCGATGAACACAGATGCGAGCTTGGCAAGGTGGTTCTCACGCGAGAATGCGGCGTAAATCCACTCGTTGGTGTCGGTCCAGGTGTTCATGTTGAGCACCTGATAACCGGGATCCTGCCATTTCTCGGAGATGAAGAACTCGTCGGAGGTAATCTCGTTGAGGTCGGTGTGGCAGCGTGTGAACACAGCTCGGCCGCCGTCGCTCACTGAGAGGCCCTGGTCGGTGTAGAGGTCATAATATACGCTGGCGAAGAAACCTTCGAGGTCGGCGCGGGAGGTGGGCTCGGTTTTGGTGTTGGGGTCGTCGGGCTGAACATTGAGGTCACCCACGCAGGAGGTGAGCATGCCGCAGGCCGCAACTATACCGGGAACCAGATATTTTGATATTTTCATATATTCTGTGAAATATGTGTTCTGTAAAGATTATACGTAGATTAGAATGTAGCGCTCACGCCGAGAGAAACCTGTACAGGGCGGGGGTAGGGGCTGTTGTCGATACCCTTGTTGAACGATACTTCAGGGTCGAGGCCTTTGTACTTGGTGATGACAAAGGGATTCTGTACGGCCGCGAAGAGACGCAGGCGGAGACGGTTGGCCAGAAGTTCATTCCAGGTATAGCCGAGGGTGATGTTGTCGCAGCGTACGAATGATGCGTTCTGCACGAAGTAGTTGCTAAGACGCATTTCCTCGGTGCGGCTCGACTGGAAGAGATAAGAGTTGTTGAGCACGTTCGACACGGGAGTGGCGGCGGTGTTGGTGGCGGGGAATACTACGCCCGACTGGGTCTGGTTGTATACCCAGTTGTCGAAGTTGCCGCGGAGAACGAAGCCGAAGTCCCAGTTCTTGTACTGGAAGGTGTTCGACCACGATGCGGTGAAGGCGGGTGTGGGGCTGTGGTACTGGATGAGGTCATCCTTGTTGATGATGCCGTCGCCGTTCTGGTCGACATACACACCTTCGAGGGGGTTGCCTGCATTGTCGTATACCTGCTCGTATACATAGAAGCTGTATGCGGGCTGGCCTACTACGTGTTTCTGCACGCGGATGGCATCGCCGATGTCACCGGTAGAGCCATCGTAGCCGTCGGCAAGACGTGTGATCTTGTTCTTGTTCCAGGCTAAGTTGAGGTTCGAGGTCCAGGTGAAGTCGCGTGTCACGATGGGGCGGGTGTTGATGTTGAATTCGATACCGGTGTTCTCCAGGTCACCACCGTTGATGATGCCGACGTTAGAGAGGTTTGAGCCTGCGGTATAGTTAGCTTCAACAAGAAGGTCTTTGGTTTTGCGCACGTAGTACTCGATACTACCGTTGATGCGGTTGTTGAGGAAGCCGAAGTCGAGGCCGACGTTGTAGGTGGTGGTTGACTCCCATTTGAGGTCGGCGTTGAACTTGTTGGGGGTGAAGGGGTATACCCATTCGCCGTTGAGGGGATAACGGCCCGAGAGGTTGGTCGAGATCGAGTAGGTGGGCAGATAGGGGAAGAAGTCGCCGTCAAGACCCTGCTGGCCTGTCACACCGTAGTCGAAGCGGAGCTTGAGGTCGTTGAGCCATGATTTGGTAGATTCCATGAAGCTTTCCTCGCTGATGCGCCAGCCCACTGCCACGGCAGGATAGATACCCCAGCGGTGATCTTTGGAGAAGCGCGATGTACCGTCGCGGCGCACGGTGGCGGTTACGAGGTAGCGGTCGAGGAATGAGTAGTTAACGCGACCGAAGAACGACACGAGCTGATACTGGCGCGAGTAGTAGTAGGTGGGCGCGTACTGATATTTTGCATACTGGCGGAGCGATTCGTCGGCAGCGTTGGCGATGGCGGGGTCAACACGGCTGAAGCTGTGGCCCTCGTTTTTGAAGTGTTGCCATGAGTAACCGGCGGTCACGTCAAGGTCGGAGTGGATTTCCTCGAATGATTTGTTGTAGTTGAGGTAGAACTCAAGCATGAGCGAAAGGTTCTCGTCGTTCGATACGCTCTGGTTGGCGTAGCCCTCCTTGATGTTGGTCACAGTGCCATCGGGGTTGGCAACAGAGAAGCTGCCGAGCCATGCGCTGGGCGAGAAGGCTGCGTCGAGGTTGGCGCATTCACCGTGGCTGAAGTCATAGCCGAGGTTGAGGTTGGCGCGGAGGTCGCGGAGGAAAGGCATCTTCAGGTCGAGCTGGAGGTTACCTACACTCTGGTATACGTGTGAGCGCGATGAGTAGTCGTCGATCATCGAGCGGGGGTTGACAGCCTGGAGGGTGTTGATGCTGCTGCCCGGATCGTTGGGGCCTGCGGTGTTACCGCCGGTGATATAGGTGGTCCAGTTGTTGAACACGTTGCCTTCGGGATTCTTTACCGGGAGAGTGGGGTTGAATGTCACGGCTGAGCCGAGCACGCCCTTCTCGTAGCGGTTCTGGATATAGGCGCCCTTTACGTTGGCGTTGACACTGAGAAGGTCGTCGAAGAACTTCGGAGTGAGGTTGATGCTACCGGTAAGACGTTTCATGCCGGTGGTGCGGATAATACCTTCGTTGTCGGTATAGCCGATGGCCACGCGGTAGGGGAGGAAGCCTGCTGTGCCGCCTACTGAGAGGCTGTAGTCATGAGAGAATGAGGTGCGGAGCACTTCTTTCTGCCAGTTGGTATTGTAGCCCTGGAGACATTTGTACTGTGCGCTTTCCTCGCCGTAGCGGTTGCGGATGAAGTTGGTGAACTCGCTGCCGTCCATCATGTCGATGTAGTTACGGGGAGTGTTGAGGAAGAAGTTGGCTGCAAAGTTTACCTGGGGTTTGCCGCTTTTACCGGTCTTGGTGGTGATGATGATCACACCGTTGGATGCACGGCTACCGTAGATGGCGGTTGCAGAGGCCGATTTGAGGATTGAGATAGTCTCGATGTTCTCGGGGTTTACGAGCGAGAGGGGGTTCGACGAACCAGTCACACCTTTATTATCCATAGGCACACCGTCGATCACGATAAGAGGTGCTGTGGTGGCGTTAAGTGATGCACCGCCACGGATGGTGATCGATGCGTCGCCGGCGGGGTTACCACCGTTGGTCGTAACAACCACACCAGGGCTTGCGCCTACAAGGAGATCCTGAGCCGAAGAGGCGAGGCCTGCCTCGATGTCAGAGGGCTTTACAACGCCCATCGAACCTGTGGCATCGGTCTTTTTAACAGTACCGTAACCTACTACGACGAGCTCGTTCATGGCCACGGCATTGGTTGTGAGGTGTACTTCGATGTTGGTGCGTCCGTTCACTTCAACATCCTGGGTGTCGCATCCTACATAGGATATAACCAGGGTTGCGTCGGGAGCGACCTTGATTGTAAAATTACCGTCGATGTCGGATACAACGCCGTAATTGGCGACGCCCTTCACCTCGATGCTCGCGCCGATGGCGGGTTCGCCCTCGGGTTCATACACGGTACCGTTGACCGTGATGTTTTGCGCTAAAGCCGGGAAGGCAAGACTGAGCACAAGAGCCAGTGTCAGCACCGCTTTCCGGGTCATTTGAAAACAAATGTTCTTCATGCAAGGGGTTTTTAGTTAACTTGAGATTTATTGTATTATCGTTGAATTCGGTTTTATGCGTTTGTTAATGCGTGTGAACCACTATCCGCAGTCGCCCGCATGGGCAGCCGCAGCGGCATGTCGGTTATATAGAGGCGTGGGTCATGGTAGTAGACGCCTTCTCTAATCGGCTCATAAGGTGGTCAATAAGTATGATATAATAATCTTCTACAGGGCTACCGGCGGGCCGCAATGGACGGTGCTCACTGCGCGCCGAGCTATTTGCTGCCACAAAGAAATATATTTTTCCTCAATATCCAATCATTTTTTGTGCGGAAAATAGCTCAATAAAGAAACTTTAACATATCTAATAGAATCTTGGCTAAAAATTAATTCTATTTCCCACTTAAAAACATTAAGCCCCTGACGCACGCCAAGGCACGTCAGGGGCTCGAATGTGGCTATTTCGCTGAATATTTATTTATTCATTTTGGGCAGGGTGGGATTTCGTTTGCTGACGATTTTCTTCACTGCCGGAAGCTTCTTGGCGGGAGCTGCGTATACGGGGTTGTAGATGCTCCACTCCGATTCAGGATCGGGGAAGAAGTTGATGCGGAGGGTAGTGCGGGCACCATCTTTCGACTGAGCGTAGATGAGGATCGATTTCCATTCCTCTTCGAGGCCGGTGGCTGAGAAGGTGTATTCGCCGAATTTGTTGATGTCGGAGGTGATGTCGGTTGCGTCGCCGCCCATAGCGATTTCATGGAGCTCATAGCCCATGTTGAGACGGTCGTCGGTGAAGTTTTCGCCGCACATGCGCACGTAAGCTTCTTCAACATTGCTGGGCGAGATTTCGAAGTTGATGCTTACGGAGTCGGAAGTCTTCTCTTTGCTGAAGATGGTGATCTTCGGGCCGTCGGCTGCGGTGCCACCTTCCTCAACATCCACGTCGAGGCGGTACTCGTTCATGTTGCCGTCCTTGTCGTAGGCGCGGATAAAGAGTACATATTCACCCGAGCCGTTGACGGGCCAGATTGAGTTGGGTACGCCGTCGCCAAGTTCTCCTGAGCTCTGGAGGAACTCGAGATCCCAGGCCTGGCCGAAGAGACCGAAGAGATAATCGGCGCCGTAAGCAGATACGTATTGATCCATGGTTGAGCGTGCGCCCC
This sequence comes from uncultured Muribaculaceae bacterium, assembly GCA_910586595.1. Taxonomy (GTDB): domain Bacteria; phylum Bacteroidota; class Bacteroidia; order Bacteroidales; family Muribaculaceae; genus CAG-873. The sequence goes on along the minus strand of CAJUJB010000032.1, from coordinate 2,784 downwards.
AGCATGTGCGGAGGTAGTATACGTCGTTGCCGGTGAAGGCGAGCTGTACGCCCCAGTCTTCATACGGGCCTACAACCGATGCTTCAACGGTTGCGGTGCCGGCTTCAGGAGCCTGGGTGGTGAATTCTTCGTAGGTGAATGTTTCGAGCGGAGTGTAGTCCTCGGGGTTGATTTCCCATGCACAGAGGAAATACTGTGTGCCGGGGATAATGCTGAAGTGCTCGCCGTTAGAGTTGTCGGCATAGTCCTTCTGTGTGAAAGTCTTGGTGTCCATTCCTACGTAGGCGTCGTAAGAGAGGCAGTACTGGAGAATCTCTACCTTCTCTGAGTCTGACAGATCTTTGAAGGGTGTTCCCATGAAGTCGAGAGCTGCATACTCGGCGGTGTAGTATGAAATGGCGTTGTGTGCGTAAGCAGTGGTGGGGTTAACTGTATTTACGATATATGTAACGCTGTTTTTGCTGACTTCAACTATGTCAAGCCAGACAGTTGCGTCGTTCACGCCCTCAGGAAGGGAGAAGGTTGCATAGTCGACGTCATCGACATTATATTTGCCAACCACGCGGTCGCCTTTGATGAGGTACATGGTGTCGTGCTGTGCATAGGCTCCGAAAGCTGCTGATGCGAGCACTGCGGCTGCAAGTAGTTTTTTTATCATTGTAGTGGAGAATTGTCGGTGGGGTTACTGTTTGATTACTTTTACGGTATGCTTGCCTGCTGATACGACGTACACACCTGCGGCTGCTGCCGAGAGGTCGATGGAGGCCGTTCCTTCGTCGCCGGCAATGGCGCTGCCGATAAGCTGGCCGTTGAGATTATGGACGAGCATGCTTGCTCCGGCTTCAAGGCCGGTGGCATTTACCGAAGTAGTCACTTTGGTGGGCCATACAGCGATTTCTCCCGGCTTGATAATCTCTTTGACAGCCGTTACGTCGGCTCCTATGAGGATGTGGTCGACATCTTCATAGGCCACTTCTGCCTTGGCGCCTGAGAGCTGGTGCAGGGTGAGTGAGGCGGCGCCTATATCGATGCGGTCGATATCAGGCAGGATGGCTTCCGTGCGGGTGCCGTCCTTGGCAATCACTACCACACCCTTTTCTCCGGCATGGCCGAGCGGGGCTGCGATGGTTGCAAATGCAATCACAGCTGCTCCGAAAAGAGTCTTGATCTGGAAATTCATTGGTTTGATTGGTTTATTAAAATGAAAAGTTTGTGCAAAAGTACGATTTTCTTGTCTAATTGGCAAATTTTAAATGTCGCTCGATGTGATTTTGTTGCTCGTGCGGCTTTTTGTTTTGCATTAATCACTTTGAGGCAGGAAAGGTGAAATTACGGGTGTTCTTGCCGTGGTCATCGTATATTGCCACCTGGATGCCGTCTTTATCGGCTTGGATGTGAAGTATCTCCATGTTGGAGTTGATGATGCGGGGAAAATCGACTCCATCTGTGCCCCGTTCCTGGTAATGATGCTCGTGGAGATGTCCGCACAGCATGAGGTCGATGCCGGCGGCATTGAGCATCGGTATGAATTTTTCATTGACTTCAATCTGTCCGTGCCAGCTCCGGCCTTCGGGCGGCACGTGGATGAATACAATTTTTACCGGTGCCGACGTGAAGGCCTTGTCCTGGAGGGTTTCGGCCAGCCAGGCGGCTTCCTCGCTCCGGTAAGCGTCGAAGGCCGATAGACCGCAATATTCTATATCCGTATCTGGCTTGTCTTCTCCTGCATCGAGCACGAGTATGGCCACGTCGCCTTTGCGGATAAGATAATAGGGCAGGCCGGTGGGGGTGGAGTAGAGGGTCATGTAGCGTTGCGACTGTGTGCCGCGTGTCTCATGATTGCCACGGGCCATGTAGAAAGGCATGGATGTGGCGAAGAGCCGCGAGGCGGTGTTCAGAAATCCGTCGAACGACTGCTCGACCGTGTTCATGTTGTTCACCATGTCGCCGTTGAGAAACATGAAGTCGAGCGAGGCCGAGTCAACAGCCGAGAAAAGCCGCTCGAAGCGCTCGGAATCCTCGTGTATGTCATTGACCACAGCAAAATGCACGTCACGTTTGGCCGGGTCGGGGGTGGTGAAGCGATATGGGCGTCCGCGGTATACATCGTTGGCAATAGTGCGGCCATATCGGGTGTCCATATCCTGGTTTTTTGTCACCTCGGTCGAATATATACGGTACCGGTAAGATGTGTTTGGCTTCAAGCCGGTGATCTTGATGCGGTGGAAGGTGCCTATGTCTTTTTTTCCGAGTGTGGTGCTGTAGAACTTCGGCCGTTCCTCGGCGTAGAAATGTGTGCCGTCGTCCGGTGCGACTTCCACCCAGGAGACTGCGTCGCGGTCGGTGGCCCAGATTACGGTTGCCTCGCCGGTCTCTACATTTTGCAGATATGGCAGGCAGGCGAAGTGGAATGGAGTGTCGGTCTCCGCGGCCAGCAGGTTCGACGGTAGCCAGACGACCGCAATCAGGCATAGGAGCCGTAGAAGGATGCTTGTGTTTATGTGAGTCATGGTAATGTGAGTGAATGTTGATCAGTTGGGTTGATTGTGAATTGCAAATATAGCGATTATTTATCATTTATCCAGCAGCGTGTCTGCTTGTGCTTGATAGATAGGAGATTGGCCTTGTTAAGAGGCAAAAGAAAATAGAATATTTCATTAAAAGATGTTAAATATTTTGCAGGTTAAAAACAAAGCAGTAACTTTGCACCGCAATACGGCAGAAAGCCTACGGCTCCTTAGCTCAACTGAATAGAGCATCTGACTACGGATCAGAAGGTTACAG
>CAJUJB010000031.1 GCA_910586595.1 uncultured Muribaculaceae bacterium | reverse complement strand
TTTTTTTTTTTGCCATTGCGCTGGGTGGTACCCTATTGTCTCCGTGCCAGAATATCAGTAATTTTGCAACATAACGCAACTCAGGGCCTGCTTATGGTTATAAGCGGTAATTATCCGATGCTGTTTTTAAAATAAGTAGCATAAAGAGTAGGGTTTGACAAAACGTTTATTTTTTAGCAATTTTATACTAATCAATATAGCCTGCCTGAGGCTTTCCGCTGAAAAAAAGTAATGAGCTATGTTTCCCGATAAGGTTGTAACGGAGCCGTTAATTTTTAAATTTCTGGTGCTGATGATTACGGTCGTCTGCACATGGGGAGCCTTCGCATTATTCCGTCAGAGCAGTCGAAACCGTGCGCGTCTTTTCGTGGCCACCTCATTGCTGATCTGGGCGGTGCCGTATCTCCTGAGGGTTATACGCAATTTATTCGGGCTGCCGTTCGAGGGCTACGGGCCTCCGTTGTATCCTCCGATGTGCTTCGCCGTACTTTATTTTAACCTCGTGCTGCTGCCGTATCCTGTAGAATTGATCCGACCCGGTTGGCTTACGTGGCGACGCGGTTTTTTTCTGGCCATTCCGGCCTTGATAACTCTTACGGTGTACTGTATCTACGTGGCCATCCATGGCGCCCCGGAAGATTACGGATCGTTTGAGCATCTTTACGCCAAGCGGTATTCATTCGGCGTGTGGTATAGATTTGTTATTTTAGGCGTGACAGGTCTCTACCTCCTGGCCACCTTTTTGCTCGCGCTTGCCCAGGAAGACCGGTACAAGCGGTGGTGCGAGCTGAATTATGCCGATGGGGCCGAGAGTCATGGCATCGCGTGGCTGTATGCCTATGTCGCTGGCATGTTTATAATGACCGGGATTTTTATATGGTCGCTACATTCGCCAGGAGCTTTGCCGGCGTTGCTTCACGCTGTGGCGGTGCTCATATTTTTCTGCTTCGTCATCTGCAGGGCGCTCCGCTACGACAGCCCCTTCCCGGAGGGATTTTTTGAGCAAAGTTCAAAGGCCGATATAGAAGATGCGATGGATGATGATGCGATTGTTGATACTCTCTCACCGCGTATCCCGGAGTATACGGCTCTGATTGCCCAGTGGTTCGATGACGAACAGCCCTATCTTGACCGTAATTTCAAGCTCACCGACACGGCCCGTATACTCCCGCTTAACCGGAGTTACCTTTCAAAAATTTATAACGAGGGTTTTGGCAAGAGCTTCAGTGAGCTTGTGCGCGACCGCCGTATGGAGGAGGCCCGGCGACTACTGATCGAGGCCCCGGAATTGAGCATATCAGAGATTGCCGAGAAGTGTGGATTTTCCTCGCACAGCTCCTTCCACCGGAGTTTCGCGGCGATGCACGGAGGCGAGACTCCAGGAGAATACCGCACGAAAAATACGTAAAAATTACCATTTCTTCAAAACTGAAGATAATTGCCCCGTAAGCTTACCTAATTTTGCATTAAAAAAGCTTATGGAGAAGAATCGTCGCAGAACCGTCCAGCTTGCCTGTGCTGTGTTTATGATGCTGGTCGGAGCCGGAATGCTTATAGCCGGCTTCATCGTGAGTCCGGAAGGAGAGATACATTCGTCGGTACTCATCTCATTCGGAGAAATACTTACATTTGTAGGAGCCCTGTTCGGAATAGATTATCGGTACCATGGAAGCTGACATCACAGAAAAACCGACAGAATTTATAAAAGCCCTGCCATATCTTCCGTTCCACTGAGTTTTATACTCTTATTTGACCGAAAGGAAATAAATTTGTACTGTAAGAGAACTTTCAGAATAAGAGAAGATGTTGCAATGGCTGGATCAGACGAGGTCGGCAGTCAGATGCATTTATTTTTATCATTCTATCATTATATACCTCTAACTTTTACGGGTCTTTTGAAATCTATATTGGACAAATGCAAAAAAATGCTTAAATTTGCCGATTGAAACAAGAAAAAGATCCATAAGCCTCCAATTTCGGGAATTATGACAAAAGAATATAAGCGGACACTCATCACCACCGCTCTTCCTTATACCAACGGCCCGGTACATATCGGCCACCTTGCGGGCGTATACGTGCCTGCCGACATTTATGCACGTTATCTGCGTCTCGCCGGACGTCCTGTGACCCTCATAGGGGGTAGCGACGAGCACGGAGTACCCATCACCCTCAAGGCCCGCAAGGAGGGTGTGACTCCGCAGGATATTGTCGACCGTTACCATGCGCTGATCAAAGAATCATTCGAGGGTCTCGGCATCTCGTTCGATATCTATTCGCGCACCACATCGAAAATTCATCACGAGACAGCCTCGGAATTCTTCCGTCATCTCTACGACAAAGGCGAATTTATCGAGAAAAGCTCAGAGCAGCTCTATGACCCCGAAGCAGGGCAGTTCCTTGCCGACCGCTATGTGACCGGCGAGTGCCCTCATTGCCATCACCCGGCTGCCTATGGCGACCAGTGCGAGGCTTGCGGTACATCGCTCAATGCCACCGACCTCATCAATCCCCGCTCGGTGATTACCGGTGCAGTGCCCGAATTGCGAGCCACCAAACACTGGTATCTGCCTCTCGACAAATGGGAGCCTGCTCTGCGTGAGTGGATTCTCGAAGGACACAAAGAGTGGAAGACCAACGTATACGGCCAGTGCAAGTCGTGGCTCGACATGGGTCTCCAGCCCCGTGCAGTGTCGCGCGACCTTTCATGGGGTGTGCCTGTACCTGTAGAAGGAGCCGAGGGCAAGGTGCTCTATGTATGGTTTGACGCTCCGATCGGCTATATCTCCAATACCAAGGAACTGCTGCCCGACTCATGGCAGACATGGTGGAAAGATCCCGAGACCCGCATAATCAACTTTATCGGTAAGGATAACATCGTATTCCACTGCATCGTGTTCCCTGCCATGCTCATGGCTTATGGCGACAACTTCCAGCTCCCCGACAATGTGCCGGCCAATGAATTCCTGAATCTCGAAGGCGACAAGATCTCCACATCACGCAACTGGGCTGTATGGCTCCACGAATACCTGGCCGACTTCCCCGGCAAGCAGGACGTTCTCCGCTATGTGCTCACTGCCAATGCTCCCGAGACCAAGGACAACGATTTCACATGGCGCGACTTCCAGGCCCGCAACAACAATGAGCTTGTGGCTATACTCGGTAACTTCGTGAACCGCGTGGTGGTGCTTACGCACAAGTACTACGGCGGCGAAGTGCCTGCCCCTGGCGCTTTTGAGCAGGTCGACCGTGAAGCCTTCGCCGAGATGGAGGCCCTCAAGACCTCCCTGACCGAGAATCTGGAGACCTTCCATTTCCGTGAGGCCCTCAAGGATGCGATGGCATTCGCACGCCTCGGCAATAAATATCTTCAGGACTGCGAGCCCTGGAAGGTGGTTAAGACCGACCCCGAGCGAGTGAAGACCATCCTCTACGTATGTGCGCAGATCTGCGCTTCCATCGCTGTGGTGATGGAGCCTTTCATGCCCTTCATGAGCAAGCGCCTTGCCGCTATACTCGGCGGTCTTAAGCTCGAGTGGCCTATTATCGCCGGCGATTCAATCATTGCCGCCGGTACTGTCCTCGGCCAGCCCGAACTTCTTTTCGAGAAGATTGACGATGCAGCCATCGAGGCTCAGACCAAGCGTCTTGAGGACATAAAGAAACTCAATGCTGCGGCAGCCTTCAAGCCCGAAGAAGTACTCCCCGAGATCAAGATCGATGATTTCGCCAAGCTTGATCTCCGTGTCGGCACCGTGCTCGAATGCGAGGCTGTGCCCAAGGCCAACAAGCTGCTCCGGTTCGTGATCGACGATGGAACTCCGGGCCATCGCGTTATCGTGTCGGGTATCGCCCAGCATTACAAACCTGAGGATCTTATCGGCAAGCAGGTGATCTTTATCGCCAATCTCGCTCCCGCCAAGATCCGCGGTGTGGTGTCGCAGGGTATGATACTCTCGGCTCTGAATGCCGACGGCTCGCTTGTCGTAGCCGGCCCGACCGCACCGGCCACCCCCGGCGCCCAAGTCAAGTAACTGTCAAAACCTCATCCTATGAAGCCTCGTATTCTTATAGTCTATACCGGCGGCACCATCGGCATGATCGAAGATCCTGTCTCGAAGGCTTTGAAGCCCTTCGACTTCTCACATCTTATGGAGAATGTGCCCAAGGTAAAGATGCTCGACTATGAAATCGACAACATACAGTTCACTCCGCCGATCGACTCCTCCGATATGGATGTCGAGCATTGGCAGATGATTGCACGCAGCATAGCCGACAACTATCATAAATACGATGGTTTCGTGGTTCTTCACGGCACCGACACGATGGCCTACACGGCATCGGCTCTCTCGTTCATGCTTGGCAATCTGTGCAAACCGGTAATCATCACCGGCTCACAGCTGCCTATCGGCGAGGTGCGGACAGACGGTGAGGAAAACCTCATCACCGCTCTTCAGATCGCTGCCGACCGCGACGAGACCGGATGCCCCACCGTGCGTGAGGTGGCCATACTTTTTGAGAACTACCTGTGGCGCGGCAACCGCTCGACCAAGCGCAGTGCCGATAATTTCAACGCATTCAAGAGCAATAATTATCCGGCACTTGCCAAGATAGGTCTCGGAATTTCATTTGACTATGATGCGCTGCGGAAAATCCACCGCGCACTGCCTCTTGAGCCCAGATACAACCTCGACACCCATGTGATGTCGATCGACCTCTTCCCCGGGCTGAATGAGAACCTGCTGCGGTATCAGCTCAGCGCTCCAGGCATAAAGGGCATCGTGCTGCGTACGTATGGCGCCGGCAACGGCCCGACTCAGAAATGGTTTATCGACACCGTACGCGAGGCCGTAGACCGCGGCGTGGTAATTCTCAATGTTACCCAGTGTGTCAACGGAGCCGTGCATGCCAGCCGCTACATGGGCGGCGATTATCTCGCCGCCGCCGGTGTAATACCCGGTCATGATCTTACCTTCGAGGCTGCTATAACCAAGATGATGTATCTCTTCGGTCTCGGCCTTGACAGCAATGAAGTTGCGCGCCGACTTGCAATCCCCATTGCCGGCGAGCTCACAATCACACCTCAACGATAAGAAAAAGATGTCTCGTTCCGCACGCCTCTTCCGCCGTTTCGCCGCTGTGACGCTCATAGCCTTATCGGCTATGGCCGCACCGGTTGAATGCATGTCGGCAGGCCGCGGGCCCGTGTGGGAGGCTGTGGGTTATTTCCCGCCGTCGCCGACTTCTGTGCCACGGAGCGATGTTGGTCAGACCACGCTTGAGGTGAAGGTTATCGACGGGTGGGTGTATATCACTACCGAGACGGCTGTCAAAGTGGAGGTATTCACCATTCTCGGTCAGCTGGTGACGAGCCGCGACCTCGAGCCAGGCACCGTGCGTCTTCAACTCGGCAACCGCGGTATATACATATTCAAGGCTGCCGGCGTAACCCGCAGGGTCAATTTATAGAAATATATAAGCATGACAGATGTTAAGATAGTAAATACTTCAGGTCTTGATCTACCTGGGTATGCCACCGATTTATCGGCCGGTATGGATGTGCGTGCAGCTGTAGAGGCTCCGGTGACCATAGCTCCCGGAGAACGACGTCTCATACCGACGGGTCTGCGTGTAGCCCTTCCGGCAGGATTCGAACTCCAGATGCGTCCGCGCAGCGGTCTCGCCCTTCGGAGTGGAATCACACTTTTGAACAGTCCGGGCACTATTGACGCCGACTATCGGGGGGAGATAGGTGTTATACTTATTAACCACTCCGATTGTCCGTTCACTGTCGAGCGTGGCGACCGCATCTGCCAGATGGTGCTCGCCCGCTATGAGCAGGTGAGATGGATCCCGGCCGAGACGCTTGAAGACAGCGCCCGCGGCGAAGGTGGATTCGGCCACTCGGGTGTGAAATAACGTTTTTACTATCTTACCCGTGAGCAATCTTAAACATCTTACCGTTTTACTGGTCGTGGCTCTTGCCTCGACAATAACCTTAGCTGTATCGGGAAAAAATTCCCGACAGGTACAAGACGATCCCGCCAACATAAAGAAGGCCGAGTATATCTATCTTGAAGCGGCCAATGCCCGCAGCGAGAATCGCCTCGACGACTACTATATGCTGTTGCGCAGGGCGAGCGCACTGAATCCGTCCGATCCTTACATAGCAGCCTCGCTGGCTGAGGTTGAAGCTCCCATCGTGCGCGACTCCATCCAGCTCCAGGATATTTACCGGCGTCTTGGCGCCCGCTTCGAAGCCATGCCTACCGAGTCGGCCTACTACCTGCCGTATGCGAAGCTCGCCAGCTTGATGTGGCGGCTCGACGACGAAATCTATATATGGAGCAAGCTCGACAGCCTCATGCCTTCGCGAACCGATCCGGCTGTCTATCTTGCCGGTGCCCTGCGCAAACGATATATGCAGACGCTCGATACGGCTGACTTTAACCGTGCGATAGCCGTGTATGACCGTCTGGAGCGTGCCGCCGGCCCCACTTTGCCTATAATGGCACAGAAGGTGCAGACCTACCTGATGCGCAAGGATACGCTGGCGGTCGAACGGTCGCTCTCGACATTGGCCGCTGCGGCTCCGAAAGATGTGGATGCCAACATCTTCATCGGTCAGGTATATGATTATCTCGGGAAAGCCGACTCCACACTTTATTATTACAACCGCGCTGAGCAGGCCGACACCACCGACGGATCGGTCTATCTCGCCCGTGCCGAGTTTTTCCATGCCCAAGGCGACAGTGTAGCCTACGACCGCGAGGTATTCCATGCGCTGCGCTCGCAGAATATCGAGTTTCCGCAGAAATTCGAGCTTCTCTCAGACTACGTGGTGAAACTCTATACCGACTCGGCCCAGCGCCCCCGCATCGAGCAGATGTTCGAGACACTGCTGGACGTAAACCCCGGCGAGGCCGATCTGCACGCCTTGTATGGCGGGTATAAGGCCGAGATAGGCGAGTTGCCGTCGGCAGCCGAACAATTCTCATATAGTATAGACCTCGACCCCAATCAGCGTCAGGTATGGACAAATCTTATCCAGGTTTATTCCTCGATGAGCGATTCAATCGGGTTGCTTGAGACTTCAGAGAAGGCTCTGAACATCTTCCCGCACGATCCGTATTTCTCTCTCATGGGCTCGTTCGCTCTGGCTACGCAGGACCGTTATCCTCAGGCTATGGCCGTGCTCGACAGCATAGATATGTCGGGAGTTGACAATCAGGAACTGCTCAGCGTGATCTACAGCACACGAGGCGATTATATGTCGCAGATGGGTGAGCGTGACAGTGCGGTGGTGGAATACACCAAGGCTATTGAAGTCAATGCCGAGAACTATATGGCAATGAACAACTGCGCATACTATATGGCTCTGGCTGGCTCTGACCTTGTGCGTGCCGAGCTGTATGCCTCAATCGCTACGGCTGCAGATCCTGCCAACGCAACCTTCCTCGACACCTATGCATGGGTTCTATTCAAGAAAAAAGACTTTGTCAAGGCCCGTGAGGTGATAGACCAAGCTTTGGGCACAGCCACCGAGGATACTCCCGAATTCTCGGCCGACATCTATGATCATGCCGGCGATATATATTTCATGTCGGGCGATCATCGTGAGGCCCTCGATTTCTGGAAGAAGGCGCTGAAGCTGGATCCAGACAATAAGCTCCTTAAGAAGAAAGTGGAGCATAAAACCATATTCTTCGAAGAACAATGAAATTTATCAACCAATCATTATCGGCGGCACTTATCGTAATTATTGCCGCCATAGGTCTCTCCGGCTGTAAAAGTTCGCAGAAACAAACTTCCTCCAAGGCCCCGGCGCGTGCAGCGCAACAGGCTCCGGCCTCTTCCGACGTGTTCACCCGGATGACCGAAGCATATAACGCATGGAGCGACGTCACCGTACCTGTGAAAGTGAGTGTGACGAAGCCCAAGAAAATATCAGCCTCCGGAACACTGGTTATGAGCTATGGGAAGGCCATGTCGCTGACCATGAAGATGCTGTTTATAGAAGTTGCGTCGGTTTATGCCGATGCCGACTCGGTGCTCGTTGTGTCAAAACCTGTGGGCGCATATTATTCCGAATCAATCGCCAAGTTCACCGCGTCCGCCGGGTTGACATTGGCCGACCTTCAGTCGCTCATGCTCGGGCAGGCATTCGCTCCCGGTGCGGGCACAGCCACACCATCTTCCGGCAAACTCTTCACGACAGAGCCTGTCAATCTCGGTGTAGACGGCTATTATGCCGTGAACATCACTCCGAAAAAACTTCCCTCCGGTGTAGACTGGCATTTCTGCGCAATCGGCCAGGACGGTGCAGCAACCGCCGCACCTCAGCTTTTCTCGCTTAATGTGAGCGCCGGCGCCAATACTGTGGAGTGCACCTATGCGTCAGCGGAGGTATCGCCAGCCGGGCCCATAGCTTCGCGCATGCAGGTGGAAGGCACAGTGAAGAAACATGCCATAGACCTCGAGGTCAGCGCCACCACTTCGCGCGCCTCATGGAATACCGGAGCGACCCCCTCGCGACCCTCTGTGCCCAAGGGTGCCAAGCGCATGACTACCGATCAGGTGCTCAAGATGCTCAACAGCCTGTGATCTAAGCGATGATGCGCCACTTTTTCCTTATCCTGCTCATGATGCTTATACCGGCAATGCCGGTGTCGGGAGCTAAACCCCGCACCTCAAAGACCGTGCGGCAGGAGAAAAAGGAGGCCACGCGCAAAATAGCCCGTACGCAGGGTAAGATAAAGACCAATCTCGACGATACCCGGCGCCAGCTGGCCCAATTCGAGTCGTTAGGTGCCGAGATAAGCGCGTCGGATGTGCGCATAGCCGCGTTGCAGCATACAACCGATTCGGTTTCAGCCCGGGTAAAAGAGCTTGCCGACAGTGTAGAGGCCACGCGCATACATGTAGAGAATCTGAAAGCCTCGTATGCCGCCTCGCTCAGGAGTATACGCCGGCAGCGGCAGATTTCGTCGGCAACCGCCTTCATATTTTCGTCCAGGACTTTCTCTGAGGCCCGCCGACGTATGCGTTACCTCAAAGAACTGGGTGAGTGGCAGACCGGAAAAGCTGCCGATCTTAAGGAAGCTGCGGCAGCCCTCGAGGCACAGAAACAGGAACTCGACTCCGTGCGCGCGCGTCTGTCGGCCGACTTGGCAGATCTGAAGAAACAGAAAGCCCGGCTCGTCAGTGCCCGTGCTGAGGCCGACGCACTTATCGCCAAATTGCGTCGCCAAGGCAAGCAGCTTGAGCAGGCTTTGGCCGAGCAGAAGACGCAGGCTGAAAAACTTGATGAAGAACTTAACCGCATAATTGAGGAAGAGTCCCGTGCGGCAGCTGAGGCCGAGCGTAAGCGCAAGGCTGCCGAGGCCGAGGCAAAACGCAAGGCAGAGGAAGAGGCCCGCCGCAAGGCCGAGCAGGAAGCCGCTGCAAAGGCCGCTGCCGAGAAAGAAGCCCAGGCAAACAAGAAAAAGGCCGAAAAGAAGGCCGATAAAAAGAAACCCGTCAAGCCTCAGGAGAAGCCTCAGCCTAAAGCCGAGGAAAAACCGAAGCCCACAACAACTCCCGCACCGGCCAAGTCGTCGGCTCCCGTGGCATCGTCATTCGCGGCAGCCAAAGGCAAATTGCCTATGCCTGTGAGTGGCAGTGCGGTCATCGTATCCGATTTTGGCCGTCATACCCATAAAGAGTTGTCGAAGGTCGAGGTGCAGAACAATGGCATCGATATTGAGACTACTCCGGGCGCATCTGCCGTAGCCGTATATCCGGGAACGGTCAGCATGGTCATAGTGATGGACGGTTATCATAATGTGGTGCTTGTGCGCCATGGCGAATACCTCACCGTCTACGCAGGCATAGCCGAGTTGGCCGTGCACAAGGGGCAGGAAGTATCGGCCGGGCAGGCACTCGGCAAGTTGTACTCCGATCCTGCCGACGGAGGCCGCACCCGTCTCCACTTCGAGGTACGCCACGAGAAAGATAAACTTAATCCGGCCGACTGGCTCCGATAGTTCCGTATGGATACGACGAAGCCCACTTCCGCCACAACCGCCCGTGTGCTGAAGGCACTGAGTGTCTTCGGTGGTGTGCAGGTAATAGCCATATTATGCGCGGTGGTGCGCACCAAGTTAGCAGCCCTGTGGCTCGGCCCGTTTGGCGTCGGTCTTCTCACCATATACCATTCGACCCTCGAGTTGCTCGCACAGACAACCCAGCTCAACCTGCCTCAGAGCTCTGTGCGTGATCTGTCGATTAACCGCGATGACCCCGAACGCGGCCCGCAGACGGTTGCGGTGGTCAGGAAACTCGCACGGACGCTCGGCATCGGGGGTGGGGTGCTGGTGGCTCTTCTGTCACCACTTATCAGTTACTGCTCATTTGGCGACACATCGCATACATGGGCATTTGTTGTGCTGGGCGTCGCTGTTTTTCTGCTGGCCGTATCGAATGGTGAACTATCAGTGATGCGCGGTTACGACCGACTGAAAATCCTGGCGCGGTGCAGCCTCTGGGGTGCCATCGGCCTGATTGCCGTTGCCGTGCCTCTTTTTTATTTCTTCCGTCTTGACGGCATAGTGCCTGTGATTGTCGGCGGATACGTCATATCGGCGGCTGCGGCCTTCCACTTCCGACTGCGCGATATTCCGCGGGTACGTATATCGCTGCGGGAGGCTTGGCGTAAAGGGCGGGGCATGCTGTCGCTGGGGATGTACATGACCGTGAGTAATTTCGTGACCCTGCTGGCGTCGTATCTATTTGTAATCTACCTCAACCGCAAGTTCACGGAGGACGCAGTGGGTATCTATCAGGCGGGCTATACGCTGGTGAACACCTATGTGGGATTGATTTTCACATCCATCTCGATGGAGTACTATCCGCGCCTCTCTGCTGTGGGTCGATCTTTCCGGCGTATGGAGGTGGTTGTGTCGCATGAGATGAAAATCGCGCTATGGGTGCTCATGCCGGTGGCTGTAGGTTTTATCTGCTGCAGCGACCTTGTGGTCAAGATCTTGTATACATCGAGCTTCGAGGCTGCCATTCCGTTTATTGTTGTCGGAGCCGCCGGTGTCTTTTTCCGGGCGGCTTCGTGGTGCGTGGCCTTTACCATACTTGCCAGAGGCGACGGAAAAGTGTATGTGTTCACCGAGTTGAGCAGTGCGATCGCTTATCTGTCGCTATATATACCACTCTTCCATGCCTTCGGTTATCTGGGCCTGGGTATAGCTTACGTGCTGTGGTATGCGGTGTATTTCGCGGTAGTCTACGGAGTTTACCGCTGGCGCTATGGGCTGCGTCTGCGCCCCGGTATAGGAGGCTTGTTGGCGCTTGCCGTATTGGTCGGGGCACTGACTATAGCAGGCTATCATACCGTCGGCCCTTGGGTGACACTTGCCGTACTTCTTCCGCTCACGGCGTGGGGCGCATGGAAAAATCTGCGCTGAACCTTTCGGCTCAACCAAATGTTTCTCTATTGTTTAACTATAATATGAGAACAAAATGAAAAAGTTAGTCCTAACTCTTGCCATGGCTGCCGTGCTGGCAGTGTCAGGCGTGTCTTGCTCACAGAAATCGGCTACTACCGAGGCTGCAGATCTTACATCGAAGATTGAAAAGACCACGGATCCGGCTACAATCAAGACCTATGTTGACCAAGCCAAAGCTTATGCCGAAAAACTTGTCAAAGAAGGTAAGGTAGAAGAAGCCAAAGAGTTTATAGCCAAGATCGAACCCGTTGTGAAAGAAAAGGCGCCCGCATTGGCCGGTACGCTCAGCACAGTAAGCGGCGCCCTCGATAAGGTTACAGACGCTGTAGGTGAAACCGCATCAGATAAGCTTGAAGACGCGAAAGATGCCGCCGGCGCAGCCGCCGACAGTGTAGGCTCTGCCGCAAGCTCTGTAGCTGACGCTGCATCACAGAAGGCAGGCGAGCTCAAAGACGCCGCTGCCGACAAGGCTCAGCAGGCCAAGGATGCCGTGTCGGATGCTGCCCAGAAAGGCGCCGACAAGGTAAAAGACCTTCTCAATTGATGGTCAGCACTTATAAGTATCGCGCACACCGCCTCTCCGAGCAGGAAGACGGTGTGCGCTGCGTATGGAGGTGGAGATGTGATAAAATATCTAATTCTATTTTGCCAGAGTTTGAAAAATTCTACGTAATTTTGTGATTGCTAATTGTGCACATAAAAAAGCATTGCAAAATACAGATATGAAAAACCGTTTATTAGCAGCGGCGGGCGTGGCCTTGGTAGGCACCGCCTGTCTGGTGAGCTGTAAAGACAAGCATGAAAATCCGTTCCTGTCGGATTACACCACCCAGTATGAAATTCCGCCATTCGAGCAGATAGACTACGCCGACTATCTGCCGGCCCTTGATGCCGGCATCGCTCAGAAGAACTCGGAGATCGAGGCGATTGTGGCCAATCCGGAAGAAGCGACTTTCGCAAACACCATCATGCCCCTGGAGCGCTCCGGCAAAATTCTCGACAAGGTAGCCACCGTGTTCTTCGCACTGGATGAATCGAACTCGTCGCCCGAGATGGTCGAGATCGCTGAGGAATTCTATCCCAAGTACTCGCAGTTCTCCGACGAGATCACAATGAACGACGGCCTCTTCGCCCGTATCAAACACGTTTACGACACCCGTGAGGAAGCCGGTCTCGCCCCCGACCAGAAACGTGCTGTAGAGGAATACTATAAGCAGTTTACCCGTAACGGCGCCCTTCTTGACGCAGACAAGAAGAATCAGCTCAAGGAAGTCAACACCGAGCTTACCAACCTCTATCTGACTTTTAACAAGAATCTTCTCAATGCCACCAATGCATTTGAAATCGTAGTGGAAGATTCGACCCGCCTGGCCGGTCTGCCCCAGTCGAGCATCGATCAGGCAGCTGACGAGGCCAAGACCCGCAATCTTGGCGAAGGCAAATGGGTCTTCACCCTCCACGCCCCGAGCCGTCTGCCCCTGCTGCAGTTTGCCGATGACCGCGACCTGCGCCGCGAGATGTATCAGGGCTATACTTCGCTTGCTTCGGATGGCGAGTACAACAACCTGCCTGTAATCAATAAGATTCTTCAGGCCCGTGCCCGCAAGGCACAGCTCCTCGGCTACGAGAACTTCGGCGCCTATATGACCGAGAACGTCATGGCCAAGAACGTGAAGAATGCCGAAGACCTCCTGATGCAGATCTGGGCTCCCGCAGTCAACCGCGTGAAAGAAGAGGTTGCTGAAATGCAGGCCCTTGCAGATGAGGAAGGTGCCGCAATCAAAATCGAACCGTGGGATTACTATTACTACGCAGAGAAGGTACGCAAGAAAAAATATGACCTCGACGAGAGCGAAGTCCGCCAGTATTTCGCAGTTGACTCTGTGCGCAACGGCATTTTCTCCATGGCCGAGCGCCTCTACGGTGTGAAATTCACCGAGATGCCCGATGCACCCAAATATTACGACGAAGTTACCGTATACGACGTGACCGACGCCAAGACCGGTGAGCATGTGGCTGTATTCATGACCGACTACTTCCCCCGCGCCTCCAAGCGCCAGGGTGCCTGGATGAGCGAATTCAAGGGTTCGTGGGAGAATGAAGACGGCACATCGTCGCGCCCCATCATCTACAATGTAGGCAACTTCTCGCGCCCGACCGCCGATGCACCCGCCCTCCTTACACTCGACGAGGTTGAGACAATGTTCCATGAATTTGGCCACGGCCTCCATGGTATGCTGTCGCGCGCACGTCTGAAGAGCCAGGCCGGCACAAACGTAGACCGTGACTTTGTAGAACTTCCCTCACAGATCCACGAGCACTGGGCTCTCGAGCCGGAACTCCTCCGCACATATGCCAAGCACTGGAAAACCGGCGAGGTAATTCCCGACGAACTTATCGAGAAACTTGAGGCCTCGGCTACCCATAACCAGGGCTTCACCACTGCCGAGCTCGCAGGCGCAGCTCTGCTCGACCTCCAGTTCGGTAAGCTTAATCCTGAAGGCGATATTGATGTAGCCGCCTTCGAGGCTAATGTTGCCAACGAACTCGGTATGCCCGCCGAACTTACATTCCGTTACCGCCCCGCTTACTTCAAGCATGTATTCGGCAGCGACGGCTATGCGTCGGGCTACTATACCTATCTCTGGGCAGAAGTACTCGATACCGACGGCTTCGAGCTCTTCAAGGAAAAAGGTATCTTTGACCCCGAGACAGCTAAGAAATTCAAGGAAAATGTACTTGAGAAGGGTGGCTCAGAAGACCCGATGGAACTTTATGTGAAGTTCCGTGGTCAGGAGCCCACAGTCGACGCCCTCCTTCGCAACCGTGGCCTCAAGCCTGTTCCGAAAGTAAATCTTGGCTCAAAATCAGGTAAGTAAACTATTCAATCTTACGATATATATTCTAAAACAGCATGTTTAGAAGTAATACCTGCGGCGAGCTCCGTCTCGCCGACGCCGGCCGCAAGGTGACACTTGCCGGTTGGGTGCAGCGCGTCCGCAAGATGGGCGGCATGACATTTGTTGACCTCCGCGACCGCTATGGCATCACTCAGGTGGTGTTCAATGTGGAGCATGATGGCGCCCTGACCGACGCTGCCAACCACCTCGGCCGTGAATTTGTGATCCAGGTTACCGGTACGGTGGCAGAACGCACATCCAAGAATCCCCAGCTGCCTACCGGCGACATCGAGATTATCGCCGATGAGCTCAATGTGCTTAACCCCAGTGAGGTACCTCCCTTTACCATTGAGGACGAGAGCGACGGTGGCGACGACATCCGCATGCGTTACCGCTACCTTGACCTGCGCCGTACGCCTGTGCGCCGCAATCTTGAGCTCCGTCACAAGATGACCATGGAGGTGCGCCGTTACCTCGACAGCAAAGGCTTCCTTGAGATCGAGACCCCGATGCTCGTGGGCTCGACTCCAGAAGGCGCCCGTGACTTCGTGGTACCCTCACGTATGAATCCCGGTCAGTTCTACGCTCTTCCGCAGTCGCCCCAGACCCTCAAGCAGCTACTGATGGTGTCGGGTATGGACCGTTATTTCCAGATTGTGAAGTGCTTCCGTGACGAAGACCTCCGTGCCGACCGTCAGCCCGAGTTTACCCAGATCGACTGCGAGATGAGCTTTATCGAGCAGAACGACGTAATCGAGCTCTTCGAAGGTATGGCCAAGCACCTCTTCAAGACTATCCGTGGAATCGAGCTTACCGAGCCTTTCCAGCGCATGCCCTGGGCTGACGCGATGAAGTACTACGGCAGCGATAAACCCGACCTCCGCTTCGATATGAAGTTTGTGGAGCTGATGGATGTTCTCAAAGGTCATGGCTTCTCCGTATTCGACAATGCAGCTTACATCGGCGGTATCTGCGCCAAAGGCGCCGCACACTATACCCGCAAGCAGCTCGACGCCCTCACAGAATTTGTGAAGCGTCCGCAGATCGGCGCCAAAGGTATGGTTTATGCCCGCGTGGAGGCTGACGGCAACGTCAAGTCCAGCGTAGATAAATTCTATAGCCAGGAGGTTCTTCAGGAACTTAAAAAGGCTATGAATGCTGAGCCAGGCGATCTTATTCTCATTCTCAGCGGCGACGACGCCATGCGCACCCGCAAGCAGCTGTGCGAGCTCCGTCTGGAGATGGGCCGTCAGCTCGGTCTGCGCGACAAGAATAAGTTTGCCTGCCTCTGGGTGGTTGACTTCCCGATGTTCGAGTGGAGCGACGAGGAACAGCGCCTGATGGCTATGCACCATCCGTTTACCCATCCGAAGGATGAGGATATCCCCATGCTCGACACCGATCCGGCAGCTGTCCGCGCCGATGCCTACGATATGGTGATCAACGGTGTTGAAGTAGGTGGTGGTTCGATCCGTATCCACGACAGCGAACTCCAGGCCAAGATGTTCGAGATTCTCGGCTTCACCCCCGAGAAGGCTCAGGAGCAGTTTGGCTTCCTCATGAATGCCTTCAAGTACGGTGCACCTCCTCACGGTGGCCTCGCCTATGGTCTCGACCGCTGGGTAAGCCTCTTCGCCGGTCTGGACAGCATCCGCGACTGCATCGCCTTCCCGAAGAACAACAGTGGCCGCGATGTGATGCTCGATGCCCCTGCCGAGCTTGACCAGAAGCAGCTTGACGAGCTTAACCTCGAGATCAATCTTCCCGAAGCCAAAGCATGAAACTGAGTTTTATCACCGCCGCGCTCGAAGAGTATGCCCCTCTTGCCATACAGGAGAAGTGGGATAACTCGGGCCTCCAGGTCGGTCTCCCCGAAGAGGCCGAAGGGGAGTGCACGGGCGCGTTGCTGTGTGTAGACGTTACTCCCGAGATTATAGCCGAGGCCGTGCGCCTGGGCTGTAATCTCGTCATCTCCCATCATCCTCTGCTCTTCAAGGGCGTGAAGAATGTTGTGGGTCGTACTCCTTCCGAGCGCACATTAGCAGCCGCTATACGCTCCGGAGTGGCCGTTTATTCGAGCCATACGGCGCTCGACAGTACGCGTGGAGGCATATCTTACGAGATGGCCGCCCGTCTGGGCGCCACACCGCTGCGTGTGCTTGCTCCCGTCACAGAGGCGATGGTGCTTATGACCGTGACCTGCCCCCGGAATATGGCCGCGGATGTGAGGCTTATTCTCCTTGATTCCGACGCACCCGGCTGCGATTACTACGACGTGGAACGGGAATCTATCGACACTGCCTCCGATCCGCTTGAGCGCCTGATAAGCCACACGCCCTTGTGCAAGGTTGAGGCTCGCGTCAAGGCATCATCTGCCGGCCGTATTACTTCGGCTCTACGATCCATGCCCGGTGGTGACGGTCTGAAGGTGCTTACCTCTCCGGTGGATAATGACGATCTTTCTGTCGGACTCGGTCTCGTTGCATCATTCGATGTTCCCGTCAAAGGCTCTGTTTTGCTTGACCTTGTCAAGGAGCGCTTCAAGTGCCCTGTGGTAAAGTCGAGCCTTGGCTTTGATGCGGATGCCGACATACGGCGCATAGCCCTCTGCGGAGGTGCGGGCGGAGAATTTATCGGTGTGGCTTCAGCAGCCGCCGCGCAGGTGTATATAACTGCCGATGTGCGTTACCATGACTTCGCCGACTCAGCCTCCAGCCCGATGGCGGTGTTTGACATCGGTCATTTTGAGAGTGAAAGTTGTGCAAAAGACCTCTTTTATCGCGTAATTAAAAATAAATTCCCTAACTTTGCAGTCTATTACTCGGAGATGGAGACAAATCCGGTAAAATACCTGTAATCAGATATGGCAACAGAACATAAAATCGAAACTCCCCGCTCGGTGGAGGACCGTCTCAAGACCCTCTACAAGCTCCAGCTTCTGCACTCCGACATCCGTCGTATCCGTGCTATCCGCGGTGAGCTCCCCCAGGAGGTGAAAGATCTCTCCGACACAGTGAAGGGCCTCAACTCACGTATTGAGCGTTTTCAGGCTGAAATCGAAGACCTCAAAGCCAAGCGTGTCGACGAGCAGAATAAAATAGAGAATAAGAAGCTCCTCATCGACCGTTATCGTCAGCAGCTCGATAATGTGCGCAATAACCACGAATTCGATAACCTCACCAAGGAAATCGAATACGAGTCGCTTGAAATCCAGCTCAGCGAAAAGAATATAAACGACTACGAGCGTCAGATCGACAATCTCAATGCTGAAATCACAAATATTGAGGCTATGATTGAAGATCAGACTCATCTTCTCGAAGAGAAAAAAGCTGACCTTGACAATCTCGTAAGCGAGACCCGCTCGGAAGAGGAAAGCCTTCTTGGCCGTGCCAAAGAGCTTGAGCCTGCAATTGACGACCGTACCCTCACCGCCTTCAAGCGTATCCGCGACAAGGCTCACAATGGCCTCGGAATCGTGATCGTTGACCGCAATGCCTGCGGCGGTTGCTTCAACCGTATTCCCCCGCAAAAACAGATTGAGATCAAGACTCACAAGAAGGTTATCGTATGTGAGTACTGCGGCCGCATCATGATCGATCCTGAACTGGCAGCCGCCGTGCAGGAAGAAGTGGCAAAGGAAAAGTAAAAAGACTTTTTTAACTTTAAACACCGCTTGCCTTATTTGCTTTTTGTCAGCATATGGGCAGCGGTGTTCTTTTTTTACCGCAAAAAAGACCCTATAAAGAGTCTAAAACCCATAAATAAGCTATATTGTGCAATAATATAACATAATTTAGGGTTTGTTATCATAAATTTAAGAACAAGTTTGCGGAATTGTTATTAACTTTGCAGCGTGAAAATTGGAGGAGTAGTAATTTAATCTTCCGATTTGAATAAAGATAACGTTTTGTTAGACTCACAATATACTTGAATTTTGGTTATGAGGGAGGTGCGTTACTGTGAAGTAGCGCACTTTCGTTTTTAATATAGGACATCTATTACCCATATAATAAGTCGGCCTCACCCTTTCCCCGGAAAAGGTGAGGCCGACGGCGTTGGGCCGTAAAGGGGCCTATTTATCGTATTCTTGCAAGAGCTCTGCGAGGTTTATGACACCGTTTATGTAGATCAGGTTCAGTTCTGAGGGCTCGCAGGTATAGATGAGCATATCGTTGATTATGTCGGCATTCTTGCTGTCGGGTACGCCGCCATATATGACTACTGATTCGTTGTCTTCTTTTGTCTCGACGAGTACATCCATTTTTTTGTCGGCTATTATTTTCTCGGCCTCAGTCTTGGCTTTGGGTATGACAGCGGAGTTCTCCACGCTGACGACTTCGATGGAGTTGAGCTTCCGTATAGCCTTGGAGCCTGCGAACTCGCCTTGAAGCATAGCGGCGCCGGCTCCAAGGCGCAATGCGGCTTTGCCGATGTAGACAGACGTCACGCCATCGAGCTTGGCGATAGAAGTGAATACTTTTGCCTGACCGACACAGCTTGTGGGGGCGAGTGCGAAGAGGCACGATACGAATAGAAGGATAAGTGTACGTTTCATAGTTGTGATATGTTTTTATAGGTTGATCTTATTGAGGGTCTTGTTAACTGCAGCCAAAGCGTCGTCGGTGGTGCGGATTGACGATCTGGCTTTGGAGAGGCCGGCATCAAGCCGGGCGAATACTTCGAGGGTCATTGCCTCCACTTCATCGGGATCGGTCAGTTCGGTATAATACGAGTCAGCTTCGGCAGGAGTGGGTTGGGGTAGGGTGGCGAATTTCAGCCCTACGCATACGAGGACAGCTACGGCTGCCGCGGCACCTATTGCAGGCAGCCATGCGAAAATATTGTGGCGATGTTTATCAACGGTGGCTCGCAGAATCCGCTGTTCCAGATCGGCCGGTGCTTCGATGTCGGCTGTCTTGTGCGACTCCATGGCGCGGAAGATAGCCCGATCGGCTTCCAGGTCAGGGTCGACGGTGTCGGCTGTTGCGAAATAATCGCGCAGCTCGGCTTCTCCGGCGGGAGTACAGGAGCCGTCGTAATAGCTCTCCAGCAGAGAGCGGATATGCATAGGTGTTATGTCCTGTTTCATTGCTGCGTGAGTTTTAAGTATAGTTCTTTTATTTTGCGTCGTCCGCGGGAGAGGAGTTGCCGCACATTTTCGGGAGAGTGCCCGGTCAGCTGGGCGATTTCTGCGGGAGAACGGTCGTCAAATGCATTCAGTCGTATCACTTCCTGCTGCGCCGAAGGTAGGGTGTCGATGATTCGGGATAGAATCTCGCTGGTGTCGACATCGCGGGGAGTGTCGTGCTCAGCCAGGTCTCTGACCGACTCAATCTCTACGGCTGGGTGTCGGCGTCGAATGATGTCTATGGCTGTTGAGCGTAAGGCTGTGAGGGCGTATGCCTCGGGCGATTTGATGCTCGGCAGGGTTGCACGATTGTTCCAGATTCTCACCATTGTGTCCTGCACGGCGTCGGCAGCTTCATCGCGGTTGCCGAGAATGGCGGCAGCTACGGAGAAGAGGCGCTTGTACTGAGGCACGTAGAGGGTGGTGAATATGTCTTCGTCTGAAACTTTCATGTATCTATGACGCAGTTGCAGGCAAGATGTGACAGGCGGTGTAAAAAATTTTTTTTGGTGTATGGCAGAAGCTGGCTACAAAAAAACGCCGGCACTGGGGAAGTGTCGGCGTGAACGGTGTACCCCGGAGCGGAATCGAACCGCTATCAAAAGTTTAGGAAACTTCTATTCTATCCGTTGAACTACCAGGGCGTTTAAAAAAAGAATGAGAAACGAAATCCGAAGATTAACATTTCTCATTCTCCTCTCTCCTCTGCGGTGCGGACGGGACTCGAACCCGCGACCTCCGGCGTGACAGGCCGGCATTCTAACCAGCTGAACTACCGCACCATAGCTTTGTGCTTTGCGAGCTTTTCAGCTCCTCAGCGTCTCTGCTTTTGAGCGGAGAGGCATCAGCTCTTTCGCTTTTGCGTTGCAAAGTTACGACTGTTTTTCGGACTCACCAAATTTTTTTGAAAAAAAATGCACAAAAAAATGCATTTTTGTCCTTTTGGCCAATTTTCTTTCTCAAAGGTCGATAAAAATCGCCCTTATTCGAGTAGGGAACGTAAAATATCGAGGCTTTTTAATCCCGACAAAGATGTGAGATGAATCGAATAATAGTGCAAAATTTTGTCGAGAGCCACCTTTCTTGAGTATCTGTCGAGCGGAAGACGCCCCGCAGAGCGGTAATTTGCCCTCATCAAAGCATGGAGTAATGTGCATTCGCGGTCGCGGATATAGTCGGAGTGGAAAGGTAGGGTGGCCCGGAAGCGAGCGTCGCGCATGTCGAAAACCGTACCCTGATGGTCGAGCTGCGGTTCGATTCCTAAAAAATGGGTGAGGCGATAAAGAAAGACCAAGTGGAAATTGGCCGTGGCGCGGGGATCGGTCAGGGCTCCCAACGCGTCGACTGATCCAAATAGAAAATCTGACAGGTTTGGATCGGCGTCGGCGCGCCGCAGCAGGATGTCGAGCGTGTCCGCCAGAAAAATGGCGAGCATACTTTTGGCCGGATCAGGATCCAGGGCCAGTGGAGTACCCGAGCTCCTTATATCGCGGATGAAATGGATGTCATGGTCGGGGCGGATGTCGCTCACCCCTTCGAATGTGTGAAGAGGTGCTGTAAGGGCCCGTCGCCTGCGGGCTTCTTTTGATGCGCCGGCGGGGATTGAGAAGGTGAGTCGGCCGTGCTGACGCGTCCACGCCGACAGCAGGTTCTTGGTGTCGGAGAGTCGGGTGGTGCGTAGGGCTATGCAGTCGATGCTCGTATACATATATATGATGTTAAAGATCTACCTATACATATAATAAAGAATAGTGTGCATGCAAAATTGTCTGTACGGTTTGTTTTAACTAATATTAAGGCATCCCGCTTGGCCCGGTGCGAAAAAGTGCCTACCTTTGCCGCTGAAGAAAATCGACATTATTGTGTAATAGAGGACTCGACCGCCGCAGCCGCGGAGTTGGGTTTCTTTCTTTTTTTGTATTTATTCAAACACTCTCTAAAACAGATATATATTATGGCAATCACCTATATGACTAAAGACGGCTACGATCGTAAGATGGAAGAAATAGCTTACCTCGAGACCGTTAAACGCCCCGAAATCAGCCGCGCGATCGCTGAGGCCCGCGACAAAGGCGACCTCTCGGAGAATGCTGAATACGACGCAGCCAAAGAGGCTCAGGGTCTTCTCGAGATGAAGATCGCCCAGCTTAAGGATCTTGTGGCTAATGCGCGTATCATCGACGAGAGTAAGCTCACCACTGATGAGGTGCAGATGCTCAACCGCGTCAAGATCCGCAATGTCGCCACCGGCATGGAAGCTGAGTATACAATCGTAGCCGACAGCGAGGCTGACATGAAGGCTAAGAAGATCGCCATCTCCACACCTATCGCACGTGGTCTCCTCGGCCATAAGAAAGGTGAGATTGTGGAGATCGCCATCCCTGCCGGCAAGGTGAAATTCGAGATTATGGAAATCGGGCTCTGATCAGCTGCAAGTAAATTCTGACTATGGCTTCAATATTTTCCCGCATCATCGCCGGTGAGATTCCTTCCTATAAGGTCGCTGAAGACGATCGCCATTATGCCTTCCTCGACATTAATCCGGTGTCGGAAGGCCATACGCTCGTGGTTCCTAAGCGTGAGGTTGATTATATATTCAATCTTGACGACGAGGAGTATGCTGCCCTGCAGCTTTTTGCCAAGCGTGTGGCGAAGGCTGTGGAGAAGAGTACAGATTGTGCGCGCATTGCTACAGCTGTCATCGGCCTCGAGGTTCCTCACGCCCATATTCACATTGTGCCCATAAAGACCGAGGATGACCTCGACTTCCGTAAGGCAAAGCTGCAGCTCGAGCCCGAACGGATGGCTGAGATCGCATCGCGAATAGCGGCCAACTTTGAGTGAGCCTCGATTTTCAGACCATCATTACCATGTTTTTTATGAATGTAACTAAAAAAATAGCCGGAGCCTCGCTTGTGTTGCTTGCCATGACCGCGTGCTCACATCATGAGGGCTGGAGCGTGAAAGGTACACTTGAAGGCGCGTCCGACGGAACGAAGCTTGCCGTTGAGGCCTGCAATGCCGGTCATTGGTATGTTCTCGACTCAGTGGACGTGTCGAAAGACGGCCGGTTCGAGTATAAATCGGCTGAGCCGGCTGCTATTGCCGACATAATGCGTGTGATCTTGCCGGGCAAAGGCAGTGTGTATTTTCCTGTAGAGGGAACTGACGCCGTGACCATTAATGCCAATGCGTCTACATTTGGCACGGGTCATCGCCTCGGTGGCACGGATATGGCCCATGCCGTCGGTGCTGTCGACAGTATTGTGGCCTCAACTTCCGATGTAGCCGAACTCCAGAAAAAGCTGGCTGGTTTCATCGTGAGCGACACCACTGGCATTGTGGCATATTATACCGTCGGAAAGTCGGTGGGAAATACACTTATCTTCAATCCTAAAGAAAACTTCGGCAACCGGATCTATGGTGCGGCCGCTCAGGTTTACGCACATTATAAGCCGGAAGATCCGCATGGCGATGCCTTGAAGGCTGCCTTCTTCGAAGGTCGCAGGGCTCTCGGCAAGATACCCGAAGGCGAGAGTGGCCAGGTGATTGAAGTTCCTGAATCGGGGCTTATAGAAATTTCACGTTATGACAACCGCGGAGAACTCCACTCGCTGAGTGAGGTGGCCGGGAAGGGCAATGTAGTGCTCCTGAGCTTCACAGCCTACGACCAGCAGTTCTCGCCTGCATACAACAGCATACTCAACGACCTCTATACGCTTTATCATGACAAGGGGCTCGAGATTTACCAGATTGCCTTCGATAATGACGAGGTGGCATGGAAAGAAGCTGCCTTGAATCTGCCTTGGGTGACTGTGTGGAACTCCGGCCACGATGGAGCTGCCGTGCTGAACTCCTACAATGTAGGTGCTTTGCCGATGACGTTTATCATCGACCGGCAGGGTAATCTGACGTCAAGAGTCGTCGATCCTACCGATCTGCCAAAGCAGGTAGGACGCATGTTCTGATATTATGCCCCGGCGGTCGGATGCCACGACTGCCGGGGCTGTTTATTTTATAAAAAACCACCATAAAACATACACAATTAAACTCTAAAACTATGAAGAGCAGTCTTATTGCCCTGTTGCCGCTGGCCGCCCTCGCCATAGCTCCGTCGTGTACGCCTTCAAAAGCCACCGATGCGCCTAAGGTAAGTGTTGCCTGGGAAGGAGTGAATCTTCCGGCAGATTCAACCGGTGCTAACCACTACAAACAAACCATTACCGTCACTGGCGACCTGCGCGGAGTCGACCGCATAGGCTTCAACCAATTCGCGCGTCGCATGCAGCCTGTAAATCCCGCAGATACAATCATCGAGATCGTGCCAGGCTACTATGCCATAGGCTCTCCGGCATTTGCCAACGCTACAGGCACAGATACGCTCACCTTCGAGATTATCACCCGCGGCTCGCTTATGTCGGTGTGCTACAGCCCAGATGGCTTCCATCTTATCAATCATGACGGCACAACCGAAGCGGCTGCTTATACGCGCCGACCTCTGTCGGATAAAGCTGAGAGTTATACGGCCGGCGGAGTTGACCGCATGCCGTATGGCGATGCCGTGTATGCCATCAACGAGCGCGTGATGCCTACCGCAGCCCGTGGCGTTTACGACGTGGTGCCTTCATTCAAGCAGGTACAACTTGGAGAAGGGGAGAGTACGGTTAATCCTGCTGAGGCCGATTTCAAGCCGCTTGCTGGCGCAGAACATGAAGGAGAATACCGCATCACTGTTGCCGACGGCAAGATGACCATTGAGGCTCCGGAGAAAATGTGGCCGGCACTGCAGCGTCGTATAACCCATAATTTCGGAACTGAAGCCGTCACGCTGCCCAATGTAGTTATTACCGACTGGCCCTCGATGCCTTACCGCGGTATGATGATTGACGTAGCCCGTAACTTCCAATCGCCGGAAGAAATACGCCGGGTTCTCGATCTGATGGCTGTCTATGGCCTCAATACCTTCCACTTCCATCTTGTCGATGACGAGGCCTGGCGTCTTGAAATCGAGGCGCTGCCCGAGCTTACAGAGATGGGCTCGCGTCGCGGTTATGCGGTGAATCCAGATGCCGATTTCCTTCCGCAGATTTTTGCCGGTGACGGAAATCCATTCACTTCCGCAGGGTCGGCCAATGGATACTATACCCGTCAGGAATATATCGACCTCCTGCGCTATGCCGATAGTCTTGGTATAGCCGTTATTCCCGAGATGGAGTCTCCGGGTCATGCCAGAGCGGCAATCAAAGCCATGGAGCTCCGTGCCCGTCGCACCGGCGACCGCTCGATGCTGCTGAGCGAGGAAGGAGATACGTCGAAGTATACTTCCGCGCAGGCTTTCCACGACAATGTTATGAATCCGGCGCTCGATGGCCCGTATAAGTTGATGGATGTTCTGGCAGATGAGCTTATCGCTCTGCATAATGAAGCCGGAGTGCCCCTGCCGGCCATACATATCGGTGGCGACGAAGTGCCTCATGGAGCCTGGAGTGGTAGTCCTGCCGTGGCTGAACTGATGAAAAAAGAAGGGCTGAAGAGCGAGAAAGACGTTCATGCCTATTTTGTGCGTAAGGTGAGCGAGAACTATGCCAAAAAGGGTATTCCCATGTCGGCATGGCAGGAAGTCGCCCTGAAGCATGCTGACGACTACAACAAGACCGTTATCCCTGCCATCTACAGCATCAACTGCTGGAGTACACTTCCGTCGCAGGGGCAGGGCAGTGTGGTTAACTCAATTGCCGGAGCGGGCTACCCTGTTGTGCTTAGCAATGTCGATTACTTCTATCTCGATATGATGTATAGTCCACATCCCGATGAGCGAGGTCTTAGCTGGGGTGGATGGAATGACGAATTTACAGCCCTCTCTGGTTATCCTGCGCGTTTGTGCACTGTGCCGGGTGCGAATGTTCTCGGTGTTCAAGGTCAGATCTGGTCAGAGACTGTGCGCGATGCCGCCACACTCGAGACTATGCTGTTGCCAAAGATGCTTGGTCTGGCTGAACGTGGCTGGAATCCCGACAGCACATATACCGATCCGGCCTTCCAGGCTGTGATTGTTTCGGAGATTCCTAAATGGGAGGCTGCCGGATATACTTACCACGTGCGTCAGCCGGGTATTAAGCTCACCGACGGAGGAAAGAGCTTCACGGTTAACTCCCCATATCCCGATGCTGTGTTGCGCTATACGTTCGACGGTCTTACCCCGACTGAATCCTCTCAGGAGATCAAGGCTGGAGAAAATGTGGCCGTAGGAGATGCTTCGCAGATACGCGTACGGCTGTGGCTTAACGGGCATCCGTCTGTTGTGTCGATACTTAATACGGGTAAGTAAGAGTTCTTCGTGTTAATTTATAAAATTCCGGCGCCACTCACGACGCCGGAATTTTCTTTGCCCGAAGAGGCCGGAATGCGGGAGATTGAGGGTTGTGCGTTGTCTGTGTCGAGCTTGTCGGGTGTTTATCGGGCTGTCTGTCGAACGGGTCAGCTTAGAAGAGTAAGTGGGGCTGTGAAGGTGGTTGTAACGGAGCTTTTGGGGTGAGTGAAAATAATTGATAGAAAAAGCGTAAAATGTTTGGTTATTAGGGAAATAATTACTAACTTTGCGCCGTTGAACAGTGCGCTCATGCGCCGCTCCATTGCTAATCATCTGACTGATAATGCGATGGGCGGTTTTATGAGTGTATGGCGTAAGCTCCGGTTCGACGTCAAAAACGAGAAATAACATACATAAGATATTACAGTAACAAAGCAAAGAAACTAAGATGCCTACTATTCAGCAATTAGTACGTAAAGGACGCGTGGCATTGGAAGACAAGAGTAAGAGCCCCGCGCTCGACTCGTGCCCCCAGCGTCGCGGTGTCTGCGTGCGTGTGTACACCACCACCCCTAAAAAGCCTAACTCGGCAATGCGTAAAGTGGCCCGTGTGCGCCTTACCAACGGCAAGGAAGTAAACTCCTATATCCCCGGTGAAGGTCACAACCTGCAGGAACACTCAATCGTGCTCGTACGCGGTGGCCGTGTTAAAGACCTCCCTGGTGTACGCTACCACATCGTTCGTGGTACTCTCGATACCGCAGGTGTGAAGGACCGCACTCAGCGCCGCTCGAAATACGGTGCCAAGCGTCCTAAGGCCGGTGCTGCCAAGAAGTAATCCGTCGTACGCAAGTCTCACCCGGTGAGACGCCCGGCGGGTGAAGTAATCTTATAGCACCCGAGTAAAAATTCAATTATTTTCAACTCGTTTTTGCATTTCTTGCAGCTATCCTTTTGGTTGAGTAAGCCCGCGACAGAGGTCGCCCGCTGAAGATAAACGAAGCAAGCAACCAAGCAATCAAAAACAAAACACCGACACTCTAAAAATGAGAAAGTCCAAACCTAAAAAACGGCTCGTTCTCCCCGATCCCGTTTTCAACGATGTGCGAGTGACTAAATTTGTCAACCACCTCATGTATGACGGTAAGAAAAATACCGCTTTCACCATTTTCTACAGCGCACTTGAGACTGTGAAGTCTAAACTTCCCAACGAAGAGCTCTCATCTCTCGACATCTGGAAAAAAGCGCTCGAAAACGTCACTCCGCAGGTAGAAGTGAAGAGCCGCCGTGTTGGCGGTGCCACTTTCCAGGTTCCTACCGAGATCCGTGCAGACCGCAAGGAGTCTATATCAATGAAAAATCTTATTTCTTACGCCCGCAAACGTGGTGGCAAAACGATGGCCGACAAGCTCGCTGCTGAAATCGTTGACGCCTTCAACAATCAGGGCGGTGCTTACAAACGCAAAGAAGACATGCACAAGATGGCCGAAGCCAACCGCGCTTTCGCCCACTTCCGTTTCTAAGCGATTTTCCGTTGATTATAAATCCTTATCGACAACAGCAAAATGGCTAAATCAGACGAACATCTCAAATATACACGCAACATCGGCATCATGGCTCACATCGACGCCGGTAAAACCACTACTTCGGAGCGTATCCTTTTCTACACCGGCCTCACCCACAAAATTGGTGAAGTACACGATGGTGCAGCTACCATGGACTGGATGGCTCAGGAGCAGGAGCGTGGTATTACAATTACCTCGGCCGCTACGACCACTTTCTGGAAGTATAACGACGACAAGTTCAAAATCAACCTTATCGACACTCCGGGACACGTCGACTTCACTGTCGAGGTAGAGCGTTCGCTCCGTGTACTCGACGGTGCCGTTGCTGCATTCTGTGCAGTAGGTGGTGTTGAGCCCCAGTCTGAGACCGTATGGCGCCAGGCCGACAAATACAATGTACCCCGTATCGGATATGTGAACAAAATGGACCGCTCAGGCGCTAACTTCTTCGAGGTAGTGCGTCAGCTCCAGGACGTTCTCGGTGCAAATCCTTGCCCCATCCAGATTCCTATCGGTGCTGAAGAAACATTCAAGGGTGTGGTTGACCTCATCCAGATGAAGGCTATCTTCTGGCACGACGAGACCATGGGTGCCAACTATGAGATTGAAGAAATCCCCGCTTCTCTCCAGGATGAGGCAGAGCAGTGGCGCGACAAAATGCTCGAGAAGATCGCTGAATATGACGACGATCTGATGAGCAAATACTTCGACGATCCTTCAACCATCACCGTAGAGGAAATCAAGCGTGCACTCCGCAAGGCTACCCTCTCGATGGACCTCGTTCCTATGATCTGCGGTTCGTCGTTCAAGAACAAAGGCGTGCAGTGCCTCCTCGACGCTGTCTGCGCTTACCTCCCCAGCCCTGTTGACTCAGGTGCAGTTGAAGGCCGTTCGCTCGACAACCCCGACGAAGTGATCACCCGTGAACCTTCAAGCGAAGCTCCCATGTGCGCGCTTGCGTTCAAGATCGCTACTGACCCCTATGTAGGTCGTCTTACCTTCTTCCGCGTTTACTCAGGTGATGTTGTTGCCGGTTCTTACGTGCTCAACAGCCGCTCTGGTAAGAAAGAACGTGTATCGCGTCTGTTCCAGATGCACTCCAACAAGCAGAACCCCATGGAAGCTATCGGCTGCGGTGATATCGGTGCCGGTGTAGGCTTCAAGGATATCCGCACTGGTGACACCCTCTGCGCTGAAGATGCTCCCATCGTTCTCGAAGCTATGGAATTCCCCGATCCTGTGATCGGTATCGCCGTTGAGCCCAAAACTCAGAAAGACCTTGACAAACTCGGCGTTGGTCTCCAGAAGCTTGCTGAAGAAGACCCCACCTTCCGTGTTGAAACCAATGAAGAGACCGGCCAGACCGTTATCTCTGGTATGGGTGAGCTTCACCTCGATATTATCATCGACCGTCTCCGTCGCGAGTTCAAGGTTGAATGTAACCAGGGTCGTCCTCAGGTTACTTACAAAGAGGCTATCACCCGTCCTTGCGAGCTCCGTGAGGTATTCAAGAAACAGACCGGTGGTCGCGGTAAATTCGCTGACATCATCGTACGCGTAGAACCCGTTGACGAAGGCTTCGAAGGCAACCTCCAGTTCGTAGACGAAGTTAAGGGTGGTAACATTCCTAAAGAATTTATCCCCTCTATCCAGAAGGGCTTCACCACCGCTATGAAGAATGGTGTGCTCGCTGGCTTCCCCGTAGAACACCTCAAGGTTACCGTTATCGACGGTTCGTTCCACCCGGTTGACTCCGATCAACTCTCGTTCGAGCTCTGTGCAATCCAGGCCTTCAAGAAGGCATGCGAAAAGGCAGGTCCCGTTCTTCTCGAGCCTATCATGAAGATCGAGGTTGTTACTCCCGAGGAATCGATGGGTGACGTTATCTCCGACCTTAACAAGCGTCGTGGTCAGGTAGAAGGCATGGAAAGCAGCCGCTCAGGTGCCCGCGTGGTAAAAGCCAAGGCTCCTCTTGCTGAAATGTTCGGCTATGTAACCGCCCTCCGTACTATCACTTCCGGCCGCGCAACTTCGACCATGTCGTTCTCGCACTACGCTGAAGTGTCTAACTCGATCGCCAAAGACGTTCTCACCGAATGCCAGGGCCGTGTCGACCTTCTCAAGTAATATAACAACACATAATTATATATGAACCCCATTATCCGTATCAAACTCAAATCTTACGACCACAGCCTCGTTGACAAATCGGCTGAAAAGATCGTAAAGACAGTGAAGTCGATCGGCGCGGTAATCAGCGGTCCTATCCCCCTGCCCACCCACAAACGTATCTTCACCGTCAACCGCTCTACCTTCGTCAACAAGAAGAGCCGCGAGCAGTTCCAGCTCAGCTGCTACAAGCGTCTCATCGACATCTACAACGCAACTCCCAAAATCGTTGACGCGCTGATGAAGCTTGAGCTCCCCAGCGGCGTGGAAGTGGAAATCAAGTGCTGATACAAGCCCACGGGAATAATCACCTCACAAATATATCAACATACAAATTAACAGAGAAATGCCAGGATTAATTGGAAAGAAAATCGGAATGACATCCG
>CAJUJB010000030.1 GCA_910586595.1 uncultured Muribaculaceae bacterium | reverse complement strand
CGCCGATGAGAATCTGGTGGGTTCGCTGGGTGGATGGTATTTCACATGTATGGCCGCCGGGCTTGCCCTCTCTCGCCCCTTCGCGGGGAAGAAGGTAGACAAAGGCAAGGTCAGCCAGCTTGTCACCATAGGTATTTCCCTGAGTATTGTGGCGGCTTTATCCTTATTCTGCCTGCACTTCTCCGCGGATAGTATCCGGCCTGTGGTCTTCCTCTGCACAGCCTTCATCCAGGGCATCGGCTACGGCGCGCTTCATCCATCGCTCAACACCATCTTTGTAAGCCTCACCGACGAATCACATCGCGGAGCGGCAACTTCAATGTTTTTCACCAGCAACGACCTTGGCATAGGCATAGGCGTGCTGGCGGGAGGTATGGCTATGCAGTGCTTTGGAGGATATTATTCAATATTCGGTATAGGCGCAATCTGCGGGCTGGTGTCTCTCGTAGCCTACGGACTTGTAAAAAGCCGTCTTAAATGATGCTGTTTACAAAAGCCTCGGGCCCAAAAATTATGGTCTTCGAGGTGATGGGGGCGGCCAGAAAATAACCTAAACAGAAATCTCCATCGTACATAACTGTCGAGTTGGAGTTATTGCTGAGCCCTTCAAGGTAGTCAAACATCCGGGTGCTGATAGGAACTACGGTGGCTGTGACCTTGTCGCCCTCCAGAATCTTGTCGTCGTCATCTTCGGCCTCAAGATCATAGCGGGTAGTCATCATGGCAAACTCTATAACCCCATCCGCAGCATAGCTGTCGCGCAGATAATCCTGCCCGTAAAGCTCGCCATTGCGGTATATGCGCAGCCAGAAACACTCGCCATCGATCTCCGGATTATCTTTTACCGACACCTGCAGCACGGCCACATGGTCGTAAGGCATCTTTATCCAGCTGAATTCCATGTCAAGTATTTCAGCGGGCGGCAACATCTCACATTCCGCAGTGTAGGTGTGTCCGCCCCGGTCTACGGTCAGACGGTAGTTATGGCCCGGGGTACCGGGTATGACGAGTGTATATAGTCCGACCTCATCAGCATACATCTGCTCTGCCCTTCCGGCTGTCAGATCTTCCAGCAGCACTGTGGCATCTGTGTACAAGGTCAGATCCAAGGGTTCATCCATCGGTGTGGTCTCGGTGATAGCCAATGTGGCTTCCGACTGCGTCAGGTTTGCTTCGAGCACAGTCATCGGCTCTATATCCCGGTAGTCAATATCAAACTCCTTTTCACAGCTTGCCAGGCTTAATGTCATAGCGGCGGCAAGTATATTCTTTAAGCAAGTCATCGGTCAGAATTTTAAAGTATAGGAGATGGATGGAAGTAACCCAAACAAGGCCTGCATCACGGCCCGTGTTCCCGACGGCGAGTCGGGATCATCTTCGAAGTACACGATATATGGGTTGAGGCGCGAATAGACGTTGTAGAATCCAAAATCCACCTGACTCGTCAATCGTTTGCCGTGGTGCGTATATGTGGCCGAAAGGTCGAGGCGGTGTGTGCAAGGAGTTTTATAGCCGTTGCGCTGCGAGTAGTAATATACAGTCTCTCCATTGAGCTGATATTTCACATCCGGCGCTGTGAGTGGCTGGCCGGAGGCATAGACCCATGAGCCAGATACACTCCACTTGGGGTTAAATCTATAGATGGCGGTAATATTGAGGTCATTGCGGCGGTCATTTGAGGCATCATACCACCGACCTTCATTTATTCCGTCGATACGCGTGCGTGTACGCGACAAGGTATAGGAGATCCAGCCTGTCAAAGGCCCGTTATTTTTGCGGAACATCATCTCCAGGCCATAGCTGCGCCCCTGCCCGCCAAGTATTATACTCTCCAGATTAATCTTCGACAACATACTGCGCCCATCCATATAGTCATAGACATTTCTCATGTCTTTGTAGTAGGCCTCCGCCGACCAGTCGAAGTTTCCGCTATGAGTCATACCTGCATACCCGGCCACATATTGCCAGCAACGCTCAGGCTTAATCATAGCCGAAGTCATGGCATAGCGGTCGAATGGAAAACTTGTGGTGCTGGAGCGGATCGAGTGAAGATCCTGTGTGGTGAGGCTGGCTCCAATTTTTACATTATGCGTCGGAGTTAAGGTATATTTCAAGCTTACACGTGGTTCAGGGCTAACATAAGTTTTGGCCCGGAATGCAGGCGCTTGCTCCGACGGAGCCACAAAGCTGTTGAACCGCGAACCGCCTATGGCAGTAAACGCACTTAGCCTTACGCCAGCCTCAACACCTACAGGCCCCGCAGATCCTTCATAAGCCAGCCACAATGCATTGCTCCAGCCAGCTCGGATGTCTTTCTGCAATATGCCATTAGTCACAATCTCCGCCGAATTGACACTGTAGAGCTCACTGCGCACACCGGCCTCAAGCATATGATCATCTGCCAACTGATAGTTTATGCGCTCGTTGACAGATACTTTATGGATATATTCCCGCAGATGCTGGTCGGATTGCATCATGGTCATATCCATCTCCGGGAAAAAGTCGGTGTATGAGGCGGTGGTCTTGAAGGACCAGCGGTCACCATGAGTCGCGAACCAGTTGGCTGCCACACCTATATTGCCCCAGTAGAGACCCATCACGTCTTTTACGGCCAAATTATCTTTTCCCATGAAAAAAGATAGATCGACGTACCCTCCGCCGCGCGGCTGATACCTCATCTTAGCCGTGACATCGTAGAAATTAAGCACAGTGCCTTTGTATTTGGGCACCATGTTTATCAGCGCATCAACATACGACCGCCTGGCTGAGACGGCAAACGACAGCTTATCTTTTACGATAGGGCCCTCCGCTTTGATTTTTGCCATGAGCAGCCCTACGGAAAATGATGCATGATAGGCCTCCATATCTCCCGGCGCGAGGGTGGTTTCGAGCATAGAGGCCACGCCTTGTCCATACTGGGCCGGTATAGGGCCCTTGTAGAGCGTGGCTTGCCCTATTGCGTCGTCGTTAAAGGTAGAGAAGATGCCCATCAGGTGCGTAGGATTGTAGAGCGAGATGCCGTCGAGCTGGATATTGTTCTGCCCTACGGTTCCGCCCCTCACCTCAAATCCGCCTATGCCGCCGGCCTCCGAGCGCACGCCCGGCAGCAGCGAGAGAGATTTTATAAGGTCATTCTCACCCATAAAACCGGGCAAAGACTGTATCATGGATAGTTGAACAGATTCAGCTCCGAGACGCCCTCGCGACACCCGTTGACGGGCCGACTGGCCAACCACCGTGATCTCGCGCAACTCATCGACTAAAGTACTGTCGGCGCCCCCTCCATCCGGGAGCTCTGCCGCATGCAAACCTAAACCGCAGAGATACAGCAAACCTGAAAATATAATCCTGCACTTCATGTGTGCAAAGTTAGGTCAAAAGCCTCAACTCCACAAATCAATTTACCATCTATTTCTATAGTAAAAGCCCTCCTGAAGCCAAGGACTCCAGAAGGGCTGACTATGTAAGCAAAGGAAGTTTAGCGTACAGAAACCTTACGGCCTCCTACGATATAGAAGCCCGGGGCAAGTCCGGCGGTTGCGTCGGCAACCGGAACATTCTTGCGCAGAAGTATGCCCGTGGTGGTATAGACATCTACATTGGCACCCTGCTCTACCGCAACGGGCTCAACTCCCGTAGCGTCGTTGCTGTAGTATAGATGGAAATTATCGAAGCAGGTCCAGTCGCTGCCCTTGGCCTCGGATTTACGTATACCTACACGTAAGGTTCCGGTCTGTTCGAGATGGTAAGCGACATAGTTGTCGGCATACTGGCGGTCGGTGTTGAAAGCCGAGTTGGCCTGACTTACATTATCGGGGAAGGTATATGGGGAATTGGTGTAAGGAGTCGCGTCGTCGAACAGCGAGGTGAACGGAGTCTCGGCATTGTTGATATACAAGTTAGCAAGGATCTTCTCTGTTCCGGCCACATGTTCGGCATAGCCCTCACGACCACCATAGCGGTAGAAGCCCGAGCATGAAAGTACATAGTATCCGGCCGGCATGTATTCGAGTTCCTGCCATGTATCGAAAGTCTTGTTCCAATGCTCGGCCACACCTGCAGATGCAGCGGTGAAGGATGTTCCGTTCCAACCGGCGCCCCCTGACGTAAAGGCTGGGTTGCTCAGCAGTGAGGTGAGGTCTGACACACCATCGGGCGAAATCAGTTCTTTAACATAGTCTTCCTTGGCAGCCTTAAGCATCTGCACGGCCTCGGGAAGTTTCTCGGCAAGTGTCGATACGGTGCGGTAGTTCAAAGCCTGGCGCGCGTTGGCAAGAGCATCGTCGTAGGCATGGGTTGAGGTTGCCTCGGCATCGGCGATAAGCTGGAGAAGATCGCTCCACGACTGAAGCACGGTATATTCTTCTTCGGTCACGGACATCACTGAGCCATGCTGGAATGAACCGGTGCCTCCTACAGCCGTAGCAGCCCCGAAATTATCGCAGAGATGATCGAGCTCGCACACCTTATATGCATTGCCTCCGGTATAGCGCATGTAGTAGAGGTTGTAAACATCCTCGTCGATACGGCGCATGAGGGTGGCACCCTCAGTGAGCTCGCTGCCTTCGTTGGTGACGTGGAGGTATTCAGTCCATTCCCCACCGACAAGACGGTCGGATGTAAGGATATATACACCGCGGTTGGTGCCGGTGGCAGTCTCGTGCTTGATACACATGTGATAGAGACCGTCGTAAGG
Source organism: uncultured Muribaculaceae bacterium (assembly GCA_910586595.1). Classification (GTDB taxonomy): domain Bacteria; phylum Bacteroidota; class Bacteroidia; order Bacteroidales; family Muribaculaceae; genus CAG-873. The sequence goes on along the minus strand of CAJUJB010000030.1, from coordinate 29,062 downwards.
ATTATATACGATGTCAGCGTCGATCACAGAGTAGCCGGGATCGTAGAATATACGGGGCTGTGTGAGCGTCTTGAAGTCCTTGTCGGCATATGAGTAGAATATGCGGTCGTGATCGTCGCCACTATTGGAGCTGAGCAGCGAATAATAGACCAGATATGCGCCCTTGCCGCCGTCGGCTGTCGGATCCCATATCCATTGTGGAGCCCACACACGCCGTATCTTGGCATACTCGGCATCAGTCCGGTAAGCGTCAGTTGTGGCGGTTGGATCGGAGAATATGGTCTTACCCTTGCGGAAGTCGAAAGTTGTGCCTTCCCAATGGATCAGATCGGATGATCGAAGCATGTTAAGGCCATAGTTATTCCATACGTTTGAGGTGGCATTGCACATGTCGGTGGTTGTGATGAAGTACTCATCAGCACGTTCGCCACGACCGATGTATGCGTCACGGGTTCCGTGCTCGATCTCGGCGAGAGCCTTGGTGTCGAAAACCTCCTCTCCTCCGAGCAGTTCATGGAAGACTTTAGCGCCTTCTTCTTTTGAGCCAAGAGCGAAGTTGGTTATTTCTTTCGAGCTCTTCATATAGCAGTACAGGTAACCGTACATGCCGTCTGTGGCGGCCAGCGTTACGGGGAAGTCGTACGATGCCACAGCCCCGGAAGGATAAGTGACATTGGCCGTAAGAGTTCCGGCATTCATAGCCGAAGTGTTGGTGAGCGGCGAGGGCACAGTGAGCTGCGAGCTCCAGCGCCCTTCGGTGAGGGTGAGACCTCCCTGCGCGGGAACAAACGACCACTTAACGGCAGCCCCGGTGGTGGTGCCGGCGGGCAACTCGGCAGATGCATGAAGATTGGCGAGTTTCAGCTTAAGTGGTTTAAGGGCCTCAAGCAGGTCGGCTTCCTCATCTTCCGATGGTGTAGAGCCTGCCGATCCGAGCTGCACATCACTCAGACGGATGCGGATTATGCTCAGAGAATATGCCGGTACGGTGTAGGTGGCCGAAGCTGCATCAATATTGTCGAGGGTTCCGGACGACGGCACAACACGGTCGGGTGTGTCTGTATCATTCTCATCTGTACCGGCAGCCGAGGTAAGCACGGTGACATCTACAAGTCCGTCGAACGAGGCGTTCGAAATTCCGAACCGTACCTGCTGGGGCTCGGCCTCGGTGTTTACGGCCTTGATATAGAGCATGCCCTCGGCATCATCGACCGAAGCTGCATAATATGCCTTGCGCTTGCCAGGCAGGGTCACATCATGGATAAGTTCACCGTCGATATAGCATTTCACTGCGGGGCCGTTGACCTCGATGCGGAGATGATATGTGCGGCCCGTCTCGATAGAGCCGGAGACGCCTCCGTATTCCGTTTTGGCGCCACCCGAGCACACCTCTATGGCATGACGTGAGTTGCTCCAGCCACCGATATTCCACCAGCAGTAATTAGAGGCATCGCCATAATTGAAGGCTACAAGGAAGGCTTCCGAGCCTGATTTTTTAGTTGCATCGACCTCGAGCACATAGCTGTCGGGGGTCTGGAAATCGGACACATACAGCTTGCCTTGCATCGACGCATCGGTCTGGGAGAGTACACCACCGTCGACACTCCAGCTGCCTCCGGCCGATGTCCATCCGCGGGAGTTGGAGAAGTCGTCGGAGAACAATACGGTTCCGTCAGCCGCTGATACCTTTACATTGTCATAGGTCGCGCATGTGCTCCAGGTACTCAGACCAATGCCGTGGCCGGTGCTTACAGTATTTCCTGTCTCGGTCCACTTCACATTTTGCTTGCCATGGAGTGTGGCCATGAGTTGCTGCACATGGTACGACGGAGTGCCGTATGAATTATGGCTGTCGAAGCGGATCATATCGGGCAGCCAGCGCTTGTCGTTCTCGTTGACGAAGATGGGCGCGTAGCTGTTCATCACGCACACATCGGCATTATTCTCCATGCCTAACATGTATACAGCCTCACCCAGAGCCGCAGTAAGATGTCCGTTGGTGCCATAGCCGTCAGTAACGGCATATTCACCGACATATACACGAGGCTTCGAGCGGTCGTAGTTGTCATACTTCGCATACTGGTTTTCAAACCAAGCCGGTGTGCGATAATAGTGCTCGTCGACCACCTCGCAGGGGTAAGAATTGCGCCATGAAGGATTATCGGTGCCCCAGGCTTCCACATTACCGATGAGTGTAATTTCGGGATAACGGGCCTTTATGGCGTCGTAGAACTGCTTGTACCGCTCGGCATAGTGGTCGCTCTGTTGCGAGGCATCGGCCTGGTAATTCTCATTGCCAATCTCAAGCAGACGCAGATTGAATGGCTCAGGATGTCCGTTTGCAGCGCGGACGGCACCCCAGCCGCTGTCGGCAGGGCCATTGCAATATTCGATTGCGTCGAGCGCCTCCTGAATGTAGTCATCAATGGCAAGATAATTTTCGGTCCAGCCGTGACCCATGCCTATATTGACCACATAGAGTGGTTCGGCACCCAGATCTTCGGCGAGCTGAAGCATCTCATGGAATCCGAGGCCGTCGGTCACGCGGTAGCCCCAGTTCACATTCCAGTGACCAGGTCGGTTCTCGATAGGGCCGACAGTCTTTTTCCACTCAAAGCGATTATGACCGGTTGCCGACTCAGTACCCTCCACGAAGCATCCGCCGGGGAAACGCATGAAGCCAGGCTTCATCGCCTCGAGCTTCTCAGCAAGGTCGATACGGCAGCCGTTCGGCCGGTTTTTATAAGTGGGAGGGAACAGGCTGACGCAATCGAAGGCGAGTGTTCCGGCCTTGGACGCCGTGATCCTCAGCGATGCATCGGCAGCTGCACCGGTGGCGGTAATCGAGGCCGTCACCTTCTGCCATTTTGCCGTCGACTTGACTGCGATGTCGGTCGTTCCGAGCAAGCGTCCATCGGCACTCACAAGAGCTGCCGTAAGAGTTCCGCTCCAGTTGCCGCGCACATAGAACGACAGGGCATACTCACGGCCATCTACGGCGTCGATACCCCAATACCCCGGATTGGCGAAGCCATCGCCAGCCCCAGAGAAACTTACCTCAAGAGCGTGGGCATTGCCTTCAAGCAGATCGGCCGAGGTCAGAGCCAGCTTAGCGCCTCCGACTGCCGTCCAGTATTCCGGATCAGTGTCGCTGTCCTCAAAAGAACGGTTGCGTACAAGCTCGGCATAAAGGCCTCCATCGCCTGCATGATTTATTTCTTCAAAAAATATCCCGTAATGGACGTCTCCTATCGAAGCGCCCCGCTTGCCGGCGTCAATCTGCACCGTGGTTTCGGCATGACTCAGCGGAGCCAGAGCCATAAGGCCGAGCACAAGCATCTGTGGAATGTTTCGCATGGTTGAATTTTTGGTTAATGGATATAAGGTCTAAGATTCTGCAAAATTACTGATTTTTCAACTTTTACAAAAATTTTCTAAAGAATTTTCGACTTAATCGGCCTATAACTGCGTCCTCTCGGGTATGTTTCAGAAAAAAATGCAGTTATCGGCCATCCGTACAGGGAACATAGGCGCATAACAATGTCTATACCATTAGTCTTCGCATTCTTTCCACGCACAGATGACGGCACACTTCTTTTGCAGTACGTTGATAATCAATCCCCTTGCAAGAGGATTGGACAATAACCTTCATTTCCAGACATCTTTTGAACCGGCATTGCTATATTTTCCCATTCGTAATCAAGGCTAAAAATTCCAAATTGGAAAATGCGGATGTGTAAAGTTACCAGTTCAACATATTCGGTTTCAACAAAAAATCTATTAGCCCAATAGTCACAATTCCTTCTTCGTTGCGTTTAGGTTTGATGTGGTCTTTGACGATGATGATTTTTTTGAAAGAATCATCAATGTTTAATAGGGAGGCCGATTCTTGACGTTCCTTTGCATCAGTCGGCATCATAAACGCAGACTGGATATAGTAACGCTGGCTACCTTGGTTCGCCACAAAGTCAACCTCATATTGCTTCCGTATCGTTTTGCCATCCTTATCTGTGGTTCGATGTTCCACAACACCCACATCAACTTGGAAACCACGTATTCTTAGTTCATTATAGATGACATTTTCCATAATATGGTTTTCCTCTTGCTGTCTGAAATCAAGAATGGAATTGCGAACACCAACATCGGAAAAATAATACTTAGCAAGCGTGTTGATATACTTCTTGCCCTTAATGTCATATCGAATTGCCTTCTCTATGAGGAATGAATCCGACATATAGCCAAGATAGTTATCTATCGTCTTGTTTGTCAAAGAGACATTCTTTAGACTTTTGAATGTATTAGCCAATTTATTGGGATTCGTAGGCGAACCAATGGATGATGCAATTACATGTACCAGCTCTTTCAGCTCAGCCTCACCCCTGATGTTGTATCTTTCCACTATGTCATTGACATAAACTGTGGCATACAGCTGCTTCAAATAATTCTCTTTTTTCTTTGGCGTTTCCAATGTTATGACGTGCGGAAGCCCTCCATATGTATAATAGTCTGGCCATGCTTCGAGGGGATGCCGCTCATCAACTGACATAAATTCAGCAAAAGAAAGGGGATATACATGTATCTGGTCACCTCTACCTCTAAATTCAGTGATAATATCAGAAGACAAAAATCTGGAATTGCTTCCGGTGACATAGACATCAGCATTGTCAATCTTCAGATAACTGTTCAGTACATCTTCAAACTCTGGAACATGCTGAACTTCATCAAGAAGGATGTAATACATATCACTGTCCTTCATCAGGGAATCTATATGGTCAAGCAAGGCATCCGGATTCCGCAAGGCGATATTTCGTCTATCTTCCAGATCAACTTTAATTATGTGGTCGTCTTCTACCCCTTGCTCTTTCAAGTATGAAGCAAATAATTTGAACAGAAGATATGACTTACCTGAACGTCGTAGTCCTGTAATTATTTTTATCAGCCCATTATGCTTACTGTCAATCAGCTGATTCAGGTAGTAATCTCGTTTTATAACCATAATGTATTCCAAAAAGTAGGCATTTATGTCATATTTTGGGAATACAAAATTAATGATAATATTTTTATGGCCCAAATCTCATTCCAAATAAATGACATTTATGTCATTTATTTGGAATAGACCTATTCCATCTCACATAATTGTCCGTTCCGGACTTTACGTTTTCCAAGCTGCCGGAAAAAGCCCCAGTTACTATACAGAACGGCAACCGTTGCCCGTACAATTTAGGACTTCGACATTTATCGCAATAATTTTATGGACAAAATGTAGTAAAAACAATTTATTTGCTTACCTTTGCCCATCCAACGACCCAAAATCCCTTCTCCATGGGTCTCTATGCTGTATTCTCCTATCCCCTCCAATCATTTTTTTACTTTAATAAACTCCTATTGACTGTGAAGAGACACCTTTTACTTGCGCTTACAGCCGTCGGCGCGCTCTTCCTACCCTCTGCCGCCAAAGCACAGGGAGAAGTATTCGACACCTACACGTTTACGCCTGAGGCGTCAAAAACCGTGGCTTCGATCTCATCGATCAAGATCACCTTTCCGAATGGCGATTACCAATTAAACGCCAACAAGGCCAACGCCTCCGCCATCACACTTGAAAATGATCAGCAAGCCTACAGCTGTGTAAGCCTCTCCGGCTTCGGTTCTACATGGACTATGGGATTCAACTCCGACGCGAGTTCTCTCACAAGCCAGCAGATTACCGATCCGGGCACATACTCGCTCACCATCCCTGCTGGGGTATTTTATTACCAGTCCTCGACCAATATCAACAGCGAGATAAAGGCGACTTTCACCATCTCGGATGACATTGATTTCGCATGGACGGTATACCCAGCAAATGGCGCGACCTGCGATCTGCCCTCATTCGGCGACATCGACATCTCCTTCACCTTCACCGACGCCTCCAGCGTAAGCACCGATCCCAAGACCTCTGGGGCAACCCCCAGCGTGAAGCTCAACGGAAAGGCTCTCGAGCAATTCGCAGACCTCTCGGCCGGAGAAGGCTACCGCCTCACCGCCTCAGGCAAAGCCCTGCGCCTACAGGTTTCTAAAAGCCTAATCACCAGCGAATCACTTCTTACATTCCAGGCGCCGAAAGGGGCATTTACAATTGATGGGCTGGCCTCTCCGACAATGACATACATGGTCACCTATCAGCCACCGAAAGTATATACCTATGAGGTTTCTCCCGCGTCAGGCAGCACTGTATCTGCCCTCAATGAAGTGCTGGTCATCTTCAACAATGCCAACACGGCAGAGAAAGCCATGTTCCTCGGCAACGGCGACGCGACCCTCACCAACACCGAGACTCACTCAACTGTAAACTCCAGCGCAATCGACGAGGTGCCGGGCGCAGATCATCCTACATTCAAAGTAAGTTTTGCCGGCGAGCTCCCCGACGGCAAATACACGTTCAAGATTGACGCCAACCAGTTCGAGCTCGACGGCAAATCGTGGATCTCGCCCGAAATCACCGCCTCTTACACAGTGCTTGCCTCGTACACCGGCGTGGGCATCGTGCCGCCCTACCTCGAAACATTCGCCACACCGGAGTCGTTCGACGGATTCACAGTGATTGACGCCAACAACGACGAGCGGGCCTTCACATGGGTCGAAAGTGAATACAACGACGGATTTGCCCAAGAGGCCCGCGTGTGGGAGCTCGACGGCAAGGACGATTGGCTCATATCTCCGGCGCTGGCACTTGAAGGTGGCAAGACCTACAAAGTGTCGCTGCACGCCCGCGCATATGGCTTCTGGAGCGAGACCTTCGAAGTACTCGCAGGGGCCGACAACACGGTCGAAGCCATGACCATACCCGTAATATCCGAGATATACCTCGCCGACGGGAATGAAGGCGAAGGCGACTTCTTCGGCTACCTCACTCCTGCCGAAACCGGGGCTTACCATATCGGTATACACGCCACAACAGCGACCAACGGATTCTATCTCCACATCGATGATCTGGCCGTCTCAGCACCTCTCGAGAACGGACTGCCGGCAGCTGTAAGCGACTTCAGCATCAGCAGCGACCCAGCATCACCCTTGACGGCGACTATATGCTTCAACGCGCCCTCACTCACAGTCGACGGTGCGAATCTCGAGTCACTTACGAAAATCGAACTTCTGCGCGAAGGCAAGCTCATCACCACCTTCGAAAATCCGGCACCCGGCGCCCGACTCGAATATACCGACGTGCTTGAATCATTCGGCAACTATGAGTATATCGCTGTGCCCTACAATACTGCGGGCGAAGGACTAAGCGCCAGCCTCAAGACATTCATCGGCGTTAAAAAACCTTCTTATCCCACCAACGTACACGCCGTTGAGACCGAAAACGAAGGCGAAGTGCTCATCACCTGGGATGCACCAGTAATCGATGCTGACGGTGAGCCCATCGATCCGTCGTTCATCACCTACTACATTGTCGAGCTTGTGGAAGACTCCGAAGGCCAGCTCAACCAGCAGCTTATCAAGCGTTATCACTCGGGCACATCACTTAAATACCAGGCCGTTAAGCCGGGCGAAGAACAGCAGCTCAAATCATTCGGCGTATTCGCCGAGACCGACGGAGGCATCTCCAACGGCTCCCAGACCCGACTTATCGCGGTTGGTAAGCCATATGCACTGCCCTTCAAGGAGACCTTCGACATCCTTTCTGGCAACATCTCGCTCCTGAGCGTATCCACCCTCGCCGGCGACGGCATGTGGGGCATCTACGACAAACACGAGGGCGGAGTCGACGCATATGACGGCGATGATGCATATGCGGGCATGAACGGCACCATACAGGATGCGTCGGCCATCATGTGCACAGGCAAAATCAGCCTCATCGACGCGGTGAAACCCCAGGCGTCATTCTACGTCTACAACTTCGGCGCCGACTACGCCAACGAGCTCTCCCTGATGGTTGATGCCGGCAATGATTACGAGCCCGTCAAAACATTCTCCATCGGCAAGCTCTGCGGCAGCGAGGCCGGATGGTATAACGTGACCGTCGACCTCTCGGCATATGCAGGCCACAAGATCCAGCTTGGATTCACGGCTACGGTGAAGAGCTACCCCCTCACCTTCATCGACGCCCTTGAGGTAAGAGATGCAAGCACATCAGTGTCGTCGGCCCTCACTGGCGAAGCTTCGGTACGCACATCGGGTGGCTACATCCTCATCGCGAATCCCGCTGGCGAGGCTGTGACCGTAGCCACCACCGATGGCCGCATCATCTATAGCGGCGTAGTCGAGGAAACCTCCATCCCGGCAAGCAATGGCATCTATATCGTGCGTATAGGCAAGGCCGCATTGAAAGTCATTGTACGATGAATTCCTATCTCCTCCATAAAGAAAAAGAGCGCCCCCAGGACGCTCTTTTTCTTTATGGAATAAATCTTTATTTCTTTTTCAGATCGGGCAGGAAGGCCGCCACAATGCCGAGCAGCGGCATGTAGGCGCAGAAATTATAGACGGCCTCTATGCCGTAGCTGTCGGCAAATTCACCCAGCACGGCAGATGCTATGCCACCCACACCAAAGGCAAAGCCGAAGAACAGGCCGGAAATCATGCCGAGCTTGGTAGGCAAGAGCTCCTGGGCATACAGAAGTATGGCCGGGAAGGCCGACGAAAGAGTGAAGCCTGCACAGAAACTCAATATGGCTGTGAGCCCCAAGCCTACGTGGGGCAGCAGGAGTGAGAACGGAGCCGTGCCGAGAATAGAGACCCAGATCACGACCTTGCGACCGTAGCGGTCGCCTACAGGCCCACCGACCAGCGTACCGGCTGCGGTAGACACCACAAATATAAACAGGAAAATCTGCGAGGCCGACACCGAAATGCCGAACTTATCTATTAGATAAAAAGTATAATAGCTCGAGAGGCTGGCCATGTAGATATACTTCGAGAAAATCAGCACCATGATGATGCAGATGGCAAAGATGGTCATCTTCTTGCTGAGGGGCAGATGAGCATGACTCTCGCGGGTATCAACCTGGGCCTTAAGCTCACGCAAGTAATTGCCATACCAGCGGCATATGGGGCGCATGGTGAGGAAACATAAGAAGGCGAAGACAAGGAACCACATCACGTAATGGCGGTTGTGGGGCGATACGATGAGCGCCACTAACAGCGGGCCCACCGAGCCACCAAAATTGCCACCGACCTGAAATACCGACTGGGCGAATCCACGTCGGCCGCGCCCGGCGAGCGAAGTGATACGTGAAGCTTCCGGATGAAGCGTCGCCGACCCTATACCGACCATAAAGACCGCGGCAAGCACACCAGCAAGCGTATTGCTGTAGGCCAGCAGCACTATGCCCACCACGGTGGAACACATGCCCGCAGGAAGGCTGTAGACGAATGGTCGACGATCAAAGGCATAGCCGACAACAGGCTGGAAAATCGAGGCCGCCAGCTGGTAGACGAGAGTTATAAGACCGATCTGGGCGAAATTAATGCCAAGGTCTTCTTTAAGCATGGGATAGACGGCGGTGATTACCGACTGGAGCAAGTCGTTGAGGCAGTGTGATGCGCTTAGAGCGACGAGAACCAGAAATGTCGGCATGGCCGTCAGATTCTTGAGTCTTGCAGTAAGAGTCATAGCAGATTAGTCATTGTACCTGAAACGTAATGCAAAATTACAAAATTTATTTCAAGGCCCATTAGTCACCGACAGCGACAATCAAAATATTAACGGACAAAAGAATGTCATATTACCAATCAATCTATTGTTTTCAGCACTTATAGCTCCGCATCAGCTATCAATAATCAAGAAAAGAAGGCGATTTGCAACATTATGCCATTCCCAAAAGACGTACAATCTAAAGAATGGCACCCAGGCGGCAGTGAAGCGGCTGATTTTTTTATCTGAAAATTTTGATTTTTGGAATTTTTGGCTTTACTTTGCACACCGAAGTAACAATTTGGCATATTCATTCACATGATGTCAATCAATTTGAATCTTGTCTAACTCCAATCATTTAATATGAAGAAAACTTTACCACTTATTTCTTGTATGCTCCTTGCCGGAAGCCTTGGTTTGTCTGCCGAGACTCCCGTAACCTATTTCGATGCCCAGTTTTCAGGCATCTCTCCCAACGGCCGCTATGCCATCTCTGAACTTTACGGCATCGTGACCATCTACGACTTCGTAAATGAAGACCAGTTCACATATGGAGAGGACACATACAGCTATGCCGGCGCACTCGGTAATTGCGTAAGCGACAACGGTGTCGTTCTCGGCTCAACCAATAACAACAACGACGCTGCTTACTGGAAAGACGGCGAATGGTTCCAGCTCTCCGTACCCGATCCTTCGATGGTATGCAGCAGCAATGGTGTAACCCCCGACGGCACCCGTATCTGCGGTGGCGTAGGTCTTGCAGCCATGAGCGTCGAAGAGGATAACCTGATGATTGCTCCCGCCTACTGGGATGTACAGGCCGACGGCACCTTCGGCGAATATCACCTCCTGCCTTACCCCGACGTAGACTTCACCGGCCGCGTACCTCAGTATGTCACCGCAGTCTATATCAGTGAAAATGGCAAGACCATCATCGGTCAGGTCGCTGATTACTCCGGCCAGGTTTACGAGCCCATTGTCTACAACCAAAATGAAGACGGAGAATGGAGCTACACCCTCCCTCTCAAAGAGCTCTTCACCCCCAAAACCCCTCTGCCTGAATTCCCCGGCGACGGCCCTGCCGAACCCGATCCCACCGAATTCATGTCGGCTGAGCAGGCTGAGGCTTATGAAGCCGCTTACGAAGCATGGCAGCTGTCGGGCTACCAGTACGATCTTTATCCCGAAGCTATCGACTATCTCTCCGGCGACGAAGTAGAAAAATATAATGCAGCTAAGGCTGAGTATGAGGTAGAATTTGCCGAATGGATGGAAAAGACCAATGCATATTATGATGCCTTCTACGAAATCATGGAGACCATCCCTGTCTTCGAGTTCAACAGCATCGGTCTTACACCCGACGGTAAATCTTATATCGCCAACGCCATCGAAGAAGAGTTTGTAGAAGATTCATGGTGGCCCATCACCAACTATGTACCCTGGATTATCAACACAGGCTCTTCCAATGAATACAAGGCCCTCAAGCTCGGCACATCGTTAGCCGTAAACAGCGTGGCTAACAATGAGGTATTCTTCGGTTGCAACGGCCTCAATGAAGTACCCCAGACCGGCTACATCATCCAGGGCGACTCTTGCCAGAATATCTATGACTACATCATCGCCCGCGATCCTGAGCTCAAAGACTGGATGGAAGAGAACATGGTTCACGAAATCGAATCAATGGATGAGAATTGGAACCCCATCTTCGAGACTTATGCCTTCACTGGTTTCCCCCGTGCCTCAGCCGACCTCAGCACACTCCTCCTCCACTGCACCAACTACTGGTATGACAGCCCTGAAGGTTACGTAACCACCTTCGGCTACAAGTTCGAATTACCCGAAGTCGAAGCTGGCGTATGCGCACCCGGCGCAGTTGCCAAGAACGAAGTTGCATTCGACGCAGCCGGCAACCTCAGTGTAGGCGCTGATGTGGTAGCCCTCGAAATCTACGATCTCTCAGGTCGTCTGGTATTCAAGGCGTCCAACCCCGGCTCGACTGTAGCCACTACCCTCGCCTCCGGCGTATACGTAGTGAAGACTGTCAATGCCGACGGCAGTGCAGCCGCTGCTAAACTCGCTAAGTAATAACGCGATAAATATCCTTTTATAACGGCAGGTGGCCTCCATTTCGAGGCCCCCTGCCTATGAATTTAAAAATACCTGTCAATTATGCGCAGAGCAATTTTCTGTTTCATCGTAGGCCTTATGGCCGCAATCTTCGCCACAGATGCCGCAGCTCAGCTGCCCTCGGTAAAACTCAAAGACACAAAAGGCCGCGTCGTAGACGCCTCCACACTTTCGAACGACGGCAAACCTTTTGCCATCAGCTTATTCGCCACCTGGTGCAAGCCTTGTCTCCGCGAGCTTAAAGCCATCGCCGATGTTTATCCCGACTGGCAGGACGAGACCGGTATGAAGATGTACATCATCTCTATCGACGACGCCCAGAACACCAACAAAGTAAAGCCTCTGGTCGACAGCGAAGGCTGGGAATATGAAGTATTGCTCGACGCCAACAGTGATTTTATGCGCGCCCTCGGCGTACAGGCTGTGCCCCACGCAATCGTATGCGACGGCAACGGAAAAATTGTATACTCCCACTCGGGCTATACCGACGGGTCAGAATCTGAAATAATCAAAGCAGTGCGCAAAGCCGCCAAGAAATAAGCCAGACAGTCGACGATGACGCGAAAATATATCAAGCCGATCATTACCGCACTAACCGTTGCAGCAGCCATGCCCGCCATGGCATTCAATGTTGGGGGTGAAAACGGCGTTGCTTTTCACGGCAGCGTGCAGGCCGACATTCTGTTCCCAGAAGAGGACGAAGCAATCCAGACGGGCACCTACTCCGACAAGATTCTGTTCAACACCTACGCCGATCTGAATATGATCAGCCGCTATGTCGACGCCGGCGTCCGTGTGGAATTCATGAAGTGGCCCCTCCCCGGCTACGAGAAAGATTTCAAAGGCTGGGGCGTGCCCAATCTCTATGTCAAGGGGCGCTATAAGGGCTTCGAGCTTACGGCCGGCGACTTCTACGAGCAGTTCGGCAGCGGATTCATACTCCGCACTTACGAGGAACGCTCGTTAGGCATCGACAACTCAATCCGCGGCGGCCGCCTCAACATCACCGCACTCAAAGGCGTCCGCTTCACAGTGCTCGGAGGCCTCCAGCGCCGCTATTGGGATTGGAAAAAATCGTCGCAGGTATATGGCGGCAACGCAGAGATCGACTTTCAGGATTATTTCAGCAAACTCCGCGACCGCGGTGTCAACTGGAACTTCGGAGCATCGTATGTGCTCAAGCACGAAGACGACCAGGATATATTTATTGCCGGCACCGACTACCGGCTGAATCTCCCGAAGTCTGTCAGTGCCTACGATCTCCGGTCGCAGTTCCAGAAAGGCAACTTCAGTGTGCTGGGCGAATTTGCATGGAAAGGTCAGGATCCGTCGTTCGACAACGACTACACCTACGGAAAAGGCACGGCGGTGATGCTTAGCGCCACCTACTCGCGCTCGGGCCTCTCGGCACTCGTGCAAGCCAAGCGAAGCGAGAACATGGCGTTCCGCAGCCAGAGGATGATGTCGGGAACCTCGGCCTTCCTCAACAACATGCCTGCCTTCGCCTATCTGCACACCTACGCCCTTCCGGCGCTCTACCCCTACGCCACACAAGCAGCGCCAGGCGAGTGGGCCTTCCAGGGTTCTTTCGCCTACAAATTCAAGCGCCGCACAGCTTTGGGCGGACGCTACGGCACAACCGTAAAACTCAATGTGAGCTACATCCGCGGCCTCGACCATAAACCCGCCGAAACCATCATCCCCGGTGTCATCGCAGGCACCAACGGCACGTCGACCTCATTCTTCGGAATGGGTGAGGCCTATTACCACGACATCAATCTCCAGATCGACAAGAAGTGGAGCAGCTCGGTCAACCAGACCTTCATGTACATGAACCAGATGTACAACAAGACCGTGATCGAGGGCAAAGGCGGCCGCATCAACACCAACATCTTCGTGCTCGACACCAAGTGGAAGATCGACAACCGCTTCACCCTCCGCAACGAGCTACAGTATCTCCACACCCGTCAGGATGAGAAAGACTGGCTCTACGGATTGCTCGAGCTATCGGTGGCGCCTTACCTCATGGTAACCGTAAGCGATATGTGGAACTGCGGCGTGACCGGCACACACTATTACAGCGCCGGCGTGGCAGGCACCTACGGCTCGAATCGCCTCCAGCTAAGCTACGGTCGCACCCGTGCAGGCTTCAACTGCTCAGGCGGTGTATGCCGCTACGTTCCGGCAACCCGCGGCTTCCAGATTTCTTATATTTATACATTCTGAATCCAATACTCCAAGCAACTATATGACACGCAAGCTTCTCTCCCTCCTCGTGGCTTCAGCTGCCCTGGCCGGATGCTCCGGCATTGATTCCGACGACCGATATATCACCGCTGAGAGTGTGACACCCCAGCGCGCCGTACTCGTGGAAGACTTCACCGGCCAGAACTGTGTGAACTGCCCGGCCGCACACGAGACGATAGATAAAACGATTGAAAAATACGGCGAGGCCGTGATTCCGGTGAGCATACATGCCGGCTCATTCGCCATCGAGGCAACCTATACCCGCTATACAGGCCTCATGCAGCCTGAAGGCAACACATACAACGATGCCTGGGGCATCGACGAATGGCCAAAAGGTGTGGTGAACCGCACCAGCGGCCCCATCAACTACCAGGAATGGGAAAATGCCGTGCGCACCGAGCTGGCCAAAGAGTCACCCCTCGACATCGAGGTGTCGGCCGACTGCCCCGAAGGCGCCTCGGAAGTGAGCATCAGCATCACCCTCGAGCCGCAGCAGGCGCTCGACGCCAATCTTCAGGTGTGGATACTTGAAGACGGTATCGTAGCCCGCCAGCGCGACATAGACCGCGGCCTTATCACCGACTATGTGCACAACCACGTCTACCGCGCATCTGTAAATGGTGTAGGCGGTGAGCGCGTTGTGCTCCAGGCCAACATCCATTCTCCCTACGATTATACCATTCCCCTGCGCGCTACCGACACCGAAACATGGGTACCGGCCAACCTCTCTGTGGTGGCCTTCGTCTATACCCCTGCCGACGGTGTGCTGCAGGCGGCCAAAGCTTATGTGAAAACTGAATAACCCCCAACTGATTAAATATGAAAAAATTCTACCTCGTGCTTTGCAGCACCCTCCTCTGCTTCGCCTCACAGGCCCGTGAACTTACATTCTACATCGGCGACACCCCGATTGAAAACGGAGCCACAGTAGAGTTCACCGACATCAATGTTGAAGACTATGGCGACTACAAAGAAGTGACCATGGCTCCGGCCCTCTACGTATCGACCGACCTCTTCACCAACGCCCTCTCGGTGACCGCTACCTGCACATCAGGCCAGACCATCCAGCTCTGCGCCGGCGGCAACTGCCAGGCTGGCACCACTGTAACCAAGAGCAACGTAACCATCTCTACCAACCAGAAACTCCCCCTCCAATTTGAATACATCGCCGAACTCGACGGCGACGAGGAAGTACCTGTAGTAACCGCCAAGATTGAAGCTCAGGACGGAACCTATGAAGCCACTTACAAGAGCTACACCATCGTCATGGGCAAACAGACCGGTGTAACCCTCATCGAGAACAGCCCCGAGCTTACCTATGCCGAAGGAGCCTTCGAATATAACCTCACCGCGCCCGCAGCCTTCGCCCTCTACAACACCGTAGGCCTGCAGGTTCTTGGCGCACAGCTCGAAGGTCACGGAACTCTGGCTGCCGACGGTCTTACCGCTGGCATCTATGTCTACACCCTCGGCTCCAAAACAGGAAAAATCTATGTTAAATAATTCCAGATTATGAAAAAATCATTATTCACCCTTCTTGCCCTCGCGCCTCTTGCATGGGCCTCAGCCGCTTCTCTGGGCCCGAAGGCGTTGCCGGCAATGCCGAGCGACACTTATACCCCACTTGGCATCGAAGCAACCGGATTCACTTCCAACCACCACTCTTCACGCGCAGCCGAGCTGAGCATGGAGTACATGCCCGCCATCCCCTCGGAGTACATGGGAGCCTTAGGCTTCAACAACTCGTATGCCGGCCAGGAGACCGCAATGGCCTTCCAGCTCACCGGCGAGGCTCTTGAGGACTTCGCAGGCACCCAGCTCACAGCCGTCAATTTCTACACCGGCGGCAATGGCAAGACCCAGCAGAACCAAATCCACAGTGTGACCGTATCGCTGACCAAGGAACTTGAGGAAGCTCCTTTCTACACACAGACCAGCCAGTTCGAGACCACAAAGATCTACGACTTTGTATCGATTCCGATGGATGAGCCTTACACCGTCGAGGCTGACTCGGCATTCTATGTATGCGTGACCTTCGCCCTCACCAGCGCTCAGGACTATTGCGTTGTAGTAGACGGCATCTACCATGGCGGCGCCATCGAAGGTGGCTGGGTAGGCGTAAAGTCCGGCGAAGACTGGATCTGGGATAACCTCGCCTCCTCTTATGGTTTTGTATGCGTGGGCGCAACCTTCAGCGGCGACGCAGTACCCCAGAACCGTCTGGACGTAGTCGACTATGCAGCTCCCTCTGTAGCCTATCAGAACGAGAATTTCGAGTTCGGCATGCTGCTCCAGAATAATGGTGCCAACGACGTCACCTCTTTCGATGTAACCTACACTGTAGGCGACCTCGCCCCCGTGACCGAGACTCTCACACTCACCAAGCCCCTGGGCTATCTTGACACGTACACAATCTGGGCCGACGACCTCAAGTATCCTAATGCGTCAGCCAACGCCATCGACGTGGTAATGAATATCAGCAAGGTAAACGAAGTGGAGAACAGCTCACGCTACCCCTCAGCAACTTCATCTATCCTCATCCTTCCCGAAGGCAAGGGTTACCAGAAAAATGTGGTTATCGAGGAAATCACCGGCACATGGTGCGGCAACTGCCCCCTCGGTTACTCTACCATGGAAGAAATCCACGAGAACTATCCTGACGGAGGTCTTATCCCTGTTGCTGTACACGTAAGCAGCGGCACCGGCACAGAGCCCATGCAGTCTACCACCTACGCTCAGGTAGGCAACATGGTAAGCGGCGTGCCTGCAGCACTCCTCAACCGCCAGGAGCAGGTATATCCCTTCCCTTATTCAGACGTAATCGAAGCTTACGAAGCTATGGCGGCAATCCCCGCTGTAGGTAAAATCGACCTCAACGTTGACTTTATCGAAGGAGAGGCCCGCAAGCTCCAGTACACCGCCACCACCGAGTTTATCTTCGACTTCGATGATGCAGACCAGCGCTATGCCATCGCATTCGGCTTAACTGAAGACAACTTAGGCCCCTACAATCAGGTGAACTACTTCACCAACCAGGGTGAAGGCTTTGGCGGCTGGGAAAACCAACCCAACCCTGTATCGCTCATCTATAACGACGTTGCACGCCAGCTCAACACTTATACCGGCATCGCCAACAGTATTCCTGCAAGCGTCAAGGCCGAAACCCCCTACACCTTCGAATACGTCGCTACAGTATCCAGCAAGGTCAAACTCGAAAACTGCAATGTGGTTGCTTACCTCATGGACCTCAAGACCGGCGTTATCGAGAATGCCACCACTGTCAAAGCCGGCAATTTCGGCGGCTCGACCGGCGTAAGCGAGGTAACAGTAGACGCCAACGCCCCTGTTGAATACTTCAACCTCCAGGGCATGCGCGTACAGAACCCCTCAACCGGCGTATATATCCGTCGTCAGGGTTCGGAAGTAACTAAAGTACTTGTTCCCTAAGCATAAAAGGCACAACCTATCCCTTACCAGCCCGCGGCACGCTCCGCGGGCTGGTTTTTCTTTTGCCGGAGCCCGAGCGAGGACTTGCAAAAACATGTTCAAGAACATAAAATTTCTGTTAAACCAATCGTACGCGACTGCGGTTAATATATTTGTCCGTGCGATAAACAATCATCGACGGGCTCACTTATCATCCTTACGAAACTAACAAAAACACTCATGCTACAACTTTCATCAACTATGCTCCGCAGCGGCGCCTGCGCAATTGTCATCGCATTGTCAGCTTCACTCGCCACAGCCCAGGAAGCCAAGATCAAAGACCACCGCACCAATCCCGACGTATATTTTCTTCAAGAGGGCGATGTGCCCAACAGCCTCATACTGCTGCCGGCACCTCCTGATGCCGCATCAATCACCTTCCTCAACGATCAGGCTCGCTATAACTGGGGCAAGACCATGCGTAACACACCCCGCGGAGGCGTGGCATTCTCTGACGCCCATGTAGAAGGCAATGGCGTTCCTGAAGCATTCTCAGAGGCATTCGGCATAGAAATTGATGAGAATACTCCCGAAATATTAAAGCTCGTGATAGGCATGCGCGAGGATGCCGGAGACCTCGGCACACGCGAGGCCAAGAACCACTACAACCGCCAGCGCCCCTTCTCATTCTATGGAGAAGACACCTGCAACCCCGAGCAGCAGGCCGAGCTCTCGACAAACGGCTCTTATCCGTCGGGCCACACTTCGATTGGCTGGGCCACAGCACTGGTGCTTGCCGAAATCAATCCTGACCGCCAGAACGAAATCCTCAAGCGCGGATATGAAATGGGAGAAAGCCGCGTGATCTGTGGCTACCACTTCCAGAGCGATGTCGACGCAGGCCGACTCACCGGAGCCATGACCGTAGCACGCCTGCATGCAGATCCGGCATTCCAGGAACAGCTCGGTAAAGCCAAAGCCGAATTCAAGCGCTTAAAGAAAGAAGGCAAGGTTGCCAAAGGCGCACCTGTTCCCACTCCCACCACAACCGACTGAACCGACCCATCATAATACATAGACGACTATGAAACTCTGCTCGATAATTCTTGCAGCGGCGGCTCTCTGCGCCCTTCCTGCCATGGCTGCCGACGAAAATAACGCGCCCAAATTCAAAATCAACCCCACGGGCCGCATACTCATGGACGGCGCTGTATATATGGGCGGCAATGATGGAGCGGAAGCCGCCGGTGACACAAAATTTGTCGATGGCGTAGCTATTCCCGACATCCGTCTCGGAGCCAAAGCGTCATACGGAAAATGGAAAGCCAAAATAGACGTAGGATTCGGTTACGGCAAAGTCGGCCTTAAGGACACTTACTTCGAGTTTGACATCAACGATGCCAACTTCCTTCGAGGCGGTTATTTCGTGCCTCAGTGGGGCCTCAACTCCGAGACCAGTTCATCGATGAAACCCTCGTACGAGGAGCCCTCGGCCAACGAGTTCTTCAACGCCAACCCTCGTCTGCTGGCCCTGATGTGGGAATACGACAAAGGGCAATTCCTTGCAGGCACCTCTGTCTTTGCCGAAGCGGCAGCCATGACAAATAATGCCACTGCCATGGGTAAACAGGCCTGGGGCGTACAGACACGCCTTGTATGGCGCCCACGGCATGCCGACGGAGACGTGATCCAGACAGGTATTTCTCTAAACTACTCATCGCCTACGGCCGACGATCACACCGGCTTCACATACTCGGCCAACTTCCCGACGCGTGTGTCAAAAGTGACCAACCTATATGCGGCTGTCGACCATGCGCGTGGCTTATTCAAGCTCTCCCCTGAATTCCTGCTCATCAAAGGAAGAATTGCCTTCGAGGCACAGTATTACTACATGAATATTTTCCGCAAGGACGGTTTCGCAAACTACCATGCTCACGGCGCGTACGGCATGTTCCGCTCACAGCTAATCGGTAAAGGCTATGCCTACAACCATGCCGACGGCGGTGTCGCCACCCCGGCCAAGGGCACTCTTGAGCTCGTGTTAGGATATAACTACGTCGATGCATCCGACTCAGCCGCAAGTGTACACGGAGGTATATCAAACGATGCCAACTGCACATTCAACTACTATATCAACAACTGGATGATCGCCCGTCTGCGATATTCGTATACCGACGTGCGCGACCGCGTTGTGGCCGATCTCCTGCCCAAGCGCCACGTCAACACCCTCGAGGCGCGACTACAGATTATTTTCTAAAGCACTCTAACCATAAATAACACACCGGGCGCGTGATACAACATTGTATCACGCGCCCGGATTATATCGGTATATCTTATCGTCAACTTCTGGCTCTCATCTTCTTCAGCCTTTCCAGGCCCGCCTTACCCAGAATCAGCAAGGCCGAGTACTGCGCAGCCTTGGCAAGCCCGAAAAACACCACCCACAAGGTTCCTTTTGCCGAAACTGAGATAGGCAGCAGCATCTGGGCGAACGAAATGATGTAGCAGAGAATGCAGAATGCCCCGACACAGAGTCCGGTGCGGAACGACAGAGAGGCCAGCCAGGCTTTGATTTTCATTGCAGGAGAAATATTGAATTTTTACGTCTGCGAAGATAGTCAAAAACAGCCGACCACACAAGTAATCGGACGTAGGTTTGGCCGGAAAAAATAAAATGTGTAATTTTGTGTAATCAATTACGGAACTACAAACATATTATATGGACTTCTTCGAAAAAACGGGGCCGATGGCCATTGGCAGCCGCCTGAGAATGCTCACCGACACCCTCACACGCAATGCCTCGTCGATCTACAGCATGTATGGACTCGACTTCAAGCCGAAGTGGTTTCCCGTATTCTACATGCTCGCCGACGAACGCCCGAAGAGCGTCACCACAATCGCCCGCGAAATAGGTCAGTCACACCCATCGGTAAGCACTATAGTGAAGGAACTCGTGGCCAAAGGACTCGTAAGGGAGCTTGAAGACAAAGACGACCGACGCCGATCGGTGCTCACATTATCAGATGAGGGGCGGAGCGTAGCCGACCAACTCATAGTCATACTCCGCGACGTTGACCGTGCTGTGGCACGCATAGCCAATGAAAGCCGTCATGACCTGTGGGCTGCCGTGGCGGAATGGGAACGACTGCTTGCCCAGGAGCCGATGCTCGACCGCGTGGCGGCGATCAAAGCTGAGCGAGAGAGGCAGGAAGTAGAAATTGTGGATTTTAAACCCGAATACCGCGAAGCCTTCTTCGAGCTCAACCGCCAATGGATAGAGCGATATTGGACTTTGGAGCCTCACGACCTCGAGATGATAGGAGACCCCGAGAAGAATATACTCGCCGCGGGCGGACACATTCTGGTGGCCCTCTACCAAGGCCGCGTGGCCGGTGTGTGCGCCCTCTGCAAAATGGACGAGGCATCGGGCTACGACTACGAGCTTGCAAAACTCGCTGTAGACCCTGCCATACAGCGCAAGGGCATAGGCCTACGCTTATGTCGTGCAGCGATCGACCGGGCAAAGCATCTCGGCGCCACAACCCTCTTCCTGGAGAGTAATACAAGACTCAAACCGGCAATCGCACTATACCGCAAACTTGGATTCCGTGAGCTCGAGGCCTACCATCCGGCCTACGCCCGCGGAGATATACAAATGGATTTGAAATTATAATCAGTAATGGAAAAGAAAATATTTGTACGTCGCGCCGACGCGATAAAAAAGACCTTCAAGGGAGTCAACCTCGACTCGCTCGCCGTAGGTGAAAAATCAATGGTGACAAAGATGAACTATGTGGCCGGCAATTTCGCCACACTCCACAGCCACCCGCACGAGCAATGCGGCTATGTGATTTCGGGTCGCTACAGACTTATCGTAGACGGCGATGAGAAAATAGATGTGGTGATGGAGCCAGGCGATACATATGCCATTCCGGGCAATACACCCCACTCTTTCGAAGTGATAGAAGGAGGGGAAGTCATCGACGTCTTCACACCCCAGCGCGAAGATTATCTTTAAAATCCCATTTAAATAACGCGCAGGACAACCATATCCGAGTTGCCCTGCGCGTATTGTTTCTATCTACCTTGGGAATGTTCAGTTGTAGCTCACTGTGATTTTGCGGTCTTTGGAGCAAGGCGCAGCGGGTACATTGATTGTAGTGCAGCGGGTTGCCGCGTCGTAAGACGCATCTGCCACACGGCCATCTACCTTCACCTTTTCAGCCAGTGGAGCCGGAGTATTATAAATCCTAAGTTCATACGCACGGCTCTCGGGCAGACGGTCGGCGCTGCCCTTGCGGGCTCCGATGGTATACTCAGCCTTATCGCCCTTGAATTTCTGCGAGATTACGGTAGTGGCAAACTCGGTGTCGTAATTATTGGAGTCGCCGGCATCCTCATAGAGCGTGGCTTTGCCGTCGGCACCCGATACTATATTCACAATCAGTCGGTCGGGGCGCTCAGTTGTGCTCTTGACCTCGGGAGGATTGTTGACAATGACGGCACCTTCGCGATAGAAATACGGAATCTGGTCGAGAGTGAAATCGAGAGTCTTCACCGTATTGCCCTTAATCAATTCATTATGGGCAACCGACCACCAGTTCCCTTCGGGGAACCATATTTTTTTCGTGCTCACACCATCAGTAGACGGCTCAACGACGGGCGCCACTAAAATGTCCGGGCCAAAGAAGTATTCACCTTCGTAAGTGTAAGCCTCCGGAGCCTCGGGATATTCGTAGTAAAGCGGACGGCACATGCCAATACCCGTGTCGTAGCTCTCGCGGGCCGCTGTATAGAGGTAGGGGAAAAGGGCATAACGCAGCTTCACTGCGGCATTAAGCGCCGGGAAATTATCGTATGTCCAGATCATGCGGTTGATATAGGTGCCTTTGGTTGCGTGTGTGCGGAAAATCGGAGTGAATACACCGGCCTGAATCCAGCGGAGCAGGAGTTCAGGATCATTTACATCATGCTTGCCATCGCTCATATGGCCACCTATATCATGGCCCCAGTAGGCATAGCCGACGTTAGAGGCCGTGGCGGTGAAGTAAGGCAGGAATGCGAGCGTAGGATAGTTGATGTACGTGTCTCCTGAGAATCCAACCTGGTAACGGTGGCTGCCGAGCCCACCCCAGCGATGGAATATAAGCGGACGATGGTCGGGGCGACCGGCCTTCATCTCATTAAAAAATACGTGGTTGCACCAGAATGTCTCGCCGAGGCCATCGGTATAGGGACTGGTGAGATGCTGCTGCCAGTCGAGCCACCAGAAATCCACGCCGGACTTCTCGAAAGGTCGGAGGAAATTTTTCACGAAGGCACGTGCAAACACACTGTCTTCGAGTTGCCAGGGAATAGAGGTCTCCACAGGCTGCGTCAGGCCCATATCCTTAGCCATGCCGGGGAATATATCTTCTCCCACATTGACACCGTCGGCAGGATGGAGATTCAGCGCAATATGGAGATTGGCGGCGTGTATATCGTCGAGCAATCCCTCGGGATCAGGGATAAGATTCCGGTTCCAGCTCCAGCCGGTCCAACCGCCACGGCCACCCGACACGCCTTTCTCAGCGTTCCAATGCCAGTCCATATCGAGTATCATCACATCAGCATTGATGTCGTTTTCTTTAAGTGCTGCGGCAATATTGCGGAAATCGTCGGCGGTATAATTCTCATATTTGCTGTACCAATATCCGAACACATAGTCGGGAGGTAAGGGAATCTTACCGGCTATAAGAGTAAAGTCTTTCAGAGCCTGCTTGTAGTTATGGCCGTAACCCATGAAATAAAGGTCAAGCGCCGCAGTATCGGCTCG
Organism: uncultured Muribaculaceae bacterium; assembly: GCA_910586595.1. Classification (GTDB taxonomy): domain Bacteria; phylum Bacteroidota; class Bacteroidia; order Bacteroidales; family Muribaculaceae; genus CAG-873. The sequence continues at coordinate 5,828 of CAJUJB010000030.1, read as the reverse complement.
CTCTGCCAGCCAGTCGACACCTGGAATACCCTCTTTACCGGCAAACGCCAGCGAGCGGCTACCGTCGGCTCGTTCGGCCAAGGGAGAATCATTGATCACAGCCCAGCCAGAGCGTGAGATAACACCACTCTCGAGGCGGTCGCGATACGCATCGCCGCTATTTCCGTCGAGCGTACGGTAAGTGCCACGTAGATTGGCCGGATCATCAAGACCAGGGTACCATACCACTGGCTTGCCATTAAGCTTCATGGTTATGCTCAGATTAGCCGGAGATGCCGGCTCGAGCATCGGATCAGATCCGAGACGGTAACGGAGACTCAGACGGTCGGTGGTGATGGTGAGAAAACCACCACTCTCCTTTTTAGAGAATTTAGGCACAGGCAGCTCACGGTTAATTACCGCAAAGGTCGCCTTGTCCTCAAAGATTCCCTTAGGACTATACTCAATGCGTATCATCTCTGGCGTAAGCACAGTAAAACGCGCATTTCCGGCTGTCACCACAGCCTTGTCGTCAGCTTTGGGATTTGCTGCATACATCCCGGTAAGTAACGACAATGAAAGAAAAATAAAACTCAGAAGGGTTTTATACATGGTATTAAGATATTAATAATTAGCATGACTGAGGCTCCAATACCTGAAGTCAATGCAAATTTACGAAAATTTCGTTAATAACATATATTAAGATGAGGGCAAAAAGGCTCTGATAGATATAAAAAAATAATGTTCAGGATTCATTTTTTAACTTATCCAAGCGCATCACAATAGAAGTTTGGCTTCTGCCTAATTTCATTGCTATAGTTCTGATACTTTTCCCTTCATCATGGAGCTTCAGTAGAAAATAGTCCTCACTGCGCGTCCATCGCTTATTGGCATTAGGATGTTTTTCATTATTTTTCTCTGTAGGTCTATCAGGACGCAGGAACTCATCTACAAATACAGAGGGGTAATTTCGGTCATAAAGCACCATAGTTTTCACCTTAGCCCTTGTTATAGCTACATAGAACAATCGGCGCTCCTCACCATTGGGAAATTGGTCTCCTTTAGTCAGCACATAGTTCAGCACTGGATCATCGCCGATAAGTGAGGGAAAACCGTAAGTATCTTTATTACATTGCAGCAGAAACACATAATCAGCTTCCAAGCCTTTGGATTTATGTATTGTCAAGAACTCAATCTTCCTCCCGGAAATAACATAAAAGAATCTACCGCCTTCCCTGACGGACTGGAACTTATATGACAAATAATAGTCATCAAAGGTATAACGCCCCAACAGAAAAATAGATTTATCAGAAGGTATAGTCCGTATAAGTTGCTCTATAATACTGCAATACTCTCGCTTTTCGTAGGAATAAAACTCTAAAAAGGTTCTCATTTCAGGCCTGAAGGAACGTATATCCTTATGAATTTGAGAGCTATTCCGCATAATAAAACGGGATGAAAGAGAAACCAATGGCTCTCCAAACCTATAGGTCGTTTCTATTTTGTTTATATCAGTCGCGCCAAAGTATTCGGGGAATTGATTAAACAGCGCCATATCACTACCCGAAAAACGATAGATTGATTGCCAATCATCTCCCACACAATATAGTTTTGCCGGAAGAGTACCATCCCGCAACACTTTCAGAAAATTATACCGGTCAACAGATATATCTTGGAACTCATCTACGATTATATAGTCGTATTCAACAATTCGATTGGTTCTGCATAGCTCCGTTGCTTGCAGAATTACATCAGTGAAATCGACTTGTTTCAGGTCACTTAATTCCTGGATGTACCGGTTATATACTGGTTGAATTATTTTTTTTATGATAAACGCACTTCGATCGTCATTGGCTGCCTTCGCTTCCTTCAACACGTCTCTGATCGATTTGCAACTTGATTTGATAAGAGTAACAAAAGTAACTATAAATCTAATAAACGCTTTCTCTTGTTTACTACCCTCTGATATTATTAACTCATACAACTCATTGTTCGATTTTTCCTGAATTGGCACTCCGGCCTCCTGCAAAAGTTTCAGGAGTTTTTCTCTTATATCTGAGTAGTAGAAATCAGCGCTTGAGGTTACTAATAATTGCGTTCCAAACTTCTCGTGTGCAGCCTTCTTCCATGTTATTCCATCATTATATTTTTTATTGGCTTCTTCATAGGAGATATTCTTATCCGTAGCAAACCAAATAGGTACACAGCTATGATCGTCGACTCCAAAATGTTCCAAATAAATACGGTGGACTATACCACCTTTTTCAAAATATATAGAAAAGTCCGGCCGATATTGCGCGTGAAGTTCATCTGCCAATTGGTACTCATAGGCTTCTTCATACCGGAATTTTATACCAAGAGAAGTTAATGCAAAACATATCTTTTGTTCTTGAAGGCTCCTAACATAGACTGGTCTACCATCCATGTCTGGAAACATAGCTTTGAGGCGTACATTTTTCTTTTCGGACAAATACTCCCGTCGTTCATTCACACGCTGTTCCTCAAGAGTTTCGTCGTTTGGGTAGTCTACGAAATACTCCACGATACTTTTCTTAAACGTTGAATTATTTAATAGACTATGATAAATCTTTCCAAACAACGCATCTGTATTATCACAAATAGATGGCTTGACTCCAGTCGCTTTTCCAATTATATCAATGGCTAATTTATGAAATGTGCAGCCCTTTAATCCGGGAGTAGATATTCTTTCAGTAAGCTCCGAAGCAGCCTTATTAGTATAGCTGATAAGTAAGATTCTTTGCGGATCTATTTTTTTAATCTCCGTGAGATACTTGACCTTTCCAACAATAGAAGATGTCTTACCACTTCCGGCACTACTGACGACCAGACAATTATCTTCCTCAGAAACAATTGAGCGTCTTTGCTGACTATCTAACGGATATTTAAGACAATGATCAAAAAACTCTTTATGCTCACTAAGTAAGCCACTTATAACAACCTCATTATGCTGTTTGATTAAACTATTTATCTTCTCAAAATCACGGATAAGATTTGAGATTATTTCAGGTACATCTATATGGAAGGTTTTAAGTTTTTTTGCAAGAGAAGATGATTCTTGAAAAAATGGTTTATAGTAATCAATAAAGTCAACGCCTTGTGAGCCCGGTATTATCTGCCCATGAAAACTTCGGGTCAAATCGGTGCGCAAGTCAATAAATAAACCCTCTGAAATACCTGATGCGTTGCCGTCAGATTGCACTGTAACTAAACGGGAACTATACACCGGATAATTAATGAATCTATCTAAAAAGTCTTTTGTCTGATGGTGGAGATGTATCCGAATCGCAGACATCACGACCACAGCGATAACTGCTAAACAAAATACTGTAATAAATAAAGTCGGCATATACGGGCTTAGCTCTACTGAGAAACAGCACAAAGGTAACGAAAAATCGTGATTTTTTCCGTACATTTGCAGTCTAATATGACCTTAGAAGGAGACGCCGGGTATTGCTGCAGCCCTCAATAGGACATCTGTCTGAGAAATGAATTGGATTCTTCTCATCATAGCCGGCTGCTTCGAAACCGGCTTTGCGTTTTGTCTTGGTAAAATGAAAGGACTATCGGGAACTCCATGGTGCCTGTGGGGCATAGGGTTCTTACTCTGTCTTACCCTCAGCATGGTATTACTGTCAAAATCAGTCCAGACGATACCCATCGGCACAGCTTACCCCGTTTGGACCGGGATTGGAGCTGTGGGCACCGTTATAGTCGGAATTTTATTTTTTAATGAACCGGCTACTTTCTGGCGCTTGTTCTTCATCACAACCCTGATTCTCTCTATTGTCGGACTAAAATTCATGCACTGATGGGAAGAAAGATGCGCCGCATAAAACAACAGCTACCCTATGGACAATGCATAGAGATTCTCTGTAGTACGACATCTGGGGTCTTGGCCCTGTGCGATAAAGACCTGCAGCCATATGGAGTGCCGTTGAGTCACGTGTATGCCGATGGGAAAATCTATTTTCACTCAGCTCTGAAGGGCCATAAGGTGGATATTTTGAAGTCTAACAACAAGGCTTCGTTTACTGTCATTGCTCAAGATGAGATTCACCCCGAGACATACACCACCTACTTTCGGAGCGTAATTGCATTTGGCACTGTGAGGATTATAGAAGAGGAAGACGAAAAACTGCGCACACTTAAGATTTTAGGGCGACGATGCAACCCCGATGATGCAGCAGGCTTGGAAAAAGAGATTGCCAGCGGATTCTCGCGTTGCTTAATGCTCGAAATGACCATCGAGCGCCTCTCCGGCAAACAATCAATCGAGCTGGTCAATCTTTGACGCCATTACGGTCTTTATAAAGTCGGTTTTGGCCTCGGTGTAGCCGTCGCGGTTGTTTCTATATTTGGGAAGAAGGCTTAATTTCAGAGTTTCATATTCCTTCGCAACAATCGGATTCCGTCGCAGACAGTCGCGGAAATAAATCTCATCATTGTCGCCGAGGACATGAATATGGATATGAAACACCCTGGCGGCATAGCCCGACGGAGTGTAGCCCTTGTTGAAACTCATTCTATTCGCCGACTCGCTCATGCAGATATAGCCCGACTCCTCCAAAATGTTTTTTACCTCATGCCAGTCACAGTCGCTCGATATTTCAACAAGAATATCCACAATAGGCTTTGCCATGATACCCGGCACCGCAGTACTCCCGATATGGTTGATCACCGGAGTATAGTGTGCAAGCAGGCTGGATAATGATTGTATTTCGTTATCCGCCCATGTTTTCCACTCCGGGCTATGAGGAGACAATATAATTGGGAATAATTCCCATAGCTCCTCCAGCGACATATCTTTCAATTTATCCATGCTTAATGCATCAGAGGCAACTCGCCCAGCATATTCTTCAGCCTTATCGCAAGTCTTGGCATAGGCTCCGCGATAGTCAAAGCCACGAGTTCCTTATATGACGCAATGTCATTTATCAAGCGTACAACTTCATTGAGTTTTAATCCCCCGGCAGGCCCGTCAGCCACAGCAGCAAGTATATCGGCCGGATCCATTACATCCATGTCGAAGTGGATCATAACTTTTGATTTGCCAGACATTTTAAGCCACTCAATCACCGGTTGACTTGAGCCGGCAAGTTGTTGTGGAGAATAATGAGCTAAACCAAACTCCGATACACGTTTTTCGATATAGGGATATTCGCATTCTCTAAGGCCTGCAAGACACACAGCCGCAGGCGGCACACTTGCGGGAAGTTGCCCCACTATATTCTTATCGCCCATACCCATGCAGGCGGTTAGAGCCATCGCATGATAACCATTGTAGTCATCACCTGGCAATGTTATATCAGGGTGGGCGTCAATCCACACTATCGCCACATCTCCTTTATGTTTATCTGCCAGATAAGAGAATACCGGTACGCTTACCGAGCATTCCCCGCCTAATGTCACCACTTTGTCTGGATTAGCGATGCGCAGTGTGTCAAGAGCAGCTCTGGTCTGCTCCACAATTATATCTTGATCAAGCACACCATTCTTCTCAATCCGCGCAGTGACATCCGTAGAAACAGGCACCGTAAAAGTTTCATTGTCTGTTTCTGGAGCCAGGAAATTCAACAGCATAGATCCGAGATAATACCCACGCGAAGCATCTTCTGGCGCGATATTCGGAATCCAGCGGGCAATATTTCCACCCTGCCACTGGGGATATATCAATCGTATTGTCTTCATAAATATTCTCTTTATAGCATTTCATGGTAAACGACAAATAGAAAAAAGGCCTCGTAAGCATCTGCTTACAAGGCCTCGGTTACCTTTTTGCGGAGAGAGAGGGATTCGAACCCCCGGAGGTGTGACCCTCAACGGTTTTC
>CAJUJB010000029.1 GCA_910586595.1 uncultured Muribaculaceae bacterium | reverse complement strand
ACGAGATACCTAAGGGTGACTGGAGTTCAGACGTGTGCTCTTCCGATCTTGCGGATAGTGCTCAGATTGGGGGTGTCATCCGGAATTTTGAGATATAGCCCTTTTAGCATGGGGCGTTCGAGCACGAAGTCCTCTGGATGGGTTTCGTAGTAGGCCCGCAGACTGTCTTCCGCGAAGTCGCCGTCGGAGGCCTGACGCGCCATCGTGCGCCTGTACTGCGCCATGATAAGCTCGTTGCGGTATTCTTCGGTGAGGCGGTTAATCTCGTCCATGTCGACCTCGGCAGATGCGACACCGGCAATCAGGCGTGCGTCAATCCATGAGCGTATGTATGCGCGGGCTACCGCCGTACTGTCGGCTGGGCTGAGGCCGGCCGGAATCTTTGTATTCAGTTCTGTGCGGGTGAGCGATGCTTCGCCGATGCTTACCAGGGCATCGGCAGGAACTGAAGCGTCGCCGCCACGGCTGCACGCGGTCATGATTGACAGCGCGCATGCCGTGGCGGCGGTAAGTTTTAATATGTCAAGGGTCACTTAGCTTGTAGTTTTTTGAATACTTTGTTGTTGACCTTTACTTTATAGTTCTTGTGGAGTTCTTTGATCCAGTCGTTTTCAAGTTTCGACTGATAGTCGGTCATGGCAGCGCCACGCACGTCGGCAGCTTCTTCTGGAGCGTCGAGGATACGGCCTTTGAAGGCTGCGTAAGCCTTCCATTTGCCAGTCTCTTCGGTGGGCTTGGGCTGGCCGAAACCAAGATAGTCGGTGATGGCGTTCTCACCCTTGGCGGCAATCACTCGTTCGATTTTGATGTCGCGGGGGAAACGTTTGCGCATTTCCTTGGTGAAGTCGGCAGGATTGTCGGTAGAGAGGGTGCCTGCAAAAGTGAGGGCTTCGTTAAGAACTGAATCAGAGGTGGCGAAGATTACGTAGCTCTTGAACTTCGGAGCCTCCCATGCATATTTGGCTGCATTTTCTTTGAAGAACTGCTCGAGGCCTTCGGTGTCTTTCGATGCGCGATCCCATACCTTGCGGTTTGAGATTTCGTAGAGAAGTATACCGTCGCGGTACTCGTTGATGAGGTTGCGGTAGTCGGCGTTGTTTTTCTCGAGATCTGCACGTGCGAGATCGAGCACACCTGAGCGAAGCAGGCCGTCGGCTGTGGTCGACACAAGGCGTGCGCCTGTGGCTGCGTCGGCGCTCTGGGTGAAAGGAACAGCTTCCATTACCTGAGCTACGGTGAGGGTGGTGCCATTGTAAGAAGCCAGAGGCTCTTTCATCGCTGCAAGTGTGACGATAACGGTTGAGTCATATCCGCCGTTGGCGTTGATGGCTGCGGTAACCTTTTCCATCGTGGCAGGATTTACGCTGGCATTGTATTTGGCAAGAAGTTCTTTGATTTTGGCTTCTTCGGGTGCGCGTGAGCGTTCGTCGCGACCCATTGCTTCAACGATTTTCTTGCGTACGTCGTCGAGGGCAGGCACACCCTGATGGTCGAAGCGCTTCACGATATGATAACCGAATGCGGTCTCGAACGGAGCCGAAACTTCACCATTGGCAAGTGAGAATGCCACGCTATCGAATTCGGCAACCATCACACCACGGCCGAACCAGCCGAGAGAGCCTTCTCGCTGTGCCGAACCTGGATCTTCTGAATATTTCAAAGCGAGCTGTCCGAAGTCTGCTCCATCTTTGAGAAGTGTGTAAAGAGAGTCGATGGTAGCCTTATTTTCTTCGATTTCTTCCTGGCTTTTGCCGCGGTTCATAAGAAGAATGTGCGAGGCGAGTACTTCGCCGGCTGCCGGCTGGCGCGACTCTACGCGGATAATGTGGTAACCCATGCCCGAATTGCATACAGGAGACAGAGAACCTACAGCTGTGTCGTATGCGGCTTTCTCGAAAGGCCAGGGGAAACGGTCGGGAACTACATAGCCCATCCGGCCGCCGCGTATGCTGCTTGCGCGGTCGACTGAGAAATTGCGGGCGGCATCCTCGAATGTGGTCTTGCCTTCGAGGATGGCGGTGCGGAGCGAGTCGGCGCGTTGCTGGTTGCCCGGCTCCATGGGGAGCATTATGTGGCTTACATACACATCATATTCGCGGTGGCTATAGGCTTCCTGCACGAGACTGTCCTCGACAGCCTGCGAGCGGAGATATGGGGCAGCGAGCTCGGCGCGGTAGTTGTTGTATTCGCTTACAAATTCCGGTGAGTTCTGCAGGCCGGCGCGCTCGGCGTCAGCAACTTTGAGCTTGTAGTTTATGAAAAGCTGAAGGTAATCGTCGATTGATTGCTGCTGGAGCTGCTGGCTGTTGTTCTTGTTGTAGAGGTACTCAAATTCGCTTACAGGCACGTCATGGCCGTCGACCGTCATGAGCACGGGATCGGAGGAAGAAGCGGCGTTGGCGCTTATGCCTGCGAGGGCAGCCACGGCGGCTGCGAAGATGTGTCGTTTCATCTTGTTGTATTAGGTAATGGTCTTGTCTATATAATTGATGAGTGTGCCGCCTCCGGATGGTGACGGCACACTTGTATAACGTATGCAGCAATTGTTTATTGTGCGCCCGCGCTATAATTGGGGGCTTCTGCTGTGATGGCTACGTCGTGGGGGTGACTTTCGGCTACGCCCGCGTTGGTGATACGGGTAAACGAGGCCTTGTGGAGGCGTTCGATGTCGGGAGCTCCGCAGTAACCCATACCGGCGCGGAGGCCGCCGAGCATCTGGTAAACCACCTCGTAGAGATTGCCTTTATAGGCCACACGGGCGGCGATGCCTTCGGGAACGAGTTTCTTGGCATCGGTCTCGTTGCCCTGGAAATAACGGTCTTTCGAGCCTTTTTCCATGGCTTCGAGCGAACCCATGCCGCGGTAGGCTTTGTATTTACGGCCGTTGAAGATGATTGTGTCGCCGGGTGATTCTTCCACGCCTGCGAGCATACCGCCGAGCATCACTGAGTGTGCGCCTGCGGCGAGAGCCTTGACGATGTCGCCTGAGTAACGGATGCCGCCGTCGGCAATCAGAGGTACTCCTGTGCCTTCGAGGGCTTTGGCAACGTCGTATACAGCCGAAAGCTGGGGTACGCCTACACCTGCAATGATTCGTGTGGTGCAGATTGAGCCAGGGCCTATGCCCACCTTCACGCCATCGGCACCATGGTCTACGAGGTAACGGGCTGCGTCGCCGGTGGCGATATTGCCTACCACTACATCGATCTGGGGATATTTATTCTTGATTGCCTCGAGTACGCCAACAACACCGCGGGAATGACCGTGGGCTGTGTCGATTACGATGGCGTCCACGCCGGCTGCCACGAGTGCGTCAACGCGGTCCATAGAGTCGGGGGTGACGCCTACTCCGGCGGCTACACGAAGGCGGCCGCGGCTGTCTTTGCAGGCATTGGGTTTGTCTTTTGCTTTGGTTATGTCTTTATAGGTGACGAGTCCGATAAGTTTGCCTTCGTTGTCGACAACAGGCAGTTTCTCGATCTTGTGCGACTGGAGAATGTCGGCAGCTTCTTCAAGATTGGTGGTAGATGAGGTTGTCACGAGGTTTTCTTTTGTCATCACCTCATCGATGGCGCGGGAATGGTCGCGCTCGAAGCGGAGGTCGCGGTTGGTGACGATGCCCACGAGCTTGCCGTTTTCATCAACAACGGGTATGCCGCCGATATGGTATTCGCTCATCATTCGCAGGGCGTCGGCTACGGTCGAACCGCGCAGAATGGTTACAGGGTCATAAATCATGCCGTTTTCGGCGCGCTTTACAGCGTGTACCTGACGGGCCTGCTCGGCGATGGGCATGTTTTTGTGGATGACTCCGAGACCGCCTTCACGTGCGATGGCTATTGCCAGTTGCGATTCGGTGACGGTATCCATTGCCGCCGACACTATTGGCACGTTAAGGGTGATGTTTCGCGAGAAACGGGTCTGGAGATTGACTTCACGGGGGAGGACTTCCGAGTACGCCGGGATCAGCAGTACGTCGTCGAATGTAAGCCCGTCCATCTTAACTCTGTCTGCAATAAAAGAACTCATCTGGTGGGTATGTTTGTAATTGCGTGCAAAGATACGAATTTTTTTCGAAACATAGGATGAATCGGCCTCGCCTCCCTTCAAGAAAATTGTAAGTGAAGCTTATCGATTGGCGAAAAAGGAGGTGGCAGATACTATAAATAAATCCATCCATTATCTCGATGTACCGTTGGATTATATAATTATAAGTATTTGTCGGCGTGGCATTTTGGGCAATAAACGTGCTGATGCCATTCGTATTTGCCACAATAAGGACATTTTCCACCGGAAGAATGAGTGTAACCGCCTGCACGAGGTTTGGGGCTGCCCGCCTCCCAGGCAAAAGAGTCCATCCCGGTTCCGTTGCAAAATGAGCAAACACCTTCATTATTGGAACTGCTGCTCTGATAATTGCCGGAACCTTTTGCTGTAGAAATCATATTTCCGGTATGCAAGTCATATCCGTATGACTCATTTGTGGATGGATAATATGTGGAAATTAACACATTGTCTCCTGTGCCATTGCAATATTTACATTGGGCACCGCCCCCGCAGCTGACGCATATGTGATAAGAACGGTATTGACCATATCCACCCCAGAGACCTCCTTGCCCTCCACAGAGATTGCATTTTCCGGAACCCTGGCATATAGTACATTTTGTGACAGTAGTACTTGTGATGCTCCCGTCGGCATTTTCAACTCTGTCAACATACCCTCCATTAGCAAGCATTTGACGTTCGCCGCGTGCCTTTCTGTTATTTTCTGGGCCGGTACCGAGAAATTTAACAAAATCGGATACAGAAAGGCAGGTCTCAAAACCAGATGTGTGAATAGATACAAGGGCATAGTAGGAATGTTGTCCGCTCTTAAAATCCATATCGGCATATGGAATGAAAAATGTTACGTCTTCCCATAAAGAATTATCGTATGAGATACTTAAGTTGTGTTGAATATTTAAAGCATTCCCATTTCCTTTTTCAAGATAGTTTCCGTCTTCATCTTGGATCCAGGCAATAGCTGTGACTTTATCACCTTTCATTCCTTCGATTGAAAAATGAGCGTGCACCGTCATACCTTCTACTCCGTTCTTTTTGATGCCATGTTCGAGCCAGACTCTTTCGAATTCTACGTTAGCGTATGCCGGCATTTTCAGGGCTATGCACAAGAGAATCATGCAGAATCTGAAATTCATGCACCGGCCAATGAGGTGGGCTTTAAAATCTTTTTTTTCCATAGTGAATAATAGTTAGTTTCAGTTTCATATTGTCAGCGGTATAACCCATAAACTTTTGGTAGGGGCAAATTTAGCAAATTTCGTCGTCTTCATGAAATTTTAGTGTTCAAAATTAATTGGCAGTAGGTTGTATTATCTTGGCTAAGTCTCCGGAACCCGATTTAAAACATTATCAAAAAGGAGGGCCCGGATAGCCTGTATTTTAATTATACCGAATTAGGTGAAGATATGGTGAATTGCATCGTAGATATGTGCCAGGTTCGATTATTTAACAAGCCATGACTATATATTTTAACTATCGCGAAGACTACTTTTTAAAATTTTTTAGGAAGTAGTATGCCATTTACCTTCGTTTATTGTCAATTCACCCGTTTTAACTTTTATTAATATTAATATTTTTATTCATTTCGACAGATTGTTTACTTTTGCCCCGAACAATTATCCAACAAGCTAAAACAACGCCTAAATCTAAAACACATTGTTCTTTTTTGTTGGATTCGTCTATTTGTAACGAACGACAAATATCGGAATGCGGATGCCCGATTTAACAGCCGCCAATCCTCTAAACCAAGCTTCTAAACTATCATTCACACCAACTATCTATTCTAATATCAATGAAGAAACGATTATTATTTACAACTCTTGCCCCAAAAATTGTTTTGGCGGCAGGTCTGATGCTCTCCTCGGGCATTCCGGTAATCTATGCTGCTGAGCCTGCAACTCAAGCCTCATCATCGGTGTCAATTATCAAGGGTTCGGTGTTCAACACTGAAGACGAACCTCTTATTGGGGCTACAGTGCTTATTAAAGGTACACATGTGGCAATGTCTACCGATATCGACGGCAATTTCGAGCTTCGCACTTCTGAAAAGAATCCCGTGCTTCAGGTTTCATATGTAGGATGCGAGTCTAAGGAAGTGGCGGTTAACGGTCGTGACTTTGTAAAAATCGTTCTTTCGCCTTCGGCAGAAAACCTCAGCGAGGTTGTAGTCACCGCACTCGGCATCAAACGCCAGACCAAAGCGCTTGGCTATGCCGTGCAGGACATCAAGGGAGAATCTCTCACCGAGGCACGCGAGAACAATATTGTAAACAGTCTTTCGGGCCGTATCGCCGGTCTTCAAGTATCCGGCACCGGCTCCGGTTCCACTGGTTCCTCAAAAATTATCATCCGTGGTAACAACTCTCTCTCGGGCAATAACCAACCTCTTATAGTTGTCGACGGTGTGCCCATCGCCAACAGCAGCGGAGGTGGTGACGAATGGGGCGGTCGCGACGACGGTAACAGTCTTAACGACATCAACCCAGACGACATCGAGTCTATCTCTGTGCTCAAAGGCGCAGCCGCAGCAGCGCTTTATGGTACACGTGCAGGTAATGGTGTCCTGATGATCACAACCAAGAAAGGCTCCGACCGCAAAGGCCTTGGCGTAACTTTCAACTCCAACGTGATGATAGAGCGTCCGCTCACAAAGCCCAAGATGCAGAATGTGTACGGACAAGGTACAAATGGCCAGTATGTAGGCGACAACAACCTCAGCTGGGGTCCGAAGATGGAAGGGCAGATGATTACTGACTGGACCAACAAGGAACGTGCCTTCCTTCCTTACGACAACGACATCATGGACTACCTCACAACGGGTGTATCGACCACAAACACACTTGAGGCAGGTTTCACTGGCGATCGTGGATCGTTCCGCACAACTCTTTCATACCAGTATATTGACGGTGTGGTGCCGACAAACCATAACGACCGCTTCAATATGAATCTTCGCGGTACAATCAATCTCACCGACAACCTGCAGTTCGACGCCAAAGTCAACTACATCAAGTCGAAGAACCGCAACACACCATGGCTCGGTGCAGCCGCTACGGGCGTCATGAGAAACTACCTTCTCATGCCGCGAAGCATCCACTATTCCGACATGGCCGCCAAGTACGATGGCTACGGCAATGCTCTACGCTGGCAATCGGACCCCGCTAACATACTTAACCCCTACCTGGTAGAAGATAACTCCTATGTCAACGGCCGCGACCGCTTCATCGGATTCCTCTCGCTCAACTACCAGATTCTTGACTGGCTATCGTTGAAAATACGCCATGGCGAGGATATCTACTGGACTAACGTCTCCAGCAAGACGGTAGCCGAATACCCCATAGGCGATGTCGCCGGCCACGGTTCGTTCTCAATCAGCAACGGTTACTACCGCGACCGCAACACCGACGCCCTCATCACCCTCCAGAAAGACAACTGGTTCGACTCTGATTTCTCAGCAAGCCTGAGTGTGGGCGGCAACCTTATGTACAGCCACGGCGAAGCTACAAGCCAGAGCTCCGGCCCTCTTGAGGTTCCCAACGCATTCTTCATCTCGAACGGTACGGCAATATCGGCCAGCAATGATGTTTACAACAAGGCTGTGAATTCAGTCTATGGTATGGCGTCGTTGAGCTACGGCAACTGGGCTTTCGTCGATGTGACTGCCCGCAACGACTGGTCGTCGACCCTTCCTAAGAACAACTGTTCGTTCTTCTATCCTTCGGTAGGTGTAGGTCTTATCGTCACCGACCTGCTCGGCAAGGAATTCAAGGTGGGCATGCCATCGTGGCTCTCCTTCGGCAAACTCCGTGCATCGTATGCCGAGGTTGGTAACGATACATCGCCTTACAGCATCTCCAATGACTACAATGTAATTACGATCTACCCTGGCGGAGCTCTCAAAGGATCGTATATCTCAGAAGTTTCAAAGCTCTTCAGCCTGAAGCCGGAGAACATCAAATCAACTGAAGTAGGCTTCGACCTTCGTTTGTTCAACAACCGTCTGGGTGTGGATTTCACCTGGTATAAGAAGAACGCTACGAACCAGATCCTCTATATCCCCGTATCGATGTCGACCGGCTACTCGAGCCGCCAGATCAATGCGGGCAACATCGAGAACCATGGCTTTGAGGTTGTGCTCACCGCAAGACCCGTCGAAACCAAAGACTTCTCATGGAACGCAACCATCAACTACACTCTCAACCGCAACAAAATCAAGGAACTCCACCCCGAAGCCAATGTATATGTGCTCGGATCGTACGAGTTCGCACAGGTCGTATCGCGCGAGGGTGGAAACTACGGCGATATACTCGGTTACCGCTATGAGCGTACTGAGGATGGCAAAATCATCGTGGATAACGATGGTCTGCCCCTGCGCACATCGAACATGGATACCGATAATCCCCTCGGCAACTATCTGCCCAAGTGGACCGGATCAATGAACAACGCATTCACTTACCGCGACTTCTATCTCAGCTTCCTCCTCGACCTCCGCGTCGGCGGTGACGTATACATGAATTCTCTCGCTCAGGCTGCCGCAAACGGTACTAACGAGATGTCGCTCGAAGGACGTGATGCATGGTATGCCGGAACCGGTGGTATTCTTGTTGACGGCGTTGTGGAAAGCACCGATGCCAACGGCAACACCATCTATGTGCCCAATACCACATATGCAAACCCGCAGGAATACTGGACACGCGTGAAGAACATCGGCGAGCGTCATGTCTACGACGGCACAAACCTCCGTCTGCGCGAGCTCACATTCGGTTACTCACTGCCTAAGAAGCTTCTTGCAAAGACTCCATTTACCAACCTTAAACTCAGCTTCGTCGCCCGAAACCTGTGGATCATCTACAGCAAGATTCCCGGCGGATATGACCCCGAGACAATTCTCTCGACTGGCAACGCCGGAGGTATCGAGCACTACTCCTTCCCCACCATGCGCAGCTTCGGCTTCAACCTCAATGTTTCATTCTAACGACTACAGACCACAATGAAAAATATATTCAAACCGTTGGCACTGTCAATGATGGCCGCACTCGCATTTGCCTTGCCTTCCTGCGAGTCTTTCGAGGAAACCAATACCAACCCCAACGGCGTAAACAAAAACAACATCACCCCCATGTATCTTGCCAGTGTCACTATGGTGCGCTCGTCGCTGACCGCTGACCTGTGGCAACGCATGATAAACCTTGGCACTGATACTTTCGCGCAGTATTTCTCCAACGACAAATACTCTTCCAACCAATGCGTTCCCGATGATTCGTACGCTGTATCGTATTGGAATGAATCTTGGTCCTGGATTGCCAACCTCAATGAGGCGATCGGACTTTGCGACACTCCAGAGGAGGAAAACATCAAGCAGATATGCCGTATATGGCGCGTATGGGTGTACTCGCGTCTTACCGACTTCTTCGGCGATGTGCCATACTCGCAGGCTTGTGACCCCGACTACACTGAGCCGCGTTACGACAGTCAGAAAGATATCTATTACGATATGCTCCTCGAGCTCGCCGAGGCTTCGGCAGCGATCGACACATCAATGCCTAACAATGTAGGCGCCGCCGACCTCCTTCTGGCTGGCGATTGGGCGAAGTGGAAAGCTCTTGCCAACACTTTGCGTCTGCGCCTCGCCCTGCGTCTCACCGAGGTCGACCCTGCCAAGGCTAAACTTGAGGCTGAAGCCGCAGCTGCCGCGCAGGGTGGTTTCCTTACCGATGACCTCACTATTGAGAAAGGTATCAGCGTATACACCTCGAATGTTGGCTGGAATCTTTTCTACCCCTACGCACACTATTGGTCAAGCCGTCTCACTCTGAGCTCGTCGATGGAGAAGATCCTTACAAACCTCGGCGGTGTGGCTGTTGAGATGAAAGATTACTACCAGCCCCAATACGTTCCTGAGTATGCCGACCCCCGTGCACTTATCTACTTCAACGTAACCAGTGAAGGAACTAAGGCCGCTGTCGTTACTCATACAGAGACCGATGAGAATGGAAACACCATCGAGGTGGTGGATACCGATTATCGTGGTCGCTGGCAGGGCGTGAAACCCGGTTATTCTGCAGCTGTGGCTGCCCAGCCCGACAACCTCAACACCAACCACGCCCGCATCGGTGCCTTCTTCATCAGTGACGACCCCACTCCTCCGGTTACCGAGGCTCCCGAACTCACCAAAGACCGCGCACAGATACTTGTCTATGGTAACGAGAGCTACTTCCTGCTTGCCGAGGCTGCCCTCCGTGGTTATAGTGTAGGAGGAACTGCTGAGGCTTACTACGAGCAGGGTATCCGCAAGTCAATGGCAAGTTATGGCACCCTCATCAATAGCGATGATGTAGAATCTTACCTGCAGTCCGATATGAAAAACCTTATGGGCACAAGCGTGGCGTTCAATTCTGCCGATGGCTCTGACCTTGCAGGCACACGCAACTCCAAGCTCATGAAAATCATCACACAGAAATATATCGCTGGCTTCCCCGAAAACAGTTTCGAGGCATGGAACGACTACCGTCGTCTCGGCATGCCGGCCCTCGATCCTTTCGAGATGCCCCAGCCCGGCTATGTGATGGAGCCCAAAGCCATGGACTACAAAGGTTCGCTGCGCCGCTATATCTATCCGGCTATCGAGCAGACGCTCAACGCAACGAGCTATGCTCAAGCTGCCGCTGCGATGGGAGGCGACAACACCACTTCGCGCATGTGGTGGGATGCCCGCACTACTGTAGTTGAATAAGACTTGAAATAAACACAAAACGGAGGCTGTCTAACGGGTTTAGGCAGCCTCCGTTCTTAATATTTAAATAAAAAATTCACCTCAGCGGGGCATGGAATATATGCCTCCGTGCGAGCGGATATGGTCTATAAGCCGGCCAAAGGTCGGTACGGAACTGAGCAGACCGGAATTGCCGACAAATATCATGTGCTCGCGTGCGCGGGTCATGGCCACATTCAGCTTGCGGTCGATTTCAGAGCCGTCGATATCGGTAAAGGTATGCTCGGTGAGGAATTTAAGCTGATTCTCGCGCTTGACGGTGAATCCGTATATTATATATTTGCGCTGGCTCCCTTGGAAACGCTCCACTGTGTCTACGGTTATGTCGGTCAGTTGGGGAATGCCTGTGTCTGCGATAAGACTGCGGATGGCGGCAATCTGGTTACGGTAGGGCACTATTATTCCTAAGGTATCTTCTGCTGAAAATTGTTCCTCTTTGCGGTAGATAGCTGCCGCAAGCGATGAAATGATGCCAGCCTCGGCACGGTTGACCTTGTCGGAGCCGGTAAGTGTTGGTGCTTCGGCAATATCCACAAATGCCATGCGGTGCTCGGCTATGATGCGGTCGGGCAGGTCCTCGGCTTTGCAAGGAGGCAATGGGCCGAGTTGATGGGGTAGCCCGGCACAGCCCAGTCTTCCGTTATAAAAGGCAAGGTTGGGGAACTCTGCTATATCGGTGTGCATGCGCCCCTGGCGGGTGAGCATGTAAGTGACGGCTGGGTCAGATCCATATCGCCTCAGAAGGCGCTCGAAGAGCGAAAGGCGGCAGTCGGTCAGGCCGGCTTCATTTAATTCCGGTTCTGATACAGCTGATTCGGCCTGCGTCTGCTGAACTACGGCCGGGAGTTGCTTATGGTCGCCTATCATCACAATCTTGCGTATTGCGCATCCTCCGTCGGCCGATTTAGCGGAGAGTAAGGGCAGTAGGTGTGGCTCCAGAATCTGCGAGGCCTCATCGATAATTGCGAGGTCGAAGGTCTTTAGCTTCAGTAGATTGATTGAGGCATTGAGGGCTGATACGGTGCCTGTGAAGATGCGGGTGTCGGCTATGGCTCGTCGGAGTTGACCTACATTCTTGCATCCGGCCGTGTGTGGGCCAAGAAGATATGGCCGGAATTCAGGCGCGCACGAGAGTGCCGGGCCAACGCGCATGAAGTCGAGCCCACAATCAACAAGTTTTGAACATATCTCGTCTACAGCCCTGTTGGTGTAGGATAGAAGAAGTATCGACGAACCTTCCTCGGCAAGTTGTTCGCGCAAGGTGCTTACAAGGCCGAAAGAGGTCTTGCCTGTGCCCGGAGGCCCGATGATGAGGAAAAGCTCGCTTGCCTGCTTCACTCGTTTGGCCAGGCTTGCAAATGCCTCGTGCTCACATTTTGTGACTGCCGACTTGTCGACGCGGGGGCTGCGTCGGAGCAGCAAGAGGTCACGTCGACGCTCGGGGGCGGTTAGAAATGCGTGCAGGCCTTGATAGAGCGAGTTGTGCGACGAGTCCATGAAATCGTGCTCGATTGCCCAGAGCATGTCGGAGGCATCGGCAAACGGGCGGGCACTTGACTGCACGAATCTCAATGCCAGAGATATGCGGTCAGAGCCTATTTTGGTGATGGTACAGCGGAACACCATTGTGCGCCGCGCATCAGGTTCGGCGCCCGGTGCGTAAGGGTAGAGCAGCACCGCATCTCCGCTGCGGAAGTTGGCCATTTCGTTGTCATCGCTCTCCGAGAAGGCCAACTCCAGATTCTCCACCCTTCCGTTGTGATCGGCTCCCGGGTGAATCATGTATAGCCTGGTGTAGATGTTTCCGGCCTCCAGTTTTTCTGCAGTGCTGGAGTGCCAGGCCGATGCAAAACCTGACGCGGGTTTTGATTTGCCCCCGGTCTTGGCCAGCATATGCTCTGTGGCCACGAAGCGGAGCATACGCCAGAAATATGACTGTGCTAAGGTGTCGTGCCCGTGCAGCGGATTTAGTACGGCTGCCAATTGTGGACGCACATACATCTCCCAAAGCTTGCCTTGGGCTTGTGGGGCCAGGTTCTCCGGAGTAAGGTCGTGGAGAAATGATATGTCACCCTCAGCCAGCCGTTGCTCATAGTGCACCAACATATTGCGTACTTCCATAGCCTCCCTGAGCAGTTCTGGTGCCGCTCCGAGACCGAGCAGCGGCTGACTGTAGCGTGAATACAGGAGGAAGGACGTCAGGCGCTGTCCGTTGGCGATATATCGTTCACGGTAATTATAGCGCATTATGGCCATGTAGAGCAGGAGCTGTACGTAGTGGGCCTGCGTATGACGTGGCACCGAAAAATCGCCTTGGGGGTAAGCACCTTTGCCGGATTTTTGTTCGACTACGACCCTGTAGTCGAGCTGCATCATGTCCATACGTCCTTGTAGCCCGAGCATTTCAGAGAAAAAAGCTGGCTCGAGCATCACCTTCTCCCGATCGAATCCGCCTACATGCCGAGGCATGGCTGATTGGATCGCATTATGGATATTGACTTGCTGGGCAGCCGCTTCGGCGCGGAATGTCGGCGGAATATCACAGGTGGCGATATTCACGGCGTTTGATCGGAAGAATGATGCGGCGCTGCTTGCTAAGTCAGAGCGCGTGGCTGGGTCGGAGTGGATTTCCTCGTCGAGCAGTTGTGATGCGAAATTACCGAGATTGATGGCGGCAGTGTTGGCCGGTGGCATGAATTTGCGCACTATGGCCAGCCGTGCGTCGGTGGCATAAGACTCGAAACACGAGGCTATCTGTGAGGCATTGATGAGATAGTCTGGATTGTAGATCACAAGTTCACAGTCGATGTCGCCTTCCGCATCCGTCGGTGCTATAAGATTGACCTGGTCGCGTGGCCCGACAATATCGAGTAGATACTCGCGGCCATTCCTCCGGCAATTGAGGCGTAGAGGCTGACACTCCGGCGAGTCGGCTTTGAGATATAGATAGGTGTCGTCGGTGCGTTCCGCTATGGCGCGTATGTATTCAGGCCTTTCTGTTTGTGTTTCGCGGATTGCCTGGCGGTAGACCGGAGCAGGGAAGAGTTGCCGTATTTCCTTTGGCAGATCTACTTTGTTTATAAGCGCAGCAAACTCAGCCACCGCACGGAAGTCGTCGGCAAACGACCGGGAGATTTCCTCTGCCGACATGGTGGCTCGCTTGCGGAAGCGGGCTCGGGCGCCATTTACGGCCAGCGCAAGCCCTGGGTCAGCTCCGGCTTCAGTGAGGAGGTAGTCGGTTTTTGCAAATGGCCCGGCAAAATTAAGCGGCGCCCGCTCCGTGGCCTCATCAATGAGGCCGAAGAAGAAGCGGGCGAGCGCATTGTATTTCACCTCTGCCGTGGCGTCGGCGCAGTGCAATGCCAGAAGCTGTGTGCTCCAGTTGCTCAAACTGTATAATCTACGCAGGCGCGTGCGGCAATGGCGGGTTTGATGATGGCTACGCAGGCGAGGTGCTCGGGGTGGGCCGAATATGTCTCAAGAGCCTCATAGTCGGCGCATATTGCCGTAAGCACGATATTCCAGTTGCCGGCGGCAGGGCCGTCGTTGATACCTACCTCCACGGAGTCGAGTGCTTCGATTTTTGCCGGGAGGGCCTCGATGGCGTTTTTGAAGGCCTTGGCCATTTCGGAGCGCTGGGGCTCTTCGGCTTCAAGGCGGAACATTACAATGTGTTTTACCATAGTGCGTTCAGATTGGTGTTATTTCTTATACAGACGTTCACGGGCCTCGGCTACGCGGGGATCGGTGATATAGTCGTCGTATTCGGTAAGTTTATCTATTGTGCCGTTAGGTGTCAGCTCAATGATTCGGTTGCAGACGGTCTGGATGAACTCGTGGTCGTGCGACGACATGAGAATCACGCCTTTGAAGCCCTGCAGGGTATTGTTGAAGGCCTGGATTGACTCAAGGTCGAGATGGTTGGTAGGCGAGTCGAGAATCATTGTGTTGGCATCGCGGAGCATCATGCGGGCAATCATACAGCGCATTTTTTCTCCACCGGAGAGGACAGAGGCCTGTTTGAGCACATCTTCGCCGGAGAAGAGCATCTTGCCGAGGAAGCCTTTGAGATAGATTTCCGAGGAGTCATCGCTGAACTGGCTCAGCCAGTCGACAAGATTGTAGTCGGTGTTGAAGAATGCCGAGTTGTCGAGAGGGAGATATGCCGTGGTGATGGTCTGGCCCCACTCATATGTGCCTTCGTCGGCTTTGCGGTTGCCGTTGATGATCTCGAAAAGGGCTGTCATAGCGCGTGGGTCGTGGCTGAGGAAAGCCACCTTGTCGCCTTTCTCGATCTGGAAGTTGATGTCGCGGAAGAGAACTTCGCCGTCTACGCTTGCAGAGAGTCCTTTGACTTCGAGAATCTTGTTGCCAACTTCACGCGAGGGGGTGAAGATAATACCGGGGTAACGGCGCGACGATGCCTGGATTTCCTCGATGTTGAGTTTCTCGAGCATCTTCTTGCGCGATGTGGTCTGCTTGCTCTTGGCTACGTTGGCGCTGAAGCGGCGTATGAATTCGAGAAGTTCCTGACGTTTCTCCTCGGCCTTTTTGTTGGCCTGCTGTTGCTGGCGGAGAGCCAACTGGCTACTCTGGTACCAGAACGAGTAGTTGCCGGCGAAGAGCTGCAGGCGATTGTAGTCGATGTCAAGTGTATGTGTGCACACCGAGTCGAGGAAGTGACGGTCGTGCGAAACCACCAGCACTGTATTCTCGAAGTTGGAGAGGTAGTCCTCGAGCCATGCCACAGTGTCAAGGTCAAGGTCATTGGTAGGCTCGTCGAGCAGAAGGTTGTCGGGGTTGCCGAAGAGTGCCTTTGCAAGAAGTACGCGCACCTTTTCGTTGGCGCTCACGTCGCGCATGAGCATGTTGTGGCGGTCTTCCTTAATACCCAGACCGCTCAGAAGGGCGGCCGCATCGCTCTCGGCGTTCCATCCTTCGAGCTCCGCGAAGCGTTCTTCGAGCTCGGAGGCGCGTATGCCGTCGGCATCGGAGAAATCTGGCTTTGCGTAGAGGGCGTCTTTCTCCTGCATTATATCCCAGAGCACAGTGTGTCCGCGAAGTACGGTTTCGAGCACTGTGCAGTCATCGAATTTGAAGTGGTCCTGCTCAAGTACGCTCATACGTTCGCCCGGGCCTTGAGCGATGGTGCCGGTTGTGGGCGCCAACTGGCCGCTGAGCATGCGCATGAGAGTTGATTTACCGGCACCGTTGGCACCGATGATGCCGTAGCAGTTGCCAGGCGTGAACTTGAGGTTTACGTCTTGAAACAGTGGTTTTTTGCCGAATTGGATTCCTAAGTTGGTTACAGTTATCATAGATGTCCTTTTTACCTTATTCTATCTTAGAAGAGCTTGTCGCTCAGAGCTTTCAGTGCCCGTATCTTGTCTTCACGACGGACGAGCACCGAGATGTTGTAGTTGCTGCCGCCGTAGGAGATCATGCGGACAGGAATGTCGGCGAGGGCGGCCAGAACTTGCGATTGGAAGTGGCACGACTCCCACTCGAGGTCGCCCACTACGCAGATAATGACCATGTCGCGGTCGACGGTGACGGTGCCGAAGTGTTTCAGATCATCGACTATGGCGGCCAGCCGGGAGTCGTCGTCTACGCTGACACTCACACCTACCTCCGAGGTGGCGATCATGTCGATGCTCGTACGGTGATTCTCGAATGTCTCGAATACCTTATGGAGGAATCCGTAAGCGAGCAGCATTCGGCCCGATTTGATCTTGATGGCCGTGATGTTGTCTTTGGCTGCGATTGCCTTGAGCTTGCGGTCGGGCGTAGTGTTGAATATCACTGTGCCCGGTGCCTCAGGCTCGAGTGTGTTGAGCAGCCGCACAGGAATGTTGTGCAACTTGGCCGGGAGAACACACGACGGATGGAGGATCTTGGCTCCGAAGTAGGCGAGCTCGGCAGCTTCCTCGAAGTGGAGGCTGCTCACGGGTTTGGTACCCTCGACGAAGCGCGGATCGTTGTTGTGCATGCCGTCAATGTCGGTCCATATCTGTATTTCATCGGCTTCAAGCACAGCTCCGATAATCGATGCGGTGTAGTCGCTGCCGCCTCGCTTGAGGTTGTCGATGCCTCCGTGGTCGTTACGGCAGATGTATCCCTGGGTAAGGAAAATGTCTGCGTCCGGTTCGAGGTCGATCATGCGGCGCAGACGGGCGTTGATGTGCTGCATGTCGGGTTCGCCGCTCTGCAGCGTGCGCATATAGTCAAGCGCCGGGAGGAGTACGGAGTTGATGCCCTGTTCCTCAAGGTAACACTGCATGAGGGCTGTCGACATCAGTTCGCCCTGGGCGAGAATTTCCTTTTCTCCAGCCTCTGTGAGCGTCTCGGAAAAATATGAGCGGAGCAGAGAGAAGACTCTGCCTATGGCTGAGGCAGCCTTGGCCTTGCCCTGCATGGTGCCAAGCAATTGCTCGATTACAGCCATGTATTTGGCATGGAGGGCATTGAGTGTCTCCTGCGCGCCCGGAACATTGCCTTTATACAGGTACTCTGCAATCTCGACCAGAGAGTTGGTTGTGCCCGACATAGCCGAGAGTACCACCACATTGCGGCGCTCCCGGGTGATAAGTGAGGCCACATGCTTTATGCGCTCGGGCGATCCGACCGAGGTGCCTCCGAATTTAAGTACTTTCATTCCGCAGTGTTATTGGTGTCGGTGTACCACTTGCTGTACATAAGGTAATTGCGGGCGATCTTCTGGTTCATCTCGCGGGCCTTTTCCGGCTCTACCATTTTGATGAACTTGGCAGGCGCGCCACCCCATAGCTCGTTAGGGCCGATCTTGGTGCGGGAGAGTACGACAGCCCCTGCGGCTACGATGGCACCTTCGCCGACCTCGGCATCGTCCATTACAACGGCACCCATTCCGATGAGTGCGAAATTGCGGATCTTGGCGCCATGGACGGTCACATTGTGGCCTATCGACACGTCGTCGCCAATCTCGATGGTCGACTTCTGATATAGGGTGTGGAGCACCGATCCATCCTGGATATTGACACGGTTGCCGATTGTGATGGTGTTGACGTCGCCGCGCAGCACGGTGTTGAACCATATGCTGCAGCCGTCACCCATGGTTACGTCGCCGATCAGAGTTGCATTTTCGGCCAGGAAACAGTCTTCACCGACCTTAGGGGTGAAGCCGCGTACAGGAATTATAAGTGCCATAGAATTAAGCTTTCAAGGGTTTTGTTGCAGCTGCGAGCCACGTACGTTCTTCTTCTGTTGCGAGGGCGGGCATAAGGCGCTCGGCCACTGTGGCATGATAGGTGTCGACCCACGCTATTTCTTCGTCTGTCATGATGGAGAGGTCGAATAATGAACGGTCGAAGGGGCACAGAGTGAGTGTCTCAAAGCCGAGGAATTCGCCGAAGTCGGTGGTTATTTCGGGGCGGCACAGAACAAGGTTCTCGCAGCGTATGCCATGTACGTTCTCGCGGTATAAGCCGGGTTCGTTTGAGGTGATGGATCCGGGCAGCAGAGGTGCGTCAACGTAGTTGAGACGTATGCTGTGGGGGCCTTCGTGGACACTGAGGAAGTGGCCAACGCCATGACCGGTGCCGTGCAGATAGCTTAATCCGTGTTTCCAGAGGAACTGACGGGCGAGCGCGTCGAGTTGTGCTCCGCGTGTACCTGCCGGGAAGATGGCTTGAGCCAAAGCGATGTGGCCCTTCATCACCAGGGTGAAGTCGGTCTTTTCTGACTCTGTGGGGGTACCGAGAGCTATTGTACGGGTGATGTCGGTCGTGCCGTCGAGATATTGGGCACCCGAGTCGATGAGGAGCAGGCCTTCCGGACGGAGGGTCGAGCTACTGGCTTCGGTGGCTTCATAGTGTACGATAGCTCCATGAGGGCCGTAACCGGCGATGGTGCCGAAACTTTCATCGAAGAATAACTCGCCGGCTGCGCGATGGCGGCGAAGAATTTCAGATATGTCGAGCTCGCCGGTCGGTGTTCCGTCGGCCATGCGGCGTTCGATTTCCATGATCGATCGTACCATAGCCACGCCGTCGCGGATCATGGCTGCGCGCACGCCTGCAAGCTGTGTGTCGTTCTTGACTGATTTGAAGCGGGCAGCCGCAGAGATACCTCCTTCTACTGCACGCTGGCCGAGGATGCCGAGCAGCTCCATAGCTGTGTGGGCGCCGTCGACGAGTACGTGGATATCAGCCGGAAGAGATCCCAGGAATGCCTTTACGTCACCGTAGGGCTTGGCTGTGATGCCTTGCGAGGCGAGATAGGCAACGGTCTCGTCGGTGAGTTTAGCCGGGTCGATGAACAGAACTTTCTCACCCTGGCTGAGATAGAGGAATGCGGTTGCAACCGGTGTGTGGTTTACATCATTGCAGCGTATGTTGAGCGTCCATGCGATGTTGTCGAGCATGCACTCGAATACGGCGTCGGCACCTTTCGAGGCCGCGTCGGCCAGAATTTCGGTTACCTTATCTGATGCAGTCTTACCTGCGTATTTGGTTTCGTGGACAAATATTTTTCCATCCGGAAGAGCCGGACGGTCAAGCCAGATTGAGTCGATTATATCGAGGTCGGTGATCAGGTCTATGCCTTTGGCGCCGAGGGCTTTCTTGAGCGAGTCAACCTGCGCAGAGGTGAAGAGCATACCGTCCAGCCCGGCCTTTTCGCCAGCATGGAGATTCTCGCAGAGGAAGTCGGCGATCGATGGCGTATCGGCCAGACCGTCTTTCATCAGTTCGATACCGGTTCCTTCGAGCTGCTCTGCGGCCTGGAGGAAATAGCGGGAATCTGTCCAGAGGGCAGCCTTGTCGGCGGTTACCACAAGGTCGCCGGCCGAGCCGGTGAAGCCAGAAAGCCAACGGCGAACCTGCCAGTGCGGTGCGAGGTACTCGCCCTGATGGGGGTCAGCCTGCGGAATTATTGCGGCGGCCACTCCGCGTTCCTTCAGGAGCGCGCGGAAGGCTGCGAGACGCTGTGTGATCTGTGTGTTCATATATGATAGTTTTTATTGTTGTCAGTGAATGGTCTTTAGTGGTGGGTCGAAGGCATCGGGGATGTGATCCACGGTGTATTCGCCGTCGGGAGTTCCGTTGATGGCGAAAAGATCGAAGCGGGCCTCGAAATCCAGCCCTGTGCGGGCCATGTATGCCTCGGCCGACCTGACCATGTTGGTTATCTTGCGTTTGTCGACGGCCTCAAGCGGGTCGATGTCCATCTCTGCTCGTGTCTTAACCTCGGCAAACACAATTTTCTCGTTTTTCTGGGCCACGATGTCGAGCTCGAGATGGCCCATACGCCAGTTACGCTCGAGTATCGACCAACCATCGGCCGCAAGAATGTCGACCGCCAGTTGCTCGCCCCATTTGCCCAAGTCGTTGTGCCGTGCCATATGATCTATTATTTAGCGTCGCCAGAATGAAGGTGTAAGCAACACAAGTACGGTGAAGATCTCCAGACGGCCGATGAGCATCAGTATGGCCAGTATCCATTTGGCAAGGTCGGGAAGAATATCGTAGGAATTGCCGTAGCCGGTGATGCCTGCTCCGAGACCGGTATTCGACAGGCAGGAGAAAGAAGAGAAGAATGCGTCAACGATAGGCACGCCGCAAGCTGTGAGGGCCATGCCACCCCCGACGATAAGCAGCATGTATATGCAGAGGAAGGCAATTACTTTCGATACTAATTCTGGATTGACAACGCGTCCGTTGATTTTTACAGACAGAACTGAATGGGGATAGATACAACGGTAGAGTTCGTTGTCGGCATTTTTAAAGAGGTAGAGAATACGGTCGATCTTGGCGCCACCGGAAGTTGACCCGGCGCATGCGCCGAAGAACATCATTACAAATGTGAGCGACAATACAAACGGGCCCCACGCCTCGAAGTTGGTTACGGTGAAGCCTGTGGAGGTTATGGTGGACACAATCTGGAAAAGCGGGTCGACGGTCACACTCTGCCAGTCGTGTGCCTCTCCTTGCCAGGCAATTGAGATGGAGAAAAGTACAAGCATCAGGAAGATGATGCCTATGTATGCCTTGAATACGTCGTTGTCGCGGAGAGCCTTGAAGTTTCCTTTGGCGGCCTTGTAGATAAGGCCGAAGTTTACACCTCCGAGGAACATGAAAACTATCAGCACCACCTTCACATACAGCGAGTCATGCCATACGCTTATACCCATGGAGCTGGTGGTGTAGCCGCCGGTGGAAATTGCCCCAAAGGCATGGCAGATACTCTCGAAGAAGTTCATTGGCCCTGCCCATAGCAGAAGGATGAGCACGATGGTGAGCAATATGTAGATCAACCACAGATTCTTGGCCGTCTGGCTGATACGGGGGCTTATTTTGTCGTGGGTAATGCCTGTGACCTCCGCATTGAACATCTGCATGCCTCCTGAGTGGTTGAGCATAGGTATGACGGCAAGTGTGAAGAGGATGATACCCATGCCGCCTATCCATTGCATCAAAGCCCTCCAGAGATGGATGCCGTGACTCATATGGCTGACGCTGTCGAGTACGGAGGCTCCAGTGGTGGTAAAGCCCGACATGGCCTCGAAGAAGGCGTCGCTCAGGGTGAGCGGATGCTGGCAGAAGAGGAAGGGTATCAAGCCGAAAATTGAGAATACAATCCACACCGATGCCGTGAGAAGGTAGCCGTCGCGCTTGCCCATATGCGATGACGTGGGGCGTGTGCGCGTTGCCAGCAGGCCTCCCGTAAGGGCTGTTCCGCAGGCTGTGGCGGCGAAGGGAAGCCAATCGGCTTCGCCGTAGGCAAGGCTTGTAAATGCCGGGAAAAGTAGGAAGACTGCTTCAATAAGAAGAAGCCAGCCAACCACGCGCAGCAGCATGCGGTAATTGATAAGATGGTGTGAAGCTTTCCTCAGCATCGGCTTATGAGAATAGTCGTTCAACTTTGTGAAGAGCTCCTGCCAGACAGAACACCAGCACATGGTCGCCTGCCTGTATGTGGGTGTTACCGCCGATAAGCATTCCCTCGCCGTCGCGGAAGAGGCCGGCAAGAGTGACCTCGCCGGGCAGAGAGAGTTCTTTTACAGGGCCACGGGTGATTTTGGATCCTGGCTTAGCTTCAATCTCGGCGACTTCCGCATCGGCAAGCGCGAGGCATTTCGACGTCGATGAGTCAGCGTCGAGAAGGAGCTGGAATATGGTGCTTGACGCGAGTAGCTTCTTGTTTATCACTGTGCCGATGTTGAGATTCTCGGCCTGGGAGATGAACTGAATGTTCTCGACGTCGGCGACCGTCTTCTTTACTCCCATCTCCTTGGCCGTGAGGCATGTGAAGATATTTGTCTCGCTACTGTCGGTCAGTGCCACGAATGCATCCATGTCTGCGATGCCTATGTCGGCCAGAAGCTCGGTGTCGCGTGCGTCGCCATGGATAATCTCGCAGTCGGGGCATTTCTGAGGAAGCTTACGGCAGATGTCGAGGTTACTCTCTATGATCTTGAACTTGAACTCGTTGCCCGCGCTGTTGACTAACCGAACGGCTATCTTTGAGCCACCCATTATGAGCACACGCTTAATCTTATGCTCTGTCTTGCCGCATAGGCCGAGCAAGTCGTGCACGTGGTCGCGGGTGGTGGTGAAGTAGAGTATGTCGCCAACTTCCATCTGGTGGTCACCGCGAGGTATGATAGTCTCATGGTTGCGCTTGATGGCCGATACATGGAAGTGGTGGTTGGTGTAGGTGAAGTCGCGGAGTTTCATGCCTGCCAGCGGGGCTCCGGCGCGGAGTTTGACGCCGGCAAGTATAAGGCGGCCGTCATGAAGCTCGAACCAGTTGCGGGCCCACGTCCGCTTCAGCGCCGTGATTATCTCCTGGGCGGCCAGATACTCTGGATAGATGACTCTGTCTACGCCCATGTGTTTCACATGCGATGAGTTGAGCGGATTCATGAAGTCGTAGGAGTCGATGCGGGCCACTGTGGTCTTGGCTCCGAGATTTTTGGCTATCGAGCAGCCTACAATATTGTTTGACTCGTAGGGGGTGACGGCTATGAACAGGTCACAACCGGCAGCCCCGGCCTCGCGCAGTGTGGTGAAGGAGGTTGGATCCCCGACGTAGGTCATCAGGTTATAGTTGGCGTCGAGTATGGCCAGACGTTCGGCATCGGCATCGATAAGCATTATATCCTGTTCTTCGTTCGACAGGAGTTTAGCCAGATGCGAGCCCACTTCTCCGGCTCCGGCGATGACTATCTTCATTTTTCCTGACTTTTTTGGATGGCCTTGAGGATTGATGGAGCATCAAATCCACATAGGGTATGCAATTCGCCGGGTGTGCCCTGGGGAATGAACCGGTCGGGTATGCCGAGGCGGTGT
Organism: uncultured Muribaculaceae bacterium; assembly: GCA_910586595.1. Lineage (GTDB taxonomy): Bacteria > Bacteroidota > Bacteroidia > Bacteroidales > Muribaculaceae > CAG-873. The sequence continues at coordinate 11,691 of CAJUJB010000029.1, read as the reverse complement.
ATGGTAGGTGTATAGCCGTGCTCGGTCATCCATTCGGCGACGGCGCCTCCGAGGCCACCGTTTACTGAGCCATCTTCAACAGTGATTATGGGGCATTTCTTCTCTGCCACCTCTCGGAGTATCTCCTCGTCGAGAGGCTTGAGGAATATCATGTCGTAGTGAGCGGCCTTGATGCCCAGGCGTTGTGCCTCGGCCACGGCGGTTGCCGCGTCTGTGGCCACGGGGCCGATGGTCAGAACGGCTACATCCGATCCGTCGGCAAGACGCTCACCCTTACCGATGAGCAGGGCGTGCATGTTATTTTTCCAGTCGACCAGATGGCCTCCTCCGCGTGGATAACGTATGGCAAATGGGCCATGGTCTTCGGCCTGGGCTGTGTAGAGCAGGTTTCTCAGAGCATGCTCGTCGCGGCCTGAGGCGATGGTCATGCCGGGGATGCTGCGAAGGTATGCGAGGTCGAAGGCTCCGTGATGCGTGGCTCCGTCCTCTCCTACAAGACCGGCGCGGTCGATGCAGAAGGTCACCGGCAGGCGGTGGAGGGCCACATCGTGGATGATATGGTCGTACGCACGCTGGAGGAAACTTGAGTATATGGCCACGAAGGGGCGCATGCCGTCTTTGGCCAGACCTCCGGCGAAGGTCACGGCGTGTCCTTCAGAAATGCCTACGTCGAACACTCGGTCGGGCATGGCGGCCTGCATAGTCGCCACAGATGTGCCGGATAACATGGCGGCGGTGATGCCGACTATGGCCGGATTCTTCTCGGCGAGTTCGACGAGGGTGTTGCCGAATACGTCCTGATATTTCAGTGGGGCATGAGGCTTGGGGGCGGTGTCGAGGCGTGTGCCGCTTTCCGGGTCGAAGCGCCCGGGGGCGTGCCAGGAGGCGGGGTCTGCCTCTGCGGGGGCATAGCCTTTGCCTTTTACGGTGCGCAGATGGAGGATGCGTGGCCCTTCCATGTCGCGGATGTCGTTGAGCACACGCACTATAGTGGCTACGTCATGCCCGTCGAAGGGGCCGAAATAGCGTATATTGAAGCCTTCGAAGATATTCTGTTGCTTCGAGAGGAGCGATTTGAGGCTGTTGTTGAAGCGGAGGAGGGCACCTCTGCGTTGCTCCGACACGAGTTTGAGCTGCTTGAGCATCTTGAACGACTTGTACCGTATGTCGTTGTAGAGCCGCGAGGTGTTGATGTGGGTGAGGTATGAGTTTAGGGCCCCCACGTTCCGGTCAATCGACATGTCGTTGTCGTTGAGCACGATGAGAAGGTTGTTGGGGGTATTGGAGGCATTGTTGATGCCCTCGAAGGCCAGGCCGCCGCTGATAGATGCGTCGCCTATGATGGCCACCACATTGCGCTGTGGTGTCTCGCCTTTGAGGCGCGATGCCACCGCCATGCCCAGGGCTGCTGAGATGGAGTTAGATGCGTGTCCGGCCGCAAAGGTGTCGTAAGGGCTCTCGTCGGGATTGGGGAAGCCGCTCAGACCACCGAATTTGCGGTTGCCCGCGAAGGCATCGCGGCGCCCGGTGAGGAGTTTGTGCCCGTAAGCCTGATGCCCCACATCCCATACCAGACGGTCGTAGGGGGTGTTGAACACATAGTGCAAGGCCACGGTCAGCTCCACCGCGCCCATGCTCGATGCGAAATGCCCGGGATTGTCGGCCAGAGAGTTGATAAGGAACTGACGGATCTCGCCGCAGACCTGCGGGAGTTGCTCGACAGAAAGCTTGCGGAGGTCGGCCGGGCTGTCGATTTGCGGCAGAAGGGCCGCGCCTGATGTATCGAGAGCCTTTTCGCTCATTTTCGTACGTATTTTTTATACATCGGCACAAACACTATGATGCCCGAGGCCACGATGACGAAGGCCAGATAGAGCGTAAAGCGCGCATGGGCAAGTATATATCCTACCATGCCGAGCCAGAGCAGGCCCAGAATAAGGAAACGCAGTATTACCGATGTCTTCATTGCTGTTCGTTTTACTTGAGAAACATGTCTCTAATCTGCAAAATTAGCAAATTTTTGGCAGTCGAGCAAAATTGTCGTATTTTTGCCCCTGCGCGGGTGTGAACTCCAACGGCATCCGCTACGTTTTTGATTTATCATGAAAGCTTTACGAAAGATCATAGCCCTTGCCTTGCTGGCTACGGCGGCATACGGTCACGCTGCCGATCCAACAGCCACCACATACTCCTTCGCAGAGTGCGAGGGCTCGCTTATGCCTTACCCTGAGCAGGTGACATCGGTGGAATATCCCGATTCGTTAGTGCCTGTGTTCATCAATCATGTGGGGCGCCACGGGGCCCGCTACCCGGCTTCGGCGTCGAACTGCCTCGCACTGCGCCGCGCACTGGCTCACGCCGACTCAATCGGCACCATCACGCCTCTGGGCCGCAGTCTGCTCAAACTTGATGATGAGGTGATTGCCCTGAGCAATAACCGCTGGGGAGCGCTCGACTCGCTCGGCATGGCCGAGCAGGCCGGTATAGCCACACGCATGTTCTATAACTATACTGAGCTGTTCAGTAACGGCGGTACGGTGAAGGCCTTGTCGTCGTATTCGCCGAGGGCTATGATGAGTATGTTCTGCTTCGTGCATCAGATCGACAGGATGAACAACCGCATCACGGTGGAGACATCGACCGGACGCGTGAACTCCGATCTTATGCGGCCTTTTGATGTCGATCAGGATTATCTCGACTTCCGCAAGGATAAGCACACTACCTGGGAGCCTCCATACGAGGAGTATTTCAGGAAGACTGCTCCGGTGACGGCGCTCAAGCGTGTGCTTGGTGAGAAATATCCGTATGCCTCTGATAAAGATGCGCAGGAATTGGCCCTGACCGAGTACTATGTGGTTGCAGGCCTCTCGGCCATGGGCTTGCCCTCGCAGATGGAGAAATATTTTACCCGTGAGGAGGCTAATGCCCTATGGAGCTGCTTCAATCTCCGGCAATATCTCCAGCGCACGGCAACGACTGTATCGAGCGTACCTGCCGATATAGCTGCCGACCTTGTGCTGAACCTCATCCAGACCACGGATGCCTTCATCACCGGCGAGAACACCTCAGTGACGGCAATGCTTCGCTTCGGCCATGCCGAGACGGTGATGCCGCTGGTGTCATTACTCCGTTTGCCCGGATGTTATTATCTTACGAATTACTTTGATACGGTGGCCTCGCACTGGCGCGACTTCGACGTTGTGCCCATGGCCTCGAATGTGCAGTTTATCGTCTTCAAGGCCCGTAAGTCCGGCCACTATTACGTGCGCGTCGACCTGAACGAGCGCCCGGTGGCGCTGCGTCAGGGCGATGACTCGATATATTATCCCTGGGGTGAGCTCAGACGATATATGATGAACTGCGTGCCGCTGTTCAAACAGTAGTCAGACGGCTGCAGAGCAGCATCAGAGCCTGGGCGGAGGCACGGTCGATCACGGCCTGCCTGTCGCCTCCGAAATGGAACAGGGCGGCTTCAGTGCCTTCGGGCGTTGAGGCCGCCATCCATACGGTGCCTACAGGTTTGCCGTCGGTGGCTCCGCCGGGGCCGGCTATGCCTGAGGTTGCCACTGCGCAGTCGGCGCCGGTGATGCGTCGCACGCCCTCGGCCATCTGTCTTACCACCTGCTCGCTCACGGCGCCGTAGGCCTCGATGTCTGCCGGGTTTACGCCAAGGACGTCGGTTTTCACAGAGTTGCTGTACGACACCACTCCACCGAGCATTACATCGGAGCAGCCGGCAACCTCGGTGATGAGGTGGGCGATGTTTCCGCCCGTGCAGCTCTCGGCGGATGCGAATGTGAGGCCACGCTCGCGCAATTTGTGGATGAGCAGTTCTGCCGGGCTAAGTTTTCCCACAGCGGTAAGCCGGTCGCCTAAGGCAAGCACGAGTCGGTCGGCGAGACTATCGAACGACTCCGCTTCATTATGGTCGGTATAGTCGGCGTCGAGACGCAGCACAATCTCACCTGGGTTGGGGAGGTAGGCGAGCTTGACATATTCAGGCAGGGTGTCTTCAAATGGAGCTAATTGCTGGGCGAGGGCCGACTCAGATATGCCAGTGACGGTAAATTCGCGGTGGAAGACTACTCCTCCATGGCCGAAGTGACCTTTGACCTCAGCGGCAACTTCGGGGAGCATGCCGCGGGTCTCGAATGGCACACCGGGCATGGCCACCAGCACGTGGCCGTCTTTCTCGAACCACATGATCGGAGCGGTGCCGAGCCTGTTCTGGATCACTCGGCACGATGTTGGCACAAGGGCCTGCAGCCGGGTGAGCTCGTTGAGCTTGAGTTTACGGTCGGCGAAGATAGCCTCTATATTGCGTGTCACGGCATCGTCCATGCGGAGCTCGCCTCCGAAGATTGAAGTGAGCACCGGCTTGGTGATGTCGTCGCGTGTCGGCCCGAGGCCACCGGTGCTGATGACCAGCTCGCTCTCGGCGAGGGAGGCTTCGATGGCACGCCGGATGTCGTCGGCCTTATCCGATACGGTGCGTATGCTTTTGATCTGCCAGCCATCGGCGGCGAATGTGCGTGCCACCAGACCTGAATTGGTGTCGGTGACGCGGCCAAGCAGGATCTCGTCGCCGATGATAACTATTGATAGATTCATCAGATTTCAACTCGCGCGTAGGGCGCTTTGTCGTATTCGCAGAATTTTCCGTCGAGATATTTGAAGTAACCGGCGATGGCCACCATGGCGGCATTGTCGGTGGTGAATTTGCGTTCGGGTATGAATGCTTCGAGACCGTGTTTCTCGCAGAAGGCGGCCACGGCGTTGCGCACGCCGGAATTTGCCGATACACCTCCGCCGATAGCCACGGTGCGTACGCCAGTCTGGCGGACGGCTTTTTCGAGTTTGTCGAGCAAAATGGCTATGATCGTGGCCTGGAGCGAGGCTGCCAGGTCGGCACGGTTACGCTCAATGAAGTCGGGGTCGGTCTTCAGGCCGTCGCGCAGAGTGTAGAGAAACGATGTCTTGAGGCCGCTGAAGCTGTAGTCGAGGCCCGGTATATGCGGTTTCGCGAAGCGGAAACGCGTCGGGTCGCCCTCGGCTGCAAGGCGGTCGATATGCGGGCCGCCGGGGTAGGGGAGGCCCATCACCTTGGCGCATTTGTCGAAGGCTTCGCCGGCGGCGTCGTCGATGGTGCGGCCGAGAATCTCCATGTCGTTATAGCTGCGTACCATGATAAGCTGCGAGTTGCCGCCCGAGATGAGCAGGCAGAGGAAGGGGAACTCGGGTACACGGTCGTCGGGGCTCTGGCGGACGAAGTGCGAGAGTACATGGCCATGCAGGTGGTTGACATCCACTATAGGTATGCGCAGGCCGAGCGACAGACCTTTGGCAAAGCTGGTGCCAACCAGCAATGAGCCGATAAGGCCTGGCCCGCGGGTGAAGGCTATGGCTGAGAGGTCGGCCTTCGAAATGCCGGCACGGCGTATGGCGGCGTCGACCACCGGCACTATGTTCTGCTGGTGGGCGCGTGATGCCAGCTCAGGCACCACACCGCCGTACTCTTCGTGTACTTGTTGCGATGCTATGACGTTACTCAGCAGTATGCCGTCGCTGACGATGGCTGCCGAGGTATCGTCGCACGATGATTCAATTCCTAATATGGTGACTGCCATGTTGTGGTATTGTAGATCTTAGTCGTTGATGATGATTGATAGAGCCTCAGAAAATAAACGCGATGCCGGCGGTGAAGTATGCCGTGGGATAGTGGCGCATGAGTGTATAGCGCCCTTCGACCGACACTTTAAGCGACTGTGTGCAGTAGTACTCCAGACCGGCTCCGGCGTTGAGCCCGAAGGTATTTGAATGTGAGGTCACATCGTCGTGGCTCTCGGGGTGGATGTTATGCTGGCCCCATGAGGTGAAGTTGGCGCCTACCAGCGGGTAGAAGGCTGCCCGTTCGCCGGCGAAGGGAATGGGAAAATGCACGTTGACGTCGACTGTGAGGCCGTCGAGGTTGCGGTGTCGGAATATGACTCCTATTTCCGGCGCGATGCGCACCACTTTGCTCAGCCTGTACTGGAAGGCGAGCCCGGCGGTTACCGACCGGTTGCGGGTCACGTATCCTACCTTCGGCCCGAACGATTTATTGTCGACGGGCAGATTATTCTCTGCAGCTGCCTGGGTGATGCCGGCAGCAGAGGCTATACATAGTATTAAGGCGAGGAGACGGGTGCGGAAACGGTATGTCATCGTAAGCGTAATGTGATGAGGCGGTTTATGTCTGCAAAGTTAAGGTATTTTTACAGACTTAGCGCCGGTTTTGATTAAAAATATCTTAACTGCCAACATCTGCAGGCAGTTTAAAGTTCGACCAAAAACATATAAATTACGGAGGCTTTTAAAAAACTTTATTTAAATTAGCGGCTGAAACAGAGCTCCAAGGCGGACTTTTGTTCAAGAAATTTTAACTAAACAAATGATATAACGCTTATTACTGATTTAAAACAACACCTTAAAGCCATTATGCAGGCTTAGGCCCGCTTACCTGAAAAACACAATTTATCAATCCGTAAATAAAAAGATAAACTATAATTCAATCTTTCCCGTAGCCAGGTCATTCTTTGTGAGTCGAAACCGGCACGGACAGTTAATCCAATCAACACTTTTATGAGAAAGCATCTTTATCTGACTATGCTCTTGTTGGCCGGTATGCCGATGCTCGGAACCCTTTCCGCCTCGGCAGAACCCGCTCCCCAGCAGCAAAGTCAAGCGGCTACCACAATCCAGGGTACCGTTATGGATGAGAACAACGAACCCGTGATCGGTGCAAGCGTTGTCCAGAAAGGAGTAGCCTCTAATGCTGTCGCTACCGACGCATTCGGTAACTTCAAAATCCGTATCCCCGCCGGAGCCCAACTCGAGTTTAGCTACGTAGGTTATAAGACCGTCTCAGTCAAGGCTGCCGACGGTATGACCGTATATCTCGAGCCCACCACCGAAATGCTCAACGAACTCGTTGCCGTCGGTTATGGCTCACAGAAACGCGCCAACCTTACTGGCGCTGTTGCCACTGTAGACGTTGCCCGCACAATGGACAACCGCACAACTGGCGACGTTACCAAAGCCCTCCAGGGCGCCGTTCCCGGCCTTACCATCACCACTAACTCTGGTGACATCAACGCCTCCGGAACAATGAAAATCCGTGGTACAGGTACTCTGTCGAACAGCCAGACTTCAGATCCCCTTATCGTTGTCGACGGTGTTCCCGCTGCAGATATTTCATTCCTTGACCCCAACGACATCAAGGAAATCTCCGTACTTAAGGATGCTGCTTCGGCTTCTATCTACGGTACACGCGCAGCCTTCGGTGTGATCCTCATCACCACCAAGCAGGCAAACACCAAAGACCGCGTATCACTCAAGTATACCAACAACTTCGCATGGAGCCACGCAACCACTCTGCCTAAATACGGCACTGTGATGAGCCAGATCGACGCCCTCCAGCAGACCAACCGTCGTCAGGGCCTTGAGAACGAGCTCTTCGGTATGAACCTCGACAAAATGCGTCCTTATGCAGAAGCTTGGTATCAGCAGCATGGCGGCAAACCCATCTCCGACGTACGTGAGCTCATTCAGGCCCAGTACCTCGCCGATGGTTCTGTTGATATGAGCAATGTTGGTGACTTCGCTATCGTTAACGGTGTAGGTCAGTATTACGCCGACTTCGATGTTGCAGGCATCATGTTCAACAACGCTGTTCCTTCGCAGAAGCACAACGTAAGCCTCGAAGGTGTATCTGGCAAGACCAACTACCGTGCATCATTCGGCTATGACGAACGTCAGGGTATCATGAACTTCAACCCCGACAAAATGCGTCGTTACAACGCAAACCTCTTCGTTCAGACCGAAATCTTCTCTTGGTTGAAAGCCGGTGCCCGCTTCAACTTCTCTAACAAGGAGTATGAGGGTCAGAACCAGTACAACGACACCTATACCTACCTCTGGCGCTGGGGTTCTTACTTCGGCCCCTACGGATATTTCCGTGGCGCTGACGGCAATGTCATTCTTCCCCGAAGCGGTTATGGTCTTCAGGCATGGGAACAGGGTCAGAACAAAGACGTAGCTACCAACACCCGTATGCAGGCTTGGCTCGACGCTACTATCATTCCCGGTCTTACCCTTCACGGAGACTTTACTTACGACCTCACCAACCGTGTGAACGACTACAACGGTCTTCCCACTGTTCTCGGTAACACCTGGGGTGGTAACCCTCTCACCGGTACATCGACTGTCCGCGCAGCTTCAAATTCTTACGCATCTCAGGATAATTTCAAGGATGATGTATGGACGATGAACGTTTACGGTACCTATGCCAAGACTTTTGGTCAGGATCACAACCTCAAAGTAATGGTCGGTGGTACTGCAGAGCGCGAACGCTACAACGGCATGTACGCACAGCGTTACATTCTCCAGGATATCAACCTCCCGAACATCGGTCTTACCACCGGTGGTGACGAAGGTACCCGTATCACAATCTCAAATACCCAGACACACCGTGCAACCGCCGGTTTCTTCGGCCGTATCAACTACGACTACAAGGGTATCTACCTCTTCGAGGCAAACGGCCGCTACGACGGTTCTAGCCACTTCCCCGCAGCTGACCAGTGGGCATTCTTCCCCTCTGTATCTGCCGGCTACCGTTTCTCTGAAGAGAACTACTTCAAGCCCCTCAAAAACTGGTGGAGCAACGGTAAACTCCGTGCATCTTACGGTCAGATCGGTAACGAGGCTGTAGGTGACAACATGTTTATCTCTACCATTTCGAATATCGCTACCAGCAGCATGTACTGGATCAGCCCCAGCGGTACTAAGGTATCTGGCGCCAACATGCCTTCACTCGTTTCTTCGACCCTTAAATGGGAACGCGTTGAGACCGTAGACGTAGGTCTTGACCTCGGTTTCCTCGACAACTCGCTCAACGTAACCTTCGACTGGTTCCAGCGCGATACCAAAGACATGCTCGCTCCCGGTAACGCCGTTGCAGCTACTCTTGGTGCTTCCGCTCCTTACCTCAACGAAGGTCAGCTCCGCACACGCGGTTGGGAACTCGGCGTAAGCTGGAACCACTCGTTCGGTGACGCAGACGTATTCGCAAGCGCAAATATCTACGACGGTAAGACCACCGTATTGAAATACCCCAACGATACCAAATCTCTTAGCTCGTTCTATACCGGCAAGGAATACGGCGCAATCTGGGGCTTCGAGACCGACCGCTACTTCACTGTAGACGACTTCACTTGGGATACCGCCGACGGCAAGTACGCTCCTGGTGCAAAACAGACTGGTTATGCTTCTGGCATAGCAGACCAGACCGTTCTCCAGACCGGTAACTTCGTATACGGCCCTGGTGACATCAAGTACAAAGACCTCGACGGCAACGGTGAGATTGACGGTGGCAAAGGTACTGCCGACGACCACGGTGACCTCAAGATCATCGGTAACGCTCTTCCCCGCTACGAATATTCGTTCCGCCTCGGTGCTGCTTGGAAAGGCTTCGACATCGACCTCTTCTTCCAGGGCGTAGGCAAACGTAACATGTGGTACACCTCTGCATTCGTTATGCCTCTCGCACGTGGTGCCGACGCAACCTATGCAAACCAGGAGTCTTACAACAAGATCCTTTGGGATGAGGCCGGTAAGAACATCATCGGTTATGAAGTTGACCAGAACAACGACTACCCCGCACTCTACTCAGGCTTCGCAGGCGGCGGTAACGTAAGCGGTATTTCTGCTGGTACTACCAACTACTATCCCCAGAGCAAGTACCTCATGAACATGGCTTACCTCCGTTTCAAGACTCTTACTGTTGGTTACACCCTTCCTGTTGAGATCACCAAGAAGGCCCTCATCCAGAAGGCTCGTATCTACTTCACCGCTGAGAACCTCTGCAACCTCTACAACGGTATGCGTAAGTACTACATCGACCCCGAAATCGGTTCGACCTGGAAAACCACTTCCGCTTACTCCAACGGTACCTTCGGTCGTACAGCGCCTATGATGGCCTCTTACTCCTTCGGTATTCAGGTTACCTTCTAATCAACTCCCAATTTAGAAATCACTATGAACAAATCAATTATATTGGGTCTCATGGTCATGGCGGGAGCGTCATTGACCGGGTGCGACGATTTCCTCAACGACAATCGTTTCCCAATCACCCAGGAGACCGACAATGCAGCATATTGGGGTAACCCCGACAACTGCGTGCTCCAGGAAAGCAAGATGTATAACTGGTTCTCAGGCTATGGCAATGGTGCTGGTCAGGGCTGGTATTACTACAAGACTCTCAGCGATGACCAGGTAGGTAGCTCGTTCACCAACTGGAGCTATATCAATGTGCCTGCGGCTGCCAGCGACTATTCCGACCACTTTACATACATCCGTGCATGTAACTATGTAATCGATCGCGTGAAATCGGCCAGCCCCGCCCTCTCTGAGGCTAATCTCGCAAACTTCGTAGGTATCGCTAAACTCAACCGTGCTTACCAGTACTATCAGCTCGTTCGCCAGTACGGCGACATCCAGTGGGTAGGCGATATTATGGAAGTAACCGACCTCGAGGCTCTTCACACCGCACGTACTGACCGCGATATCGTGATGGACTCTGTCCTCAACGACATCAACTATGCAGTTGCAGGTATCGCTGCCCAGAGTGGCAAGCAGGTATGGAGCCGCGACATGGCTCTGGCCATGAAATCGGAAATCTGCCTCTATGAAGGTACTTATTGCAAGTATCGCACACAGGCCGAGAACGGTAAAGCTGCCGACGCTGCCCGCGCAGAGAAGTATCTTAAGGAAGCTGCCGCTGCCGCTAAGGAACTGATCACAAGCGGACGCTACGAGATCAACACCAAGACCGCTACCGGTGACTATGACGGTTTCCCCTATAACATCGGTGCTTACCAGTACAACTACAACCAGGCACTCGGCAACTCAACCACCAACTCCGAGATGATTTTCGTCAAGGGTTACAACGATGGCGTGCTGATGCACTCTGTAATCAACTTCACTTGCTCGACCACCGCTCTTTCTGGTATCTCTAAAGACGCGTTCGACAACTATCTCTTCAAAGATGGTCTGCCCCTCGCCTCTACCACCGAGAATAAATCTGACGTAGGTGTTGTTGATGAAGCTGGTAACTATAACATCAAGGACATCCTCGCAGTACGCGACGCACGTCTCCGTCAGACCATCGACACCGTGGTATTCTACCCCGACATGACATGGTCTCGCGCCGGCGCTCTCCAGATGACTTCGCGCTCTGGCTACGGTATCAGCAAATTCGACAACACATCGATGCCTCTTGCCCAGCGTGTGAATGCCAACACCAACGTTACTTGCGCACCTATCTACTGGCTGTCGTATGTGATGCTGAACTATGCTGAGGCTCAGGCTGAGCTTGGTATCCTCTCTAACGACGACATGGACCTTACCATCAACGAGCTCTTCAAGCGTGCCGAACTGCCCACCCGCACAGTTGCTGAACTTGAAAATATCAAAGACCCCGCCAACAACATGGGTGTATCGAGCCTCCTTTGGGAGATCCGTCGCTGCCGTCGTTGCGAGCTCATCATGGACAACTGGATCCGTTACTGGGACCTCGTTCGCTGGCATCAGCTCGACAAACTTGACTCGACCAAGTATCCCAACATCCTCCTCGGTGCAAACATGACCGCAGCT
>CAJUJB010000028.1 GCA_910586595.1 uncultured Muribaculaceae bacterium | reverse complement strand
CGCTCTTCCGATCTCTTGCCGACATCACCATGTATACTGAGCACGGCGACGAACCTCTCGCTGATGTACTTGAAAAAGTGTATGCACATGCAGAAGGTAAAGCCATCGACGTGAAGGGCTTCGCTTCCGACGAAGCTATCCGCGATTATTTCGGCGAAATTATTCCTGACTTTGACCGTGAACGTGTCTACACCACCGATATCCGTAAACTCTTCAGCTGGTACAACCAGCTCATTGCTGCCGGTGTAACCGAATTCAAAGATAAAGAACTCGAAGAAGACCAGGCTGCTGAAGCAGCCGAAGCTGCCGACGAGGCTCAGACCGCAGAATAACGTATAATACATAATATAAATCAAGGCCGTCGACTTCCTGAAGTCGACGGCCTTGATTTATATCATTAATGATGTGAAATATCAGTTCTTACAACCCTTGGCCCCTTTGGCGCCCTTGAGGCCACCGCCAAGTGCGAAGATATTGGAGTCGTAGCTGACAGTCTTCGAAGCCTGATCACGCTTACGTTTCAATGCCAGACGTACAAGTCTGTCCATAAGCTCGGGGAATTTAAGGCCTGCGGCTTCCCAGAGATAGAACGACAGCGATCCGGGAATAGTATTTATCTCATTTACATAAATTTTACGTGTAGCCGCATCGATCATCATGTCGACACGGCTCACACCATGGCACGACAACACCCTGAAGGTCTCACCTGCGAGATGGCGGATTCGCTCTGTCTCATCGGCAGGCAGGTCGGCAGGAATACGCTTCTGTGCTGCATGCATGCCTCGGTTATCCTTGCTGCCACCCATATATTTATCGGTATATGACAGAATCTCCCCGCTCTTGATCGGCTCCTCAAGCACCGATGTCTCATAGTCGTCGCAGTCTCCGAGAACCGAGCAATTGATTTCCTGAAGGTTCTCCACAAGATCCTCCACGATGATACGGGCCGAGTACCGCTGTGCATCATCGACGCGTTCAAGAAGTTGCTCACGGTTATCGGCACGACCGATACCCACACTTGATCCGAGATTGGCGGGCTTGACAATCACGGGGTAACCGAGCTTTTCCTCGATTTTTGCGATAAGTTCGTCGCGGCGACTGAACCACTGCTTATCGGTAAACCATACATAATCAACCACCGGTATACCATCGGCCGACAGAATCATCTTCATGGTGATTTTGTCCATGCCGTTGGCCGAAGCAAGCGTATTGCATCCGGCATAAGGAATACCAATCGTCTCAAGTACACCCTCGAAAATTCCATCCTCTCCATTGGAGCCATGAAGAACCGGAATAGCTGCATCCAGAGTGACGAGCACATCACTCTTGAAGAGTTTTTTATTGGTGGTATAGAGATTGAAGTCGCCGAATACGGGGCGCATATATACCTGTGTGCAACGATCAAGAAGGCTCTGGATATTCCGGTAGTTCTTGACATCGGTCAAAGCCTCGCCTGTATACCATAAGCCTTGCTTGGTGATGTATACGGGAATCACATTATATTTCTCGCTGTCGAGGGCGGCCATTGCCTGGTTGGCGGAAATGACCGAAATCTCATGTTCGGTGGAGCGACCGCCGAAAAAGACTGCTATATTGGTTTTCATATGGTTTGCTTACTTGAAAGTATCGGGTAAATCATTTTCATAAAGTACGGTGTCGCCAGCCGCGGCCATAGATGTAAGAAGCTGCTGAGCCTGCGCGAAACTGTCGACGGGTCGTATGGCTTCGGAGGGCATGCCCCCTTCGGCAAGACCCGCGAGAATAGCCTCTCGATTATATTGGCCAACTACAATCGCAATATCGCAGCTTGAGGCTGCCTTACGGCCGAAGTCTCGATTGCGGTCGTATTGCTCGGCTCCGAGTTCAATCATTCCAGGAGTAATGAGGAACCTCTTGCCTTGCGTCATGGCTGCCAAAACATCCAGAGCCATAGCCGAGCCCACGGGGTTGCTGTTGAAGGCATCATCTATAATTGTCAGACCTCCGGGAACACGTTTTATGCTCAGGCGGTGTTCAACCTGCTCGATACGCTCTACGGCGTATGCTATGCGGTCGTCAGACACGCCGAGAGCCTGCGCCATTGCCACAGCCGCAACGAGATTTGATATATTACATTCACCCACAAGGCGGGTAGAAAGTACAAGCTTATGACCGTCAGACATACGCTCTACAGTAAAGCGGGTACCTGTCGCACTGTACTCAATATCGCGGGCGACATAGTCTGCCCCCTCAGGATTGGTCACGGCATAGCGGATAGTGCGCACATTTTCAACGGGTCGATCAGCAATTTTAGGAAAATCGTTGTTAATCACGGCCAGGCCATCGGAAGGCAAAGCATCGACCAGCTCAAATTTAGTTGCCTGCACATTCTCAATTGTCTTGAAACTCTCAAGATGCTGAGGCCCAACAGCCGTCACTACTCCACCCCAAGGGTGTACAAGATCGCATATCTCCTTTATGTCGCCTATATTCTTAGCCCCCATCTCTACGATGAACACTTCATGATAGGGCTTGAGCATCTCACGGACGGTGCGGACAACACCCAGAGTGGTGTTATAGCTGCCGGGAGTCATCAAGGTTTCATATTGCTCGGATAATATAGCGTTGAGGTAGTGCTTGGTTGTGGTCTTGCCATAGCTTCCGGTCACCCCGATAATACGCAGACCGGGCATCGAACGAAGTATGCGCGCGGCATCGTTATAATACCGGCGGGTTATACGCGCCTCAACGGGAGTGAGCAACCAATTGGCGCACATGATAAGGCAATGCGAGAGGCAATAACAGAACAGCAGCCCCTCCACAGCCACAAACAATCCACTGGCAGAGATAGAACGGCCGAACAGCAGCATAGCCACACCGACAATGATCGCGGCCAGGAAAAATGCTGTAACGTAGATGCGGCGTGCGCGCATAGTCATCACAAGTGGTTTCTTATACTTGCGTTTAACCAATGTCACACCACAGAAGATGCTGAAAATACCGGCCAGAATCACTGCCGGCAGCGGAGGGCACATGGGCGTAAGCGCGAAAAAGAAAACTATCATACCGCACAGGCGCCAACCCGAAGTACTGTCGCCCGACTCCTTGAGCCAATGGGCATATCGCTCGGTACGGTAGCTATTCTGCTGGAACATCATCAGACAACGCCGCAGTTCCGCGCCAAGATTAAAAATGGCTGCCAATGCGGCGGCTATGTAGATTGCCAATATCATTTATGCTGTTATTATTGATTATTATTTGTCGGGATTCAGGAACGAGCGGATCACTGCCTGAGTCTGACCGGGGCGGTCAAGAAACGAATAGTGGCCGGCCTCAGGATAGCTTACGAGCCCGGCATCGGGAATAAGGCGCTCCATCGTGCGCGCGTCGCGCATTGGCGTGGCAGTGTCTTTCTCGCCCCAGATAAGCAAGGTAGGGGCCTTGATCAAGGGTAAGCGGTCGGTCAGATCTTCGTTTACAACACGGCTCATGATAGCCCGCATCTTTGGCGACGCACCAGCATAGTCCGACGAACCGGCTTTGCCGCGCATACGCTCGACAATCTCCTCTGCCTTGCGGCGCCCCACCAGTAAAGGCAATATGCGCTTGGCTGTCTTGAACGAATATACCTTCACATAGTATTTCAGACTGCGACGTGGCTTGATGCCGGCAGAGTCGACAAGAATAAGCTTATCAACCACATTCCGCGATGCATATAAAATACCGATGCGTCCACCAAACGAATGGCCTATCAGCGACGGACGCTCTATACCATGACGCCTGACGAACTCCTCTATACATGCTGTATAGCGCTCCACGCCCCACACATCGGCAGGCTCGGTAGAAGCTCCGAATCCGGGCAGATCCAGATTGTAGACTGTTGTGCCGGCGCCACCGGCAGCCTGGGCCAGAAGAGCCACGGTAGAGGCTTTGCATCCCCACCCGTGCATTACTATTACTGCCCGGGGGCCCGAGCCCTCGGTGTCGTAGCGCAGGGTCACGCCGTCGATGTCAATTGTCTGTTCCATGAAGAATCTCAAAATTCCTACAAAATTACGTAAACACAAGCAACCTACGAAAAGTTTTACAAAAAAGTTTTCATCGCTCAGCAATAAAAAACGGCCATCTCAATCCCGAGACAGCCGCTGAGTATCCCCGTGGGGAGTCGAACCCCAATCGTTGGAACCGGAATCCAATATTCTATCCATTGAACTACGGAGACGTTTAATTGCATTTGCAGGTGCAAAAGTAATTCTTTTTTTGTAGTTTTGCAAAAGAAAAAAGGAATTTATGAAAGTCAAGATAGACCCCAGCTGGCAAGCCCCGCTTGCGCAGCAGTTTGATTCGCCTTATTTTGAAGAGCTTACGCAATTTGTCCGCACCAGATATGGCCAGACTCAGGTCTATCCGGCGCCTTCGCGCATATTCGCGGCCTTCGACGCCTGTCCTTTCGACAAAGTAAAAGTTGTTATTCTCGGGCAGGATCCCTACCATGGCCCTGGGCAGGCCAACGGCATGTGTTTTTCAGTTCCTCCAGGTGTGCAGATGCCACCCTCGCTCGTCAATATATTCAAGGAAATGGCCTCAGATCTCGGTGGCCAGATTCCTGCCTCGGGAGATCTCTCATACCTGGCCGAACAAGGAGTATTACTGCTTAACTCCACTTTGACAGTAGAAGAACACCAGGCCGGATCTCATCAAGGCAAAGGATGGGAAACCTTTACCGATGCTGTGATCGATGCCATCAACCGCGGACGCGAGCACGTGGTCTTTCTTCTTTGGGGCTCATATGCAATACGCAAGGGCGCTCTGATCGACCGCTCGCGCCACTTAGTGCTTACGTCTCCTCACCCCTCGCCCCTTTCTGCTCACCGCGGCTTCTTCGGCAACCGCCATTTCAGTAAGGCCAACGACTATCTTATCGCCAACGGCATAGAACCTATAAAATGGCTATGAGACGATTAATATTTCTGTTTGTGTTGGCTGCGTCGGCCATTGCAACAGTAGCCCAGAGGGCGCCCGACACTATGACAGGCGTCTTCGACGAACGCATAAAATCGCTTCAGGTAAGAGTTGAGGGTGATGACTTTGCCCAGCCAATCGTCGTGCTCAACACCGACGACCGCATCAATATTTCCTTCGATCACCTCGCCGAAGACCGTGAATATTTCCGGTATTCCCTCACCCATTGCTCGGCGACCTGGCGCCCATCGGGCCTTGTAGACAGCGAATTTCTCGACGGATTCAATGAAGGCACCATCGACGATTACGATTTCTCAAGGGCTACGCTGGTACATTATGTCCATTATTCCCTCTCCATCCCCAACGAGCAGGTCGCGCCAAAATTGTCAGGCAACTATCTGCTTAAGATATATCCGGAGAGCGACCCCGACTCTACCATTATCCAAGTCAGGTTTATGGTCAGCGAAGCGACAGTGCCCGTATCAGTTACTGCGGCCTCACAGACCGACATCGACTACAACAAATCGCACCAGCAACTATCAATTGTAGTCGACACCGAGCGTGCGATGGTAGACGATCCTTTCAATGACCTCATTGTGATTGCAGGACAGAATGGCCGTCTTGATTCTGAGGTTGCCTTCCGCCAACCTCTCAGGGCAAGCGGATCTAAGGTGATTTTCGAGCATCAACAACCCTTGATCTTCGATGCCGGCAACGAATACCGCCGTTTCGAGATTGTCAACGAACAGTACCCCGGTATGGGGGTGGATCATATCGAATACTTCGATCCGTATTACCACTATGTTCTGTATCTCGACCAATCACGCGCCGACGAACCCTATAGCTACGACCAGACTCAGCATGGACGCTATTTCATACGCGAATACAACTCGCAGGAGAGTGACCTGGAAGCCGACTACGGAGTGGTGCATTTCTCGCTCGACTACCCGGAGACGCCTGGTGCAATGATATTTCTCGACGGAGATTTCGTACAGCGCCGGTTCGACGACAACTCGCGTCTGTTTTACAATCACGCCACCGGTCGGTACGAACGCGCAATGCTGCTGAAACAAGGTGCCTACAACTACCAATATCTTATCGTGCCTCCAGGAGCCAAAAGAGGATATACCTCCGCTATTGAGGGAGACAAATACCAGACAGTCAACGAATATAACGTCCGCGTATATCACCGTCGACGGGGTGAACGCTATGACCGTCTCATAGGCTCTGCCACCACATCATCCGACATTTAATCACGTACAACCATGCTTCAGATTCAAGATACCCTGGTGAGCCTCGATCTCGCCGAACGTTTTTTCTGCTGCGACCTCGACGCATGCAAAGGTGCCTGTTGCCTTGAAGGTGATGCCGGTGCCCCACTCGAAGCAGGCGAGGCCGATGAGCTCCGCCGCATTTTACCCGAAATATGGAATGACCTCCTCCCAGCCGCTCAACGCGAGATAGAAACTACAGGCGTAAGTTACACCGATGTCGAGGGCGACGAGGTGACATCGCTTGTAGAAGGAGGCAACTGTGTATTCTCAACACTGGACGAGAACGGAGGATGGATATGCGCCATCGAGCGTGCATTCCGGCAAGGACGGATTGACTATTACAAACCCATATCCTGCCATCTGTACCCTGTCCGGCTGAAAAAATATGATTCATTCACCGCTGTCAACTTTCACCGGTGGAAGATATGCAAGGCTGCGGAGGTGCTCGGGCGCGCCAAAGGGCTCAGAGCATATCGTTTCCTGGAAGGGCCTCTGCGCCGCCGCTTCGGCGATGAATGGTACGACGAGTTATCGCTGACTTGCGACGAATATCTTCGCCAATACGGCGGCGACAATGCGATCGACTGATCGACTCAATTGCCACTCGACACCGGCTCGCCAAGGAAATCGCGGCTTGCCGGTCTTTTTTTATCCTTCTTCGTCTTTTTCAAAGAGTCGGCCTTCTTTTTCTCTTTCTGCCGCAGATCTGCCGCCCGCTCCACTGAGTCGATCTTCATAACAAGAGTCGAGTCGGTGCCTCGAGCCAGAGAGGAGTGCGGCTGATTGTGCCCTTTCTCGTAGACACACATCCGGAGGGCAAGCGCACAACCCACAATCAAGCCCGCGCATAGCACCTCAAGGATTAGTTTCTTACGATCAGGGGCAGCCATGACATCAGATATAATTAAAGATGAGAATAAGGGCAATCATCACCGGAGCGATATACCGGATAATGAACAACACAGGGCCCGTCCAGCGCGAATGAAGCGCACCATGATTGCTCAACTCATCAGTCAACAAGCCTTTTGGAGCGAACCACCCCATATATATACATACTGCAATCGATACTACAGGCAGCAGAATGTCGGTGGTGAACGTGTCAAGCAAATCAAAGATTGTAAGGCCGAAAATCTTCATATCCGACAAGCTGCCGAACGACAGCGAGCAGGCCGAACTGAAAACGAGCAGGGGCAACATCACCGTTAGAACCGCACGCCGGCGACTCATCTTGAACCGGTCTTGCATCATCGCCACCGACACCTCAGCAATCGAAACTGTCGACGTAAGGGCAGCCACAAGAAGAAGGAGGAAGAAGAGTGAAGACCACAAGCGCGGCCAGGGAAGCTGGGCAAATACCTCGGGTAGGGTGACAAATACAAGCGTAGCTCCTTCAAGAGGTTCACGGTCAAGGCCGAAGCTTTTCACAGCCGGGAAAATAATCAAACCCATAAGCACCGCCACCAGCAGACTGAGCAACGATACAATAACCGACGTACGCACCAAGCGGGTATCGGCAGGATAATACGACGAATAGGTGATCAGAATACCCATGCCGAGACTAAGGCTGAAGAAGGCCTGGCCAAGCGCATTGATCACAACTCGCGGAGTAATCTTTGAAAAATCCGGATCAAGGAAGTAAGCCACACCCTCTCCCGCATCAGGGAGGCTCAAAGAGACGAAGCACATGGCTATAAGGATGACGAACAGCACCGGCATGAGCACATTCGACAGATTCTCTATTCCTTTCTTCACTCCACCGAGCAACACCGCTATATTCACGCCTATCATTATAAAGGTAAACATCAGCGGCCTGAGGTCTGAGCTTACGTAATCATCCATTTTGGCCGGGAATGTGCCACGCAATGCCTCCGCAGGCTCGCCTGAATAGAGTGAGTCGTATAAGCCGCCGCCAATACTCTCGAAGAGATACTCGAGCGTCCAGCCTGCCACGACCATATAATAACATATGATCAAGTACGAAGCAAGCACGGCAAACACACCCGCAATCCACCAGCCTTTGCCTGGCGACAGACGGCGGAATACGCCTACTGCATCCGAGCGACCGCCACGACCGAGAGAAAACTCCGCGAGCATCACCGGTATGCCCAATGCAAGCACACACAATATATATAGCAGCAGGAAGGCTGCACCTCCATTCATCTGAGTTTCAGCCGGGAAACGCCAGACATTACCTAAGCCTATAGCAGACCCTACGGTCGCCGCTATAAGACCGAGCTTGGTTCCGAATTCTGTTTTTGATGACATAGTGTAAGAACTACAATATTGGAATAGAGCGGCAAAATTAATCTTAATTATCGTAAAATCAAAGACGGTGTAGTCCTTTTTACAAAAAAATTGCTAACTTTGCGGCTGAAAAAGCGTCTGCCTTACAGCAGACATATATATAACGCAAGAAACCTCATATAATATATCTAACAATGGTAAGTTATAAAGAACTCGGCCTTGTGAACACCCGCGAGATGTTCAAGAAGGCTATCGAAGGCGGCTATGCAATCCCCGCATTCAACTTCAACAACATGGAGCAGCTCCAGGCTATCATCAAAGCTGCTTCTGAAGAGAAGTCTCCCGTAATCCTCCAGGTGTCGAAAGGCGCCCGTAACTATGCCAACGCTACCCTTCTCCGCTACATGGCTCAGGGTGCCGTTGAATATGCAAAAGAACTCGGCTGGGAAAATCCCCAGATCGTGCTTCACCTCGACCACGGCGACAGCTTCGAGCTCTGCAAGAGCTGTATCGACAGCGGCTTCTCGTCGGTTATGATCGACGGCTCGCACCTCCCCTACGAGGAAAACGTTGCCCTCACAAAGCAGGTTGTTGACTACGCTCACCAGTTCGACGTAACTGTAGAAGGCGAGCTCGGCGTTCTCGCAGGTGTTGAAGACGAAGTTTCTTCTGACCACCACACCTACACCGACCCCGAAGAAGTAATCGACTTCGCCACCCGCACCGGTTGTGACTCACTCGCCATCTCTATCGGCACCTCGCACGGCGCATACAAATTCACTCCCGAGCAGTGCACCCGCAACGAAGAAGGCAAGCTCGTTCCCCCGCCACTGGCATTCGACGTGCTCGACGCCGTTATGGCCAAGCTCCCCGGCTTCCCCATCGTGCTCCACGGATCTTCTTCAGTTCCTCAGGACGAAGTTGACACCATCAACATGTTCGGTGGCAAACTTCCCGACGCAATCGGTATCCCCGAAGAACAGCTCCGCAAAGCTGCCAAGAGCGCCGTTTGCAAAATCAACATCGACTCTGACAGCCGTCTTGCCATGACCGCAGCTATCCGTCGCGTATTCGCTGAAAAACCCGGCGAATTCGACCCCCGCAAATACCTCGGCCCGGCTCGCGACAACATGGAAAAACTCTACCGTCACAAAATCGTGAACGTGCTCGGTAGCCAGGGCAAAGCTGAATAATATTATTCAGTAGCCAACGAATACGAGGGGAGACTGCAACCGCAGCCTCCCCTTGTTAGTTT
This sequence comes from uncultured Muribaculaceae bacterium, assembly GCA_910586595.1. Taxonomy (GTDB): domain Bacteria; phylum Bacteroidota; class Bacteroidia; order Bacteroidales; family Muribaculaceae; genus CAG-873. The sequence continues at coordinate 25,337 of CAJUJB010000028.1, read as the reverse complement.
ATTATCGAAATGAGTTTGCCTCATTTTTTAGTGGCGGAAACAATAATGCGGAAGGCCGCTCCGTTATACAATTATTAACATTCACCACTATGAAACGAATCGTCACTCTCTCATTGCTTATGTTTGCGCTTGCCTTTGGCGCACGTTCCCAGAGCACAATTTTCAATAATCCAGACAACCATTCTTATTGGGGCATACGTGTGGCTTACGATCATACTTTCCCCACCAGCTGGCATTTAGACAATATCGGTATAAAAATGTTCACCTCTGGCCCAGGCATCAGCATCGGCGCCATCTACAACCTTCCACTGGTGGACAATCTCTACTTCGAGCCCGGACTCTCATTCTATTATGACACTTACAAATACGACGATCTGACCATCCTCGGAGCTGACGAACCGTCAATCTTCAATCCAACCATACAGAAAACCGGCCTACGCATTCCTCTTACTGTCGGGTATCACTTCGACTTCTACGACCGCGGAAAGATCAGCGTCTTCACTGGCCCGGAAGTAGCCATTGGTTTTACGGCATACGAGAAGTTTACCGAAGACGACTCCGACGGCAAATTCACCTATAAAGAAAATATGTACGACTCCGAGACTGGCTATCTTCGCCGCTATGACGTTGCTTGGCGCATAGGTGCCGGCATCAGTGCCGGCGCATGGCAGCTGGAGCTTGCCGGAGCATTCGGTCTTGTCGACCTGAATCGCGACGACTTCTCTTTCAAAGAGAATCGCCTGACCCTCAGCATAGGCTACAACTTCTGAGAATATCATCGCAATCTGAGCAAAACAACCTCTTGGTTTGTTTAATAAATATCGGGAACTACGGTTTTCCGATATTTTTTATTAGTTTTGCAGAATGTTTCAACTCCAAATTCTATGGAAGCACAGAATAATCTCAACGCATATATAGAGCAATCAGTGCGCGAGAACTGGGAAAGACTTGCCCTTACCGACTTCAAAGGTTCGTCGTTTCAGTATCGCGACGTCGCCCGCAAAGTTGCCAAACTGCACCTCCTTTTCGAGCATGCCGGCATAAAACCCGGCGACAAGATAGCCCTCTGCGGCAAAAACAGCGCACAATGGGCCATCGCCGCCATCGCCTCGCTCACCTACGGCACTGTGGCCGTGCCCATACTTCATGACTTCAAGGCCGACAACGTGCACCATCTTGTATGCCACTCGGAGGCCAAATTGTTTTTTGTCGACTCATCGACTTGGGAAAACCTCGATCACGACAATATGCCCCGCCTCGAAGGCGCCATTCTCATAAATGACTACTCGCTCCTCTTCTCCCGCAACAAACGGCTTACGCAGGCTCGCGAGAATCTTAATAAAATATTCGGTGAACGTTACCCCGAGCGTTTCACACCGGAAGATGTGGTCTACCGCCGACCAGAACCCGGCGAGCTCGCGCTGATCAACTACACTTCAGGTTCAACAGGATTCTCCAAGGGAGTAATGCTCAGCTATGGCGCCATGTGGTCGAATATCCAGTATTCCATCGACGGCCTTGACTTCCTCCTTCCTGGCGACGGCATGGTGTGTATGTTGCCCCTGGCGCACATGTTCGGCCTGACCATCGAGCTTCTCCATCCATTTGTAAAAGGTTGCCATATCTTCTTCCTAACCCGCACCCCTTCGCCCAAGGTGATCATGGACGCCTTTGCAGAAGTCAAGCCAAAACTCATCGTGGCAGTGCCTCTCATCATTGAGAAAATAGTGAAGACCAAGGTCTTCCCATTGCTCGACAAACCTCTGATGAAGATGCTGATGCATGTTCCGTTTGTCGACGATCACCTGTTAGGCAAAATCAAAGATCGGCTTGAATCAACCTTCGGAGGCCAGTTGAAGGAACTCATTATCGGAGGTGCCGGTCTGAACAAAGACGTCGAAACCTTCCTTCGCCGCATAGCCTTTCCATATACCGTTGGGTATGGCATGACAGAATGCGGCCCGCTGATTGCCTATGCCCCCTGGGATAAACAGCGGCCCGGATCCTGCGGCAAGATAGTCGACCGCATGGAGATGCGTGTCGATTCGCCCGACCCCGCCAATCAGGCAGGCGTGCTGTGGGTAAAAGGCGCCAATGTAATGCAAGGCTACTACAAGAACGACGACGCGACAGCCGCCGTATTCGACAAAGACGGCTGGATGAACACAGGTGACATCTGCAACGTCGACGCAGACGGCTATCTCTATATACGCGGCCGCGACAAAAGTATGATCCTCGGCCCGTCAGGCCAGAATATCTATCCCGAAGAAATCGAGCAGATGCTCAACAACATGCCATACGTGGCCGAATCGCTCATCGTAGACAAAGACAATAAACTCGTAGCTCTTATATATCCCGACATCGAGAATGCCTCGCGCCAGGGGATGAGCATGGAGCAGATCGAGGAGCAGATGCGGCAGAATATACAGAAGTTGAATCCTGAGCTCCCGGCCTATAGCCAGATCGCCGACTTCAAGATTTTCCAGGAAGAATTTGAAAAGACGCCCAAGCGGTCGATCAAGCGTTATCTCTATCAGCATTAAGCGGATTTCCCGTCCTATCGGCGGGAAATCTTCTTTTTCTGACCTCCAACATTCTTTAACGTGCCTCTCTGGCACGATTCGGCACAATTTTTGTATTTTTGTGTTTTATCATTAACACAAGCCAATGAAAAGAATTCTTCTGACAGCATTGACCGCCTTCTCACTTCTGACAGCATCTCATATGACGCAAGCAGCAGACACAGTATTCAGCCAGCCGTTCGCAACAGTACACGGCACGGCACCTTTTTCAAAAATAGACGACTCGCAGTGGATGCCAGCCATCGACAACGCAATAGCCAAAGCGCGTGCCGAGATTAACGCCATCACCATGCAACGTTCGCGTCCCGACTTTGAGAATACCATAGTGGCGCTTGAACACGCTGGCGCCGATCTCGACCGGGTACTTGGTGTATTCTATCCCCTCCTCTCGGCCGAATCGACCGACAAGATGATGGAGGTGGCCATGGAAGCTTCTGCCAAACTGAGCGATTACTCCACCTCGATCATACTCAATGAAGAACTCTGGAAAAGAGTCAAGGAAGTTTACGACAATCGTGAGCTCTGGAACCTCGACAAGGAAGACATGATGCTCCTCGAAAAGACCTACGACTCATTTGCCCTCTCCGGAGCCAATCTTCAGGGCGCCGACCGCGAGAAATACCGTGAGCTCACCTCTGAACTTTCAGCCCTTACCACCGCATTCGGTCAGAATGTACTCAAAGAAATGGCGACATACGAGATTTACCTCGGTGCCGACGATCTCGCCGGGCTCCCTGAAAGCTCTGTAACCGCCGCAGCAGAAGCAGCCAAAGCCAAAGGCCGCGAGGGTGAATATCTTTTCACTCTTGACCAGCCCGTCTATACAGCCTTCCTCAAATACTCCTCACGACCCGACCTCCGAGAAAAAATGTACCGTCTCTATTCGGGCCGCAACACCAAAGGCGAATACTCCAACGTAGAGAACGTACGCCGGATATCCGAGATCCGCATGGAGATAGCCCGTCTTCTCGGCAGCGAGAACTATGCCCAGCATACCCTCCGACGCACCATGGCCCAGAATCCCGAAGCCGTATATGATCTTCTTGACCGCCTTCGCGAAGCTTATCGCCCCGCCTTGGACGCAGAAATGGCAGAACTCACCGAATTTGCCTCAAAGCTCGAAGGGCATCCCGTGACCATCAACCCTTGGGATTACTCTTATTACTCCAATAAACTTAAGGCTGAGAAATACTCATTCGACGAAGAGGCGCTTCGCCCTTACTTCGAACTTGAAAATGTGACCCGCGGAGTCTTCGGCCTCGCCACACGCCTCTACGGCCTTACCTTTACTCCTAACGACTCTATCGAGGTATATCATCCCGACGTCAAAGCCTATGATGTAGCCGATGAGAATGGCCGTTGGCTCGGTGTGCTCTACACCGACTTCTTCCCCCGCGCATCAAAACGCCCCGGTGCATGGATGACCAACTTCAAAGAAGAATTCCAGGCAGAAGATGGCAGCAGTTCTCGCCCGCACGTGTCGATAGTGATGAACTTCACCAAGCCCACAGCCGGCAAGCCCTCTCTTCTGACTCCGTACGAAGTTGAAACCTTCCTGCATGAATTCGGCCACTCACTCCATGGCCTGCTTGCCGACACTAAATATGCGTCTCTTTCGGGCACAGCCGTATACCGTGACTTCGTTGAGCTGCCCTCTCAGTTCAATGAAAACTACCTGACCGAAAAAGAATTTCTTGATGGATTCGCCCGCCATTACGAAACCGGCGAGCCCATCCCCGCAGACTTAGTGGCACGTCTGGTATCCTCCTCTCAATACGGGGCTGCCTACGCTTGCATGCGCCAGCTGGCATTCGGCTATCTCGACATGGCCTGGCATACAATCACCGCTCCGGTCGACGACCCTGTTGCCTTTGAACGAGCAGCCATCGAGAGTGTGCGCATCTTCCCGGATGTAGAGGGAGCCATGACTTCAACCCAGTTCAGCCATATTTTCTCAGGCGGATACGCTGCCGGATATTATAGCTATAAATGGGCCGAAGTCCTCGATGCTGACGCATTCGCATACTTCAAGGAACACGGAATTTTCGACCGCGAGACAGCCGATAGTTTCCGCAATAATGTCCTCACCCGCGGCGGAACTGAGAATCCGGCGGAATTGTACCGTCGTTTCCGCGGTCAGGATCCGACTATCGACGCCCTACTCATCCGTGACGGCATCAAGGCCGCACCGGAGACAAAAGTCGCACCTCTTAATAAAGACTGATGACGCCAGCAGGCATCACCACTCCACGTTTTACCGTCCGGGCCACCGACTATGTAAATGCGGTGGCCCGCAGGCGGCTGTGGAGCATCGCATGGCTCCCCGCATTGCTGATAGCCTCAGCCGCGATTGCCGGAGCCTACGACACACGGTTTCTCTATGTGGCGCTGATGCTGCTCTTCATCGTCTACCCCATGGTTTTGTCGTTGACATGGCTTGCCATGGCGGCACACAGCTCGATGCGCTGGCTCTTGAGGCCTCAGACATGGACCTTCGGCCCCGACGGTAATCTTACAATTGTTTTCTACACATGGCCTTCACCTGACGATGACGACAAAGATGCCGCCGAACCGGAAGCTGTCGGTCAGATTACGCTTGACGCCGCCGCACTTGAAGAAGCCACTCCCCAACGGCGTTTTTACTGCGTGCCGGCGCCGGCCAAGCCTCTCGGCATCAATTTTCTCCTGATCCCAACCGAGTTATGGCCCGACCTTCAGGGCTTCAAAAACACTTAAACATGACCCCCGACTACACCTTCTCCCGCGAAGAAGCCTACCAGTGCCGCCTCAATCTCAACTCCGGTCTTCTGGCCAGGGCGTTCTCGCATCTGCGCGCCGCCTCACGAATATCTTCCGATCTGTCGAGAGCCAGCGAATCCCTTGAGGCCCGGTATTTCTACATGCTCCGTTTCATCGCAGGCAACAACGACATGCCGGATCTTGAAGCGACACTGGCGTCAATAAAGGCTGATATGCGCACACTTCTGCACCGGATAGAGACCGAAACAGAAGCCGCCCTCGACACAACCATGGCCAGCGCACAGCTGCGCTATGCGCGCATGCGACCCGAAGAGACCCTCGCATCACTCATCAGCGACTACCTTGCTGAACTTGACCGCCTGAAAACCGACACTCTCGCATTGACCGACACACGCCGGCGCGCCCCACTCGAGCGTCTGGCGTCTGACATATTCCTGCGTATATGGGTAGAGTTTCCCGTCAGCGAAGAGACATCGGGGCTGCTCGAAAGCATCATTACCGACGGCACACTGCCACTTCACGACCGGGTGATGTGGCTTGCTTCGCTCGGCCTTGCATTGCAACGCTACCCTATCGAGGATTATTTCCGCATTCTACTGGCCGCCCATGCCTCTGAAGAAGAGTTACTGTCGACAACAGCAGCTGTATGGACTGTCCTCTCCATACGCGAGAATCTTGGCGCCGACATTGATGTGAGCAAGCTTGAAGATGTAGCCACACAACTCATCGATACTCACCCTGACGACATAGCCAACGTAGTGGCTGAATGGGTACGGTCGCTCGGCACAGAACAGGTATCCAAAGAATTTAGAGAAGAGATTGAACCGCGTCTACGTGGAATGGGGCGTGAATTTGACTCCAAATTACGGGATCTTGATCCGGAAAAGGCTCAGGAGATGCTCATGAATCCGGAGTGGCTGAGCGAAGGCATCAGCTCAGAAGGCTTCGACTCAATAAAAAGATTCGCCGAGGCTCAGCAGAAAGGTGACGACGTATTTATGGACACCCTCGGCAAGATACGGTCTTTCGACTTCTTCAATACCATGGGGCATTGGTTCCTCCCCTTCCACCCTGCGCACAGCTCGCTCGCCCCGGTTGTCGACGGTGAAGGCGCTGCCATTGCCGACACCATCGCGCGCATGCCGGTTCTCTGCGACAGTGATAAATATGCGCTCCTCCTTACCATAGCGCAAACTCCTGCACAGATGCGGTCGGCAGCCCTTGAAGCCATGTCGGCACAGATGTATCAGGCAAGCTCCTCGGAGGAATTCCAGCAGATGCTCAACCAGGCCTCACGTCTGAGTCGTAGAGCTCTTATAAACAATTCAGTAAAAAACATCTACCGTTTCTTCCGGTTATTCCGGGCAGCGGCAGAATTCAAAGATACTCTATCCAAGCTTCCCCTCACCTCATTCTTTGGTAATTATCTGGCGTTTGCGCCCGATACAGAACTTGAAATAGCCGACAGTTTATTCAGCACACGGCGATACGACCAGGCATGTGAGCTATACAGCGCGATCGATACAATTACCCCTCTCGACGCCCCGCATCTTCGCAAGGCAGGCTTCGCCAAAGAAATGACAGGCCTTGTCGATGAAGCAACCGAATACTACACCCGCGCCCTGGCTCTGGTTCCGGGCGATGTGTGGACGGCCCTACGACTTGCCTCCGCTTATGATGGCTCTGGTCAGACCCAGCTCGCGGCCGACACTCTACTACCCCTGATGGAGGAAAACAGCACCAATCGGGAGTATCTCGACATGCTTGCCCATATCTACAAGCGCCTCGGGCGCTGGGATGATGTGGTAGGTGTGTATCACAATATCGACTACGTGCTGCCGGAAGACGACAATTCTGTCAAAGGCGACCTTGCGTGGGCATTGACAGTGGCCGGCGACTACGACATGGCAGAAGACATGTTTTCACGCGCCCCCGTCACCCCGGCGACCATGCACCGACACGCTGTGTTGATGTGGCTCACAGGCCGTCGTCCTGAAGCCGTAGCCCTTTCCGCCAAAGCCGACGCACTGGCTCAGCAATCGGGAGATTCCCAAACAGCATTCGACATGGGCCTTGACTATATAATCGAAAATCATGCTGGAGCAAGCACCCTACCGTTAATGGATGAGATAGGTCGATACCAGAGATACGGAAGTGACTTCGGCAACATAATCTGACAAAAAATCATTCTTCTAAACTTAAACAATAACATCTCATGGTAATTCAACGCTGGCAAAACCTTCTTCTCCTCATCGCCATTGTGCTCATGTGCATTTTTTGCAGCACACCTTATGCTGTTCGCGCAGCTGTCGACGGAGCCGAACCCACGTCTGTATTTGTAAAAGACGCGCCCGTGTTCCTTATTCTGAATCTCGTCATAGCCGCGCTGCTGGTCATCGGACTGTTCTTATTCAAAAATCTCAAGCGTCAGATGACTGCCACACTCATATCAATAGTGCTTGTGTGCGCATCAATTGTGACTTGCGGCTTCATGCTCTATGCATCAATGCCTGATGCAGAACTTATCTGGACCGGAGGCGTCGTATTGCTTGTTCTCACCCTGATCTGCGCACTGGCCGCCTACCGCTTCATGCGTAAAGACCGTAATCTCCTCCGGAGCTACGACCGTCTCCGCTAAGGTTATCCACTTAAAAAAATTACCCTCCGCAGCTCAGTAAAAAGAAAGAGCTGCGGAGGGTCTTATTTTACCCGGCACTGACCGGAAGAATATATCAGAAGTAATAGTTCATCGACTTGGGATAGAAGAGCATGGCTGAGCCAATCTGCTGTGCGTGACTGTCGCCGAGCGAATTAGCCACAATTGCAAGCGCGAAACGGAGGGCTGCGCTCGGGCCATTACCTGTAATGAGGCGCTCAGTGGCCATAACGGGCACATCGCGCATAATCGCGCCACCTTCCTTGCACTGCTTGTCGAAACCCGGATAACATGTGGCTTCCTTGCCTTCAAGCAATCCGAGAGGAGCCAGAACGACGCCAGGAGCTGCGCAGATGGCGGCTAACTTTCCTTTATGAACCTTGAGCAGGTCGCAGAGAGCCTCATCGGCTGCCAGATTGGTCGCACCGGGCATACCTCCGGGGAGAATAAGCCACTCCGAACCACCGAAGTCAGCTTCCTTAAAGGTAATATCGGCGGTGACGGGTATTCCATGAGCACCTGTCACGGTGCGGTCGGAGGTGATAGAGACGGTCTTTATATCCATTCCGGCTCGACGCATCACGTCGACAACGGTCAGGGCTTCGATTTCTTCAAATCCTTCGGCGAGAAAAATAAACGAACGATGCATGGTAGTTTCTGTGTTTTTTTGCGGGCGGGAATACCCGAGGGTTAGTGAGATAGATTATGTGCGGTAAGATGCACTTTCAACAACAAACAACTAAATAGGGATGTTTGTTCACGGTCAAGAAATATTTTTTACTTTTGCAGAAAGAAAAATGGTTTTAGGATGAAACGAAGATTTATAATTCTGCCGCTAATTTCGGCAATAATTTTGACATTCGCAAGTTGTAGCGAAAAATATTTCACTACAGACGGTCAGACATGGGGTACCTCATACCATATTGTCTATAAATCCAAGCGATCGATGGACGATAGTATTGCTTCGACGCTTGCAATGATAGACAGAGAATTGTCGATGTTTAATCCCACGTCGACAGTGTCACGCATCAACGCAGGTACCCTCGACTCAGCATCGGCACCTTTTGCTGAAGTTTTCATGCTGGCACAGAAAATAAACCGTTTTTCCGGTGGAGTATACGATCCGACAGTCGGCCCACTTACCGATCTTTGGGGCTTCGGACGCAAAGAAATAGAATCACAACCCACCGACAGTGCCATCACTGAAGCACTGGCATCTGTAGGCATCCAGGATTGCATGATAGATGAGTACTTCAGAATCTCAAAGAAAAGCCAGGCGACAGTGTTTGATTTTTCATCAATTGCCAAAGGTTACGGCGTAGATTGTGTCGGACGTGTTCTTGAGGCTGCCGGAATTGAGAATTACATGATTGAGATAGGCGGTGAAGTGCTGGCCAAGGGCTTCAACCCGAAAGGGCGCCCCTGGAGAATACAGATCGATTCACCAACGTCGGGTTTCGGGCATGAGCGGCTGAGTGTGGCAACTCTCGGCCCAATAAAAACTGCTATGGCAAGTTCTGGCAACTACAGAAACTTCCGCACAGATGCGTCGGGAGATGTCTACGGCCATACTTTATCACCTGTCACCGGACGACCGGTAAGAGGAATGATTCCGGCAGCGACTGTAGTAGCCGGCGACTGCGCCACTGCCGATGCGCTTGCCACAGCATGCATGGCAGCTGCCGTACCCGACAGCGCACTCGCCATCCTCGGGCGCGCTGGAGCCCAAGGGCTGATAGTTACGATTGAAGGAGATTCACTGGTCATGCTTGCCTCGCCAAAGTTCCCGTTTGAGCACTGAGTAATAAAAAAAAATCGGCTGTCTCGCGACAACCGACAATCTTTAACCTTAAATCTAATACCATGAAAAAACACAGTGCAAAATCAGTAATTATGACTATCAAACACGGCGGGCGGGAGAATGGTTCGTGCGCATAGTACTGATTAACTTTCTTTAACACTCAACTCCGCAAAAAAAACCTTAATTTTACGCTCGGAAAGAAATCGCCATGCGCGATAGGTTCCACAATCGTTTCACCCGATTTTCAAAACGAAAATTACCGTTACCCCAAATCCTCTACCCACTTCTGCAATGAGAACCAAGATCTTAGTTATTGACGATGAAGAAGCAGTATGCGAAATCCTCAAATTCAACCTCGAAAGAGAAGGATATGAGGTAGACTGCGCGTATAGTGCCGAAGAAGCCCTTGACCTGGATAATCTCGAGTCGTACTCCCTCTTCATGGTCGATATCATGATGGGTCAGCTCAGCGGATTTGATTTTGCGAGCCGCATCCGCAATGTGACGGCAACTGAAGAGACCCCGATTCTTTTCTGCTCAGCTCTTTCAGATGAAGACTGCGTGGTAAAAGGCCTCAATATCGGAGCCGATGACTATGTCACCAAGCCTTTCAATATTGGCGAGGTGCTTGCCCGCGTACGCGCCATCCTCCGTCGCACCGGGGCAGCCCAGAAACGCAGTGCCGCCGAAATAATCGAGCAAGAGTCAATCTACGAAGCTGATATCGTCTTCAAGGGCCTCCGCATCGACCGCAACAATAAAGAATTCTACCTCAACAACGAGCCCGTGACCCTGACTCGCACGGAGTTCGATATTCTCGTATTCTTCCTTACACACCGCAACCGTGTGTATTCACGCGAAGAAATCATCAAGCACGTATGGGGCGACGACGTGGTTGTCACAGGCCGCACCATCGACACAAATATCACCCGTCTGCGTAAAAAACTTGGCGACTGCGACAAATATATAGTCACCCGCCAAGGCTTCGGATATGGATTTAAAGAGACGAATTAGTTACCAATGGCAACTTTTCATACCGCTTGTGGCAGCCCTATGGATTGTCATTTTCGGTATGACTTACTGGCAGTTCTATAATGAACGCGTATATCGCAAGAATCAACTGGACGCCCAGCTTGAGCTTGTAAACAAGCGTATCGTAGCCGCATACGAGACCGACATTGACCCTATACAGTTTGTCGACTTCGTATGCCGCTATTACCGCGACAACCCCCTTTACGACCTCTTGCGCGTATCGGTCTATCAAGACGGAGAGCTTCAGCGCTCGTGGGGCGAGCCGATCGGCCTGTCTGACAGTGAACGCGCGCGAGAACAGGGCCTGACCCGCACCCCTGAAATGGACCGCATGCCAGAGGATGCCAGCACAGACGACAAGTATTTCTTCTACAAAGTTGAGCACAGTGACGACGGCCGCGTTGCCGTATACACTGCCCTGCCTTTCGATAACGACATACTTGGAGCGGCGCTGCCGTCGTACAGCATGTTCTTGATCATGATCATCATCGGTGTGAGCATGACCATACTTGCCTACATCTCGACACGTTACTTCGGCCGCAACATAGCCATTCTGCGTACGGTTGCCCAGCGCGCTGCAACTGACCCCAACTTCATCCCGGCCATGGACTATCCTCACGATGAGCTTGGCGACATAAGCCGGCAGATAATCTTCATGTACAACCAGAGGTCGCAGGCAATGCAGCGCCAAAAACGCGAGCACGCCATAGCCTTGCATGCTATAGAAGAGAAGGCAAGAGCCAAGCGCCAGCTGACCAACAATATCAACCACGAGCTCCGCACCCCTATCGGTGTGATAAAAGGGTATCTGGACACAATTCTCGAGAATCCCGACATGGATGAAGCCTCTCGCACACACTTCCTGCGCAAAGCCCAGGAGCACGTCGACCGCCTTGTCAACCTCATAGCCGACGTATCGGCCATCACACGCCTGGAAGAAGGAGGAGAACTTATCTCTACCGAGGAGCTCGACTATCACGACGTAGCTTACACCATCTCAAGTGACCTTGAAGAATCGGGCGCACTGGGTAAGATGAGCTTCAATTTCGATATACCTCTCGATTGCAAGATCAACGGCAACTACAATCTCCTGTCGGGTATGATCATCAACCTGTGCAAAAATGCGGCAGCCTACTCGAAGGGGGATTTATGCGAGCTTATACTTACCGGTGAAGATGAAAAGTATTATCACTTCGAGTTCCGCGATAATGGCGTGGGAGTAGGCGAAGAACATCTACCCCACCTCTTCGAACGTTTCTACCGCATCGACTCGGGCCGCTCGCGTAAAGCCGGTGGCACAGGACTGGGCCTTCCCATCGTGCAGAACACCGTCATTGCCCACGGCGGCACAATTACGGTGGAGAACGGCGAGCTCGGAGGCCTGGCCTTCAAGTTCAGCCTGCCGAAATACAGGCGCCCCAAACGCTGACCTATCACCAACACCATACACATCAAAGCCGGAGTGAGACACCGCATATGCGATCCTCATTCCGGCTTTGATATTCACAGATAGAAAAAAATAAGCGCCATTCCGAAGAATAGCGCTTAGTATAATAGCCACATCAAAGGATGCGATGAAACTCCGAAAAGACAGGATTTGAGTGCTCGCCGCCCTTTGTAATCCTCCGGCTCAAAGGCACCGGCGGCCAAAGCCACCGTTGAGGCCCGCCATCGGTCGGCTAAGCTTGTCTCGGTATTTCACGAATAATTGACGAGTTTCCCAATCTACTTTGATGTGGTATGGGTTGAGGCTCTCTTGCCTTTGTTTTTATAACGCAAAGTTAAGCACAAGGGTTCAATCCTGCAAATTTTTCCGAGAAAAATTTTCCACACCCCCATGGCATAAGAAATGTCGTGTTTTATTTCATTTCTTTTACAATGGCGAGGGGCAATATTTGGCAAAAAATGCTTAAATTTGTAGGCAACTTTGCCAATCCGAACCGACGATGACACAATATACCGACGAAAACAACCAAGAAAAACATAGTGAAGACCGCGCCCCCGAAGAGGTGGAAGAAATGTCTTCTACGACGTCTGTAGACCCAGAAGAAGACTCCGAGCCAGCCGAAGTTGATGAAGAATCAATTTTGGCCGAACGTCGTCGCCCCTTCACGAACCCCGACGAGGTGGTACGTCATCATCTTCGCGGAATGTACCAGTCGTGGTTTCTGGAGTATGCATCTTATGTAATTCTGGAACGCGCCGTGCCCCATATCGACGATGGACTGAAGCCGGTGCAGCGCCGCATACTCCATGCGATGAAAACCATCGATGATGAGCGGTTTAATAAGGTTGCCAACATCGTCGGCACCACGATGCAATATCATCCGCATGGCGATGCATCGATCAAAGATGCCTTGGTTCAGATTGGTCAAAAAGAACTCTTGGTAGAAACTCAGGGTAACTGGGGTAATATACTCACCGGCACTGCTGCAGCGGCAGCCCGATACATCGAGGCTCGTCTGTCGCCCTTCGCATCGGAAGTACTATTCAACCCCAAGGTTACGGAATGGACGATGAGCTATGACGGCCGTAAACGCGAGCCCGTCACTCTACCCACCAAATTTCCCCTCCTGCTTGCACAAGGGGCTGAAGGCATCGCCGTAGGCCTTTCGTCAAAAATTCTACCTCATAACTTCAACGAGATTCTCGACGCAGCCATTGCCTGCGTGCGCGGAGAAGAGTTTGAGCTCTATCCCGATTTCATGACCGGCGGCATGATTGATGTGAGCCGGTACAACGACGGCCGCCGAGGGGGGGCAGTCAAAGTTCGTGCAAAAATCGAGAAAATAGATTCGCGCACGCTCAATATCACCGAAATCCCCTTTGGCAAGACCTCGCAAGGGCTGATTGAGTCCATACTCAAGGCTTTTGAACGCGGTCAGATAAAGATACGCAAGGTAGAAGACAACACCGCGGCGGAAGCTTCGATAATCATACATCTCATTCCGGGCACATCGAGCGACAAAACCATCGATGCCCTTTACGCCTTCACCGATTGCGAGGTAAGCATCTCGCCCAACTGCTGCGTGATCCGCGACAAGAAGCCGTGTTTCCTTGGCGTAAGCGACGTGCTGCGCCACAGCGTCGATACGACCCGGAAGATCATCGCATCGGAGCTTGAGGTTATCTTAGGAGAAGACCGCGAGAAACTGCTCTACGCCACACTTGAGAAAATCTTTATAGAGAACCGCATCTACAAAGATGTGGAATATGAAGAGGCCGCATCGCTCGACATCGCGGTAGCCCATATAGATAAACGCCTGGAGCCGTTCAAGCCGTCGTTTGTGCGCGACATCACGCGCGATGATATACTGAAGCTGCTTGAAATAAAGATGAAACGTATTTTACGCTTCAATTCCGAGGATGCCAACGCGGCCATCGCCGCCCTGCAGAAACGCATATCGGATAATCTCGACCGCCTTGAGCATATCGATGACGTGACCGTGGAGTGGTATGAATATCTGAAGAAAAAATACGGAGAATCATATCCGCGCCGCACCGTCATACGCGGGTTTGACAATATACAGGCAGCCACCGTGGCAGAGGCCAACGAGAAACTATATATCAACCGTGAAGAAGGCTTCATCGGGACCGGCCTGAAAAAAGATGAACTTGTCTGCAACTGCTCGTCACTTGATGATATAATCATCTTCTACCGCGACGGCCGCTATAAAATAGTGCGCGTGCAAGAAAAACTTTTTGTAGGCAAGAATGTGCTGTACCTGAACGTATACAAGCGCAACGACAACCGCACGATATACAATGTCATCTATCAGAACGGACGTGGTGGAGTATACTACATGAAGCGTTTTGCCGCCACCGGCATGACCCGCGACAAAGAGTATACCCTCACCAACAATCTCCTGCCTAATTCACGTATCACGTGGTTCTCGGCTAATCCGAACGGAGAGGCTGAGGTGGTGAAAGTGACGCTCAAGCCTAAACTGAGGCTCAAAAATCTGACCTTCGACGTAGATTTCTCCAAGCTCGCCATCAAAGGCCGCGCAGCCCAGGGCAATCTTGTGACGAAGAACGACGTGGCGCGCTTCTCGCTTAAGGAACGCGGCCAGTCGACTCTGGGTGGCCGCAAAGTATGGTTCGACTTTGATGTGATGCGTATCAATTACGATGGTCGCGGCGAATATCTGGGTGAGTTTGCAGGCTCAGACCGCATACTTGTGGTGTTGCCTTCGGGAGAATATTATACTACAGGCTTCGAGGTGACAAATCACTACGATGAAAAAGTGCTGCGACTCGAGAAATTCCGCCCCAAACAGGAGTGGACGGCCATACTTAACGACGCCGAGCAAGGCTATCCCTACATCAAGCGATTCACCTTCGAAGATTCGCCCAAGCGCCAACGCTTCGTAGGTGATGACGCCCGGTCGTCGCTGATTGCATTGTCGGACAACGATGGCCCCATGTTCGAGCTCCGGTTCTCAGACCCGGCCCGAGTTCCGCTCACTATCGATGCAGAGGAGTTTATAGGTCTTAAATCATTTAAGGCACGAGGCAAACGCCTCACTACATTTGAACTCGCAGAGGTCGTTGAACTGGAACCGAAACGCAAACCCGAAGAAGCGCCGGAAGAAGAAGAAACTCCTACGCCACTTGAATTTGACGACATGGCAGAAACCTTGGACCAAGAGTCGGAATATACCACTCTTCCAGGCATAGAGCCACCCTCTCTCTTTGACACACAGAATGAAGAAACTCCTCAGTAAGCTCCTGCTTGGCGTCTGTCTACTTCTGGGCATCCAGGCTGCCACAGCACAGGAGAGGCCGGTTCTTTCGGCATATACACTTGAGATAGGGTCAGCACATATCGCTGAAACTTATCTGTCTCCCCTCAAGTACTCAGGGCAAGCATTCGCCTTGAACTACGAGCGTATGCAAGCCATGCGTTTTAATCCCGAACGCTGGGTAATGCGCCTGAACGGCCGCTTAGGCTGCGAGCACACCGAAAATCCGGCCCGCAATGCCACCATGTGGGGGCTTGATCTTGATCTCAGGTGGGGCATGATGCGCCGCTTCAATTTCAGCGGTGGCTGGAGTGTGATGGCCGGAGGATCGACCGGTATAGATCTGGGAGTACTCTATAACGCGCGCAACAGCAATAACCCGGCTGCGGCCAAGGGCTCATGGACAATAAATGCCTCAGGAGCTGCCGTCTACAACGGCAAAATTGGTCGCATACCTATCTGCGCGCGCTATATGGCGGAGTTACCGCTGACCGGAATCTTCTTCTCACCCGAATACGGAGAACTATACTACGAGATTTATCTCGGCAACCACAGCAATCTGGTGAGGGGCGCGTGGCCGGGAAATTTCTTCCGGCTCGATAATCTCGCCACACTCGACCTACGGTTCGGCGCAACAATACTCCGCCTCGGCTACCGGTGCGGAGTCATGTCGAGCAAAGCGTCGGATATAGTCACCCGCCGTATCACCCACACGGCAGTCATAGGCATAGCTTCTGAATGGCTGGCCCTCTCCGCCTCCCCGTCAACCAACACTCGGGAGGCCAAAATAATTAGCGCTTTATACTGATGAAATCTCTCCATTCAATTATATTATCCTTCTTTATCGCCCTCAGCGCGCTCTTCGGTCTGGTCAGCTGCCACGAGATTGAAGAATGGAATAACGACGTCTACGGCAACTTCGACGCCCTATGGACTGTGCTCGACGAACATTACTGCTTCTTTGCGGACAAAGATGTGGACTGGGATGAGGTGGGAATCCGCTACAGGGCGCGCCTCAACCCCAAATGGGGTCAAGAAGAGTTTTTCGACCACTGTGCCAAGATGCTTTGCGAACTCCGCGACGGACACACCAACCTCCTGTCGTGGTTCGACATCAGCTATTACCGCAACTGGTGGAGCGACTACCCACAGAATTTCAATGCACGCCTGATCGAAGAGTCGTATCTCAAATTCGACTACCGCTCCGGAGGTGGCTTCATGTATAAATACCTGACCGACCGGAATGTGGGTTACATACGCTATTCTTCATTCGCAACATGCGCGAGCCACAGCTTCATTGACCAGATGCTTTACTCGATGAAGGATGCCGATGGCATTGTGATCGATGTGCGCGACAATGGAGGTGGAGATGTGTCGAACGTAGAAAAGATTGTATCGCACTTCATAGATGAACGCACATTAGGCGGATATATAGCGCATAAAACCGGCCCTGGACATAACGATTTCTCCGAGCCATATGCCTATTACTACGAGCCAGCAACCGAACACGTGCGCTGGTTCAAGCCTGTGATCGTGCTTACTAACCGCAGTACCTTCAGCGCGGCAAATAACTTTGTAAGCGCCATGAAATCGCTTCCGCAGGTTGCAATAGTCGGAGCTACCACCGGAGGCGGATGCGGTATGCCTTTTTCTTCAGAATTACCCTGCGGTTGGAGCGTACGGTTCTCAGCCTCCCCAGTATATGACTCAGCCATGCAACTTACAGAGGCAGGAATCGACCCGACACCCGGTGGCGAAGTAGATATGGATGTGGATAAAGCTGTCGACGGAATAGACACTATTCTTGAATTTGCCATCAAGGCACTCAACCGCGCCGCTGCAGAAAAACGGTCGGTCGGCGAATCGCTTTAAGTCAAGTACAGATAGTTTTATGGGAAAAAACTACAAGAATCCAGCGAGGTACCGCCTCGACTTCATAAAAGAAAATACCTTCAACCGTGTGTGGAGTCTTCGTATGACCCGTACGCGTGTCATCGTAGTCACGGCAGCTGTAATAGCCTCAGGAGCTGCCTTACTCTGGTGCATCATGGCTTACACACCGATGCGTCAGCTCTTGCCTGGAGCCTTAAGAGGAAATCTACGCAACCAGTACCTCGAAACGGCCCTGAAGCTCGATTCACTTGAGCAGGCTGCCAGAATAAATAATGCGTATATTGCCAATATCGTGGCGATAATGAAGGATGATATTCCGGAAGATTCAGCAAAGTTACGCCTGTCGGAAACCATATATAACGCCGACTCGCTGCTGACGGCGTCGGAGGCAGAACATCAGTTTGTGAGGGAATATGAGTCGGAAGAGCGATTCAACCTCTCTGTTTTGGCCCCTATCGCAGCCGAAGGAATGGTATTCGGCACACCTACCGCAAGTGTCAATGAAATAGGCGAATTGCCAGGCATCCAAGGGGGCATTCTTATGTCGGCCGGGCGCGCGGCTCCCGCCACCACAGTCTACAGAGGCACGGTGCTGGGCGTATACACCGCTGCTGACGGAAGCTCGACAGTGACGATACAGCACCCCAATGACTTTGTAAGCATATACTCACACCTGGGTGAAGTCTTTGTATCTAAAGGTAAAAAAGTAGCCGCCGGCCAACGCATCGGACATGCTGGGGCTGACGGCAAACTCGGATTCGAGCTATGGCACAATGGCACGGCTCTGGATCCGCGTGATTATATTTCATTCTGACAAGTAGATGAGTACTTTATCAGTCTTTTTCAGACGCTGGTGGCCTACAATGATTGTGGTGGCCGTGATACTCTACGCAACACTTAACAGCGATCCGATGGGGGCCGACCAACTACCGGCCATACCGCATATTGACAAACTGATACATGCGGTAATGTTCGGCGGGTTATTCTCGGCGATAGCCTTCGACCGTTATAGAGCAGGATTATCTATCGGCACCAAGCCCTTGCTGGTCATTGCCATAATCTGTGCCGGAGCCGGCGCGCTCGATGAATTCGGCCAGGAGGCCATGCACAACGGACGTAGTGCCGACATAGTGGATCTTGTCGCCGACTGCACAGGAATTGCGGTAGCCTACTTCACCGCCCCTCCGGCCATCCGGAAGGTGGTGAAAAAGCGTTAGTTCAAGGCGGCGTCTACGGCAGCCCTAAGATCATCATCCTGCTTGTCGCGGCTGAGAATAGTGCCGTCGGGGCCGAAAAGAATGATACAAGGAATGCCCGATATGCCATATAAATCGGTAGGAATTGTCTGTGCGTCGAGAATACATGGCCATGTGAGTCCGTGTTGCTGAATTGCCTGACGAGTTGCGTCGACTTCATCCCATACAGCCACACCAAGAATATCCAGACGATCGTCGTCTTTATATTTCTGCTGGATGTCTTTCAGCACAGCTGTCTGCCGTATGCACGGGCCGCACCAGCTTGCCCAGAAGTCGACAAGAGTATATTTACCTTTCCCGACATAATCACTGAGACGCGCGATGGTGCCATCAGGCTGTGGAATCTCGAAATCTATAAATTTGCCACCTTCCTGTGTAGCCTCGCGGTGCTCGGCAGCCTCCAGCAGTTTACGTGAGCGCTCATAACCGGCGAATGCTGGATACTTGGCAAATTGCTCGCGTAGGCCGGCAGCGTCGAGCTGGCCAGCATCGCCATTCAGGAACATAAAGTAACCGAGCACATTATCATTATTGGCAGCCAGAGTACTGTCGATTACGGCTTCATAGCGCGTATAAGCCGCCTGCCGGGCAACATCGTCAGTTGCCTGCTGGTATTGCACGCCTATCTGCTGGATAGTACGGCCAATTTCACGGAGCTGATCGTTAAGCATCGAGCCGAAGGCACCTTCCTGCGCGTTGAACGAGATTGTGCCGGGTTCAAGTATAAATACGGGCTGGCGCTGGCCATCAACAAAAACGCGGGCGAGTATAGGCTCGTCAATATCGCCTTCGAAGCGGGCGGCTTTATCTTCGACGAGTACACTATCGATGGGGGCACCGGTGTCAAAGTTGACAAGACGCGCCATGGCGCCTTCGACGTCCTCACCCATAGGCACTATGACCTTATAAGGCTCAGCCGACGCCGTACAAGCCGCGGCAAAGGCTGCCGCGGCGAAAAGTATGCGGGTATATTTCATTTAGTATATTTAATTTGACCGTGGAGAAGAGGTTCTCCACGGTCGGGGTAGTTGATTTATTTCTTTACTTTATTCTTTTCGAGCTGACGTTCGACTGCCTCAAGTGCAAGATCGAAGGCTTCTTCGAAAGAGTCGGCAAGTTTTGTCGCAACAGTTTCGGGAGCCTGGGGGGTGTCGACGCGTAGAACGACTTCCTTATTCATTGCAGTTTCGGGCTTAACGACTTTAAGGTTGACGTCGACAGTAGAGATCGACGGGAATCGGCGAGCGAGTTTATCAGCTTTTTTGTTGATGAATTCAACAAGGCGGTCAGCGATTTCGAAGTGGATAGCTTGAATTCTTACATCCATGGTTAATCCTCCATTTTTTGTGCACGGGGATGTGCGAGTTTGTAATTCTGTTGAAGTTCTCGATATGTAAGATGAGTATATCTTTGAGTCGTTTCGAGTGATTCATGCCCCAGGAGCTTCTGGACTGCGTTAAGGTCGGCGCCGTCGTTGAGCATATCAGTAGCGAAGGAATGTCTTAGCACATGAGGCGAACGCTTCGACGAACTGACAGCCCCCTCGGTGAGCGCCGTATTAACCACACGATACACCAACTGACGGTAAAGAGGCTCGCCAGACGGACGGACAAAGAACTCCTCAACGGTGTCGGTTCCGGGTATCTTTGAGCGGAGGGCTCGGTAGTGGGTTATCATTTCGCTTAGTTCTGCTCCGAAAGGGATAATTCTTTCTTTATTACGCTTGCCAAGCACCTTTAGTTCGCCCTTCCGAGTGTCTACATCGCGGTTTTTAAGATCGACCAACTCTGATTCTCGCATTCCGGTTGAATACAACAAGTCGACAATCAAAGCATTGCGCGCGGCGGTGAAGTCATCGGAAAAAGCGTCCATACTCTCGAGTACGCCTTCGGTCTCCTCCCGACGGACAAAAGCCGGCAGTACATGCGGACGCCGTGGAGCCACGAGCCTTGAGGATGGGTTGATCTCAAGACCGTGATGACGCATGAGATAACCATAAAATGCCCTCAGAGCCGACATTTTGCGCAGCACAGTGGTTACGGCCATGCCTTGCGAGGACAATGAGGCCACCCAAAGACGCAGGTCGGAGTAAGTGGCCTTGCGCGGATCGTCGTCGGGGTGCATGAGCTCAGCGGTCAAAAAACGGCGGAACTGTTCAAGGTCACGCTTATATGCCAAAACGGTGTGAGGCGATCGGGTCGTCTCACACCGTATAAAGTCGTAGAAAGCGTCGTATAGCATAAAACGTGGCTACTGCTTGTGCAAGTAGATTGCCACGAATTTAGACACAATATTTGAATTGTGCAAATTTTAAAGCCAAAAAAGGCTTTCGAAGAGCGATTCTATCAATCCTCTACAGCACGGAGCTGCTGAACGTAAACCGCCTTCATCATTTTCTTGCGGTTTGTCACAGAGGGTTTCTGGAATGCCTGGCGGCGACGGAGTTCTTTCACGATGCCGGTTTTTTCAAACTTACGTTTGAATTTTTTGAGTGCTCTTTCGATGAGCTCGCCTTCTTTTACTTGTACGATAATCATATTATATGGTTAAATATTTTGATTTTGCGTTGACTTTAGCGCGGCAAAATTACAAAAAAAATATTATATGACAAAACTTTCCGGTCTATTTGTTAAGCGACCTCAAAAAAATAATGGATATTCTCTTAAGAGATAAGATAATGAAGAGGGAAATAGAGCTGCCTTCGAGAATAAAAACCATATGCCAACAAACTAATAAGCCCTGGCGGTGTTAAGAAATATGTAGGCGTAGCATTCATACCCTCAGAGTGCCCGCAGCTGCAGTTTTTATTAACCATCAACCTCAACTATCTTATTTTATGGATTGGATTCTCGACATCTTCCGTAATAATCCTTCAATACCGATCTTCCTGACGTTGGGCATCGGTTTCTGGGTTGGCAAACTGAAGTACAAGTCTTTTTCGCTGGGCACTGTCACATCGGTGCTGCTGGTTGGCGTTCTTGTCGGCCAGATGAACATTCCTATTCCCGGCCCGATTAAATCGGTATTCTTCCTTCTCTTCTTATTCGCCATAGGCTACAGCGTGGGGCCGCAGTTTTTCCGCGCCATGAAAGGCTCGGGCATCAAGCAGGTAATATTCGCCGTTGTGATGTGCGTGGTCTGCTTTGCCGTAACCTGGGGTGTAGCCCTCTGCTTTGGCTACAATGCAGGAGAGGCTGCCGGCCTCTTCGCAGGTGCGCAGACTATATCTGCAGTGATTGGCGTTGGCGACGACACGATCAATAACCTCGCCGCCTCAGCTGCCGACAAGCAGAACTGGACTGAAATCGTGCCTGTATGCTACGCTGTAACATATATATTCGGTACAATTGGGTCGGCTTACATATTAAGTATACTCGGGCCTGCTATGCTTGGCGGCATCAAGAAGGTCAAGCAACAGACAGCTGAACTCGAGAAAGAGATGAACGACAGCTCGGTCACCACCGATCCGGCCTACATCAACGCTCTGCGTCCTGTAGTATTCAGAGCTTATAAAGCCGACGGCGACTTCTTCGAGACACCGCGGACCATAGCTGAGATCCAGGCAAATATTGAGAAACTCGGACGCCGAATTTTCGTTGACCGTGTACGTACCAACGGAACTATCATCGACGATCCGGACTCGACTGTGAAAATCTCACGTGGCGACGAACTCGTGCTCAGCGGACGACGTGAGTTTGTGATTCAGGATGAAAGTTGGCTCGGGCCCGAAGTTGCCGACGCCGAACTGCTGACATTTGCCGTAGAACGTATTCCTGTGATGATCTCCCGTAAATCATGCGAAGGTGTGACTGTAGACCAGATCCGCGGGATGGACGCTATGAGAGGGGTTGCTATAGCCTCAATCTCACGTGGAGGCCAGAATATACCTGTACTGTCGAAGACCACACTTATGCGTGGAGATACAATCACCATCGCCGGATTGAAGCGTGAAGTTGACGCTGCAGCCGCAGCCATAGGCTATGCCGACCGTCCTTCAAAGGTTACCGATATGGTATTCGTAGGACTCGGAATCTTCATCGGCGCACTCATCGGCGCCATCACCATCCACCTCGGTGGCATCCCCATCAGCCTAAGCACCTCTGGAGGCGCACTGATCGCCGGCCTCGTACTCGGCTGGTTACGCTCCAAGCATCCTACATTCGGCGGCATTCCCGAATCGTCGGTATGGCTGCTCAATAATCTCGGCCTGAATATGTTTATAGCCGTAATCGGCATAACATCGGCACCGACATTCGTAAGTGGTATAAAAGAAGTTGGCTGGATGCTCTTCGTAGCTGGAGCGATTGCCACCACACTACCTCTTATCATAGGCATCTGGCTCGGCGCCAAGGTATTCAAATTCCATCCTGCCATCAACCTTGGATGTGTGGCCGGATCGCGAGTAACCACCGCCTCGCTGGGTGCGATCCAGGACACCATCGGATCATCGGTTCCGGCACTCGGATATACGATCACGTACGCAATCGGCAACACCTTGCTCATTCTGATGGGCGTGGCCATAACACTGCTATGCGCATAATATAATTGATACACTGTACTAACTACATACTGAAAATGGATACACCTAAAAATCCGCTCAGCCGCGAATATGAGCAGCGACTCAACCGCATGAGCCCGTTCGAAATCAAAAACGAACTTATCAAACTCGCTCAGGCAGATGCACGTACATCATCGGCAACTTACCTGAATGCGGGCCGAGGTAACCCCAACTGGATCGCTTACGACGCACGCGAGGCTTTCTTTCTCTTAGGCGAATTTGCTATGAGTGAATGTAAGCGCGTGCGGCAAGAGGCCCCTGGCATAGCCGGGTCGCCCTCCACAGAAGGCATTGCCGACCGATTCGAGGCTTTCCTGGCAAAAAACTCGGCAAGCGAGGGTGGACGCCTGCTCGCCGACTCTTATAAATATGCCGTGGAGCACCTGCATGCCGACCGAGATGAACTCGCCCTTGAATGGGCTGACGGCATAACCGGCGACCACTATCCTACCCCACCCCGCATCCTCAAATACACACAGGAGATCATTCGGCCATACCTCGCTCAGGAGATGGGTCATCGCGCACCCGGTGGTGGAAAGGAATATGATCTTTTCGCAACCGAGGGCGGAACAGCAGCCATGTGCTATGTTTTCGACTCCCTGCAGGCAAATCACCTTGTAAATAAAGGAGACAAAATCGCCCTGATGGCGCCGCTGTTTACTCCGTATATTGAAATTCCCCAACTCGACCGCTACGACTTCGACGTAATCAATGTAAGCGCAAATAAAGTGGAGGCCGACGGCTACCACTACTGGCAATATCCTGACTCGGAGCTCGACAAGCTACGCGATCCTTCGGTGAAACTGGTATGCCTTATCAACCCATCCAATCCACCGTCGTACCGCCTTTCCGACGAGAATCTCGCCACATTTGTCGACATTGTAAAGAAAGATAATCCTAACCTGATTGTCGTGACCGACGATGTATATGGCACCTTCGCAACCGACTTCAAATCGCTGATGTATACTCTCCCGTTCAACACCCTCTGCGTATACTCATTCTCCAAATACTTCGGCGCAACCGGTTGGCGACTCGCTGTCATTGCAGCAGCCAAGGAAAATCTCTTCGACAAACTTATAAAGGAATTGCCCGAAGAGAAGCGCCAGGATCTCACCCGCCGCTATGGCTCACTGACACTCGATGTAGGTGGCCTAAAATTTATCGACCGTATGGTTGCCGACAGCCGCTCAGTCGCCCTCAATCACACTGCAGGCCTCTCCACGCCTCAGCAGATCATGATGAGCTTATTTGCCCTCAAGTGCTTGCTCGACACCAAAGATGTATACAAAGGCAAGATGCAGGCCATGATTCATGACCGCCTCTCAGCACTATGGGAAAATACGGGCTTCACCGTTGTGCCCGATCCTCTGCGTGTAGGTTACTACAGCGAGATCGATATGATGGTATGGGCCAAAAAGTTCTATGGGCAGGAGTTTGCCGATTGGCTGACTAAAGCGCATGCCCCACTCGACGTGACGATGCGTCTGGCGGCCGAAAAGGGCATCGTGGTGCTCAACGGATCTGGATTCGATGGCCCGGAATGGTCAATCAGAACATCTGAAGCCAACCTCGACCGAGATGCCTATGTGACCATCGGAAAGGAAATCCGCGCAATCCTTGAAGAATATCATCAGGAATATCTCAAAGCTCAGAAATAAGCCTTACAGCAGTTTAAAAAAACAGCCACACTGCTCTGCCGCCCTATTTTCAGCGGCAAAACAGCGTGGCTGTTTTTTATAAATCGGTACGTCAGGCGATGCTTGCCTTGATGGTGTCGACGATGTAGCTGACGTCGTCGTCGGTGACGTATGGGCCGGCGGGGAGACAGATGCCTACGGCGAAGAGGGATTCGCTGACGCCGTTGGTGTAGGCGGGGGCGGATGCGTAGACGGGTTGTTTATGCATGGGCTTCCAGAGTGGACGGGCTTCGATATTGGCGGCGTCCATGGCAACGCGCAGGGCCTCGACGTTGGCGTTGGGCTGGCAGTCGGTTGTGGCAGTCTTGGCGGCATGGGTCACGCCAGCTGCGCCACCGACGGCGCCGGTGATTACCT
>CAJUJB010000027.1 GCA_910586595.1 uncultured Muribaculaceae bacterium | reverse complement strand
GTCGACACGCTCCGATGCAGGGTCGCTCATGATGGCATGTGAGCAAAGGGCACGTACTGACTTGGCACCATTTTCCATCATAAGATTAGCAGCCTTAGTGATTGTACCGGCCGTGTCAACCATATCGTCGACAAGTATAACGTTTTTATCCTTCACGTCGCCTATCACTGTCATCTTAGCCACTACGTTTGCCTTTGCGCGCTGCTTGTGACAGAGTACCAGGGGTACATCAAGGTATTTTGCATAGCTGTTAGCTCGCTTGGCTCCGCCAACATCAGGGGTGGCAATCACCATATCTTCAAGCTTGAGGCTCTGGATATAGGGAATGAAGACTGACGAGGCATAGAGGTGGTCGACAGGAACATTGAAGAATCCCTGGATCTGATCGGCGTGGAGATCCATTGTGATCACACGGTCAACTCCAGCTGTAACCAGCATATCGGATACGAGCTTGGCGGCAATCGATACGCGGGGTTTGTCCTTGCGGTCTTGGCGTGCCCAGCCAAAATAAGGCATAACGGCAATCACCGACTTGGCAGAAGCTCGCTTGGCTGCGTCAATCATAAGAAGGAGCTCCATGAGGTTGTCGCAATTAGGGAAGGTACTTTGCACCAGATATACCTCGCAACCGCGGACTGATTCCTCGAAAGACACTTCAAATTCGCCGTCAGCGAAATGTTCGATTTTCATTGAGCCAAGCTCAACGCCGAGTTCTTTGCAAATTTCCTCGGCCATGTAGCGCGATTTTGTGCCAGAGAAAATCTTGAAAGGGGGAAGGGATGAATCCATTGGGATATGTTGTTTATATATGTTGTGGATTGGTTTCTTATTTCGATTTACGTCGACCGGTTTTAGCGGCTGCTGACTTCTTGCCGGGCTTTACTTCCTTCACCTTTTTCTCGGGTTCAGAAACATTGGCACAGGCAGGGCGTAGAGGTTCGATGCGGTTACGCGATATTTTCCATATTGCAGCTCCATGGGCGGGAACCTTGCAGGTAAATGGTTGCGAAGACGCGAACACCTTGCAGCCTTTTTCTCCGCTGATTAGTTCGGTCGCAACCGGGTCGCAACCCTCGGGCAAATCCAGCACATCGAATGCATGACGAGGTATATTGACGGCGACTTCGCTGTCTGAATCTCCGAAGTTGACAACTATGACCAGTGTGCTGTCGCCATGGCTGCGCATGAATGCGTAATGACGATGAGGATTAAGCCCCGGATTCTCATAATTGACATACATGAGGTCGAAGAACGAACCTTCTCGGACAGCATCTTCACTATTAGCAAGGCGGAGTACCCGGCGGTACATTTCCCGCAACTCCTTTTCTTGCTCGGTAAGTTTACCCTTGCAATCGCCGCGGTTGAGCCAGCGACGGACAGAGGCTACGCTCCAATAGTCGAATATGGTTGTACGGCCGTCAAGTCCACTGAAGCCTTCGGCATCAGATCCAGGTTCGCCTAATTCCTGACCGAAGTAGATCATCATAGGGCCGGTCGACATCATTGTGCTTACAACCAGCGAGGGCAACACTTTGGTTGCGTCGCCGGCATAGAATGGAGATGCAAACCGCTGCTCATCGTGATTCTCAAGGAAGTTGAGCATATTGGGGGCAATTCCCTCGACGGTCTGCCAGCAATTGGTCAGAAGCGCAGCGGAGTGATTCTGAGTCTCAACGGCCCGGAGTGTATCGTAAAGGTTGACTTTATCGTAAAGGTAATCAAATCCGCCATAGTCTATGAACGGACGATAAAGTGACACGTCATAGATTTCGGCTATGAACACAATGTCGGGGTAATGTTGCTTGACCTGAGGTATGGCCCAATGCCAGAACTCCAGCGGCACCATGAACACCATATCACATCTGAATCCGTCTATTCCCTTGGAAGCCCAGAACCGCAGGATATGCAGCATCTTGAACCAAGTATCAGGAATAGGGTCGAAATGCTCGGTGTGGTTACCATAGTCGATGCCGTAATTCAGTTTTATGGTGTCGTACCAATCGTTCTGCCCGGGGAATGCGTTGAAGCAATCATTGCCGGAAGCCTTCGCGGGGAATTCGACATACGCATCTTTGCCATTTCCGAGATTGATATGTGGAGCGAACTGCTGGCGGGTTATGTAATAGAAGTTGTTTCCGGGGGTGAAGAACATCTCATGATTGTCTCCATGTCCGAGATCTTCTATCCCGGCAGGTTTGGCATCAGAGTAATACTGACGGCCTACATGGTTGGGAACAAAGTCTATTATTACTTTCAACCCGGCTTCGTGTGTCCGTTTCACCAACGCCTCAAATTCATCCATACGATGAGGCACATCGACTGCAAGATCCGGATTGATGTCGTAATAGTCGGTGATTGCATAGGGGCTGCCGGCATGACCTTTGATTACATAGGGGTTATGCCGGGGAATTCCATAGCGGGTATAGTCGGCATCGTGGGCATGCTCGATGACACCGGTATACCACACGTGCGTGGCACCCAGATCGCGAATCTCACCAAGTATAGCAGAATTAATGTCGTTCAGCTTACCCGAGCCGTTCTGTTCAATAGTTCCGCCGACAGTCGGTGTTTCGCAGTAGTTTGTGAACAGACGGGGAAGGAGCTGGTAGATGATTGGCTTTTGAGCTGACATGATATAATGAATGGCTTATATTCTTAGAGGCTATGACCGTGACGAAGGTTTTTCTTCAGGTTTCCACATGCCTGCATCTATCAATGCGCGGCGCGTGTTGACATAGCCAATCAAAAAGAGTTCTTTAATTTTTTTCAGATCGAAAACTGCGTAGTTGGCAATTTCCGGAGTGCACACAGAGACATCGCAAATAGCCATATCGGCTGCCTGGTTAGCCTTTGCCATAAGGTTGTAGGTGCGCATAGCGACGGAGACTATCGATTTATAGTCTCTCACAGACCTGAGAGGGCTGACATTGACACCAATGAGTTTTTCGCATTTATCGCGCAGAATCCAAGCAGGATGGTTGCGAAGGACGCCGCCGTCAACATAATGGATTCCATCTATAATCACTGGCTTAAATACAATAGGGATAGAACATGACGCAAGCATGCGCGGCCCGATTTCTCCGCTGGAGAAGACTGCCGGGCAGCCGTTGTCAAGATCAGTGACACCAATGTATGTGGGAATGCGCAGATCTTCAAGTCGTGTAACGCCGCCGAGTGCCCGGAGAACAAAATTCTTGAATTTTTCTATTTCAAAAAGTCCTCCACGACCTATGCTCAGGTCGGCAAAATCACGAAAACCGGTGCGCGCGAAAATATCAGCCATACGCAGCGGAGACACTCCTGCCGCGTAAAGGACGGCAATAACCGATCCGGCGCTTACCCCGGCAACTACATCCGGCTTCAGGCCGGCTTCTTCAATAGCCATCAAAGCTCCGGCATGTGCGAAACCGCGGGCTCCTCCACCGCTAAGAGCTATTCCAAGCTTAAAAGGCTTGGCTACATTCTCTTTGGAGTGGGTATCCATGTGCTGATGATTGCTTCGGTGTTCCATTCGTTGCAGGGTGCTTGCGCAATTCTTGTGCAAAATTAGTTAGAAAAAATAGATTGTTCAATTTTTTATCGAGGAATTTCTCTCTTCCGAACGCTTTTTGCGGCGGGATTGTTGTATATTTGCGACGTTAAATCGCATCAAACGTTTCTCTATTGAATATGACAGACACAGAAAACAAGCCATCCACGCGCATGCAACGCCTCATCAGCCGCTGCATGAATCTGTGGACGTACCTCAATACAGGAATATGGAGCGACCCCAGACGCAAATGGTGGATAAACGTTCTCCGCACGCTCAATCTATCAGTGAATTCGTTTCTCAACCGCGACATACAGACACAAGCCTGCGCCATGACTTACCGCACGATGCTTGCGGTGGTGCCTGCATTAGCCCTACTGCTGGCGATCGGACGCGGATTTGGCATACAATCGGTATTTCAGGAAGAACTTTACCGTCTGTTCCCGGCGCAAAAAGTGGCAATTTCATACGCCATGAACTTCGTCGACTCATATCTTTCGCAGGCTTCCGAAGGAATTTTCCTGGGTGTAGGCATTGTATTCCTGCTATACACCCTCATTTCTCTTCTCGGCAACGTGGAAGATACATTCAACCTCATATGGGGTCAGAAGACCGGCCGAAGCATATGGCGCAAGATAAGCGACTATACTGCGATGCTGCTTATCCTACCGGTGCTTATGTTATGCGCGAGCGGCATCTCTCTATTGTTAAGCTCGACGCTCAATGCCATATTCCACTTCGAGTTCATGACGCCCGTAATCAGCCTCCTGCTCGAAGCTGCCTCCTGGGCCATGACCTTCCTGTTTTTCGCCGCGGTCTACATGCTCATCCCAAATACAAAGGTTAAATTTGTCAACGCACTGATATCCGGAGTTTTCGCAGGAACCGGATTCCTCATACTCCAATGGCTGTTTGTAAATGGTACACTATATGTGACAAAATACAATGCAATTTACGGCTCATTCGCCTTCTTGCCCCTTATGCTCCTCTGGATGCAATTGGCATGGGTCATCTGTCTGGCTGGAGCCGTAATCTGCTATTCGTCGCAAAATGTGTTTGCCTTCAGCCTTGACCGAGAGGTAACCGGCATTTCCGACCGTTATCAGGCAATGGTTTCATTAGCCATCTCGGCGATCGTCACAAGGCGGTTTATCGACGGAAGTGGCCCGGCGACAGCCCGCGACCTAATGAACTATTACGATCTGCCCGCCCGGCTTGTGACAGGAATAACCGACCGTCTTTGCACTGCCGGAATATTCAATCGGGTGCTTATACCTGAAGAAAAAGAAGTATATGGTTTTCAGCTCGCCGTTGACCCATCGACATTCACCGTCGGAGCGCTGGCGTCAAGACTTTATACTTTAGGCAACAAAGACTTTATCCCCGACTTCCGGTCGAGATTCCCCGGAGTCATCAGCGCCTTTGCAAAAATCGAATCCAACTTCCTTCAGGTAAGCGATTCAATGCTCATTTCTTCGCTCATTCCTGAAGATCCGATATACCTTACAAAACACCAATAATCACACGCAATGAAAAAAGTAATCGCAACCACAGCCGCACCCGGCGCCATCGGCCCCTACAGCCAAGCCATCGACACTGGCTCTTTCGTATACGCTTCTGGCCAAATTCCCATCAATCCTGCCACAGGTGAGATTCCAGAAGGCATTACAGCACAGACGGAGCAGTCTCTCGCAAACGTATGCGCCATCCTCGAAGCCGCTGGCCTTACTGTTGCAAATGTTGTTAAAACTACAGTATTCCTCTCCGACATGGCCAACTTCGGCCCCATGAACGAGGTTTATGGCAAAGTCTTCACTGAGCCCTACCCTGCCCGTTCGGCCGTAGCTGTTCGCGAGCTCCCCAAAGGTGTGCTCGTAGAAATCGAGGTTATCGCTGTACGATAATATTCAACGCATAACTAAATCGCCGGCATTGCTTACATTGGCAATGTCGGCGATTATCATGCTTAATAACTCTATTATCGAGCCAGCTTGCGTATGCGTTTCTTGCGCAGCTTGGCGTTCTCTGTATTACCAAGCTCAGGATGGTCGCGTACATATTGTATAAAGCCGATGCGCGACGACACCCGTTGATACTCTTCTCCGTTATAGACAGAAGACAATACTTTAAGGCCGTTCAAATAGTCGTCACCCATACCCATGCTTGTCATATAGCGGTAAGCGACCAAATCGGCCTCCGCCTCATGCTCGATGGAAAATTGTGGCGGATACAATTCTACCGGAGGTAAATTTGCAGTATTATCGGAGGAGACATTACACCCATGGTACCTGTGATAACAATACCGGTCATAATCAAAGCTCTCGCTTGTTGAAGCAACTGCAGCAGCCCCCACAATCAAGCCAGCCGCAACACCAGCCACTATCGAAGACTTACGATCACGCTTAGCCTCATCATACAAGGCGCGGAGAGGATGACACAACAAACCATGGGCGTACTCGCGTGCAACAAATCCCTTGATTATACTTCTATCAACACCTTTGCGGTCAAGCAGCCAAGAGCTTATGCATATTGCCACTCCATTATCAGTAAGTGCGGTGTAGGCATGAAAGGGCACATGTGTAACAACGTATAGTTCGCAGTGGAAAGGAACCGAATCAATCCCCATCTCGTGAAGGAGTGAGTCGCAAAAAGAATTTTTGGATTCGACTATATTCTCAGCATATTGAGGATAAAAATGCGGCACAGCCTCGGCAAGTTGTAAGGCTTCTTTCTCGGCGCCCTTATTCTTCTGAATGTCTGACGAAAATTTTTTATAACTCTCGTCGTATGTAATCAAAGACTTCCAATAGTCGGCAGGTTGATTGCTGACAGACTTGGCTTCTTCGACGGCATCGTACTTTTCAATCAGCTTACGGTATTCCTTCTCTGGATTGGCAGCCAACACAGCAAAAGCTGTCAATATCATAATGAAAGGCAGAGTGACAGTTCTCATGGCGAAAGGAGATATTTAATTTGACTTCATCTGCAAAGATACAAAATATCTCTCATTCCACAAGACTTCTCTCAATTTCCAAGCAAAAATTCGGCCTCTTCAGCCAAAGACCGGGCCAGCGGGGTGTCGGTACAGAGAGATGCCAGACGAGCTGCCCGTTCTGGGTCAGAGCCCACGAGATTGAATGCGAGGCGCAGGCCAGTATATCTGGCATAAGGCGCCAATTCGGGTGTAGTGACAAGGTCTTCCGCGAGGCTCCACGCCCATGGGGCCTTTCTAAGCAAACGATGGCATAGAATATCGGCCACCTCTTCAGTAGGAATAGACTTGATCCATCTCAGAGCATCCTCTTTTGAAAACGAATCGGCATCCGCGAGCATCGGAGCCAGCAGCATACTCTCTCGGGTGGTGGTATTGGCCCATAAAGCCTCGGCCAAATCACGTGAGGCGCCGGTCTGACGCGCAATATCAACGAGTTGCGGAAGATTAAGTCCAAAAATAATGCGGAACGGCGCCCCCGCCTTCCTGAGGGTATCGGCAATCACACCATTGCGCATGGCAAAAAAATTTCGCTTGACGGTCTGCATTTCATTGAACTTAACGGTCTCCATATATCTTCTATATAATATAATGTGTGCGTATGAATTTCCGGGTGCAAAGATACGTTATATTCAAAAAAAATCCCGAGCCTCACCCGAAATATTTGTGCATGCGCGAAAAAATGCTTAATTTTGAAGTAGAAAAACCGAGGCGACCAGTCCGCCCGTACATAGTTAATGATTTTATGACTAACAACGATTTCAGAAATTTCGCTGTTCACCATCTCGGAATGAGCGGCAATTCGCTCGACCAATACGCAGCCTTTACCTCTAAGGCTGCCACTCCGGTCGACTCATACATCAGCCCGACTATCATCGAGGAACGCTCACTCAATGTTGCGCAGATGGACGTTTTCTCTCGTCTGATGATGGATCGTATCATCTTCCTCGGCACCGAAGTCAACGACTACACTGCCAATGTGATCCAGGCCCAGCTTCTCTATCTTGATTCAGCCGACCCCGGAAAAGACGTTTCGATATATATCAACTCTCCCGGCGGCTCTGTATACGCAGGTCTTGGCATCTACGACACGATGCAATACATCTCTTCAGATGTAACCACTATATGCACCGGCATAGCAGCTTCAATGGCGGCTGTTTTACTCGTTGCCGGCGAAAAAGGCAAGCGTTTTGCCCTCCGCCATTCACGAGTGATGATACACCAGCCCATGGGTGGTGCACAAGGTCAGGCTACCGATATGGAGATTACGGTACGCGAAATCAAGAAACTTAAGCAAGAACTCTACCATATCATCTCAGAGCACTCGGGTCAACCGTTCGAAAAAGTTGAGCGCGACTCCGACCGTGACTACTGGATGACAGCAGAAGAGGCTCTTGAATACGGCATGATCGACCGTGTGCTCGTAAAAGCCAATAAATAACCGATGGCAAAGAAGAAAACTTTACACTGTAGTTTCTGTGGCCGGACTGAAGCCGACGGAGCAACCCTTCTTCCTTCACCGGCCGAAGATGCCTGCATCTGCATCGATTGTATAGAGACTGCGGCCTCGATGCTTGGCATGATGAGTGACAACGAACAGGATGGCGTGGTTGCCCGTGCGCGGGCAAATTCACGCCAGAATGGCAAGGCTCCTGCTCGGCAGGAGGCCAACAAGCCAATTCCAAAGCCACACGAAATCAAAGATTTTCTTGACCAATATATCATTGGTCAGGATCAGGCCAAGAAGTATCTCTCTGTTGCAGTCTACAACCACTACAAGCGCCTTGACCAACCTGTAGGTGACGATGGTGTTGAAATAGAAAAGAGCAACATCATCATGGTCGGGCCGACCGGAACCGGAAAGACCCTCATTGCCCGTACCATCGCCAAAATTCTCGATGTACCTTTCACCATTGTCGATGCCACCGTACTCACACAGGCTGGCTATGTGGGAGAAGATATTGAAAGTCTTCTCACCCGTCTGCTGCAAGTGGCCGACTATGATGTTAAACGAGCTCAGCGCGGCATCGTATTTATCGACGAAATAGATAAAATTGCCCGAAAAGGTGATAACCCGTCAATC
Organism: uncultured Muribaculaceae bacterium; assembly: GCA_910586595.1. Classification (GTDB taxonomy): domain Bacteria; phylum Bacteroidota; class Bacteroidia; order Bacteroidales; family Muribaculaceae; genus CAG-873. Next base: position 26,797 of record CAJUJB010000027.1, on the reverse strand, counting down.
ACCCGCGATGTCGGTGGTGAAGGCGTACAGCAAGGTCTCCTCAAGCTTCTCGAAGGATCTGTTGTCAACGTTCCGCCTCAAGGTGGTCGCAAGCATCCCGAGCAGCCGATGATTGCCGTAGATACTAAAGATATCTTATTCATTTGTGGTGGTGCGTTCGAAGGCATTGAGCAAGCTATTGCTCATCGCCTCAACTCAAGCTTTGTAGGATTCTCCACCGATGCAGCCTCACGAAAGATCGAGCGCGACCGTTTCATGAGTCATGTGGCTCCTCAGGATTTGCGTACTTTCGGTCTTATCCCTGAGATTATCGGCCGACTGCCTATCCTCACCCACCTTCTTCCGCTCGACCGCGACGCACTCCGCCGCATTCTCACCGAGCCTAAGAATGCTATTGTCCGCCAATACGTCAAGCTCTTCGCCATGGATGGAGTCGAGCTTACCTTTGATCCGGCAGCTCTGGATTATATTGTCGACAAAGCGATTGAGTTCAAACTGGGTGCCCGTGGCCTCCGATCGATTGTCGAGACAATCATGATGAACTCAATGTACGATATGCCATCGACCGACAACAAAAAATTCACTGTCACAGCCCAATATTGCGCCGAGCAGCTTGAAGCTGCCCACTTCGACGCGTCAGCCGTCTGAGCGCAAAGGGAGACCGCATTCACCAATCAGCACATCGAAAAACTCCAATCCTCTATACTAATGATTACAGCACAACAACTTGCCGACGCTCTAAAGCACCACTTCGGTTTCGACACCTTCAAAGGCAACCAGGAAGCTATCATGCTTAGTCTCCTCGAAGGGCGCGACACTTTTGTGATCATGCCCACTGGCGGAGGAAAATCGCTGTGCTACCAGTTGCCCGCGCTTATGAGCAACGGTACCGCCATTATTATCTCTCCCCTGATAGCCTTGATGAAGAATCAGGTAGATGCCATGCGTAACTTCAGCGAGAACGACAGCATAGCGCATTTCCTCAACTCATCGCTTACCAAGAGCGCCATTGACGCAGTCAAGGCTGATATTTCAGGCGGTAAAACCAAGATGCTGTATGTGGCTCCCGAGTCGCTTACCAAAGACGAGAATATAGAATTCCTTAAAACAGTTCCCATATCTTTCTACGCTGTCGACGAAGCCCATTGCATATCTGAATGTGGGCACGATTTCAGACCGGAATATCGCCGGATCCGCCCGATAATATCTGAAATCGGCACTCGCCCCGTTATAGCACTTACAGCAACTGCCACGCCTAAAGTGCAGCACGATATCCAGAAGAATCTGGCAATGGTTGATGCCGCAGTCTTCAAATCATCGTTCAACCGGTCGAACCTATACTATGAGATCCGCCCGAAGACAAACAATGTAGACCGCGACATCATACGATTCATCAAGCAACGCTCAGGTAAATCGGGCATTATATATTGCCTCTCCCGCCGCAAGGTCGAAGAGCTTGCTGAATTACTTCGTGTAAACGCAATTAGGGCTCTCCCCTACCATGCCGGCATGGATCCGGCCACACGCTCCGAGAACCAGGATGCCTTCCTGCTTGAAAAGGTAGATGTAATCGTAGCCACCATAGCTTTTGGAATGGGCATCGATAAGCCCGACGTGCGGTTTGTGATCCACTATGATATGCCTAAATCTCTTGAGGGCTATTATCAGGAAACCGGACGCGCCGGCCGTGATGGCGGTGAAGGCATATGCCTTACGTTCTATGCACGCAAAGACCTCCAGAAAATGGAGAAGTTCATGCAGGGCAAACCTCTTGCAGAGCAGGAGATCGGACGTCAGCTACTTGGCGAAACGGCTAACTATGCCGAATCGTCGGTTTGCCGCCGCCGGGCTCTTCTGCATTATTTCGGAGAAATATACGACCGCGAGAACTGCGGGAACTGCGACAATTGTCTCAATCCAAAAAAGAAAGTGGAAGCTAAAGATGATTTATCTGCGGCACTGGAAACGATCGCCGCTCTTAAAGAAAAATTCAAAACAGAATATATTGTAGATGTTATGATGGGCCGCGCCTCTGCGGATGTGCGTTCATATCGCCACGACGAAGCCGAAGTCTTCGGATGCTGTGAAGGCTCGAGCCCCAAATTTCTCAATGCTGTTATACAGCAAGCCATAATCGAAGGATATATCGAGCGCGGTATCGAGAATTACGGTATACTGCGCATCACCCCCAAAGGACGCAAATTCCTCCAGAAACCCGTTTCCTTTAAAATTGTGGAAGACAACGATTTCTCAGAGGATGCTGTCGATGAAGAAGCCATTCTCAAGAGCGGCCCCTCGTGTGCTGCCGATCCGGAGCTCTTCGCAATTCTGAACGCCCTGCGTCGCAAAATCGCTCAACACCTCAATCTTCCCCCGTACGTTATATTCCAGGATCCCTCGCTGGAGGCCATGGCCACCACATACCCCGTCACCCTCGAGGAACTTGCCAATATTCCTGGCGTAGGCACCGGCAAAGCCAAGCGTTATGGAGAAGACTTCGTGAAGGTAATCAAGACTTATGTCGATGAAAACGAGATAGAGCGTCCGGAAGATTTGCGTGTCCGCACCGTTGCCAACAAGAGCAAACTCAAAATCTCAATCATCCAGGCAATCGACCGCAAGATTGACCTGAATGAAATAGCCTTCAGCAACGGCATCGATTTCGATCGGCTGCTCGACGAAATCGAAGGCATAGTAAACGCAGGCACACGCCTCAATCTCTCCTATTATATTAATGAATTTATCGACCCGGAAGATCAGGAAGAAATTTTCGAGTATTTCCGCTCAAGCAACTCCGATAGCCTGAACGATGCCTATAAGGAGCTGTGCCCGGCTTTCAATGAAGACGAAATACGTCTCGTCCGCATTAAATTCCTTTCCGACCTCGGCAATTAACCTCATGGACTTAACCACCGTTACAAAACTATATGCCGATCTCAAAGGCATTCCGCCGGCAAAAGTAACCGAACTGCCCTCCTCCGGCTCAAACCGACGCTATTTCCGCCTTAGCGATTCCGACGGATCCGGCAGCATTATAGGCGTGCTCGGAACATCTCCCGAAGAAAACCGGGCGTTCATATACATGGCACGCCATTTCGCCGAAAAAGGCATTCCGGTGCCAGAGGTGCTGGCTAAGAGTGACGACGGTATGGCCTATTTGCAGACTGACCTCGGCGACGCACTCCTCTTTGGTGAGATAGAGAAGGGCCGGGTGACCCGTTCTTTCTCCGCTCATGAAAAAGATCTGCTTGCCAAGACCATCAGCCGCCTCCCCGACATCCAGTTTGCCGGCGCTGAGGATATGGATTTCTCTATCTGTTATCCGGCTGTTGAGTTCGACGAGCGGTCGATAATGTGGGATCTGAACTACTTCAAATATTGTTTTCTCAAGGCCACCGGGCTCGAATTTCAGGAAGACAAGCTTGAAGATGATTTTCATGCCCTTGCCGACGTGCTCATGCAGAGTGCCCATGGCAACACCTTCATGTACCGCGACTTCCAGAGTCGCAATGTGATGATACGTGATGGTGAGCCGTGGTTCATAGATTTCCAAGGTGGCCGCCGCGGCCCATTCTATTACGACGTAGCCTCATTCCTTTGGCAGGCCAAAGCGAATCTTCCAGATGGTCTGCGCAGCGAGCTGCTCGATGTTTACCTCGAGTCGCTGAACAAATATGTGCCGATGGCACGCGATGAGTTCCGCGCACGTCTACGTCACTTTGTTCTCTTCCGCACACTCCAAGTGCTCGGAGCCTATGGATTCCGTGGCTATTTTGAGAAGAAGCCTCACTTTATGCAAAGTGTGCCATTCGCCATTGCAAATCTGCGCGCCCTCCTGCACCAGCCTTACGATGAATATCCATATCTTAATGAGCTGCTCCATCGCCTCGTAAACATGAAGCAATTTACTGACGAACTGGAAGGCCGGAAACTGACGGTACGCGTGCTGAGTTTCGCCTATAAGAAAGGTATACCTAACGACCCTTCAGGAAATGGTGGCGGATATGTATTCGACTGCCGTGCGATCAACAATCCCGGCAAGTACGAGCGCTACAAGCCTTATACCGGTCTTGACTCCAAGGTTATCCAATTCCTTGAAGAAGATGGCGAGGTTCTCACGTTCCTCGATCATTGCTATGCTTTGGTCGACGCGTCTGTCGAGCGCTATATTGAGCGAGGATTTACTAATCTGATGATTGCCTACGGTTGTACTGGCGGACAGCACCGGTCGGTATATTGCGCCCAGCATACCGCGGAGCACATCGCCCGTAAATTCAATATCAAAGTCGAGCTCGTTCACCGCGAGCAAGACATGCAGCAAACCTTCAATATTAAAGAGTGATCGGCATAATATTTGCAGCGGGGATCGGAACCCGGCTCAAACCGTTCACCGACTCGCACCCAAAGGCACTTGCGCCTCTGGGGGGCGAGCCGGCTTTGGTTCGTGTACTTGACAAACTTTTTGCCGCAGGCGCACGACGCGTGATTGTGAACATTCACCACTTCCCGGAGCAAATCGTTGAATGTTGCAAAGCGCATCCTCTGGCCGATAGGATTGAATTCAGCGACGAATCGTCAAAGTTGCTTGATACTGCCGGTGCCTTGGTGAAAATTGCCAGAGAGAACAATACCCTGCGCACGGCACCTCAAGATGAGCCGGTCGTGGTTCATAATGCCGACATATACACTGATTTTAATCTTGACGACATGCTTGCCGACCATGCCAGTAAAGGGGCTGATGCCACAATACTCGTCGATCCTGAGCGAGCAAGCACCCGTCATTTCCTTTTTTGTGGCGACATGCGCCTGCGTGGATGGGAAAATACTCAGACCGGAGTAAAACGTCCTCAGGATCTTGCGACATCAGCGCTGGTGCCGGCAGCCTTCGGGGGTGTTCATGTGCTTACCCCGGCGCTTATGCAACTTATAAGTTCTACTGCTCCGGCTGAGCTTACTCCTCTAAGCATTACCGATTGGTATATAGACAACTGTACACGAGTGGCGATTCATGGCTTTACTCCAGCATATGCATACCGGTGGCATGATATAGGTACCCCTGAAAAACTTGCGGCTGCCCAAGAGTGTTTTTCGTGAACATATGTGACTGCGACGGTGTTAGAATTTAAAATTCATCACACCGATCAGCCACAGAATTATGGCACGAATATTCATCACCGCATTAGCTATAGCTTGTTCGCTCACGTCGTGGGCTGAAACTCGCAGTATGGTCGACCGCCAGATCGACAGCACCTTAGTTTCAAATAAGATTGTATTCATAGATGGCAAGCCTGCCCCAGAAGAGACTCAGCACTATGTCGACTCTGTAAGGAGGGTTATCTCTACGTTCTATTACGATCAATTCCGTCATTTCTCCGATCCTGGAGCCCCATATTTCCTATTCATGAGTAAAGACGCTCAATTGGCAATGGGTATAGGCGGAGCTGTGCGTATGCGCGGTTATTACGACTGGGGCGGGGCTATTCCAGCTTCGGGCTTCGCACCCTACCTTATCCCCATGACTCCAGATCCGACCAATATGCGCCATTTCGACACTACTCCGGCTGGCACTTGTCTCTTTTTCCGTGTGATTGGCAGGAATAAAATGCTCGGAGATTATCAGCTGTATATCGAAGCGAACTTCAACGGCTACAGCTCGCGCGATTTTCATCTGAAAAAAGCCTATGCAATAGTCAATGACTTCACCATCGGTTATGCTGCTTCAACTTTCTCAGACCCTGCCGCTGTACCACCCACTGTCGACGCTCAAGGGCCCAACAATAAAATTAGTCCGACTGCTGTGCTCATACGCTACATGCCAGTTGTAAAAGACCGATGGGTATTTGCAGTTTCAGGAGAGACCCCATCGTCGGCGCTGGACGTTGATGGCGCCAAGACTGCGAAAGTAAGCAACTGGATGCCTGATTGGGCAGCATTCGCTCAATACCAATGGGCGAATGGACAACATGTACGACTATCCGGAATCGTCCGTACCCTCTCTTACCGCGATCTTATCCAGAGCCGGAATCACAATGTTGCAGGCTGGGGCGTGCAACTCAGTTCTGTCGCTCATCCAATACCAGAAGTCACAACATACGTGACCGCCAACTATGGCAAAGGATATGCCGGTCTCGGAGGCGACCTGCTCATCGGGAACTATGACCTGATTCCCAATCCGGATGTGAATGGAGAAATGTATGCTCCAAGATCATTCGGATGGTGCCTCGGCGTGCAATACAACTTCCGTCCAAACTTATTCGCAAGTATTTCAGCCAGCCAGAGTCGTTACCTGCCATCAAAGACTATTTCGCCGCAGGAATATAAATACGGTATTTTCGCGGCAGCCAATATATTCTGGAATCTGACGCCCCGCATTCAAGTTGGAGCGGAATTTGACTTCGGTAAGCGGCAGAACTTCTCGGGCGAGCACCGGTATGCCCGCCGCATAGGTGCCATGTGCCAGTTCTCTTTTTGAGCAATGCGCTAATTTCGGTTCTTTTCATTACCTTTGTGGCGAAACAACATCTTTCGCCATGAAAAGACTCACACTTGCACTCGCAACCATTTCTCCACTTATAGTCTCGGCGTCAGACCGCCCGAACGTAATAATCGTCATGGCCGATGATCTCGGCTATGGCGATCTTGCATGCTACGGAGCCAAGAATGTGGAAACACCCGCAGTCAACCGTCTGGCAGCCGAAGGAAATATGTTTACCCAGGCCTACGCACCCGCCGCAACAAGCACGCCATCACGGTATGCACTTCTCACAGGCGAGTATGCCTGGCGACGAGAAGGCACCAATATTGCCAATGGCGATGCCGCAATGATCATCACTCCCGAACGGTACACAATGGCTGATATGTTCAAGAATGCCGGCTACGCAACGGCTGCCATCGGAAAATGGCATCTTGGACTGGGTCATGAATCTGGAACTCAGAATTGGAATGAACCTCTGTCGTGTCACCCAGGCGACATAGGCTTCGATTATTCTTATCTGATGGCAGCAACGGCCGACAGAGTGCCCTGCGTATTTATTGAGAATGGACAGATTGCCAACTACGATCCTGAGGCCCCAATCACCGTAGATTACCGCAAGAATATACCCGGCGAGCCCACCGGACGTGCTAATCCAGAATTACTCTACAATCTCCACTATAGCCACGGACATGATCAGGCCATTGTCAATGGCATAAGCCGAATCGGCTATATGAAGGGCGGTGGCAAAGCACTATGGAAAGATGAGAATATTGCGGATTCAATCACCACTCACGCCATCAACTTTATCAAGAAACATGCCGATGAACCATTTTTCATGTATTTCGCTACGAACGATGTGCATGTGCCGCGCTGGCCCCACGACCGGTTCAGAGGTAAAAACAAAATGGGCCTGCGGGGAGACGCCATCGCACAATTTGACTGGAGCGTGGGGCAACTCCTCTCTGCACTCGATAGCCTTGGCTTAGCCGAAAACACACTGATAATACTCACAAGTGACAACGGCCCGATTGTTGACGACGGTTATAAAGACAAGGCTGCAGAGTTGCTCAACGGGCACAGACCGACAGGGCCATTAAGTGGCAGTAAATATAGCACTCTTGAAGGTGGAACACGTATTCCATTCATAGTCCGCTGGCCTAAGAAAGTCAATCAGTCGACTAATCCGACAATAATATCCCAGATAGATCTTTTTGCATCTCTGGGCGCGCTTATCAACCAACGGATTCCCACTGACGCCGCGCCCGACAGTTTCAACCGTCTTGAAAATTTCCTTGGCACTGATCTGACTGACAGACCGTGGATAGTACAGCAAGCCCTCAACAATAGTCTCGGCCTCCGCATCGGTGAATTGAAATATGTCGAGCCTACCCAGGACTCTCCCGAAATCAAATGGTGTCCGGAAGTGGTGACCGGCTACGCCCCGCATCCCCGACTCTATAACCTATCTGAGGATATTGGAGAGGCCAATAATATTTCCGAGAAATATCCTGTAGAAACGGAAAAACTTGCCTCCATCTTAGGAATGATAAAAGCTTCGGATTACGAAGCCATCAAAGCTCTCGGACTTTGGTATTCATCACCGTAAATCAACCGCGCAAATTTTATTTGTTGATGTCAAAGCCATTAACTAACTTTGCGATTAAGATAGATACAACTCTGTCCATGATATTTTGAATAAAACTTAAAGTCTATGAAGAAACTCCTATCTCTCTGCTTAATGTTTTCTGTTTCGGTTAGCGCATTTTCGCAAATACTTGTGAAAGAAATGGACAACGCAGACACTCGCTTCATCCCTGGGGCTTACATGAAAAATGGAGAGGCCGCCATCTATTTTTCACAAGACGAGTACGGCTATGACTCTAATGGTTATGCCGAAATTTTCGATTTTGAGCTGGAGCCTATCAAGAAGTTCAGCTTCAACTATTTTCATCCATACACCGTTTTTGAGTCGCGTCAATCCACTGGCACCAAAGAGTTGACCAAAACTCTCACACGCGAAAATGGCGTGTGGATAGATGGCGTACCCCCGACCTCGGATATGGAGACGAGAAAAGAAGCTTTGATACAAATGATATACGAGACAGAAGGTGTACTAAATCCCGCCCTTACTCTTGAGTATCTTCGTTCAAACGCTCGTGTTGACGGAACTACCATTTATATCGGTATGCCTGTCAACAACGATTCATGGTATGAATATCCGGAATATCTTAAGTCCGTCGAATACTATCTGAATCCCGACAATAAATTCGGGTATGCCTGCAATTATTCTACCACGGTCAATATCTACAATGGTGATTGGACGGGTATCACGTCTTACGATGGACCAGTAAGGAATCTCATCGTTGCCAAATGCTGCGATGTTGCCAATCTTAACGACTGGAACGGAGGACTTTATCTGCCCTTCTCCCAAACATTTTTCAATGACGATGAAAAATTTGAGTATGTTAGGCTGAAAGCTGAAATCGCAGAGGGTTCAAATGGGCCGAGCGTTTCTACTGACGGACGACAAGATGCCGCTGAATATCTTTTTGGCATTACGTCTTCTGACCGGGATGGTGACGGAGAGATAGATATTCGCTCCACTTACTTTGGCCTCCACATTTCCGGCATAGAGATTGTGACTGAGGACGGCAATATTGTTTATTCGATTCCTCTCGCCGCCGACTGTGTTAACACACCACGTGTCCAGATTTTCAAATCTGACAACCACATACTTGCACAGATAGAATATGATTGGTATAATTCCGACAATAGCTATACCCATACTACTCGTTTTTATCGTATAGACAAAACCTCCGGGGTGGCAAAAGTTGTTCGCGAAGAAAACAAAGTATCTGCTGCGCCAAATCCGGCTACCGCTGGCGCCTCTGTAGTCTTGACTATTCCCGACGGTTCGAACAGACATGTAGAGGTATCTAATCTCAACGGTGCAAGAATGGCTTCTTACAACATCGAAGCCGGTTCATCACAAGTTTCTATTCCCACCGCTAATTTAAGCTCGGGAATGTATCTTTTTTCCGTAATAGTTGACGGCAAAAAGGTTGACACATGTAAAATAATAATTCGGTAATCATCTCCATCCCCGAGTTTTTGCGAACCGAGCTCAGACCTCGGACTCCATCCAACAGGATAACCTACAAAAGCCCCGGCTCACAGAATGATGAACCGGGGCTTACCATGAAATTAAAAGCTGTTTTATTATTTCACCAATACTTTGGTCACATTAGCTCCTTGTTTACGGATTACGAGGCCAACAGGATTTTCGGTGCGGACACCCTGAAGATTATAGTATTCTACCGGGAGATTTGACTCAGTAGATATATTTGCCACACCGGCAGGGTCTGTCACTGTAAGAGTCATTTCTTTTGTATCAAGCGTAAGAACGACATCCTCAATGTCATCAGCGAAGCCCATGTTATCTACACCCGAGCCCGGGCCGATAGGATAGATTTTATTGGCTTCCATGTTCTGAAGGCCGTTGGAGTATTCGGTTGCCCAGCCATCGGTGGCGATTTTGAACTGGCAGTCTTCAGCGCTACGGATAACGGTGGCCGAGTAGGTATATATTACACCGTCTTCGGTTTCGAATGCATACTCAGCCGACGGAGTCCAGTTATTTACGTCTCCGAGGAAGTAGAGGGTTGCGGGTTTCACCACTGGTTCGTCACCTTCAAGAATCAGCTTCATTGTATTGGTGTCGATGGTGAGGTTGTAGGTTCCGGCTGGGAGATCCCAGCAGTAGTCGGAGTTGGCGTATTGCATTTCGTTTTCACCAACTACCGGAACAGTGCCTGAGGCCGGAGCCACATAGCGGTGAGCTTTGAGGCCATCCCAGTCATCAGGGCCGGCAAGTTGGTTTACGAAGCCGAAGCTGGTTTTTTCTGCTGTAAATTCAGCTTTGTATTCGAATACACCGTCGGCTACTTTCGTGAGCTCCACGCCGACTGTCGGATCCCATTTTCCGGCAGGTTCTCCGATAATCCAGAGACGGTCGGCAACGACTGCATTGGCTGCCGAGGCCATGGCTATACTTGCCAAAGCGGTTAAGATAAGTTTTTTCATAAGATTTTATTTAACGGTTAATGAAATTTCAGTTGATTTTAAGAGGGGCGAGGAGAATGAGAATTTTGCATCGCCAGGTTCACTACCGCGACGTACATATGCAAGCAAGCGTCCGTTGCATACGCGGCGTTCATGAGCGCCGGGGTAAGTCATATCGTGGTTTCCGGTTCCCTCGAGGCCAAGTAAAGTCGCATTTCCTTCTACCCGGCAGCTAATCATATTATCGGCTAATGGAACAAGATTACCCTCATGGTCCACAACTTCTACAGTGATATGAGCGAGAGGATTGTCTTCATCAAGCACGTCGCTGTCTGCGCATACACGGAGAGCTGCCGGCAGCCCGGTTGTCACGACACGATCGGTAGCCATTACTTCACCGGCCTCTCCAAGCGCCTCCACAGTCAAGGTACCCGGAGCGAAAGGTATATCCCAATGAATAATTCCCTCTGCATCATCACGCATTTTCCGAGCGCCTACTTCACGACCGTCCAGAAGCAGTCTTGCCGAGCTTGCATTTGTATAGCACACAACGCGTACACGATCACCTTCCTCGTAATTCCATACAGCAGGGGCGTCTATCCATAGACCGGGATCTTTATCTCCACATTTATATGTTCCGAGATAGGCAACCGGATCCTCCCGCCAGAGTGAGGCCCTGAATTTTCCACGCGGCTTCATAAAACTCCCGAAGTCAAGAAGTCCGGTGCCTAGGCCTCGCGAAGGCCATACTCCGGCCTCTCCGAGGTAATCTGTGCCTGTCCATAGAAATTGACCGAATATATGGTCATTGTCGCGTACAGCAAGCCATTCGCGGTAACCATGGCCGTTCTCGCTGCCGTAAATTACACGTGCCGGGTAGAGCTCATGATCGGTCTGATACCGGTCTTCCGTATAATTGTAACCTACAATATCCACAGCGTCGGGATAAGCTGTCTGATTCGACATCACCACGCCTGCGAGTGCGCCTGTCACGGGTCTTGAATCGTCGATGCTCCGTACTATAGGGGCCAATCTCTGGGCAATCTCGCCTATACGCATCGCAGAAGGGGCGTCTGGATCATATCCCCCGAAATTCTGCTGATTTATCTTGGCATTATCGAGTATGGGATGTGAATAAGGATCATTGGGATAATCTACCTCATTGCCTATACTCCAGAATGCCACGCAAGCATGGTTACGGTCACGGCGAACCATATCGGCCACATCCTGCTCTATCCATTCGTTGAAAAAATCATACGATCCCTCAAACTTTGGGGTTCCGACATTCCATCCTGTTACCCATTTGCGTTTGGGAAATTCCCATTCATCGCTTGCCTCGTCCATTACAAGCAAGCCGAGTTCATCGCAAAGGTCATACACCACAGGTGCCTGCGGATTATGGCTCATACGTATGGCATTTACGCCCATCTCTTTAAGATTTACCAGGCGACGACGCCATACTTGTGCCGGCACTACAGCGCCCAGCACTCCCGCGTCGTGATGAAGACAGACACCCTTCACCTTCATGTTCTTGCCGTTGAGGGCAAACCCCTTATCAGGATTAAACTCAAGGGTTCTCAATCCAAGTTTACAATCAGCGCCATCAATCTTCCGTCCATTCTGCATGAGCGATACCTCAAGTGTATATAGATACGGCGAAGCAATATCCCAAAGCATTGGATTCTTGATTGACAGCTGCATTTTACCCTGGTCAGTTTTAACAGGGCTGCTTGACTCGGCAACTTTCCGGCCGTCGGCATCTTTGATAACGGCAAGCACCGTCAACTTACCTTCAGCACCGTCAGACATAGTTGAATATTCAACCTCAACCAAAGCTTTCGACTTGGTAATAGTCTTTGCCTTCCAACCTAAGCCCCATGGAGCAAGATGCGTTTTTCCGGATGAAACCATATAGACATCCCGATATATACCAGAGCCGGTATACCACCGGGAATCAGCCTCACGGGTATGGTCTACCTTAACAGCAATTACATTCTCTCCGGCATGGAGATAGGGTGTTATGTCGTAGTAAAAGGATATATATCCATTGGGGCGCGCACCAATAAGTTGGCCGTTGACATAGACACAGCTCCTGTTATAAACACCTTCGAAATATATGTAGTGAACAGGAGCTTCATCGTTCAGAGTAAAAGTTTTGCGATACCAGCCCATTCCACCCGGGAAAAAGCCCGTACATGCATTCAATGTAGGCGACGGAAGATGCTCTATACTCCAGTCGTGAGGAAGATCAAGGCTGCGCCACCCTTCATCGTCATAATCAATGGAGGCGGGGGCTATCGAATCATTGCATAATGCGAAGCGCCAGCCATCGTTGAAATTCTCTGCATGCCCGAACGAAAGTTGGGCTGCGGCAGCAGGGGCCATGGCGGCCGACAGCGCAAGCGCTGTCAGCACGCGTAGACCTGCAAAACCTAAATGATATTTCTTTCCTTGCATGGTATTAGAGATCATAGACCAGTGTTGTCACACTCTGGGCATCGAGTAAAATTTCATTGCCTACCGCAAGCTGACATTCCTCAAGACTTTTGCTTGCCGAAGTTGTATATGATCGTAGGCTTGACGGATTACCCGATAGACCATCGAGGGTTATATGCATCCGCACCGGCTTCTCGCTGTAATTAGTATATACGGCAACCAGGCGGCGTCCGTCGGCAGATATATACGCCGACCCGAAGAAGTTGCGGTTTTCCGCTGTGTTCAGATCAACACGCTTGAATCCCGGACGCACAAAAAGGCTGTAGTTACCGAGAGCCCAAAGTGTGTGGGCGGCCGCAAATGAGCCCTCTCCGTCAAATACAGAGCCGTCGGTTCCTCCGATCATATCAAGATAGATGAGCAACCAGCGGTCGCCATATTGCAGGCGCTGGTCAAGGGCAACCCAATAGCTCCAGGAAGAACAGTTGGCAACCGTCATATCGTTATGAATGATGCGGGTCATATACATTGCCCGTTCCATGTCGGAGGCTGAACTATGACCGGAATATTCTTCGCGGCTGTGTTCGTCGCCGAGCATACACCACTCGGTCTGCCATACTTCAGCTCCATAGCGGGCGGCTTTGTTGGCAACCCCGGCTCTCACACTTCGCATCTCATCCCACGATGTATCAGTCCAGTAACTATGAGCACCGATCAGTGGCTTGAAATGCTTGAGATCTCCTATATATGCCTCCGAAGCCGGATTCCAATAGGCTTCCGCCATATCCTGCCCGGCCCATTCCCACGGGCTCTCATCGCTGAAATAAAGCCAGCGGTCGCATTCTGCCAGAAGTATATCGGTGTCAAGCCCACGCTCAGTGAGAGCCCGGTCAAGCTCGCGCGCAAGTTTAGCGGTCTGTTCTACCGTCCAACCCGACCCTTCCTGGTCATGGCCATTCCATGTTCCCTGAGGTTCGTTGACCGGAGAGATATGAGTAAAGTTATAGCCTTGCGCTTTAAAGTGTGCTGTGACGTCGGCGAGGTAATCAGCAAAATCATCATAGCGCGAATTCAGCAGATTGGAGTTATTTCCGCGGTCAGAGCGGCCCTGTCCGTTATATGTCCACTGCACCAACGGACTATTGCTGAACAGAACGAATTTCTCCGTACCCATCGCCTTGGCTTGCTCCATAAAATAACGCTGGCCTTCACACTTGTTCCAGTCGTAGTTCCCGTCGGCATCCATAAAACTCTCGGCCCGGCGTTGTACTGTTGTCACACCTGAAGCATCGCCTTTCTCTGCAGTACCGGCTCCAGCATTAACGCGCCACATCGAAAGACCGATTCCTTTAGGCTGACCGTCGGCGACTTCCTGCGAGAACAGCAACTCGGCAATTCGTGCGCGGTTAGTCGTCCAGTCGCGTCCCACCCACTGGCACATCCAGCAATCGGAAGCCCCGAATCCTGCGATGGTCTGGTGTGTGTTGGCAGCGTTGATGGCAACATCCTTATCTACCGCATATGCCTCTGCAGGCCGCGCAGCCTGAGGCTCTCCGGGCTTATAGGCATTATCGCTGCAGGCAGTCATAGCCGCTGTTCCGGCCATTAGTGCAGCTATTATTTTTATTGATTTCATGATTGATCAGATAATTTTCGTGATTGGTCTGAGATTTTAGATTTATTGCCAGCCTGGATTCTGCTCGATGCGTCCTTCCGACATCGTGACTTCATAGAGGGGAATCGGGAACACAAGGTCACGGCCTTCGACGAAGGTTGCGCCTTTATTCGACGCCTCTTTCTGGTTGGCTGCCTCTACAGGATCTGCGCTCGACCCGGTATTCCATAATACGAACGACCCGTTTGGCCCGAAGAGATTGCAGGCAACCTTCTTTCCGTTGTCATCGGTCCAGCGGCGGATGTCATAGAGGCGATGTCCTTCTGTTGCAAGTTCGAGACGACGCTCACGGCGGATGTCGTTACGCAGATCAGATCCGGACGTTGTCACCGATGGCAAATTCACACGGTTACGGACATCATTCAGCGCCTTGCGTGCGCTTACATCATCGCCAGTTTCATTGCAAGCCTCTGCATAGAGCAGCAACACATCGGCATAGCGGAGAATTATATGATTCAGGGGCGAAAGACCTTCTTTATCAAATTTTGCAGGGCGCTTGTCGAAAGGAATGTAATATTTGCGGCTTACACGCTGTGATTTATTAGCGGAAGGATTGATGTAATAACTACCGTTACCGTTGCGGTCGCCTTGCTTGGCAACCAGTCCGGGCATATTATCTTCACCGGCAATTGTCATGTCGCCGCTCTTGATAATGGTCCAGCGGAGGCGTTCTGTATCGCCAGCCTCGATATAGGCATTCTCAAGATTGGCGGTAGGTACACCCCAGCCCCAGCCGTCCATATCACCACTATCGCGGTTACCGCTGATCATGGGTATGTTGCCACCGAGTTTATAAGTCTCGTCATATATATTCTGTACTTCGAAAATCGACTCGCGGTTATTCTCATGGTCGATATCCCAGACCTGGCCGAAATCACTCATGAGGCTGTACTGATTGGTCTCGATCAATTTTGCCAGAGTTTCTTTAGCGGCTTTGAAGTCGCCATGATAAACCTGAGCCTTACCTAAAAGACCAAGAGCTGCGCCCGAAGTGGCACGTCCGACTTCACTTGCGGCAAGTTCATTGCGTGAAGGCAACACTGCGGCTGCATCGGCGAAATCCTTCTCGATAAACGCATAGCAATCGTCAAGACTTGAGCGAGTGATACCTTCTACCTCATGAGGCATCATGAAACCCGTTACCAGAGGCACACCTCCAAAGTTTTTCACGAGTTCGAAGTAGAAATATCCACGAAGGAATTTCGCCTCCGCGATCAGTCGGGCTTTCACGTCCTCATCCATATCCACCGCAGGGATGCGGTCGAGCGCTATATTGCAGCTCAATATACCTTTATAGCGGTATTGCCAGAAGTCGGAGATACTGCCATTGCTCTGCCCTACGCCCTGATAATGCGCAAGAGAGATATACTCTTCCTGATTCTGGCTGGTATTGCCCATCCAGTAATCATCTGTGCACATATCTGAAAGAATCCACACGCGCTCAACCGTCCACCATGTATAATTGGTTATGGCATTATAGCACCCGGTGATAAACGACTGGGCATCTTCGGCTCCTTCAAAGTAGGTGTCAAGGTTTTCCTGCCCGCGGACATCCTCGTCGAGGAAGTCATTGCACGACACTGCGCCAAAGCCGAGCAGCAAGAGAGGTAAAATATATTTGGTTTTCATCATTTGATCAGAATTTAAAGTCTACACCGAAGAGGAATGTACGAGGGTTAGGATACGAGGTCCAGTCGATTCCGGTATCGATTGCGCCACCGTCGTTCTGAGGACGTTCCGGGTCCATTCCGGTGTACTTGGTAATGGTGAACAGATTCTGGGCCGACACATATAGGCGGAGACTCATCCCTTTCATTATCTGTTTCGGCAGTGTGTAGCCAAGCTGCATCATTTTGCAACGCAAGTATGAGCCATCTTCGACATAGAAACTTGATACACGGTTGTAATTCTGGTTCGGGTCGGAAGCCGACAGGCGTGGAAGATCATTTGAAGTACCCTCTCCATGCCATGATTTTTCCCATGCGCCCGACCATACATTGTCGTTGCTCGCTCCGGAATATCGGCGCTTGGTTGTATTGAATACATCGTTGCCGAAAGTTCCATAGAAGTTAGTCGAGAAATCCCAGTCTCGCCAATTGAGGGAGATGTTGAAGCCGAGCATCAGTTTCGGATATGCACAGCCGATATAAGTCTTGTCGCCATCATCAAGTTCTCCGTTATTATTGAGGTCGAGGAAGCGTATATCTCCCGGACGGGCATTAGGCTGGATGAGATTACCATGTTCGTCGGTATGGGATTTGACTTCTGCCCAATTCTGGAATAGGCCATCAGCGACAAAGCCATAGAAACGGCTGATTTCGCCACCGTCTTCATTACGGATGATTTTGTCCATATTGAAGTCCTGCGATTGCACGGGGCCATCGCCAGAGAGTTTCACAGCTTTGTTCTTGACGCCCGAGAGATTCACCCCCGCGCTGTAGGAGAAATCGCCGGCACGGTCGCGCCAGTTGAGCGAGAGCTCCCATCCGGTAGCCTGCATCTGACCGATATTCATCGTCACGGCACCGTTCCAGTTAGGATAGCCGAGCGCGAGTATATTCTCCTTCTTGTAGAGCATATCGTGCGACTTCTTTTGGTAAACATCGGCAGTGATGTCAAGGCGGGAATTAAGGAAGCTCATGTCGAGGCCGATGTCGAAGTCTTCGACAGTCTCCCAACGCAGCTTATTGTTGCCTACGCTTGAGATTGAAGTACCCGGTACACGTACGCCGCCAATAACGGCATCTTTCGTATCAAGCAGTGTAAGATATGCCGAGTTATCGATATTCTGGTTGCCTACACGACCCCAGCCAAGACGGAGCTTGAGGTTGTTCACTACAGTCTGGTCGCGCATGAAGGCCTCGTTGCTGATACGCCATGCACCCGACACTGCCGGGAAGGTGGCATATTTGTTGCCCTTGGCAAATTTTGAAGAACCATCGACGCGCACAGAGGCTGTGATGTAATACCGGTTATCGTAATTATACATTCCTCGGGCAAGATAAGATACAAGCGTGTTATAGCTTGTGTTGCCGTCGGCGTTCTGGTTAAGAGTACCGGCATGTACTTCATGCAGACTTTCGTTATTACCGGGCACGGCATCACGCGAGCCGTATACCCAGTAGTCGGCGAAACGCTCGGCAGTGAAACCCACCATCGCATTCAGGTTATGTTTTTCCGCAAATGTCTTGTTGTAGTTGATGGTGTTGGTCCAGTTCCAGTCGGTGTTCTGGTTCATCTGGCGCGAAGCTTTGTTATATACCTCCTGCTCCTGAGGATCGATGAAGAACTCCGGAGTAAAGCCGTCACTGCGGCGGAAGCGGGCATTGAAGCCAAACTGAGTACGCAGGGTAAGCCCTTCAAGAGGTGTAACCTGAACATACGGATCGAGGAACATACCAAATTCCTGCGAATGACCGTTTGAACGTGCAATATTAGCCGCCGGGTTCCATGTCGAGTTATTGTAGCTGCGCTGATAATTATTGTAGCTATTCTGCACCCATTCTTCTTCAGGTTTGAAAACCGGAGTGGTAGGGTCCATAGCTATGATTGATCCGAAATCACTGGGGCTGTCATCCCACGATTCCATACGCGGTGCGAGATTAATACCGGCGAGTACATATTTATTGAATTTATACTCGGTGTTGAGGCGGATATTGAGCTTATCCCAGTAACCGTAATCGAACTGCGACGCATTTCTGAAATAGCCCACGCTGAGGTTGTAGATATAGTTCTGAGTGCCGCCTGAGACATTGAACTGATAGTTCTGTATCATTGCGGTTTTATTCACCACTGTATCCCACCAGTCGGTGCCTTCTCCATCAGTGTAATCTGATTTAGGACTATTCCAGATCGGAGTGCTGCCGTCATTGTTGTATCGGGCTTTGATAACTTGCTCATACTCCCCTGCACCGGCAAGCGAAGGTTTCTTCAATGTCTGGAAACCTACAGATGCCGCAAAATTGAATTTTGCCTTGCCTTCCGATCCTTTCTTGGTGGTGATAAGGATTACGCCATTCGATCCACGGGTACCGTATATGGCGGCCGACGAGGCATCTTTGAGCACCTCCATACTCTCTATGTCACCTGCGTTGAGGAAGTTGATGTCTGTGCCGATGGGCACACCGTCGACAACATATAGCGGAGTGCTGCCGTTGACTGTGGTAATGCCTCGAATGATTACCTTGGGCGCTGTGCCTGGGCCGCCTCCCGAAGAAATCTGCACGCCGTTGACTTTACCTTGCAGAGCGTCCATGGGGTTACCGGTAGTCACTTCAGTGATCTGGCTGCCTTTGACGGTAGAGATCGAGCT
Organism: uncultured Muribaculaceae bacterium; assembly: GCA_910586595.1. Taxonomy (GTDB): domain Bacteria; phylum Bacteroidota; class Bacteroidia; order Bacteroidales; family Muribaculaceae; genus CAG-873. Next base: position 7,837 of record CAJUJB010000027.1, on the reverse strand, counting down.
CGTAAGGTCGCTCTTCTTCACGGTGCCGTAACCGACAACCACAAGGTCTTCGAGCGATTCGGTGCTCTCCGAGAGAACCACATCAATTGTAGTCCGGCCATCTATTTTCAAAGTTTGGGATTTGAAACCAACATAAGAGAAGGTTAGCGAGCCTTTGCTGTCGGCTGTTATAGTGTATCGGCCGTCGAGGTCTGTGGTCACACCGGCTCCCGCGGTAGTTACACTCGCACCGATCAGTGGCTCTCCGCTGCCATCGGTCACTGTGCCTGAAACCCGGATCTGGGCATTAGCACACACAGCCAGCACGGCAAGCAATATAAATGTTATATATCTTTTCATAGCTTAAACTGTTATTTTACCGGAACAATCTTGATATGGCCCAGATGGGCGTCGAATGTCAGGCGATAATTGCCATCGGCTGGTACAGGTGGCTTGAACCATATGTCGTCGGCCATAGGCTCTGTCCAGGCGGCATTCTTAGCTTTGCCATAGTAACCGGCATGCTCGGGGTCGAATTCGTTGTCGGCACGCCAGGTGCAGTAGTTCCACCAGCCGTCGCTATGGTAATTATGGATTATAAATCCGGAATGATTGCCGGCTTTAAGAGTCAGCGGGTCATCGAGTGTGAACAGACAAGGATTGTCGGCATCTTGTGAGAACCGTTGAATGCTTGTAGGCCCATCTGTCGTATATCCGAACCAGAATTCCGTAAGTTCGGAGCCATCTTCCCACTGGTCCATTTCCATCGCACCAAACGTATGTGGGTACGGAACGACAGCCATCGCCGGGCTATAGGTATCGATAGTATATTCTTTGGTAAGTATATTGAATGTGAGATGGTAATATTGCTTAGCCTGGTCGAGCACAATGGGCTTGGCCTTGTCGGCATCGCCCGTGAGGCGCGTCGGATCGGCCGGATCGAGGCCATAACAGATAGGCTTGAAGTCAGTCCGCTGCGGCAAGAAATATATTTCTGTACCAGCTTTGGCATTGTAATATCTGGCCTCGTAACAGAATTGGCCGGTATGATTGATAAGCATAGGCACTCCCATCACATCGCTGTTGAGCTCCTGTGCGGTCGCTACATCGGCGAGCCACATCTTGGCAAAGTCGGGGGTGTCGCTCACATGTATAGTGCATGCGCGTTCTGTGACGAGTCCTACGGCATCAGCCACTGTCACGGTCATTTCGTAATCAGCGTTCACTGCCGGCAATGTAACCGATCTTTCATATGTATACTCGCGAGGATTGGCAAACTCGGTGACTTCGTCTGAGAAATCTATGGCCGGAATCGCCACGGATACGCTTCCGAGTGCCCTGTCGTCGGTCACTGTAAAACTCAGATCGAGCGTAGCCGCATCTTTCAATATTACGGTCATCTCTTCTGCCGGAGCAATGCTGAATACCGGCGCATCAATATCGCCATTCATGTCAATGCGCACCTTGCAGGTAGAAACCTTTCCAAGTACATCCACGGCAGTCACGGTAACGTCAAAAACGTCGCCGGCCTCGGTCAGATCTGATGTGATTTGATAGTCGAGGTCGTACTCAGTAAGCGGTTCGCCATAGATGTCGACAATGTCGATTGTCTTTTCAAGATAGAGTGGCAGGCATTCCAGTTTTATATACTGAATGCCGTCTGCGTCACTTACCTTTCCCCTGATGTTGAATGTGCGCCCGATTCGCGATCCAATCTCTGTCGACTCAAGTGTCAGCTCGGGCTCATTGCCGTCGACTGTTGGCCATGTCTCCTTATCGTCGCACGATACACAGGCTGCCGACATAAGGGCTGCCAGTGCATAAAGCATTGTGTGCTTTTTTTTCATTAGGACAAGATTTAGGTTAATATTTATTTCCGACTGCAAATTTATGTTGTACCCCTGAAGAGGCCAGTCACTTTTTCGGCAACCATAGTCGAAAATTCGTCAAAATGGCCCTACGACTATGTGTAGCGGCTGTTTTTCGCTATATTTGCACAAAAATTAAGCAAGCTGAAAATGAAGAGTCTCGCACGCGCCGCCATCCCGGCACTCGTTTTAATCCTCCTCGCGTTACCTGTGGTGGGCGCCGTAAATGTGCTCAGACTTGGCACACCCCAAGGGCTATCCAACAATTACATCATGGATATCGCCCAGGATAGGAACGGGTATGTATGGATCTCAACCGAGGCGGGTTTAAACCGGTTCGACGGCACGGGGTTCATTCCTTTTATTAAAGGAGGAACCAACGCACCAGCCGCCAACGAGCTGAACCGCATTTATGCCGATACGACGGCCAATGTACTTTGGATTGCCACGCAGCGACACGGCCTCGACCGCCTCGACTGCAATACTTACGAATTCACCCACTATGAGGCAGACAAAGACAATCCTCGGGCTGTAGGGAGCCCCGGCATTACAGATATATCTCCGGCATCAAAAGGTGGGATTTGGATCGCCACCTACACTGACGGTATAGATTATCTGAATACCGACACAGGTGACTTTCGCCACTACAACTCGCGCACAGTGTCAGGATGGCCGGATGACCATGTATGGACCATGGCCGAAGGTCGGGGAGGTAAAGTATACGTGGGCCATGTCAACGGAGGCTTCTCTATCTTCGATCCCGAAACCGGAGCCCTGCGCAATTACAAGCACAACCCGGTCGACCCCTCATCTTTACCGGGCAACGGAGTACGTGCAGTCCTTCCTGAAGCCGGGGGCAGCGTGTGGGTTGGCACAGATGGTGGCCTAGCTCTTTATAATCCCACCACAGATTCCTTCACTTGCTTCCGGCATGAAGCTTCACGGCCAAATTCGCTAATATCTAACAATGTCTATCATCTTATGCTTGCAGATGATAACCGGCTCTGGGTGTCGACTGAGAACGGCGGCATAAGCGTGTTGGACATCGGCGCATCAATGCTGAAATCGCCTGCCGAGATTGGTTTTACCAATTATCAGCCTGATGATTCCGATAATTTTTTTGTTGGTAATAAAACGATTCACTGCACATTCGAAGATAAATTCGGTAATATCTGGATAGGCACGTATGGCGATGGTATAGATCTTCTATGTCATGGAGAACAACCATTCGGCCATATCAAGCTTGAAAAGCCTGCCACAGCACTCGCCATCCTTGGAGACAGCATCTTCGCCGGACTTGACGGAGGTGGGCTCTTACTTATCAAAGATGGAAAGTCGCTAAGGTCTCTGACTCCCTCAGGTAGTGCCCTGAGCGAAAGTTCTGTAATGACATGTTATACCGATGCCAATGGAAAGACATGGCTGGGCACATACGATGGTCGGCTCGCTGTGATTATGCCGGGAAGTGAAACTCCTCGGTTGGTGTCAATCCCGCAAAGTATCGACATTCGCGCCATAACCACGACGCCTGATGGAAATATCCTGATTGGAAATGGATATGGATTGATACGTGTATCTCCCGAGGGGCAGTTTATCGATAAATTCTACACATCTGAAGGATCGACAGTCAACGATGAATGGATACGTAGCTTGCTCATACATCCTGACGGCAACATCTGGGTGGGCTCATTCGGAGGGGGAATATCGGTATATTCACCTGAATTCGATAAGCTATACCAGGCGGCTACATGGACAGGACTTCCGAGCAATACCGTAAATCACCTTATCTGCACTGATGGTGATAAGGTATGGGCAGCTACGGGCGAAGGACTCGTGCGGCTCACAGCCAAAGCTGAGATTGATACGGTGATTGGCCTCAACAGCGGATTAGCTGATGACGGGATAAGAGCTCTCAGCCAAGACGCGGAAGGTAATCTTTGGATAAGCACTGCAAAAGGCATAAGTCTCCTGGACAAGAAAGGTAAAATAAGTAATTTTGGAGCTGCCGATGGTATTGCCGGTGGAGATTTCTCGCATGCTTGTGTAGCAATAGACAAAGACCATTCCTTATTTTTCGGCTCACACTTCGGCATTCAGACCCTAAACTCAGATTTATTGAGCGTACACACAGCTCTGGAGCCCCCGGTGATTAGTGAAATTACTGTGTATGGCAGCGACAACCATGAAGAAGAGACTAAAATCTTTGCAACGGGCGGAAAACTGAGCTTTCCCTATGACCATAATACATTGCGCATATCATTCAACACTCTCGATGCCGCACAAGCCTCAGCTGTCGACTACTATTATAAAGTTGATGGCATAGACAACCGATGGTACTCCGGTGACAGCGGCACAGGCATATTCCTGCGCAATCTGGCCCCGGGTAATTATAAACTGGATGTAAAAGCTGTACGGCGCAATTCGCCTGAAGACTTTGCCACAACCGAGTTACTATTCTCCATCACCCCACCCCTGTGGGCGACATGGTGGGCAAAACTTATATATGTTCTACTCGCCATAGCTGCACTGACACTTGGAATACGATTCTACAAAAAACGTCTCGACCTCGAATATGCCCTTACTCTCGAACGCCGCAACAGCAGACACGAGCAAGAACTGAATGCCGAAAGAATGAGGTTTTTCACAAATATAACCCACGAACTACGTACACCGCTTACACTGATTCTCGGGCCGCTTGATGACATGAAAGCCGACAAGACTCTGTCGCAGTCTCATTCGAAAACCATAGCGCTAATCCACAAATCCGCCTCACGTCTGCTCGAACTTATCAACAATATTCTTGAATTTAGAAAAACTGAGACTCAGAACCGGAGCCTACGCGTATGCTACGGTGATATAGTCCATCTGGTCAATGACCTCGGGCAACGTTACCAAGGCCTTAACTCTAACCATGCCGTCACTATCGAAATAAATATTGCCGAAGGGGATTACAGACTCTGGCATGACCCCGAAATTCTATCTATCATCATTGATAATCTCCTGTCTAACGCATGTAAATATACTGTTTCGGGCTCGATAACACTGAGCTTGTATCACACCACCGAGTCTGGGGTTCCGTTCACTGAGATTGCCGTGAGCGACACGGGCATTGGTATGTCGGAGGAGACTCTCAACCATATTTTTGACCGTTACTACCGTGGACGCACGGCTGAGACGCGCCTCGGCACAGGAATAGGTTTGGCTTTGGTATATAACCTGGTGAAGATTCATGAAGGCGAGATATTTGCAGAGAGTCAGCCTGAACGCGGCACGGTGTTCCGCGGCCGTCTCCATACCGACAATACCTACCCCGCCGCCGAAAGACGCACAGAGGGCACATCTCCACGCACCGACAATCAACTTGCAAAATCGACAGAAGAAGACACCAACACATCTACTGCGAGGCCGACAGTGCTCGTTGTTGAAGACAACATTGACATCATCAATTATATCCGCTCAACCTTATCGGAGACATATGAAGTCGTATCGGCTACAAATGGCAGTGAGGGTCTCGCACGTGCCCGCGAAATTATTCCGGATATAATTATCTCCGATATAATGATGCCCAAAATGGACGGCATCACCATGCTCAAAGCATTGAAGACTTCGCCAGACACGGAATATATACCTGTGACTATTGTCACCGCCAAAGTTGGCGAAGATGCGAGAAAAGAAGCTTATGAAGCCGGAGCTGACTCGTATATCACAAAGCCATTCTCGTCCTCTCTTCTAAAGTCGCGCATTGCCAACATTCTTGCGGCAAGGCAACGAGTGGCAAAAAATATGATTGACTCAGGAGAATCAATTTCACATGAAGAAATTGTTGCCGACGATACACCAATCGTTTCTCACATGAGCGAGCGGGATGCCGACTTTATAAAAAGGGTTAGCGATACGATCACAGCCAACATTTCTGGAGAGAATCTTGACGTGGGCTTTATTGCCGATGCCATGTGCATGAGCCATTCTACACTTTACCGTAAGGTTAAAGCTGTCACCGGCATGACTGTGACGGGCCTGGTTCGACGCATGAGAGCCAGAGCGGCCGCAGACCTTCTGAAAGAAGGCAGGTACACAGTGTCGGAAATCGCATTTATGGTCGGGATGGGAAGCCCGGGCAATTTCCGTCAATGCTTTAAAGAGGAGTTCGGCCTTACCCCTACTGAATACCTTAAGAAAATGAAATCTTAATTGCAAGTGACATTCCTTGGCAGCAACTGCCATGAACGGTAGTCGTGGCCGAGAGCTTTTACTGTGCGGTGCCAGTAAGAATCTCCGGCATCAGTAAGCAACTCTTCGGGAGTGGGTACATTGGGCATGTTGGCCCATGTGCCTTCTTCAATCTCCTTCTCGAGCTGACCTTCGACCCAATTGGAATATCCTATGAAAAAACGTATACACCCTTCGGTAGGATAACCTTTGTTTATATAATCCAGAGCAGCGTCAAAATTGCCGCCAACGTATAATCCATCGGCAAACCTACGGGCGTCCGGTACAATCTCCGGGCCAAGTGTATGTATGAAAAATAAGCGATCCTGAGCAGTCGGGCCGCCACAAAAAACCGGTATAGCCTCTTCGGTATGTACGCCGTCGAGAAGTTTATCTAAAGTGTACTCGCAGCGGTTATTAAGAACCACTCCGGTGGCTCCTTCCTCCGGTAAATAATCAATTATGGTCATCACACCATGGTTGAAACATTCTTCACTTAAAAAAGGCTCGGAAACGAGTACATGACCTGCCGCCGGCATCCGTGTCGCGGTTTGGATCTTGAATAGGAGTGTGGTGAGGTCTTTCATCTCTCGAAATGTTAAAACGTTAATTATTATATATAATCAACATCCAACTCTCCGGTTTTGTTGAGCGTTGCCACCAACATAATGTACCGCGGTGCACATATAAAAAAATCGTCATCAGGGAAGTAAGTCTTCACCGGATGACGATAATCTCTATATCTCGTAAATTCAATCGATATAGCGGCGCGTGATGTCGCCGTAAGCATCGATGCGTCTGTCTCGTAAGAAGGGCCACCACCGGCGTACCGACTCCGACCTCTCAAGATCTATGTCGACCGTCACGCATACTTCTCCATCAGTAGGCGCCTGGTAAAGGAACTCACCCTGCGGGCCTGCAACAAAGCTTGAACCCCAGAATTGAATACCTCTTGTGGCTCCGGAGGGATCTGGCTCATGGCCGACTCTATTGACGGCAACTACCGGCAGTCCATTAGCCACGGCATGACCACGCTGAACCGTTATCCAAGCTTCACGCTGACGCGCCTGCTCATCGGGAGTATCAGAGCTCTCCCATCCTATAGCTGTAGGATAAATCAATATTTCTGCCCCGCTCAAAGCCATCAGGCGAGCAGCTTCAGGATACCATTGATCCCAGCATACGAGAACGCCCAGACGCCCTACAGATGTTTCGATAGGCTTAAATCCAAGATCGCCGGGAGTAAAGTAGAACTTCTCATAATAAGCCGGATCATCGGGTATGTGCATCTTCCGGTAACGGCCAGCGATGCTGCCGTCTTTTTCAAAAACCACAGCGGTATTGTGATATAAACCCGGTGCGCGACGCTCATAAAGTGAGGTCACCAGCACTACCCCGCATTCTTTTGCCAGAGAGGCGTAAAAATCGGTTACTTCACCTGGTATATTGACCGCCAAGCCGCATAAATCGACATTCTCGGTCTGGCAAAAATACAGGGAATCGTGTAGTTCCTGATTGATGATCAGTTGGGCACCTTCGGCAGCTAACCGACGGATTTTATCTGCAAGACGCTTGCGGTTATCACTTATATCAGCTGTGTTGTGCTGTTGAATTAATCCTGTTCGAAGTATTTTCATATATTCAGTGATCCTAAAGGAAGTTGCATTGTGGCACAATGTAGAGATCCGTGCTGACGGATAAGGGCATTGCAGTCGATAGGTATTATTTCATAGTCCGGCATCGCCACTTGAATGCTCATCCGCGCCAGAAGATCCTTCTTC
>CAJUJB010000026.1 GCA_910586595.1 uncultured Muribaculaceae bacterium | reverse complement strand
TGGGTATAATGTTCACAGCTGACCGCGTACAGATGTCAGATGAGGATATTGTCAGTATTCTTGCAGAATCCTATAAATGAACAAGGCACACCAAAATGGATAATAAAAATGGCATGACCCGACGCGAGGCATTGAAAAGAATGGGAACTGTGGCCATGAGTGCAGCTTTGGCTACCAGCGGATTTGCTTCCGTCAGTGAATTAACGACAGATAAGAGAAATATGAAAATAGTGGCAATCAACGGAAGTTCCCGTAAAGATGGCAACACCGCAGATATGTTGCGGCTCGTTCTTGGAGAACTTGAAGCGGCAGGATATGACACAGAGTTGATTCAGCTTGCCGGAGAAACAATAAATCCGTGTAAGGCTTGTTTCGCTTGCGCAGGGAAGAAAAACTGTGTGTTCAGCAGTGATGTATTTCAGAGCCTGTATCAAAAAATGGTTGAGGCCGATGCCATTATACTGGGGTCGTCAACTTACTCGGCAGATGTTTCTTCCACGCTCAAAGCCGTTATAGAGCGTGCAAGTGTTGTCAGCGATACCAATCCCGGAATGTTCCGGCACAAGATTGGTGGAGCAGTTGCTGTTGCACGCCGTGCCGGAGCCATGAACACTATTGACTCTATAAATCATTTCTTTCTTAATAAAGAGATGTTCGTTGCCGGATCTACATATTGGAATATCGCCTATGGTCGTTTACCGGGCGAAGCTCTGAAAGATGATGAAGCAGTGGCGAACATGAAAAATCTGGGTCAAAATATCGCGTGGTTCCTAAGAATCTCGAATAAGACTTGATATTATTCCGGATTTTCTCGGTTAGTTTCCATTTCATCAACAAGTTTGATATGCCGCAATACTGATTGATGTATCTCAAAGTGAAACAAGACCATAGGAGTCTCATAATACATATGTCAGCATTAGATGTGCTCCGATTTGTTTGCTATGGACTATTGGATACTTTGTGGTTACCCGTCCTTCTGTTATCTCTATATCATTATAATTTGTGGTTCGCCAATTAAAGTCCACTCCGGCAGATAGATGCAATCTTTTCCACATATGATATTTCAAAGTCGCTTCCAGCCTATTGAATGTTGAGGTTGAGCGGTCGCCTTGTATGTTGACCGGCTTGCCCTCTGGAGAGGTTGCCCAATCCACATTCTGATCATATCCATGCCAGGTATATACCTTGTAATAGTCATTGGATAGATTCATGATAAGCTTGTTTCTGAATAGCGATGCATTCAAGCCGGTCTTTATTGAGTAGCCGGAGCCCCAATTGTAGTTGCGGTGATAGTCTCTGTAGAAGTCTGTCAGTATGCCTACAAGAATAAGGCCATTGGCATGGACATATCCTTCAACTACAAAATCTTTATCTGGAATATACTGAGCCATAAACCCGACACCGAGAGAGGCCGGTGCACCAAGTTTATATGGCACAACGCAAGGAAACAACCGACTGCGGTTTGGCTCTCGTCTTTTGATGGTGTCGGAGTCGAAGAAATCAAAATGCTGGAACATTCCTACAGAAGCCTTAAAATTCCGTTTATCTGCAATCTCTTTCGATAGGAGCCGCCCCACAATTTCAACCCTGCTCAGAAGAGGCTGCGTCTTGATTCCTTGAATTTCCATCAGGAAAGAAAAATAGTCGTAAGGAACTTTTGTTTCATCAGCAAACTTATCGCCATATTCGATGTTGACCTCGGCGGCAACACCAGCCCGCATCCCTTCGTCATAATCCCATAGAGTGAGCATCTTTCCTCCAACCGATAATTCAATACTGATTGGAGGTATGCCAAATCTCCTTCCTGAAGTAGGCCTGCGCTTCCATGCGTCGCCTGATATAATTCGTGTCAGACCACGCATGGGATTAGCAATAAATGCCGCCACCTCTCTTCCAAATCTTTCTCCACCGCAGCTCCTGTCGTCCAGTATCAGGTCGGAAGTACGGTATAATACCTCGCCGATTGCGGCGCCTCCCACAGGCGTGGCGATTATATCGTTGGTCGATGGATATTCACATTCCATAAACATCTCCCACATGGCGCTTCCTCCAATCGCAAACAGTTCCGACTGCCAGAAGTTAAATCCGTTCGACCGCCCTGCGTTGAAAAATATGCTGCCATTGTATGGGTGATCGAACATGTTTGTGTGCAGGTGGTCATCATCCCATTCAAAGCCATGCTTAAAATTCTCTTTGATTGTATTCCATGATATATACGCAAAGTGGCCGTCAAGCACATAGCGGTCAAAAGCCCACAATCCAATATTGAACCCGATTGTCTCGGCGCCAGCTCTCCACAAGTGTTTCTTTTGAGCCCGTCGAACATCTGCACTATCGGGCAAGACCGGTCGCGACACAAGATGCCGGTAACCATATCACGGATTCATCCAATCAAATTGCTCTATATTGTCAAATGAAGAATCCCGGCTCGCTGGTGCCGGCGCTATACATGAATTATGACCATAGACAATTAATGGAATGATAAGAAGTATTGAAATTATAAATGCCTTCATAATTAAATCTTCGGAATTTCTCGACATTCAGTTTCTCGCACTGGGCATTAACCTATTGGGCTCGTGATGAAGTCAGCAGACACAAAGTATAAGTAATATTACTATAAGTAATGCGATAATTGATTCACTGTTCATATAAGGAAATTCAAGATGAGGAGATTCATAGTCGCGTCAATCAATATCTGCCTCAATTACGACAAGTTATTGTTAGAAAAAATAAGTAGCCACGGTGTCTCGCGATGTTTCAAAGTCAAGATTAGGCTGATGATATTTTGAGGGTGTGTGGGTATATCTGCTAGTTGTTACAGAAATACTTTTATTCAGCCCACAAGAAGTTGAACACAGGCATATGACCATTGCTGTGGCGAATAATATTCTCGATGTCCGTTGTAGATAATTCTGCATGTTTTTAAGAGTAATGACAAGCAAAATTACTCCCAATAAAAATAAAAACTCTCAACAAATGTTGAGAGCCAAGGTTTTTAACATTGTTTGCCGTCATTTTTTCGGAGTCGGCTCAGATGTGTTGGGGTGATATTGAGAAACGAAGCGATGTCTTTGAGCGAAAAGAGGTCAAATAGGTTAGGGTGGTGTGTGATAAGTTCGTTGTAGCGTTGTTGAGGTGATTTGCAATAGAGGTCAATATAACGCTCATATACCGTTGTATACACCGCCTCGGTCGAGTGCATCACAACATCTTTGAAATTTGGGTCTGTGGCGATCAGTTCTTTAATTTCTTTGGTTGTAATACAGTAAATTTCGCAATCCGAAACAGCTACAATAGCTAACTTAGCCGGCTGCCCATATATACAAAAAGGCCAGTCGGCAACGAAGCCGTCGCAAAACACCAGCCCCATCACGTGTTCTGTTCCACCAGGCGAGTGTGCAACGTATTTGAGTGTTCCAGAAACTATAAACCCTATATAGCGCCCGACCTCCCCGATTGTTACAAACTCTTCTCCTTTGGCAAAACGACGCAAAGTGCCCTTGCGCACGCATACTTCGCGCCACGCGTCGAAATCAATATGCTCGATATATGTATTGAAGTTCTGTGTCATAACCTTGGGTCGGCCTCAGTCTGGGCATATTATATAGAAAGGCGTAGATTCCATGTCGTGATTTGACGTTTTTTTTAGCCCGGAGTATGTTCTCAGACCATGGCCAACCATGGGCAAAATTAGCATTTATTTCCCGAATATATTGCTCTGTGGATGTAAAATCGATTTGTATATTGAGCTATTGCTTACTTTTAGGTGCGGTCTTTTTCTGTATCTTTCAAGCAAAAAAATTCAGAAGACCATGACATCTATCAAAGTGAAATATCGCCCATCTACTATTGAGGGTCACGATGGCGCGATCTACTACCAGATTATCCATGAGAGAAAAGTAAGGCAGCTTGCTACCGATTATCACATCTACCCGGAAGAGTGGGATGAGGCACGTTCTATGGTCGCGGGTCCACAAAACGGTATTCGTAAGGCGTTGATTATTTCTATCCGCCAGAGAATCCGCTGGGATATTGAGAGGTTGACAAAGATTGGTAGGCGATTTGATGAAGATGGAGTATCCTACACCGCAGATGACGTGATCGAGGAGTTCCGACGCTACTCCAACGAATATTCTCTATTCAACTTCATGGAGAGTTTGATTCTCAAGTTCAAGCAGAACGGCAAAGCAAGAACTTCCGAAACCTATAGGGCGGCCATGAATAGCTTTAAAAAGTTTCTTACAAGCATCTCCACCGAAGATGATACGATCAGCGGCACTGATATTATGCTCGACTGCCTTACATCTGAAGTCATGGAGGCATATCAGGCATGGCATAAGACGCGGGGAAATTCGCCAAATACAATCTCCTTCTATACCCGTATTCTCCGTGCGGTCTACCATCGTGCCGTGGAGCAAGAGATTATAGAGAACCGTAATCCTTTCCGGCATGTTTACACTGGCATCAGCAAGACTATAAAACGAGCCATTCCGCTTGCTCATATAAGAAAAATCAAAGCTCTCGACTTGACCATGACGCCACAATTGGACTTCGGTCGCGATATGTTCCTTATGAGCTTTTATCTTCGCGGGATGAGTTTCATTGATATGGCTTTCTTGAAGAAGGCCGACTTGAAGAACGGCCATCTGATATATCGGCGCCGGAAGACGGGCCAGCAACTTGTAATAGAGTGGACCTCTGAAATGCAGGCGATACTTGATAAATACCCCGATAATCCTACGCAGTATCTCTTGCCTATTATTCGGAGTGAAGGTATTAACGAGAGATGGGCCTACCGCAACATCGGCTATAACATTAATCATAATCTTAAAAAGATTGCGGAGATGATTAGCGTCAACATTCCCTTGACAATGTATGTCGCACGTCACTCCTGGGCTTCAGCAGCCAAAGCAAAGGGAATTCCTGTAAGCGTGATCAGTGAAGGAATGGGGCACGACAGCGAGACTACAACCCAGATCTATCTGGCCACTCTTGACACTTCTGTGGTCGATAAAGCCAACGCCATCATTCTAAAATCGCTTTGAAGCAATAAAATGGTTGGCTTAAATTGGATTCCAACGCCAGAGGCTTAAGTCTTTTGATAAGATTTATGCTATTTCAATGCCGTATATTACTGATAATTGAGGATAAAACGTTAACTTTGCGTATAATGAAAATCTGAATTGACATTAAGTGAATGGACACACCACCCGTTTTAAACCAGCATAATAAGCAGGAATACCCACCGATGCATACCGCCGAACATCTTCTTAACGGAGAGATGGCCCGCAGGTATGGACACGGCCGTGCATTCTCAGCCCACATAGAGCGTAAGAAATCCAAACTCGACTACCATCTGCCTGTAGCATTGACTGATGCCGAGATAAAATCTCTCGAAGATTATATCAATAACGTTATAAAAGAAAATGTCGAGGTGACAGAGGAATACATATCTCAGACCGAGGCCATGGATAGATTCGATATGAGCCGTCTGCCTGATGGAGCTTCCCAGACTCTGAGGGTAATCCATATTGGCACTTATGACCAATGCCTCTGCGCCGGCAGCCATGTGAAGCATACCTGTGAAATCGGCAGTTTCCGTATCACCAGCACCCGTTGGCTTGACGGTGTGCAGCGGATAGTGTTCAAACTCGATTGACGATCAATAACGGATAGAAAAGCCTTATGAAGTTGTTTAAAATATTCTCAGTCATTGCCGCATTATTTTTGAGCGGCTGTAAAGCTGATGCGGCCGACCCAGCCATCGACGTCATACCTCCCGTCGAGTTTCAGTCGAGGTTGGCGGGAGATTCTGCTGCGTATCTTCTTGATGTGCGCCGCCCCGACGAATTCGCCGCTGGCCATCTCCAGGGCGCCCATCTTCTCAACTGGCTTGATGCTGAGAATTTCAAGAAAGAGGCCGTAAAGATTGATAAATCTAGCACCATATATATTTATTGTCGTAGTGGCCGTAGAAGTAACGAAGCCGCGACCTATTTAAGTCAACAGGGATACTCGGTTGTAGATATGGCCGGAGGTATACTTGCCTGGCAAAAGGCTGCATTGCCACTCAGCACTGATGATTAATAATTGAACGAATTTTTTTGAAGATGAACTATATATTTGATTTCGACGGTACGTTGATGGATACTTCCGGAGTCATACTCTCCACAATCAAAGCCACCATCGCAGAGATGTCACTCCCGCCAAAGACAGATGAGGAGTGCCGATCTATAATTGGCATTCGCACAGATGAAGCTGGCAAGTACCTGTATCCAGATCTCGACATATCCAACGAGGAATTTGCCCGTATTTTCCGGGCTAACTACGATAGATTAAAAAAGGGGGCGCATGAGCAGACATTCCCGGGCGTGTTAGATACACTTGCCCAGCTTCGTCCGTCCGGATTGGCTATAGCTTCAAGCCGTCGTGTGGCATCTCTGAATGATTATCTCTCAGGGCTTGGAATCAAGGATTGGTTTAAAATGATAGTCGGTGCCGACAATGTGCTTAAAGGCAAGCCTGACCCTGAGCCAGTGCTTACAATTCTCAAAGCTCTTGGTTGGTCGGCGGAAGATACCTTGGTCATAGGTGATGCCGATGTCGACATAATGATGGGTAACGCCGCTGGCTGTAAAACTTGTGCCGTCACATATGGTAATGGCTCCCTCGCCTCACTTAAGGAGGCTGCCCCCGATTACATGATTGACCACTTCCCGCAGTTACTGGAAATAAAGTAGCCTCAGTGGTATTTCACTACCGGAATAAATATCTCCTTCTATGTCTCCTCCACGAGCGAAAATAATAGGCATCTCTCGCCACCGTCTCTCCACCGACGGAGAGGGGGTGACGACGCTTGTGGTTTTTCATGCATGTCCTCTCCGATGCCGTTACTGTTTAAATCCCCAGACGATCTCCGCCGATTCCGAGTTTAAGGAATATACTCCTCTCTCACTCTATGAGGAGGTAAAGATTGATGCCCTATATTTCATGGCAACCGGAGGTGGAATAACTTTTGGTGGCGGAGAACCGGCATTACATTCCGATTTTATCGTCGCTTTTCGTGAGTTGAGTGGCCAGTCATGGCGAATTACAATCGAGTCATCTCTTAATGTTTCGCAGGAGAGAATCAAGGAATTGCTCCCCGTCGTCGACTCGTGGATTATTGACATAAAAGATATGGATACTGAACGCTATAGGCGATACACTTCGTGTGATAATTCCTTGGTGTTATCCAATCTTCGTTTGATTGCTCAGTCTGGCTTGCAGGGCAACTGTCTTATTCGTATCCCACTGATACCTGATTATAATACACCCGGCAATAGGGAGGACAGCCGCTCGATGCTTGTATCTCTCGGCTTTTCCCAATTCGATTTATTCACATATATTATTCATCCCACTGATTATGGCACGAGGAAAACGTACTTGTAAGATACTTAAGGAAATTCGGCGGCAGATTGCCCGGGCTAACAACATTGATTTTGATTCACCTGAGTGTGGCTTCAAAGGCGATTGTCTGGGCTCTTGTCCTAAATGTGACGATGAAGTTAGATACCTTGATGAACAGATCCGTAAGCGCCAGCTCGCAGGCAAGCGCGTCAACCTTGCAGGTATTTCAGCAGGCATGCTTGCTATGTTTGCCCCTTTGGTCGCGCAATCCACCCCTCAGGAGCCGGCATTTACTTTGAACGAACCTGAGGCCCATTCAACGGCCGACATGATTACTGTAAAAGGCATAGTGCTTGGTGCCGACTCTATTTCAAACGATACTCTGATTGGCGTAGGGATTTTAAACCTACGTACTGAAAAAAGAACTTATACAGATCGTTATGGTGTCTTTGAGATAGAAGCTCTCCCGGGGGATTCGCTTAGAGTGTGGTACATAAGCTATATTACTCAAGATATACTTATTGCGGATGACAGCCCGGTTGAAATTCTGATGCAAGAGGATAATAGATTGCTTTATCCTAAGGAGATAATTATGGGGGCGTTCCCGCAGAAAGTAACTGATAAAGTGGACATCTATCTTTATGATGAACAGCATCGTAGAGTGAAATGGTCAAGTGTAGTATTGGAACTCGTTTACACAGATAATAAAGGACGCGAGCGTACTCGCCGTCTCGGTTGGACTGCGGAAGGCGATAATCCAAATCTTACTATCCATTGGAATGAAGAACGCGAGACTCGAGATAAAGAGGGCAATCCGCTTGAAAAAATAACGTTACGGATTACGGCTCCAGGATTAGCCCAGAAGACAGTCTTACTCGAGCGACCAAATAGGTATTTAAACAGAGTTTTTATCACCTTGACGGCAGATTGATTCTCTGGCCGGATAATAGAATTACAGCCGTATACTATTCCTGAGCAGCGAGTGTTCAAGCATTTCGTGAGGAATGAATTTTTTCAGAGTATCCGATATTGTGTTGAGCATCCCTTCGCGCACATAATCCTCACGGATGTACATCGAGATCTTGCGGAATGAGAGGTGGTCGCCGTCTATTTCTCTTATATTGCTTCGTTGTGCCTCCGTGAGCATCGGCAGATGCATTTCCGGAATGATGGTGTAGCCTCCGTTGGCGTCGACAATCCGTATCAAGGTATCGATATTCCCTGCTTCATATACATGCCGTTTACCTATCCGGCCTTTGCAGAAGCTGAAGGCACTCTCCCGCAGGCATTGTACCTCCTTCATTACCCACATATGTTCGTGCGCCAGGTCTTCTGGGCGAAAAACCGGTAAATCGCGCTGGCAACTCGCTGCGAGATATACGAAGAATTTCTCGGTATATAGCGGTATTTCAAAAATCCCTTCCGTCCGTAGGCCAGTCGTGGCGATTCCGGCGTCTATTGCCGACACTTTAAGTGATTTTATCATCGCCTCTGGCCGCATTTCTTCCACCGAAAGTCTCACCTGAGGATAATCGGCAAGATAAATTTTTATGAACTGAGGAAGTATATATGGAGCTATACTGGGGCCGACCGACAGCCTGAGCTCTCCCGATACCTCTTTTTTGTTTTCGCTGACCATTTCATTGATCCGCTGGGTTTCCATTAATACTATCCTTGCCTGATCGATAATTTTTGAGCCTAACTCTGTAGGGGCAACTTTTCTACTTGTCCTCTCGAATATTTTCAGGTCAAGTTCATTCTCAAGCTTTCCAACCATACCACTGAGGGTGGGCTGGGTCACTCCGAGCGACTCTGCCGCTAACGCGAAGCTCCTGTAGTGGTCGACCGCCACGATGTATTTCAATTGTTGTAAAGTCATGTCGATAGATTTTGTCTATGCAAAGATAGCTAAAATCGTTTGGTTGTCTATCAATTGCGCAATACCTTTGTGAAAAAATTAATCTATCGTTGACTATGAAATATTTGATAATAGGGGGCGTGGCCGGCGGTGCCACTGCAGCTGCAAGAATACGACGGCTGACTGAAAGTGCCGAAATTATCCTTTTTGAGAAAGGAGAACATATCTCGTATGCCAATTGTGGCTTGCCGTACTATATTGGTGGAACTATTGAGGAACGCGAGCGGCTCCTTGTGCAGACTCCTGAATCATTTAGCCGGAGATTCAATATCGATGTACGGGTAAATTCTGAGGTCACAGCTATTGACCGTATTGGAAAGACTGTGACCGTCAAGGCTCCCGACGGCTCAACCTACAATGAAAGTTATGATCGGCTTTTGTTGTCTCCGGGCGCTTCGCCTGTCAGGCCTCCTCTTCCAGGAATTGACTCCGATGGAATATATACTTTGCGCAATGTAGCGGATACCGACGCAATCAAATCGCGTATAGCGGCCGGTGATATAAAGCGGGCCGTGATTGTCGGTGGAGGATTTATCGGTCTGGAAATGGCAGAGAATCTCCAGCATGCAGGTGCTCAGGTGGCAGTTGTGGAAATGGCTCCTCAGGTCATGGCTCCTGTCGATTTTTCCATGGCGCAGATAGTCCATTCACACTTGATAGACAAGGGCGTTCGACTCTATCTCAATACTGCGGTTGCATCATTCACCCGTCTTCCCGATGGAATTGAAATTGGCTTCGCTGACGGGCGCAAGATTATCACCGACATGGTCATCCTTTCAATTGGCGTAAGACCCAATACGGCTTTGGCTCAGAATGCCGGAATTGAATTGGGCCCTATGCGTGGCATTAAGGTAGATGATTATCTTCGCACATCAGATGAGAATATCTATGCCGTTGGAGATGCAATTGAGTTCACACATCCTGTCACAGGTAAAACCTGGCTTAATTATCTTGCCGGGCCTGCTAACCGCCAGGCAAGGATTGTTGCCGACAATATGGTCAATGGAAACCATACTGAATATGAAGGGGCGATCGGTACATCCATCGCCAAGGTATTCGATCTTACCGTCGCAGCCACCGGCTTGCCTGCTAAACGATTGAAGGCCGATGGCATTCCATATCTTTCGGCCACAATCCACCCTTCATCCCATGCCGGATATTATCCGGGTGCATTACCGATGACGATCAAAATTGTCTTCTCGCCTGCCGACGGAAAAATATTCGGAGCACAGATTGTAGGCTTCGACGGAGTGGATAAACGCATAGATGTCATTTCGCAGATAATTAAGCGTGGCGGCACAGTAGCCGATCTCGCGGCTATTGAGCAGGCTTATGCGCCTCCATATTCATCTGCCAAAGATCCAGCAGCTTTGGCGGGTTATGTCGCCGGGAATATTCTCAGTGGAAAGATGCACCCAATTTATTGGCGCGAACTTGCATCAGCCGCTCCGGGGGCTGTCTATCTTATCGACGTCCGTACGCCTATGGAATTTGCCGCAGGGTCTATTCCTGGAGCTGTCAATATTCCACTTGATTCGATGCGTGATCATCTTGCCGAAATTCCTTCCGACCGTCCGGTGGTGTTATATTGCGGCGTAGGCCTACGTGGTTACTTGGCTTCAAATATCTTGCGCCTTAACGGATTTGACAATGTCCGCAATCTCGTAGGAGGTATCAAGACCTTCCGAAGTGCAACCTTTACAATTCCAGAGCCTGCGCCTTTTGGAAATTCTGGCGGGAAATCAGTCTGCATTGACGCCCCTGCAGAGAGTAGGGCAGTGAAGATTGACGCATGCGGTCTCTCTTGCCCCGGGCCCATAATGAAGCTCAAAGAAGGTGTTGATCGCCTTGTGCCTGGACAGCTGTTGGAGATTACAGCAACCGATCCGGGGTTTGTGAGAGATGCCGAGGCCTGGTGTCAGTCGACAGGAAATAAATTCATCTCGTCCGATGCATCAGCTGGTAGATATAGCATTGTGGTTGAGCGTGGAGGCCGCGACGCATCGTCTACCGCCGTCTCGGCTGCCTCTCCGCGAGGCAAGACATTTGTGATGTTCAGCGACGATCTGGATAAAGCTCTGGCAACATTTGTGCTCGCTAATGGCGCCGCTGCAACTGGCGAGAAGGTCACGATTTTCTTTACATTCTGGGGGCTGAACGTCATCAAGAAAACCAAGAAACCGAAGGTGGCAAAAGACCTTTTCGGCAAAATGTTTTCGATGATGCTTCCGGCCGATTCTAACTCCTTGAAGCTCTCTAAAATGAATATGTTTGGAGCTGGCTCCAAAATGATGCGTTACATCATGAAGCACAAAAACATTGATTCACTGGAGATGCTCCGGGAGTCTGCAATCAAGAGTGGTGTTGAATTCATCGCCTGCCAGATGTCGATGGATGTAATGGGTGTTAAGCGCGACGAACTCCTTGATGAAGTGACCATTGGTGGCGTGGCAACCTATATGAATCGCGCCGATGATGCCAACCTGAATCTATTTATATAATGTCCTCTCTTGCCCCAACCTCTTTTAATCCTTCGTTCATGTCGAACTTGCTTGGATTTCGGGGAACTGGCCTTGGGCGTGAAGGTTTCAGAAGTCCGGGATAACCAGACAGTAAGATTATACGTCTATAGCCATACGATTGATGTATTGTTTGCTGCAATCGTATGGCTATAATATTTTTAGATTAAAAGACACAAAACGCGCCCACTTCATTATCAGTGGACGCGTTAATATAGTAGGCAAGCTGTTTTTACAAGTTTAGATACTCTTTGAGGGCATCAACATATTCTTCAAATGCCTTGCGGCCGTGTTCGGTAACTTGGCAAACCGTGCGAGTTTTTTTGCCGACAAACCCTTTCTCCATTGAGATATATCCGGCAGAAGAAAGTTTATCAAGCTGAACGCTCAAATTACCTGCGGTGGCTTCGGTTTTCTCTTTTAGAAAAACAAAATCCGCTTCGTCAACATTCATAAGAATTGACATTACCGCAAGACGTAGTTGCGAGTGCAACAGCGGATCAAGTTCTTTCATTTTCCCTCGAGCTTAGTTTTTCGTGAAATGATGAATGCTGGCACAATGAACATCAACAAAAAGCAGAGAATGTAGAGAGGAACTACCCACGAATAGAGCAAAGGTATTTGACAAAGAGTACATACGATGAGGGCGAATCCTGAATAAATTGAGAACATGCCTCCAAAGATATACGAATTTTCGCGCAGAAGTAGTCCGCTCACAGCAGCCCCAAATCCCACGATAATAAAAGCGTAGAAGAACATAGCCAGCCACGCTTGGGGGTAGCCGCATTGTTGTGCGATGAAGCAGCCGATTGTTAAGCCGATGGCTATGTAGCCAACGCATTTCCACAAGCCTGCGCTGACTTTGTCAAGATAAGTTTTTGTTCTACTTTTTTCTCGATGTTTGCTCGCAAGCATGATGTTTGTAGGGATTCCAATAACAGGAATCGCGAACCATACGAAGTTGAACCAAGGATTATGTGTGGTTGAGAGTAGAATCCATGCGGTAGTGGCGGTAATGATTGTAAGCACAGCCCACATCACTGAAATTCTTAGGTCTGGCGAAGCCACCCTGCGCTTCGAGCTTTGAATCATGGAGGTTATCAGCTCCATACTCTCTTGCGGTGTTAGTTTTTTGTCATCCATATTGTGAAAATTGAGGATTTGTAAAACGGTTTAGAATATAAACCAATGTGTCTTAAAAAAAGAGCGGTCGCGCGTTACCGCTCTGATTTCAGTTGCAAAGTTAATGCGGTTTATTTTATAAACCAAATTTTGAAGCAACTTTTTCAAAAAAAACTTGATGGAGCGTTGTAATATGTCGCTGACAAGGGTGTTCATGCTACGCCTTGTAGGCCTTAGCTATTTTTCATAAATTTGCTTTATGAATACTGAAAGATTGCATGCTAATAAATGAAAAATTGCAATCTTTTTGGGCTCAATCTAACCCCAACCATTTCTACGCAAAAAAAAAGCTGCAAGTCGGTGACTTACAGCTTCCTTTGCGGAAAGGCAGGGATTCGAACCCTGGGTACCCGCAAGGGTACAACGGTTTTCGAGACCGCCCCGATCGACCACTCCGGCACCTTTCCTTTCGGTCTTACAAACAGACTTGAGCGAGTTTGCGACTGCAAAGTTACGAAGAGTTTTTGGTTCTGCAATGCCTCGTGGCAAAAAAAATAAAAAAAAGTTTTTCTTAAAAATTTCAGCTATATTAGTCGATATGTTAGCAATTAATTTATTACCTTTGTCTCTTCAAAAAGCTAATAGATACTAATAGATATATGTCTGCAATTAAGTGTATTGGAATATTAACGTCGGGTGGCGATGCGCCCGGCATGAATGCTGCTATACGTGCCGTCACCCGCGCGGCCATATTCAGCGGCCTTAAGGTAAAAGGTATTTACCGCGGCTACAAGGGTCTCATAACCGATGAGATTGTGGATTTTCGTACCCAGAATGTCTCAAATATTATCCAGCAAGGTGGTACAATCTTGAAAACTGCCCGCTGCAAGGAGTTCCAGACTCCCGAAGGTCGCCAGTTGGCATACGATGTGATACGTCGTCATGAAATCGACGCTCTGGTGGTAATCGGAGGTGACGGCTCTCTTACTGGTGCGCGAATTTTTGCAAATGAATTTAATTTCCCCATTATCGGCTTGCCTGGTACCATTGACAATGACCTCTATGGCACTGACACAACCATTGGCTACGACACCGCCCTCAATACCATCATGGAATGTGTCGACAAAATCCGCGACACCGCCACCAGCCACGAGCGTCTGTTCTTCATTGAGGTAATGGGCCGCGACGCCGGCTTCCTCGCCCTTAATGGAGCGATTGCCTCTGGTGCAGAGGCTGCCATTATCCCTGAGATTTCTACTGAGGTCGACCAGTTGGCTGAACTTATTCAGAATGGTTTCCGCAAGAGCAAAAACTCCTCGATTGTGCTCGTGGCTGAAAGCCCGGTTACCGGAGGCGCCATGGGCTTGGCCGAGCGTGTGAAGAATGAATATCCCGGTTACGATGTGCGTGTATCGATTCTTGGACACCTCCAGCGTGGTGGATCTCCCACAGCTCACGACCGCATTTTAGCTTCGCGCATGGGTGCGGCCGCAATCGACGCGCTTATGGAAGACCAGCGCAATGTGATGATAGGTATCAAGAACGATGAGATTGTCTATGTTCCATTCTCGAAAGCCATCAAGAATGACAAGCCAATCAATCGCGAACTTCTTAACACCCTCCGGCGCCTGTCAATCTGAACCTTTTTCTCGCCTTGGCGTTGTAATAAGCAAGAGAAGGCATTTTTCTGGCCTTATTAAAAAGCCAAATTACAAAAGTGCGATAACCTTCTCAGCCCCCGTTGTTTCAGCGTGGGGCTTTTTATTGTTTACGAGGTTGCATCGTAGACAATTTGTGGGAATCCAAAAAAAAACGTACCTTTGACATTCCGTAAAAGATAATAAAGTAATGCTCACATATACCAACCATCTTAAGCAGCTGGTGCTCCCTGAGTACGGCCGCAATATACAGAACATGGTCGACCATTGTGTAGGCATAGAGGATCGCGATGAACGTACCCGATGTGCCCACTCGATTGTTTCGACTATGCTCACACTTTTCCCGGCTCAGGGCGACGCTGTGGAATATCGCCGGAAACTTTGGGATCATCTTCTGATCATGAGTGACTTCAAGCTTGATGTGGATTTTCCATTCGAGCATGTTGATCCGAGTACATTCGACGAGGGCCCGCTACCCGTGCCCGCTGAGCGTCCAGGTTCTATGCCTTTCCGCCACTATGGCCACTACATCCCATCGCTCATCGCGTCTGCGTCTGCCATGGAACCCGGTGACGAACGTGACGCCTTGATTCTGCTTATTGCCAACCAGATGAAGAAAACTCTTCTGGCTGCTAACCCCGAAGGCGTGGAAGACTCCAGAGTCTTTGCTGATCTGAGGCATATGTCTCATGGTGCAATTCATGTAGATCCTCAGATTAAGCTCCACGACTTTAAGCAGGCTCCAACTCCTTCCGGTAAAAAGAAGAAAAAAAGATGATACCTCGCGATCAATTGGTGGAGATCGGCAATTTTGCCAAGCCTCACGGAATCAAAGGTGAGATTAGTGCTCACTTCGATTTCGAAATTATGCCTTTGGTCGAAGGCTTTGGCCATCTTTTTGTTGAAATCGATGGCCTGATGGTGCCTTTTTTCATCACCGCTTTGCGCCCAAAAGGCAATGAAACCTTGTTGCTTACTCTTAAAGGAATTGACTCCCAGGAGGCTGCCGCAGCTTTGACCAACAAGCCAGTCTATATTGAGGCGAGTCTTCTGCCCGAAGACGCTGATGAGGATGGCGACGGCATGTTCTATCTGGAAGATCTCGTAGGCTATACTCTGGTTTCTCAAGATGAGGAGGTCGGCGTAATTACCGACTATGATGATTCAACCGAGAATCTTCTCTTCTCTGTCCGCCGTCCTGATGGCTCTATTGTTTTAGTGCCGGCTTCCGGTGATTTGGTCGACGATGTAGATGTGGAGTCGCAACGAGTGTATATGTCTCTACCTGCCGGATTATTCAACCTTTAATTTTTAATAGCGTTTTGTTCCGCTCAATCAGATGAAAGAATATAACGAAAATGAAGCAGTTGAGCTCATGGCGGCTGTGCTGCCGGAAGAATCTCGCGACACAGACTCTGTCTGCGAGGTGCTCGACCTGATATACGATTACTACGATGAGAATGGCGACCTCGAAATTGATTGTGACGATGATGATGACTCCGATGTGGAAGCCATCGTAGCCTATATTCTCAAATATTTTAAGAAGAACGCCCCTGCTGTATCTTTTACTGCCGATCAACTGGCAGCCATGGTACGCGCAGAAATTGAATACGAAGAAAGTTTACTGTGATGGAAAAATCCCTCCTCGCTCCTATCCGGTTTTTATTCGTTCTGCTTATACTGATTGTCGCGCCTTTGTCTTCATGGGCGGCCTCTAAAGATGAGGCCTTCGATCCTTTTGAGGCTTCGATTGAGGAGAATATATCCACACCGGCAGTCAATCCCAAGCAGAGCGCCGCTGTTGTCTCGGCAATGGCCCAGCTTGAACGCGCATTTAAAACTGCCGGTTACGCCACAGCCAAGGTAAGGAATGGTGAAGTGATTATGGTCACTATTCCTTGTTCTAAGTTGTTTGCGCCAAATGCATCCAAGCTTAAAGCAGATGCTCCTAAGCAGCTCCTGCCACTTGTGCCATACGTCAAGCGATTTGATAAATATAAGGTTGTGTTGGCCGTACACTCCGACAATACTGGCGACGAACAATATTCCGACCGTCTGACCGCCGACCGTGCATCGGCTGTGGATGATTACTTTGCTCATGAAGCATCTTTGCCCGATGAGGCCGGAATTATTCCTTATGGGCTCGGTGCCGACGAACCCGTAGCGCCCAATACCGGAATCAAGAATCGTGAGGCAAATCGGCGCCTCGAAGTATATTTTATCCCTACTGCTGAATATATTGAGAAAATTCGTTCTCGCAAATGATGGACCAATCTTCAACTCAACCAAGAAAACCTTTTCGTAAGCAGCCCGCAGTTCCTGCTGAAATTGCCGGCCGGCTTGTTCCGCGTGCCACTGAGATTGAAGCTGCCGTGCTCGGTGCTTTAATGCTTGAGAAAGACGCCTTCACCACTGTATGTGATCTCCTGCGGCCTGAAAGTTTTTATGAGCCTAAGCATGTCAAGGTCTACGAAGCCATCCAGTCGCTTGGCTTAGCTCAGGAGCCGGTCGATATGATGACCGTTACAAACCGCTTGCGTCAGACCGGAGAACTCGAGGCTGTCGGTGGAGCTGCGTTTGTGGCCGGGTTGACTATGAATGTGGCTTCGGCTGCCCATATAGAGTACCACGCCCAGATTGTAGCTCAGAAGTATCTTGCGCGTGAGTTGATTGCATTTGCTTCAAAGGTCGAGAATTCAGCCTTCGATGAAAGTAACGATATTGACGACCTGCTTCAGGAAGCCGAGAGGTATCTCTTCGACATTTCTCAGCGTAACCTGAAGAAAGATGTGTCGCAGATCGATCCGATTCTCGATCGCGCGGTAGAGCAGATGCAGATTGCCGGGCGTCGTCAGTCAGGTTTGAGCGGTCTTGGCACCGGTTTCCGTGAGCTCGATAAGATGACCTCCGGATGGCAGAATTCCGACCTCATCATCATCGCCGCCCGTCCTGCTATGGGTAAGACGGCCTTTGTGCTCTCGATGGCCCTCAATATAGCCCTGCATAATGATCCCGTCGCTGTTTTCTCTCTTGAGATGAGTAATCTGCAGCTCGTCAACCGTCTCATATCGAATGCCTGCGAGCTGCCGGGTGAAAAAATTAAGAGTGGCGCGTTGTCAACCGCAGATTGGGGCCAGCTTACAACTCGTCTGAGTCGCCTTCAGGGTTTGCCGATGTATGTCGACGATACATCCGGCTTGTCAATAATGGAGCTTAGCACCAAAGCCCGCCGACTGGTGCGTGAGCATGGCGTGAAGATTATCATTATCGACTACCTTCAGCTCATGACCGCAGGTATGAAGCTTGGTTCGCGTGAGCAGGAGGTGTCTACCATCTCGCGCTCGCTCAAGCAGCTCGCAAAAGAGCTCGATATACCGGTCATTGCACTTTCGCAGCTTAACCGTAAGCTTGAAGACCGTGGCAACAAGGATAAGCGTCCGCAGCTTTCCGACCTTCGTGAGTCGGGTGCCATCGAGCAGGATGCCGACATCGTATGCTTTATCCATCGTCCGGAGTATTATTCTCATTCGGGCCTGGATGAAGATGGAAATAATATCCGCGGCAAGGCTGAATTTATCATCGCCAAACATCGTAGTGGTGGTGTCGGCACTGTCGATATGTTGTTCCGCAAGGAGTTCGTCCGCTTCGAAAACTGGGATGCCGCCGATGCAAACGATACTGCCGGATTTGCATATCGTGGCGCGAGCGATAATGCTGATACAGCTGTTCCCGCGGCCAATCCCGATCAGGCAGCCGCAGATGCCGCCGCTCTGGGTTTAGGTGGATCTCAGATGACTCCCAATGTAGGCTTCGCTACGGCTTCCGGCACCGACGAAAGTCCTTTCTGACCTCTTTTCACGCCTGGGATAAAGTGAATATTGAACTTTATCCTGGTGGGCTTCGTTTAGATTCTATCAATTATTCAGGCGGTCTACGTCGACTGCCCGTAATCATCATATGAAAGTACTCGTAATTAATGGAAGCCCGCATCTGCATGGTTGTACCGACCGTGCATTGCGTGAAGTAGAATCGACTCTCGCTTCATGCGGAGTCGATATAGTGCGTGTGAATGTCGGTAATATTAATGTGCGCGGATGCATAGCTTGCGGTTATTGCCGTCAGCATGGGCAGTGCGTATTCAACGATGTTGTCAACACAACCGCACCATTGCTGGCCGAAGCTGCCGGTGTGGTCATCGGTACGCCTACATACTATGCCCACTCCAACGGGCAACTTCTGGCCTTCCTCGACCGACTGTTTTACAGCACTGCCGCCACACCAAAGACCATGAAAGTCGGAGCGGCGGTGGTGTCTTCGCGCAGGGCCGGATCTACTTCTGCATTCGATGAAATTAATAAATACTTCACCATTACCTCCATGCCTATCGTATCGAGCACGTATTGGAACGAAGTACATGGATTCACGGCTGCAGATGTAGACCTTGATCACGAAGGTCTACAGACAATGAGGAATCTTGGCCGCAATATGGCGTTCCTTATCAAAGCAATTGCCGCAGCCGGACGCGTTCCCGAGCAGGAACGCGGCAACTTCACCAGCTTTATGGACGGGAAGCAGTAATCTTGCCGATAGCCTTTATAGCCCCAAAGCCACCTAAAATCTGGAATGCCATGCCCGGAAGACCGATGCGGAAATCCTGGCATGCCGTAGCGAACGAGCCGCATAAAGCCCATTCGGCAAGTGTGCCTATGCATTGGTATGCCAATACAACGGCAGCCAGTGTCGGAAGCGTGGCTTTGCGGTAGCGATGGGCCGCTATGCCGGCCACTAAGGCCAGGATGATTGATTTGAGCAAGATTGCCGGTAAAACGGCAGCTGCTGGCATGCCGAAGAAGATTGAATTTACTATTGGCGAAGCGATGGCGGTCAATAAACCTACACGCCATCCGTAAGCGTATGCCCCTACCAGAGTAAAGAAATATATCGGAAGCCAGATAGGCCCTCCTGCCGGAATCAGATGGCAGACTTGTGGTAAAATGAGGTTTCCGGCCACAACGGCCATTGTGAGAAGATAAGTCTTCAGAGAGGTGAAGCGAAGGGTGAGCAGTGGCGATGTGGGAGTCTCTATAGTTTTCATTTTTGAATTTGGTTGATGAAGTCTTCAATAAGCGGGAGACACTCGGAGGCGGTTTTGCAAGGGGCACAGCGGCTTTCTACCGGGCATACTCCCGTGCCAGCACGGTTTATAATGTTAGGGGCAAGTGTAGTGTATTCTGTCTTTACACCTGATGCTGTGAGCAATTCAAGCGCGGGCTGACTCATTACATAGGCGTAGACATGCCGCACACCTCCGAGTATCATCAGGGCCGCGGCACCTTTGCCAACAACTTTGTCGGCTATACTCGCTTCCGTCAGAACTTCCGGGTCGTTCTTCAGCAACTCAAGAAGATCTTTGACGCCGCGTTGGTGGCAAAGTCGGATTCCACTCTTGTTTTTTATTACACAAGAGCATTTCTCATGGTGAAGAATATCTATCAGTTGTTGCATTACATTACGGTTTGACTTCGCAAAATTACTCTTTTTTGCCCGACTATTCAAATCCATGCTTGGCAATTATGTCTTCCGCCTGTTAATCTGCCCTTGGGCCGCCGGTTTTGCACTATTAGTGAAATTTTGTACCTTTGCCGTATAATCCTTCATATCCATCATCATGAAACACATTCTTTACCCGGCCTTTTCTTTACTTCTCGCGGCCGGAATGATGTCTTGCTCAAAGCAGCAGGCTACTGTAGAACCTGATCCAAATGAATTCGACGGCTACCTCTTTGCATATTTTACGGGCAACGATCCCGAGCAGGAACAAGTTTGCTACGCTCTGAGTGGCGACTCGCTCGACTTCCATGCCCTCAATGGTAATCGTCCGGTTCTTGACTCTAAGAAAATCAGCTCTACCGGTGGTGTTCGAGATCCCTTTATTCTGCGCTGCCAGGGCGATTCAACCTTCTATATGGTGTTGACCGATATGACATCGTGCAAGGGCTGGGATTCCAATCGGGCGATGGTGCTGCTGAAATCTTCCGATCTGGTCAACTGGTCTTCTTCGGTGATAAATATCCAGGAACGCTATGAGGGCCATGAAGACCTTAAGCGTGTATGGGCCCCTCAGGTGATTTTCGACCCTGAAGCTTCGAAATATTTGGTATATTGGTCAATGCAGCATGGCGATGGCCCCGACATCATATACTATGCATATGCTAATCCGGAATTTACCGATCTTGAAGGCGAGCCGCAGCCCCTCTTCATCCCTGAGAATAAACTCTCGTGCATCGATGGAGATATAATTCTCAAGGATGGTGTCTTCCATCTCTTCTATAAGACCGAAGGCCACGGCAATGGCATCAAGAATGCCATCACACGCAGCCTGACATCTGGAGAATGGGTTGAAGATGGAGAATACAAGCAGCAGACAACAGATGCCGTCGAAGGCTCTGGCATCTTCAAGCTCATCGGCTCTGATAAGTACATTCTCATGTATGACGTCTATATGAAAGGTCGCTATGAATTCTGCGAGACAACCGACCTCGTCAATTTCAAGATGCTCGACGGTGATGTGAAGATGGACTTCCATCCGCGTCATGGATCGGTAATTCCTGTTACTCGTGCCGAGATTGCACGACTGAAGGCTGCCTTTCCCGAAAATTGACCTGCGACACCATTAACATTTTTTGTGCCGTCCGCTGCCAGCGGGCGGCCTTTTTTTGGGGAATTATGACTAATTTTGTCTCTGCGGGAAACATCCTACTTTGTCCGCACGTTGATATTTCATAACTAACGACTACCAACGATATGAAATCATATTCCGTATACATTGCCATTGCCTTGGCCGCATCTTTAAGCCTTGGCTCATGCTCAACCGTCAAAGGCCTCTTTGGAGGCGACAAGTCAGAATCCACATCTACAGTTACCTCTCAAGCTGTGAAACCTGATAAGAATAAGAAAAAGAAAGACCGCCCCACACAGCCCGACTCTACAGCACCCAAGACTTCGCTTACTGAGAAACCTACCCAGCAGGAGCTCTCGGGAGGACAATGGACTGTCGCATCTGTGGGCGACGTCACAATCGAGGCCGAAGAAGATGTTCCGTATGTCAATTTTGATACTCAGGGGCGTTTCTATGCCTCCGACGGATGCAATATAATAAACGGTACTTACGCAT
This sequence comes from uncultured Muribaculaceae bacterium, assembly GCA_910586595.1. GTDB lineage: Bacteria > Bacteroidota > Bacteroidia > Bacteroidales > Muribaculaceae > CAG-873. Next base: position 13,875 of record CAJUJB010000026.1, on the reverse strand, counting down.
TACGTAGTGATGGCTCCATGGTATTCTCCAATGTCCTCACCACAATGAAGTATTGCCCCGATGTAGAGTACAGTGCTCTGATTGCCTCCTTATTCAACGATGATTCGAAACTTGGGGTCGATTGCCGTCGCATCGGTCAGGAGACTTACCTCTATCTTAAGAACGCGAGTGGAAATACAGTCATGACTCTCCGTCGGCATAATATGGAATTTATGAACGGCAATTGGCTCGTAACTTCTATCGACGGTAAGAAAATCGACGACGAAGAGGCGAATATATTTATCGACATTGCCGAGCTTAAAGTACATGGCAATACCGGCTGCAACTACTTCAACGGTCAGATTTATATCGATCCCCAGCGTACAAATGCCATTGACTTCTCAAATATGGGCGTTACCCGGATGGCTTGTCCGAAAGGCGACCAGGAGAGGCTGATGCTTGTGGCGCTCGAAGAAACTGCAACCGCCGTAGCCGGCAAGAACGAGGATACTGTTCTTCTGCTTGATAAAAAAGGAAAGGAAGTAATGACTCTCAAACGCATACCATTGACCTCTACCGATAATGAATAAGCCTGATTTTTTCCATTCGCGCGCATCTGTGCGCTCGTTCTCCTCGACTAAGATTCTATCTGAGGCAGAACTTGAGGCCCTCCTTTCTGCAGCCGCTCATGCTCCAAGCACGGGAAACATGCAGCTCTACAGTGTCATTGTCACACGTGATCCTGAACGCAAGGCTGCTTTGGCTGAGCTTCATCTCGGGCAACCGTCTGCCAAGAATTGCCATGCATTGCTTACATTCTGTGCCGACGTCCGCCGGTTCGGAAAATGGTGCAACGCCCGCCACACGCAGAATAGCCTCGACAATGCCGGTGGTAAACTCACAGCAATAATTGATGCCACGATTTTTGCACAGCAGTTTGTCACGGCTGCTGAGCAGGCTGGGGTAGGATGCTGTTACCTCGGAACGGTCACCTATAATCTCGACGGCTTCTCCAAGGCTCTTCAATTGCCAGAAGGCGTAATTCCTCTCTTCTCCGTGGCCGTAGGCTATCCGGAGGAGACTGTTAGGACAAGCCCCTCCGACCGTCTTCCGCTCGGTGCCATTGTCAGCCATGAGGTCTACCATGACCCGTCTGCTGCGGATATCGACCTCTGGTATGCTGAGAAAGAACAACTTGAGGAATCAAAACGCTTTGTCGCTGAAAACTTCAGGCAGACTCTTGCGCAGGTTTATGCTGAGATCCGCTATCCTCGTGAGCTGCATGAGCGGGTTGGTCAGGAACTGCTCAAAGCCATTGGCGCTAACGAGGAGGGATGACCTCCTTGCATGCCCCGCGACGGGCAACTGATGCGCCACAGACGGCGATTGATATGGAGAACCCTGAATTCAGGGCTCTCCTTCAGCTTGTGGAGAATACCTCAGCCTCAGTATTCCTTACGGGCAAAGCCGGTACGGGTAAATCGACCTTCCTTCGGTATGTGATTGACCATACTGCAAAGAAACATGCTGTGCTCGCGCCTACAGGCATTGCGGCTGTAAATGTCGGGGGCCAGACTCTCCACTCGTTTTTTCATTTGCCTTTGCGGCCTGTGCTGCCGGATGATCCGGAATTTGCACCAGGCCGCCTCCGCGACAGATTGAAGCTCTCCGGCAAGGCAATCAAGCTCTTCAAGGAAATAGAGCTTATTGTCATAGATGAGATCTCCATGGTCAGGGCCGATATGATTGATCTTATCGACCGCATACTGCGTACATTCGGTGGCGACCGGCGGAAGCCTTTCGGAGGTAAGCAGCTATTGCTTGTTGGAGACGTTTTCCAGCTCGAGCCCGTCGTAACTCAGGAAGACCGCTCCATCTTGCAGCGCGGCTACCAGCATCAGTTCTTCTTCAATGCAAATGTTTTCGCTCAGTTCGGGCTTACATCGATAGAACTCCGCAAGGTCTATCGCCAGAAAAACAAGTCTTTTGTCGAGATGCTCGACCGCTATCGTCTCGGCATTCCATCTCACGACGACATCCGGTCGGTCAACGGTCGGATAGGTAGTCTTGATGCTTCAAGCGATAAAATGGTTATGACTTTGGCTGCCCGCCGCGACACCGTAAAGCGGATTAATGACCAACAGCTTGATCTCCTTCCGGAGACACCTATGGTTTACGAAGGGGAGATTACCGGCGATTTCCCTCCTACGGCATATCCTACCGATCTGAGCCTCACGCTTAAGGTCGGTGCGCAGGTTATCTTCCTCCGTAACGATGTGGAGCGCAGATATGTCAACGGTACACTCGGCATCGTGGAAGCTGCCACCCCGGATAATCTTATTGTGCGTCTTGAAGACGGGAGTGAAATTGATGTTGAGCCGGTGACATGGGAGAATGTTAATTACGAATACGAGCCTAAGTCGAAGACAGTCTCTACCCGGGTCAAAGGCACCTTTACCCAATTCCCGCTCCGCACAGCCTGGGCTATCACTATACATAAGAGCCAGGGGCTGACTTTCGATAATATTGACATTGACCTTGGGCGTGGTGGCGCGTTTGCCGGAGGCCAGGTCTATGTGGCTTTGAGCCGTTGCACATCAATCGAGGGCATCCGGCTCCTCTCCGGCATCGAGGCACGCGATGTATTCGTAAATCCTGAGGTGCTCAGGTTCAGCCGCAGTTTCAACGATGTGCGCGCAAGGGAGGATGCTCTGCGGGTGGCGAAGGCCGAGGAATTTCTCCGTAAGGCTGAAGCGGCATTCAGTAACCATGACTTCAGAGCGGCTGTAGAGCATTTCAACTCCGCTATGGCCTCAGATCCTCGCCTCAATACGCCGGCTTTGCGGCGCTTGGTAGCCATGCGTCTTGCCGCAGGCTTGCGCCAGCCCGAGAAGAAAAAGAAGAGCCGGCAGCGCCACAGATAATTATTTTTCTGCCTCGGCAGCCGCAAGTTCGTCGGCCCGGCTTTTGCTGGAGGTAACAAGGAATACTCCGCTGCATATAAGGGCAATTGCAAAAGCTTTGACTGCCGTGAAATGATCCATGCCCATAGCCACAGTAAGAGCGCAGGCAAGCACGGGTTGTACGTAATTGTACATGCCGGCCACTGTGGGGCGGAGCAGGCGCATGCCGATTGTCACAAGTAAATAACTTACAAAGGTTGCCCCGACTACAATGAAGGCCACCGAGACTATATCACCCGTCGAAAGAGAGGCCCACTCGGCTGTATAGTAGCTCTTTGCTGAAAATGGCAGTATGCAGAGGGTGGCGAATGTAAACATCCATTTCATTGTGGTCACCAGAGAATATCGGCTTACAAAGTGCTTGAACAACACCAGATAACTCGCATAACTCAACTGGGCGCCTAAAACCAGCAGATCGCCAATTATGGCATCACTTCCGCTTACGCTTGCGCCCGAAGGGCTGTTGCCAAGAATCAGTAGGACGGCCCCGCTTGCTCCGGCCGCTATGCCCAGCACCTTCCTTCCGGTTATTGGTTCATGGAGGAATATGGCAGCCAGAATCATCGCCCAAAGAGGCATACTTGTCGTAATGATGGAGGCATCCGCTGGAGAGGTAAGACCTACTCCGAATACAAAGCAACCTTGATTGAATACAATCGCCAACAGCGAGGCTGCGAACAGCTTCAAAAGGTCCGTAGTGCTGACATGCTCGCGTTTCTGGAAAAATGACACAATCCAGAATAGGATCATAGCTCCGACTACGCGCAGATGGGTAAGCAGTATCGGAGTGATGATTCCTCCGGCCATTACCAGTTTTACTATAGGCGACATTAATCCCCATATGGTGTTGGCGCCGAACATTGCGGCGTGCCCTCTCCAATCAATCTTTTTCATACCTTACATTCTTTCGGAGTGCAAAGTTACGGAAAAAACGCGATTTTTACCCCGCGTAATAAAAGGTCAAGGGCACCACAACGTATTGTCTTTGTGTAATGAGCTTAATGGCGCCTTTATTTTTAAGAAAATATACCGACATTTACAAAAGTTTCATCCTCACCGTAAGCATCACATTCCGCTCGCGGAGGGCGTAGGTACTGGTGTAGATATCCATAGCGTTATAGCTCACTTTTGTGAACGATTTGAAGTTGAAAATGTTGTTAAAAGCCAAATTCCACTCAAATCTTCCTTGTCGATAAGTTATTTTTGAGTCTCCAAACCACACGTTCTTGTCTCCAGAAGTCAAATTCGTATAGTTATTTTCAGCTGAGATGTTGAATATTAGATTCTTAAGCGGATAGAAATTAATATCGGCTCTACCTGTCCAAGTACGCACCCATGGAGAATTGACTTCTATTCCCTTCGTTTCACTTCTATTCTCGCCATATGCGAACGCAAGAGCGGCTCCCATCCAACGGGTAGGAGTTGTTGAAATTAAAAGGCTGCCACTCCATGTTTTGGAATTGAACGCAAAGAGTGATTTATTTATCAAAGAATTCCCTTTGTATAGCGAAGCTGTGGCGCCTAATTTCACGGTCGTACTCCAGAAGCCGAGCCCTTTGTTTAAGTTTGCTGTAACGGAATAACTGTTTGCTGTGTTTTGCAATGGCAAATTGATGCTCACAGTCGACAACCCATCGTAATCATAACCCATGATGCTGTTATGCCTGAACTGATTCCAGCATAGGCTTGCATTACCAAAAATCTGATGGAAAGGATTGGAAAAATAGTAAGCTAATGATGTTAACCATGTTTCATCTTTCATTGTACGCTCAATCTCCGATCTTCGGAATGAAAGATAGTCGGTCATTACAATTCCTGTGGCAGCCCTCTGTGAATTATCTTTCATCTTGTTATAGGTTACGTCGAATGCCAACCAGTTGCGCCTCATCTTATATGTTATATGTGCCTGGGGCATTAGAGTTATATAATTCCAAGTCGTTCCTCTGGATTGGTCTATCCTGTCATTGAGCCACTGCAGATTATAATAAGCAGACAAAGTTAACTCACCGTAAAAGTTCCCTGTCGGATACGATATTTTTGGCTGAACACCAATATTGAATTTTCCGAATAAAAAATCATTTTGCATCAAATCTCTGTCGGCTAATTGTATTCCGTCAAGTTCCGACTTCACATTTTCCATATTGAATTCCGTAAAGATACCGGTATAAAGTCTTACCTTATCCACTTGTAAACTTCTGGAAGTGAATAGATTCGCCAAAATTGCATCAGTTGTGTATTCCTGAATCGGATTTGAACTTTGTGAGGCCTCATCCATTTCAACGGATAGAGTCTGGGGCTTGTGGTTCCATCCTGCTGATAGATACATTTCCCATGCATGCTTTCCACCATTCTTAATAAAGCTAAGTCGGTCGGTTATTTCAATAGCTGGATTATCAAGATGTTGGTCAACTATTGTTTTCCCTGAAGTAAAACTACTGGTGGTTATTGCAGTGCCATTGTCATGATTCCAATTCGTATTTATATTCAAAGAATTATCCAGGTATAAACTCTTATCATTCCTCTTATAATTCGTTGCGGCAGATAATGAATTTATGTAATTACGAGCTCTTAACTCCTTATATATACTTCGATATTTTCCGGAAACCGGTTCATATTGCTGAGATATTTCTTCTCCCGATTTACGAAGTAGGTCATTATAATATCCTAAATTAAATGTCAAAGTTGTAAGGGAATCAGTTTTAACCAACTGATTTACACTTATAGTATTTGATTGATTGTCGATATAGCGGCGGGTGGCTATACCAGGATTTGGAGGAGTCGCAACTGAAAGAGGAGCCTTATTAATGAAGTGCGGAAGATTGTCGTCTGTCATCGACTTTAGTTCGGTATTGACATCTATCCCGCAGTTATTCCCCTTGTAAGTAGTCATGTTTTGCACTTTCTTTCCGAAAAACATAGCAACAAGCTCGGCAGCCCATAATGCAGGTTTATAGCCGCCCCCACCCATCGCTGATATTGTCCATGTACCTTTCGCTGTTGATTTCAGTTTGAGATTTATGGTTATATCTTCTGACGGAGTTACGTCTTTGAGGGCTCTTATCGGCTGATGATTTTGGTAGACCTGAACGGAAGCCACATCATTGGCCGAGACATTATTTGTGGCTATGCCGTATCTTCCCTGCAGAAGATCCATATCTTCAACGTAGAAATTTTTTACCTCCTTGCCGTTGAAACTTATACGCCCGGACTCGCTGACTTCCAACCCCGGCATCTTTTTAATTACATCTCCGATAACACGGTCTGACTTATCTTGGTAAGAGCCGACATTAAAACTTATAGTATCTCCTCGCTCGGTTATCTTGTCGGCAACAACAACAAAGTCTTTGAGTGTATTTCCTCCCTGTAAAACCAGATCAATTCGACTTGACGTCGCTTTAATATTCTTTTTAAGAGGAGTATATCCAAGCATTGAAGCTCTCAGAGTGATACTGTCGGACTGAGCCGAAAATTCAAGAGTATATTCTCCAGACTCTTCAGCCATTGTGTGTGCTACAATCCTGCCGGCATCCATCACTGTAATCATGGCTTCGAGAGCTCGTCCGGAAGCATCAGATACTTTGCCTCGCAGTATGACTTGTGCACAGACAATCTGAGCACAAATCAAAAATATTAAGCTGATTAAAGCTTTGGTTCGACGACTTGCCATAGATTACTCCAATTCAAGCTGAGAGTATGGATGCTCTCGTGAGGAAATTTCACGCTCTAATTTAATGTTAAAAACCGAATGCCCCGTCGTTTTAAAATAATTTTCATTTAATGCGCGCTGAAGCTTCCAAACTTTATCTCGAGTTGATTTGGCATATTTGTTTCCACGAGGCGCAAAAATTGGGAAATTACCGTTTTCCACAGCTACGGCCTCAAAACTATAGATTCCGTCGTTGTCCGACACCTTCATTATCAAGCCCGGAAGGCCTCCGAACTTCCAAGGCCCATATTCAACGGGGATATCCGGAGTAAACCACGCCGTAAAATCACGTCCACGCCAATGGCATGTGGCTTTTATGCATTCATAGCCGCAAACAGTGTCAGTTTCTGTGCAAATCTGCCAACTGAAAAGTGGTAGACTCTCCGTATAATATAGATTTTCCGTATCAAGTTCTCTTGGCATACTGGCCCATTCGGTCAAGATCCCGTCTTGTGTGGTTATCTGAGAATACTGATACTCTATCCAATAATTGGGGCGATGACCTTGAAGCCAACGTATATGAGGATAAACTTTACTCTTTTTGTGGTTGTCAAGCCAATTAGCCAGGCTGTCCTCATTGACTTCGACAAAATAACTGCTGTAGTCCGTCATGTCTGGAGCGATTTTCAGTTGCCCCTCGTCAATCCAGGTAGACTTGTCTTTTATATCTTCGGCATTGAAAGCGTATCTGATGCGTACACTCGCCTCAGATACCGTATCCCTTTGCCCTCTTGCCGACCTCAAAAAATTGGATGACGATATTTTAGCATCAGAGTCTTTTCGTTGGGCCAAAAGCCCGCATGGTAACATACATGAATGTACAACGACGGCTATAAATGCTACATACCTTATCATACGTATGGGTGACTCTGGAAAATAATGCCCATATAGTTGCCGTATTATCCGACGGATTTGCAAGCTCCTGGAGATGTGATGCCACCACGCATAATTTGCTGACACGTTTGCGGAAGATGATGGAGCTTCACAACTGCCACCTACAGCATGAGTAAGCTCGTCTGCAGCCAGAAAATCGTTGAGATTTCGTAAAGATTTTTTCTTGTTTTTCATGATAGTTATTTTTAATATATGGGAGGTGTCTCAGAGTAATATGTTGGTCACTCTAATTTTTAAATAATCCTCATTAGGGCGTCATTAATGGTTTTTTAGTTTAAAGTAATCATTAGCTGTTGGCAGAGAATAGAATAACTTTACGCGGCAAATGTATAACTATTATTTTAGTTGCGCAAGTATTTTCAACTATTTTTTTAGTTGCCCCCTCCGTTTTTATAAATAATACCTTGCGCAAGTGAAAAGAATGGGCAAAACGCTTGCTGGTCGCGTTGTAGTTCCTATATCTTATTGCGGGTCAATACCTGTATGTGCCCATGCCAATTATTGTGGGGCCGCCCTTTGTCTGTGTTATTGAAAAGTGACAGTCTATACCTACCTATAAAGGGCTGGACAGATACTCTGGCCAACCCTTTATATTTTGAGGTGAGTTACAAAAATGCTTGGAGATAATGGAGTCTTCCTACGTCTTCAGCGCGCCAATGGAAGCTCTATGCGGAATGTGGTGCCTTGGCCTGGTGCCGATTGTTTTACGTATATACGGCCCTGATGATATTGCTCGATTATACGTTTGGCCAGCGTCAGCCCGAGGCCCCAGCCGCGGCTTTTTGTGGTGTAGCCCGGGTTGAATACGGTCTTGTGGTTTTTACGGCTTATGCCTTTGCCGGTATCGGCAACTTCAATGAAGGCATGCAGCCCCGAAGCTCCGAGCGTGACTGTAATCGATCCGTGCCCCTCCATTGCGTCGACGGCGTTTTTAATCAGGTTCTCTATCACCCATTCAAGCAGGGGCGGGCAAGCCATTACTTTTACAGGCTGGTCAAAGAGATGACAACTGAGTGTTATGCGGGGCGAGATGCGGGTCGACATATAGCTCACGGCCTCACCTGCAACCTGATTGAGGTCTTCATCGGTCATTCTGGGCGCTGAGCCAATCTTGGAGAATCGTGAGGCGATGGTGCTGAGCCGGTTTACATCTTTATTCATTTCGGCAAGCGTATCCGGATCAACTCCCATATCGGGAAGAAGTTCCATCCATGCCATCAGAGAGGAAATCGGCGTGCCTAACTGGTGGGCCGTCTCTTTCGATAGACCGACCCATACTTTATTTTGCTCGGCTTTTTTAGTTGACAGAACCGCGAAATAAACCACTGCGATAAAGGCGAGCATCACCAGTAACTGTATGTATGGAAAGATGCTCAGCCGTTTCAGCATGGTTGAGTCTTCATAGTAGAGATACTGCGATAGGCCATCGGCAATCTCTATCTCGATTACATTCTGGGTATTGCGTAGGGCCGATAGTTTATCTTCTAAAAAGGCGATGTTGCGTTCATCCGAGGGTAGACCGAATGTCGCACTTTCGTCGGAGGCGACCGGAAGAGAAAAATTTCGTTGCTGTAGTATATTACCTTCGCTGTCGGTTAGGAGTACAGGAATGGTGGTGTTACTCTTTATGATGCTCAGCAGGAAGTCAAGATCTGGAGCCGGAGCGGCATCATCGGCCATGGTCGTGGCTGAGACTATTTCCTTGGTCGCGTCGGCCCAGATCTGCATACGCTCACGCTCGACGGCCGACAAATCGCGTATGAGGCTGTCGGAAAAATATAGGAAGAGAGCCACCACTGCTGCGGAGGCAATCAGAAACGCTACTTTGCCATAGCGTCGCAATTCGTAGATATTTGCCACGCTTGTCAGGTGAAGGCTGTGTCGTTTCTTACGCGGCCTCGGAGGGCATCCATATCGGCGTGGGCCTCTTTGGTCACCAGGTAACGGTTGATGGTGTCGATATGCGACTGCTTGTGTATATCCGTGCCGATGAAGTCGACCAGAACTTTGTCAATCAGGTGCTCCGCAATCTTCCGCTCTGCTTTGCCGTAGGCTTCTGCAAGGCTGAGCAGGTTGATCTGGAACATCAGACCGGCATTGTGCAGCTCTTGGTAACGTTCCTTGCGGTTGAAGTAGTAAGCATAGCGTTCCGGATGGGCGAGTATAGGGCGAAGTCCGCGTACCTGCAGGTCGAATACAAGCTGGTCAATGTTCCATGGTTCCTGCATGAAGGAATTTTCGATGAGGATGAAGTTGTTCGGGAGCAACATCAGGTCTCCGGCCTCAAGGCGGCGCATGAATAGTTCGTCGATGCGGTATTCGGCCGAGTGGCTTACGGGGATGGTGTTCCCACGCTTATCCAGCTCTTCGTGCAGCTTCGCTATGGCGGGCTCGATGGTGGTGCTGTCGTTTTCGAACGTTGTCTGCGTCACATGAGGTGAGGCGATGATGCGCGATATGCCCCAGCTCTGCATTTGTTCGATAAGGTCGGCTGAGGTCGACGCGTCGGGCGAGCCGTCATCAATGCCGGGCACAAGGTGGCAGTGTATATCGGTTTTAAAGCAGAGTTCTGCAGGTGTCTTGGGTTGCTTACGTAGGAAATTGAACATGCTTATGAAAAGTTGGTTTTAAGAGTGGACGCTGGGTATCAGCCTCACTCAAAGAATAAACGCTGCCGGCGCATGGATGTTTTAGCGTGCCGAAGCCTTTGGCTGACGGCGTCCGGTCGCGTCCAGAATGAAGGGGCACGGCTCTTTCATCGGGAAGGCTCCGTTGGCCTTGAATTCCTCCATGGCTTTGGCTGCCTCGGCCGCATCGCTGAACGACGCAAGAACTATGTAATAATAGGGCTCGGCGGTTTCAACCACAAATGCCGATGGGTAACCCCCGTCGGCCAGACGGTTGCGCAGCGATTTGGCGTTGAAAAGCTGTTTGAACTGTCCGACAACGACATTATATTTTTTCAGGTTCTCAGGCAGCCCGCCGCCGTCGCTGGTCACTTTTACCATCTGACGTCTCACTTCAACGTTGCCGTCGGCAGTCTCGATGGTGGCCGACGTCATCTGACGCCGCTGGGTGCCGTAGATGGTAGAGTCGAGGGATGCCTCGGCGTCGCGTGCGGCTATGGTTTTCTCATAGGCCTCTCTATAGTTGGCCTCTGAGGTTTTGCATGCAGGTAGCCCCGCAAATATTATTGCGGTGGCTACCCATATGCTTGTTTTGCCTATAGCTTTCACTTTACAGATTTTATTAGCTTGAGCTTACGTGCGGTCTCGGCGGGAATGGCGTCGCGGTGTACGAGGATATCCACAGTCTTAGCCAGGAAATATGGTTCGGAGACATAGAAGAAGCCGTTATATTTCTGGTTGGTATCCCATGAATTTTTCACCTTGTAGTATCGGTTGCCGTTCTGGTCGGTGGCCACACCTACAATTTCCATACCGTGGTCATCGGTAGTTTCCTGGCTGTCGAACATCTCCTGACGCAGCTCTGCCGTAACTTCAATCTCTTCAACCGGGCCGGTGAAGTTATATTTCTCATTGGCGCGGTCTTTGTCAGATAGTTTCACCCAGCGCGCGAGTTCGGTGCCGTCCATATCGCCCTCTGCCTTGCCTTTTGGCATGATGGCTACACCATCGGTCCATTTGAAGCCGCCTTCGCTTACATCGGCTGCCCATACCAGAGGATAGCCCTTTTCGAGTGAGTAGTCTACAACGGCCTTGAATTCATCAAGAGGCAGATTGTAATACTGCGACCACAGCCAGTTGTCGGGCACCTCAACTGCGAAACTCTCATAGTAAGGATGATGGGTGAATGAGGTCAGCGGCACATAGTCGTCTACTTTGATCGGAAGTGATGCCGCATAGCTCTGCGGTGTGTAGGTTTTGCCTTTATAGACAAATGTCTCAGGCACCTCTCCGAAGTATGCGTCAAGTATGCCTTTGAGCCCCTTGCGCCATGCTGTGGAAATTTTTTTGTTGGGTTTCTTCACCACCGCCTTGAGGAAGGCTGAGAGGGCAGCGTCAAGCTCGCCATGCACGTGCTTGTCTTCGCCATATTCAAGACCCGCGTATACTTCTTCCGGTACTGCACCGTAGCGTTTCCACACATAAGGTACATCCATGAGCGAGCCACCGGCGGCGAAGTTGGTTTCTCCGTACAGACGGATGAACCGCTCGGCCTTGTCTTCGTAGCATTTGCGCACGGTATACATCTCCGATATATCAAGCGAGTCACCTCCGAGGCGCATTATCTCGTCTTCGAAGAATGAAGTGCCGGCAAAGCACCAGCATGTGCCCGACTTGTTCTGGTCTTTGACCGAAGTCGTGGGTATAGTGAGTATATCGGTAAATACAAAGGTCTCTACCGAGTCGGTTGCGGTGCTGTCGGCCGGAGCGTCGGCGTACGACGGCATCCACGCCATCGCTGCCAGTGTGGCAAGTAATATCTTGTTCATCTGAAGAATCTAAATTATAGGATTAGTTCAATACCTTGTAGCCGGCCTCTGTGAGCGCGCTGCGGATTTCTTCCACGTGGTTGCGGTCGCGGGTCTCAAGCTCAAGTCGGATAGTGCAGCCGTTGATGGCTGAGCTGGTGTTTATGCGCTCGTGGGTGACGGATATGATGTTGCCGCCCTTGGTTCCTACCACGCTGCACACTCCTGAAAGCTGACCTGGTTTGTCGGCAAGGTCGATAATAAATGTGTAGTTGCGGCCGCTCTTGCTGAGTCCGCGGGTAATTACGCGGCTGAGTGTGTTGACGTCGATGTTTCCGCCCGATACCAGGCAGACGGTTTTCTTACCTTCGATCGGAAGTTTGCCGAACATAGCTGCAGCTACTGCTACGGCGCCGGCGCCTTCGGCTACGAGTTTCTGCTGTTCGATAAGGGCCAGAATGGCTGCGGCAATCTCATCATCGGTAACCGTCACAACCTCGTCGACATACTTGTTGCACATCTCGAAGGTATTGATGCCGGGTTCTTTCACGGCTATGCCGTCGGCGATGGTAGATACATCGTTGAGGTGGCAGAGTTTTCCCTCTTTAAGTGAGGCTGCCATCGAGGGCGCGCCGCTCGATTGTACTCCATAGACCTTTACATCAGGGCGGAGGGTCTTGATGGCGAATGCCACTCCTGATATGAGGCCGCCGCCACCGATAGGTACGATCACAGCTTCCACATCGGGCATGTCTTCCAGTATCTCAAGGCCGATGGTGCCTTGACCGGCGATGACTTTAGGATCATCGAAGGGATGCACGAAGCAATAGCCGTGTTCTTTCTGGAGTTCCATTGCTTTGGCGTAGGCATCATCATAGACGCCGGGCACCAGACATACATCGGCTCCGTAGTTCTTGGTTGCCTCAACTTTCGAGATTGGGGCGCCTGCCGGGAGACAGATAAGGGATTTTATGCCATTGTGGGTGGCGCCGAGCGCAACACCCTGGGCATGGTTGCCCGCTGAGCAGGCAATTACACCTTTGGCTTTTTCTTCGTCGGTAAGCTGCGAGATCTTGTAATAGGCACCTCGGAGCTTGAACGATCCTGTGAGCTGGAGGTTTTCTGTTTTAAGGTAGATGTCGGTTCCGGGCTTGAGTTTGGGCGCCGGTATGATGGCGGTTTTGCGGGCTACCCCTTTGAGGACAGCCGCCGCATTGAATATTTCGCTGATTTCAAGCATGGCAAATGTGATTAGCTATGCAAAATTAATCTTTTTGCACGGATTTGCCAACACTTTATGCATCTTTAGCTTTATATGTCACGACAAGGTGAATATCGGCGGCGTGGGAGATGGCCCCACGAACGGGTTCCCATCATTGTCAGTCACTTCCAATATGCCGTTATGGTAGCTTGTGGAATGGATTTCTTCTGAAAAAGGGGTGATGGCCACGCGCCATGCCCCGTTGTCGTTATAGGCTTCCGCTACGGCAAGCCGAAAACTTGTGCCGTTACATATGACGCGCCTGGCCAGGATTCGTTCTTTATTCCTCGCCTGATGACTTGTCTTCATCCTGTGTGTCTGCGATTGTATCTATATCGACCTTTGGCAGTAGTCCTGTGTATTTGCGTAGAGTATACCTGCGGTTATAGCGTTCCGGATCAACGCGCTTGCGCACCATCTCCACACTGTCGAGCACAAGCATGGAGCCGGGCCGGTTGAGTGGCTCAAGCATGCCGTAGATGCGTGTGGCGTCGCGGAGCGAGTCGGTATAAAGGGTCAGTTCTTTCCACCCGTCGCCCTGGGCTGTCTGAGCAAGAAATTCCATGGTGCCGTCGGAATACTCGGCCACAAGTTGCCAGCGGCTGTCCTGCTGATTGTTGAAGAATTTGGCGCGCCA
>CAJUJB010000025.1 GCA_910586595.1 uncultured Muribaculaceae bacterium | reverse complement strand
CCAGCTAACCCAGGCGTGTGTCAGTCAGGAGGCCAAGATCTTGAAGAGCCGCGACGAAATGGCAAAGAAAGATCTATCCTCTCTTTTGAAGCGCCAGCAGGAATTACAGACCAGTTTAGCAGAGGGGCGAGGGATGACAGATAGTTTGAAGACTGTTTCAAATGAGCTCGCACTCTATGAAGAAGAATCTGGCCGCCAGCAGAATCTAAAGGCCAAGATAGAAAGTTTAAAGGCCGTTGTTGAAGTTGAATGCGCAAAACTTCCTGAAGCGGAGGCCCAAATGAAACAGGCGGCGTCCTTGCTCGAAGTTCTGGATTTCAGTAATGAACAATGGGCGACCTCGGCACGTGCCACACTTAAAAAAGGATGTACTTGCCCCGTGTGCCTTCAGACTGTGGCACAGATGCCTCCGATTGAATTAAAACTGCGTGAGCAATTGGAATTGGCCCGATCAAATGCGTCCGAGGCCAATAATAAGTATAGCGCCATTAAAGAAAAAATAGCTGCATGCACTGCGGAGCTTGCCCAGTGCGAGCGACAGTTTGCCGAGACTTCTACCAAGCTGAAAGCAACCCTGGCCGATTTAGACCGCAAACGTAAGACTATCGCTGATAAATGTGCCCAGGCTGGGATGAAAGATAATCTCCCGGCGCTTGAAGCACATACCGCAATGCTGGAGAAGGCCCTTATGGAGCTTAGTACGGATGTGAAGTCTGCAACTGATCTGCATACAAACCATACATTCCTCCAGCAGAAATATGCTGAACTAATCAGCCGGAAAGAAGAACTGATAAAAAGACTCTCTGGAATAGACGCAGAGTGTAACGGATTGAAGACCCGGAAACAATTGCTCGAAAAGTTAAGGCAAGATAATCATGATACCCTCTGCCATCTACTTTCCGTTTTTGAATCTTTGCCTGCACTTGAACGGTGGAATGTCTCAGCTAAAGATTATCCGGCGGAGTTAAAGAAAATTCTCAAGGAAGAAAAGTTAGCCTACAACTCTCTGCAAGACCGCCGCACTACATTGAAGGCACAGATCGATAAGTATTCCGAAGCACTTGCCACTGCACGGGCTTCGATGGATTCAATCAAGTCAAGAATTCCTCATTGGGCGTCTATGCAGGCGGAGATTACGCAATGTGGGCCCGTGAGGATAGCCGATCTTGAAGCGAAGGTTTATTCCGCCATCAATCATCGCGATCGACTCGACGTGCAGGCTAAGCAATACGCGCAGATAGTTGAATCCTTCTTGACCACTCATCTCGATAGATCCCGCGTGGAGATTGAACGTCTTATGGCAATCGGCGCCGACAATATCGCTAAAATGGAGGCAGAACTGGTCGCAGCCAAAGAGATTCTTCTCAAAGCGGAAGCTGCTGTTGAAGAGAATGTGCGCCAACTTGCATCTCTCGAGTCACAAAAGCCGGAATTGAGCGCTGAAGACAATGTTGAGACACTTAGAATTCAAGCGAGCGAACTTAACCGACAGATTGAAGAGTCGCAGAAGACCCAAGGTGCGATGATGCGCAGGCTTGCAGAAGATGGAGAGGCCCGTGCAAGGCAGAAGGAGCTAATCGATTTAAGTGATAAGACAAGAAAAGAATGGATTAAATGGCAACGGCTCAACGATCTCCTGGGCTCTGCCACGGGAGAGAAATTTAACCGCATCGCCCAAAGTTTTATCTTGGCAGACTTGCTTGAACGTGCTAACAAGTACCTTGTCAAATTGACCGACAGATATAAACTATGCGGCGTCGAAGGCCAATATCTCATTCTGCTTGAAGACGCATACAACGGATATTTGAGGCGCCCCGTCATAACTTCGTCAGGAGGCGAGAGTTTCATGGTTTCCTTGTCTCTCGCGCTTGCCCTGGCCGATGCCGGAACTTCGTTTTCATCAGATATTCTATTCATTGACGAAGGCTTCGGCACCCTCAGCGGCGAACCACTCCAACGGGCTGTGGGCATGTTGCGGTCGTTGCATCGATCCTCCGGCAAGAGGGTTGGCATAATAAGCCATGTTGCGCAGCTTCGGTCAGAGATACCTGTACAGCTCGTTGTGAGCCGTCCGCCAACATCTGTAGCAAGTAAAATTGAAGTAAAATCATTATCATCATAACCAACCAAACTGCAAAAACACATTAATTATTCATGACGAAAAACACGTATTTAAGAAACATCCTAATCTGTTGCACTTTGTCAACAGGCGTGTTGCCGGTTTATGCCGACTCCGTGGTTGAAAACGGAGAGAAGGTGATGGAAAAAGTTACCGGCGAACATGTTGAAATCAATGCGGGAGGAGTGCTCAAACTAACCTCCTCAACACCTCTCGAAGATGCGACCATCAACCTGAACGGTACATCGGCGAGTCTTATATTCGAGTCACTGATGTGCTCGGAGGTAGAATCCGGATATCTCGATAAAATTACCATTAACGGGAAAGCTTTTGACCCTGCAACCGACCGACTGTCAATCTATGGCAACGGAGCGGAGATAATTCCCTCGGGCTGGACAGAACCGCTCACTATCTACGATGGAGAGAATCTGAGCGGAAACTCCATGGTATGCCAACGCGACATTTATTATCGCGGGCAACTCATAACTAAAAGCAAGTCGTATCTGACACAGGAAAAACTTGGGGCGTTTGACAACTCTATACGTTCATTCAAATTGAAACGCGGGTATTCTGCAACCTTCGCCAATAATAGTGACGGAACGGGTTATTCACGAGTATTCACCGCCACGGACGCCGACCTCGAAATCAATGAAATGCCGGATGGACTCGAATTTGCGTCATTTATCCGTGTATGCCGCGCCGACAGGATTGGCAAAAAAGGCATATGTGGACTTAGTGTCACACCTATAACCCGCTCGGCATGGTACTATTCGTGGGGCGCATCCGATGAGTCTCAGCAAGACTTTGAATTTATTCCGATGCGCCACAATATGTGGTGGGATGGTTGGGATAAGATCGGCTCACGTACCGATGCATCACAACTGCTGGGATATAACGAACCGGATCACGCAGATCAAAGCGACCTCTCTCCAGACTATGCCATATCTGAGTGGCCTAACTTCATGATGTCGGGCCTGCGTGTGGGTTCTCCGGCTCCCGACCAGATCAGAAAAGACTGGCTGACCCGCTTTATGGCCACAGCCGACTCACTCAACTATCGTGTAGACTTCGTGGCTACGCATATGTATTGGAATTCCCAGACTCCTGAAGGCCTGTGCAAGCAGATTAACGAATTGTGTGCTGGCACTTACGGAGGCCGTCCTATGTGGATTACGGAATGGAATAACGGTGCAAACTGGACAAGCGAGTGGTGGCCCGACCAAAAAGGCCCTTGTCGCGATGCGGATTTCAATATCATTCTCACCAAAGAGAATAAAGACTCTATTGTATCGCGTCCGCATACCGAAGCCAACTCTGCAATCCAGGCCGAATGGCTGGCCAAAATACTTCCGGCCTTCGATGAATGCAAATGGCTCGAACGTCATTCATTCTACAACTGGGTAGAAGACGCTCGTTCGGTAGTCATCAATGACAAACTTACACCTGCCGGAAAGGTGTTTGCTGCCCACAATTCTGTACCTGCATTCAGCCGTGAGCGTGAGTATGTTCACAAATGGCGTATCGCACCTCCATTCCCTAAGCTTGTCCACTATAGCACCTATATGAAGCTTACCTTCACCGACCATAATGGCGAAACAGGTGAAGAGTACTATATCCAACGTCGCATCGACGGAGGAAAATGGGAGACTATAGATACTTTAGTACGTGACGTTGACTATAAAACAGCCAAAACCGTGAGCTATACCATAAAATATGATTTGGGAGGCAAACACGAATATCGCGTACTTGCAAAATCGTATAAAGGCACTTACTCAAAATGCTCGCGTATTGTAGGAGCTCAGGTCGAGGCTACCGGTGTGTCGGCACCTGAAGCTGCTGCGACTTTTGGAGTAAGGGTTGCCGGAGGAACTCTCTACGTGGCATCTGCTGAAGGTGGCAACTATTCATTATATCGCCCTGATGGGCGCCTGATGCGGACTATAGCTGTTGAGCCGGAAGGAGAGACAGCTGTTTATGACTTGCCGCGTGGTATGTACATAATCAATGGAACTAAAATAGTTCTCTGACGTCAAATTGCCATAAACGCAAATTCGGCCGTCCGTTCTAAATAGAATGGGCGGCCGAACTTTTTTAGGTTAACGTCTCCGTTTCTTACGCGAGGATCGCTTATTTTTGACTTGATCCTCTTCTGGACCGCGCATATGCTGCACGATATTGGCCATTTGTTCGCGGTTGAGTTTCGGGTTTTCGAAAGCCGCTTTATAGAGCTCAGATATAGCCCTTTCGAGCACACCATTGCCTGAGCCGGGCGGTAGGTGGAGAATACGTCGGATTCTTGCCGGCTTAATCGGGAGAGAGTAGCCGAACATGCCTGACCCTTCTTTCACTAAGGCTGCCGACCGGGCTCTAATCGCGGCAACTTGATCGGGCATGCAGTGAGCAGGCGCATAAGAACGGTTGTCTGCATCAATCAGAGTGAGAAGATTGTCGAATCTGCGGCGCGTATGACATAAGTGCTGTAGCCGGCGCAATGCGGCATCGCTCATCTTTGACGCATCGGCGCCCCAACCTTTTGCGGCTTCATGATTTGAGCAAAGGAAAATAACCTTGTCGATGAAGGGCGTTCTGAAACGCAGACGCCGAAGTGCCTGGTCTATAATGGCACGTGATCGGCGATCGTGACCGGGGAAGTGGTAATGGCCATCTTTACCCTTGGTGGCAACAGAAATCTTTCCGATGTCGTGCAGCAAAGCTGCCATGCGGAGGAGGGGAGTATCGGGCACTCGGTCTATAGTTGCGAGTGTATGTTCCCAAACCGTGCCGAAATGATACTCTGTCTGCGGAAGATCGAAAGTGTTGCATAATTCAGGGATGATGTAGGGCATGGCTCCTACTTTACGTAAAAGGTCAAGAGCCATTGCCGGACGCGGACTGGTGATAACCTTTTCAAACTCTCCTTGCATCCTTTCTGGAGTAATGATTGAAAGACGTGAGGAATGACGGCACATCGCATCGAATGCGGCTGGCTCAATCTCCCAACCAAATTTTGCAGCAAATCTGACAGCCCTCACGATTCTCACGGGATCATCGTCGAAGGTTATATCCGGGTCGGCAGGGGTGCGGATAATATGGGCTTCCATATCAGCGATTCCTCGGCCGGTTATGTCCAGGATTTTGTCGCGTGAAATATCGTAGTACAACGAATTGATGGTCAAGTCGCGTCGGT
Organism: uncultured Muribaculaceae bacterium; assembly: GCA_910586595.1. Classification (GTDB taxonomy): domain Bacteria; phylum Bacteroidota; class Bacteroidia; order Bacteroidales; family Muribaculaceae; genus CAG-873. Next base: position 31,926 of record CAJUJB010000025.1, on the reverse strand, counting down.
AACAATCTTCTTCTATGGTTCCGAATGCGGTCGACGGATCACGCGATGTACGGTCGGTATACTTTTCCCGGCGCGTTTGCACGAGTTCCAGTTCATCGTCGGGGAAGGCTTTCAGGCGTAACCTTGCCGTGCCATATTTAGGGAACGTAGTCGGTTCACATACCGTGAGATTCTTCTCATGCAACCACATGGCAAATGCGATGCCGCCATCCGGAGTGGAAACCGCAAGATCAACATCTTTAATCGGCAGCCCCATGATAGAATCGCGGCAGCAACCGCCTACGGTATATACGTGACCCTCCCACTGGGTGCCTTCAATGAGATCGCGCAGATAATTGCAAATATGGGTGTATATTTCTGTAGTCATGTAAATATCGAAACCGTGCCCTCAGCTATAGAGGGCACGGTGGTTAAGATATGTTGTCAGATGGTAGGTTGCGCGTCAGCACTGATAATCTGAGTGACAATTTTCTGAGTCTCGGGGTTGAAGCCAACTATGATTTCGTCGCCTTCACCCACTTTATTGGCAAGCATTACCTCAGCCAATTCATCTTCGAGATACTTCTGGATGGCTCGTTTGAGAGGTCGCGCGCCGAATTGCACGTCACATCCCTTCGAAGCGATGAAGTTTTTGGCTTCGTCACTGATGGTGACAGTATAGCCCAAGGCACCAAGTCGGCGATAGAAGCCGGCAAGCTCGATGTCGATAATCTTGAAGATGGCATCCTTATCAAGCGTATCGAAGATTATGACATCGTCAATACGGTTGAGGAACTCCGGCGAGAAGGCTTTATTCAGCGCCTTTGACAATACTCCGTGAGAATATTCCCTGTCGACATCACGGGTTGCAAAACCTACTCCGCTGCCGAATTCTTTAAGCTGACGAGTACCGATATTCGAAGTCATGATGATTATCGTATTCTTAAAATCGATACGTCGGCCAAGGCTGTCGGTAAGACGGCCTTCGTCCATAACCTGAAGCAGCAGGTTGAATACGTCAGGGTGGGCTTTCTCAATTTCATCAAGAAGGACTACGGAGTACGGATGGCGGCGGACACGCTCAGTGAGCTGGCCTCCTTCTTCGTAACCAACATATCCCGGAGGTGCTCCGATAAGACGCGACACGCTGAATTTCTCCATGTATTCGCTCATGTCGATACGGATTAATGTGTCCGCTGAGTCAAACAGATATTCAGCAAGTTTCTTCGCCAGATGGGTCTTGCCGACACCTGTGGGGCCGAGGAACATGAATGTGCCAATCGGCTTGTTGGGGTCTTTAAGTCCGAGTCGGTTGCGCTGGATTGCCTTGACGATTTTCTCGACGGCTGCATCCTGGCCAATGACGGCAGAACGTAGGGTAGGGGCCATCTCAAGCAGGCGAACGCCCTCAGCCTGTGCAATACGCTGAACAGGAACACCTGTCATCATAGCTACAACTTCGGCAACCTTGTCGGCATCCACTACCACGCGGTTTGCCTCCATTTCCTTTTCCCAGGCTTTTCTTGCCTCGTCAAGTTGCGTCGACAATTTGGCAGCTTCATCTCGCAAGCGGGTGGCTTCTGCGAAATCATGGCGTTGAGCGGCCGCCACCTTTCCGTCGGTAGCTTCGCGAAGTTTTACCTCCAGGTCTTCTATTTCGGCAGGAACAGAGATGTTGGTAATGCGTACACGTGAACCAGCCTCGTCAAGCGCATCGATTGCTTTATCTGGGAAATTACGGTCGGTAATATAGCGGTCGGTCAGTTTAACACAAGCTTCCAACGCCTCAGGAGCGTAGGTAACTCCGTGATGTTGCTCGTAGCGAGGTTTAATATTATTGAGTATAGTGAGCGTCTCTTCTGCTGTCGTAGGCTCAACCATAACTTTTTGGAAACGACGTTCGAGTGCTCCATCCTTCTCGATATTCACGCGGTATTCATCAAGTGTGGTGGCGCCGATGCACTGTATCTCACCTCTGGCAAGCGCAGGTTTGAGAAGGTTGGCGGCGTCCATCGATCCTTGGGCGTTACCGGCACCGACGATGGTGTGGATTTCATCTATAAACAGAATGACATTAGGATTCTTGGCAAGTTCATTAAGAATAGCCTTGATTCGCTCCTCGAATTCGCCACGATATTTTGTTCCGGCAACGATGGAAGCCATGTCAAGTGAAACGACACGTTTATCGAATAGAATCCTGGACACTTTACGTTGTACGATTCGTAAGGCCAAGCCTTCCACTATAGCCGACTTACCCACACCCGGCTCACCGATGAGCACCGGATTGTTTTTCTTGCGGCGGCTCAGAATCTGTGCCAAACGCTCAATCTCAGTCTCTCGACCGACAACAGGGTCAAGACGACCGTCTTCGGCAGCCTTGGTCATGTCATTGCCGAATTTATCAAGCATAGGTGTATCTGCGCGTTGACCCGAACGAACTTTCTGCGCGCCAGGTTTCTTAGCCTGATCCTGCGACGCGTCCTCACGAGGTTGAGTCTGGTCGGAATCGGAGCTCGCTTCGGCCGTGGCAGTTGCTCCTTCTGGCATAAGGTCGGCCTTGATCTGACGCAAAAGAATATCATAATCAATTCCGGCATTAAAATACGGCGCAACAGCCTGCATACCCCTGACTTCCTTATTATGGAAGAGGGAGAGAAGCAGGTGCTCAAGATCAACAAGAGGTGATTTGAGATATCGGGCTTCAATAATGGCGAGCTTTATCACGAGGGTGACAATCCTATTGTAGTAATCTGCGCTTTTGCCTTCAGTTACATCCGGCTCGAGCAATGCAACGTCCAGATTGGTTCTGAGTTCGTTGAGCCGATCAGCTCCCACTATGCGCTCCATCATCTCTGCCGAACGAGTTCCCGGAGCCGATAACTCCAGAAGAAGATGCGCTGGCATGATGAACGGATTGTTGTGGCTGAGGCATAGAGGCCTCAACCTATCAATGAGTGCTTGCGCCTCAGGGGTGTATTTCTGGTTGTTTTCCATAATCAATTTTAAGCATGAAAGGAGTCTGGAAATATCAGAACTCTTTTTGTGATAAATAACGCAATAACCGTGCCAAAGATTGTGTGTCACACAAGGGGCTTTAATATAAAAGGAAAAAAATTGGGTGATTGTTCGCCGATAGACGGTTTTCTAAATTTTTTTCGTACCTTTGTATGAATTTTTGCGCCGTGAGTTGTCCGGTTCAGAACTACTGAAAAGCCAGTAGGCAACTAAGCGCTTAACATACATCATATAATAGTATGCTTGAAGAAGATCGCATCTTTAAGATCAATATCGAGAATGAAATGAAAACGGCCTACATCGACTATTCTATGTCGGTGATAGTGTCGCGAGCCCTCCCTGATGTGCGCGACGGCATGAAACCCGTCCACCGCCGCGTGCTCTTCGGAATGAATGAGATGGGCAATACAAGTAATAAACCCCACAAGAAGTCGGCCAACTGTGTCGGCGAGGTTATGGGTAAGTACCACCCCCATGGCGACTCGTCGATTTACGGAACTGTATGCCGCCTTGCCCAGTGGTGGTCGCTCCGCCATACTCTTGTAGATGGCCATGGCAACTTCGGCTCTATTGACGGTGACTCTCCTGCCGCAATGCGTTATACCGAAGTGCGTCTTGACCCCCTTGGAGAAGAGATGCTCCGCGATATAGACGCGGAAACTGTCGACTTCCAGCCAAACTACGACAACTCCCGTAAAGAACCGGTAGTATTGCCTACCCGTTTCCCCAACCTGCTTGTGAATGGTGCATCGGGTATTGCTGTAGGTATGGCAACCAACATGCCTCCTCACAATCTTACCGAGTCGATTGACGCCTGTATAGCTCTGCTCGACAATCCTGAAATGACTGTTGCCGAGCTATCTAAAATTGTGCTTGCGCCTGACTTCCCCACCGGAGGCATTATTTATGGCTACGACGGTGTACGCGAAGCTTACGAGACTGGTCGAGGAAGAATCATCATCCGTGCCAAGGCTGAGATAGAGCAGAAAGCCGACCATGAGCTTATCGTAATCAACGAGATTCCCTATGGTGTCAACCGTGCTGAGCTTATCAAGAGTATTGCCGAACTCGTTATCGACAAGCGTATCGAAGGTATTGCCAACGTCAATGACGAGAGCGACCGCGATGGTATGCGCATCGTAATCACACTCAAGTCTGATGCAAATGCAAATGTAGTGCTTAATAAGCTCTACAAACTTACGGCAATGCAGTCGTCATTCAGTGTAAATAATGTGGCGCTTGTTAATGGCCGACCCAGAACGCTTAATCTTAAAGAACTGCTTCAGGCATTCAACGATCATCGTCGTGAGGTCGTGACTCGCCGCACAAAATACGAGCTTCGTAAAGCCCGCGAACGCGCGCATATCCTCGAAGGCCTCATGGTTGCGGTTCAGAATATTGACGAAGTTATCGCAATTATCAAGGCCTCCAAGACTACTGAAGAGGCCCGCACACGTCTGAGTGCCCGCTTCAATCTCAGCGAAGCACAGACCCAGGCAATCGTTGACATGCGTCTGCGCGCACTTACCAACCTTGCTGTTGAGGAGTTGCAGCGCGACATCGACGCCATACATCAGCGTATTGCCGAGCTGGAGCTTATTCTTAATGACGAAAACGTTCTCCGCGAACTTATCAAGAGCGAGCTTCGTGAAGTCAGCGAAAAATATGGTGATCCCCGCCGTACACAGATCAACTATTCGGCCGGTGAATTCAACGCAGAAGATTTCTATGCCGATGATGAGATGATCATCACCATCTCGCATATGGGGTATATCAAACGTACTCCCCTTGCTGAATTCCGTGCTCAGAACCGCGGAGGCGTAGGTGCCCGTGGCTCTGTAACACGCGATAAGGACTTCATCGAGCATATCTATACAGCATCTATGCATAATACTATGCTGTTCTTTACCGACAAAGGTCTGGTATATAAGATGCGTGTTTACGAGCTCCCAGAAGGCAGCAAGCAGAACAAAGGTCGTGCGCTTCAGAACCTACTCAACATCGAGCAGGGCGACAGCGTAAATGCCTTTATCCGCTGCAAGAATCTTGATGATCCGGAATACACCTCTACACATTATCTTGTATTTGCCACCCGCAATGGTCTTATCAAAAAGACTGTGCTCAGCGAATATGCACGCGTCATGGCCAAGGGTAAGAAAGCTATCCTTATCCGTGAAGGAGACAGCCTCGTCGGAGTTGAGCTTACTGACGGCAACAGCGAGATTCTTATGGCCAACCGTCATGGACGAGCAATCCGTTTCCATGAAAACGACCTCCGCGCTATGGGCCGAGTTAGCTCGGGTGTGCGCGGCATGAAGATTGACGAAGATGAAAATGATGCAGTAGTCGGTCTTGTGGTGATGAACGAAAACACAGAGAATTCTGTTTTAGTTTTATCGCAAAAGGGCTTTGGCAAGCGATCGCTGCTTGATGGATACCGTCTCACCCGTCGTGGTGCCCGTGGTGTGAAGACCATGAATATCACCGAAAAAACCGGAGAACTGGTTGCCTTTAAGAGCGTGAACGATGACAATGACCTCGTGATTATCAACAAGTCGGGCGTAGTTATCCGCGTCCACGTTGCCGATATCCGAGTTATGGGTCGCGCCACCCAGGGTGTCCGCATCATTAATCTTGAAAAACGTGGCGACACCATCGCATCTGTATGCTGTGTTGATGCCGATCCAGAAGAAGAAGTGATGCAGATTGCTCCGGATGCAGAGGAACTGCCCGAACTCATTTCCGATCCAGAAGTTGATGACGAGGTCATCGATGATGAAGCCGGAGAAGAGGCAGAGACCGACGGCGATGAAAATGAATGATCTAACCAACAAAGAATCATCAACCTATAATCAATAACTACAAAAAGATGAAGAAATTCTCTTTAATGGCTATGGCCATCGCAACAGCATTCGGCGCCACTGCGCAGCAGGCTGTGGTCAAAGAAGCCGAGCGCGCCATGAAAGGCGGACAAGACGCCGCAAAGGTAGTCGAAATAATCACCCCTGCGTTCACCGACCCCGAAACAGCAACGCAGGCTCAGACCTGGTTCATCCCTGGTAAAGCTGATTTCCAGCAGTACGACCACATGCTCGGTCTGAAGCAGTTCAACAAACTCCCCGAAGGCGGTGAAAAGACGATGGGCACCCTCCTTGTCGATGGTTACAACTACTTTATCAAGGCTCTTCCTCTTGATTCTGTAACCGACGCCAAAGGTAAGGTCAAGACCAAATACTCTAAAGAGATTGTAGGCACTCTTTCCGGTCACTTCGCCGACTACTCAAGCGCAGGTGCCGACCTCTACAATGCCAAAGATTACGACGGCGCTTATAAAGCGTGGGATATTTTCTGCGCACTTCCTGAAATTCCTGCCGTTAAAGAAAGTCTGCGCAAGAATGGTAATCTCCCTGCAGATACAATCTTCGGAGAAATCGCCTTCAACCAGGCGCTCGCTGCATGGCAAGGTGAGCACCTCCAGGAAGCTCTCGATGCCTTCTTGAAAGCCAAGAAATTCGGCTACAATAAGAAGGCTCTCTATGACTATGCAATTTCTGTAGCTTCTGGCCTCAACAATCAGGAAGTTATCCTCCAGCTTTCAGAAGAGGCTATCCCCCTGTACGGCAAAGAAGAACCCATGTACATGGGTCAGGTTGTAAACTACTACCTCCAGAACAAGCAGCTCGACAAGGCATTCGATGTAATCAACAAAGCTATCGAGCTTGAGCCTGAGAATGCCCAGTACTATGTAATCAAGGGCGTACTCTATGAAAACTCTGAGTCTCCCGAGCAGAAAGCTCTCGCCCGTCCGGCTTACGAAAAGGCTATCGCCCTCGACGCAAATAACGCACAGGCTGTTTACAACTACGGCCGCGTTCTCTGCGAAGAAGCTTACGGTCTCGCCGACCAGGCTCCTACCCGCCAGGACGAATACAACGAATTTTTTGCCACCAAACTCAAACCTCTCTTTGAGCAGGCTGCTCAGGTGCTTGAAAACGCCTACACGCTCGATCCTGATAATTCCGACGTGCTGAAATATCTTGAGAACGTATACTACAACCTCAATGATGAAAAGATGCTTAACGACGTTAAGAAACGCATGAGCTACTAATCAGCCACCTACAGGTATATAAAATGCAAGAGGCTCCGGAGCGAATTTCCGGGGCCTCTTGTATTTTATAAATTTCGCAAAAAATAACCAACTTACCCCGCTGAGAGATGTTATTCCTTAAAAACATAATTGAAATATGAAGAAAACACTTTCAGCCCTTATACTTGCCATAGCTGGCGCCGGATCGGCTTCGGCATTCATTGACAGCTATTCAATCAAGCGAGAATCATTGCCCGAAGAAGCTCAGGAAATGCTATCCAAGTATTTCCCCAAGGCAAAGGTTGGAATGATCAAGATTGACCGCCACTTACTGAAGAAAACGGATTATGATGTCAAACTTGTCAACGGCACTAAAATCGAATTTTCAAATGCCGGTAAATGGAAGCTTGTCGATTGCCAGAATAAAGAGGTGCCGGAATCTCTCGTTCCCTCAACTATCCGCAAATACGTGAAGAAGAATTTCTCAGATGTGAAAATAACCATGATCGAAAAGAAGACACTCAACTATCTGATAGGTCTCTCCGATGGAGTTGTATTGAAATTCGACCTGCTCGGAACTTTCAATGGTGTCGAGAGTATGGAATAGAGGTGATGAAAATACTGACCCTCTATCGGCTTAATACCAATTAACATAAGAACGGGAACTTCTTACACATATTTTCGCTAATTTTGTAATACAAACTCCAATAAAAAAGCCAATATGAGAGTTCCCGTCTTCTTGGCGGCCTGCTTAACTGCAGGTTTGCCTTTGTCCGCCATTGATTTTTCAGGATTGTCGGCTGATCCGGTGCGTATAGCCACCGACATGTCGACAGGTCTTGAAGCTGTCTATGTACTTCCGTCTACAGTAGCTGTCACCATGTCATATACGGCTGCTTCATCTACATCGACAGTTAAATGGTATCGCTTCAGCAACCTTGGAGCTGCCTATGCTGAAGAAATTCCTTGTACGCGAACCGGAAAGACTATAACTGCATCTGTGCAACAAGGAGATATGGGATATATGATAGAGGAGGGCTCAACACGGACATGTTTCTGGATTGTCGATTACTCAGTCCATCAGCTCGACCTAACAGCTCTTACTATATCGCCAGAGCAGGATTGCGACCGCACGTTGCTGGATTTCACCGGTACAGCTGGTGAAATTCCGTACTATAACATAAACGGTCGTCGGCTCGTCCTTTCGAGAGAACTTGAAATAGAGTACTCGACACTAACGTTCAACGAAGACAATTACCAGTATACCTCAACTACTTCAACAGAAGTGCTCGACGCCATTGGTTCGGCCGTATCAGTTCCGGCGCCCTTATGCAATACGTCATTTCGTCTGTCAGGTGATCGATTTTTGAAATATTGGGGTGAGGAGGAGAGTATAGAGTCTCCAATGTACGCCACAAATGCAGTTGCCGCAGAGACGCGTGCGACCCAGGATATCCGCGAGGTCGACAATGAACAGAAAGACAACTCTTCGGATGGCCTTGGAGGATCAGCTCCCTGTGATATAACTTTTGAAGCAGCCGTCAGTGACGCGGCTCTCTTCACCGAATGGCAAATATCTCGTAGCTCTGATTTTGGTATAAATGAAAATACATTCTCCGAATTGAGCTTTACGTATACATTCCGGGAGAATGGCACAACATATATCCGTTTTGTGGCTAACAACGCAGACGGAACTTGCGAATTTATTGGCAATACATATGAAGTGTTTATCGGTGAATCAAAACTTGATATACCGAACGCCTTTTCGCCGAATGCATCTCCGGGCGTGAACGACGAATGGAAGGTGAGCTATAAATCACTAATATCCTACGAGTGCCATATCTTTAATCGTTGGGGAACTCAACTATTCCAATCCAACGATCCCGCGGCCGGCTGGGATGGGCGCTATAAAGGAAAATATGTGCCTGCTGGCGTATATTACTATGTTATCAAGGCCGAAGGTGCCGATGGCATAAAATACGAGAAAGCCGGAGACATCAATATTATTAACTATAAAGACGAGTCGGGTACATCGTCTTCAGCTGACGAGTGAAAATTAGCGCTCGCCCGACCTATACGACTTAAAATGAAATTTTATTCCATAATACTGGCGTGCGCCATGCTCGCCCCCATTTCACTCCAAGCACAAGAACAGCAGCAGGTATTTGCGAGAGTTTGTTCGCCAGACATTCCCCGCACAGCTTCACTATGTGGCGAGACCATTGACCTTGACAGAGCTGATATGTATGAAGCTTTTGACAGAGAATTGACCTCAATTGCATATACCCATGGCACCACCATGCTGATAATCAAGCGAGCCAACCGTTTCTTCCCCGAGATGGCCCCTATACTGCAAAAGAATGGAGTTCCTCTTGATCTGTTATATCTTGCATGTGTTGAATCATCGTTAAATCCCCGGGCTTATTCTGGTGCCAAAGCTGCCGGCTTCTGGCAATTCATAGCCTCTGCGGCCAAGGAATACGGCCTTGAAGTCAACGATGAAATCGACGAACGATACAATATAGAAAAGGCTACGGCTGCTGCATGCAGATACCTTAAGAAAGCCTATGCCAAGTATGGCGACTGGCCTTCGGCTATGGCGTCATACAATGGAGGAATGACCCGTATTGCCAATGCCCTCGACAAACAAGGTGAGGACACTTCGCTTGACCTCTATCTTGCGGAGGAAACTACCCGTTATCCTTATCGAGTAATGGCAATGAAAGTGCTTATGGAGAATCCGCAGGCATATGGTTTCCGTCTCCGGGATGACCAGTTATATCAGCCTCGCAAATACAAAACAGTAGATGTTTCGGGCCCGGTTGCCTCATGGCCTGATTGGGCTAAGGCACATGGCACGACCTATGCCCAACTACGGGATGCAAATCCGTGGATACGTGCTCTGAAACTCACCAACAAGACCGGCAAAACCTACAAGGTGCGCGTACCTCTCTCCGAGTCTCTGTCGCGATCAAAGGCCGGTTATAAAACCTATGATTCAAGATGGACAGTAAAATAGATCTGACCAACCAACACATAGCCGATGACGGAACTTCGGGTAAAATCGTTGTGACAGGAGCCAGGGTTAACAACTTGAAGAATATCAATGTTGACATCCCACACAATAAGCTTACTGTCATAACGGGCTTATCCGGTTCCGGCAAATCCTCTCTGGCCTTCGATACTATATTTGCAGAAGGCCAACGCCGCTATATCGAGACCTTCTCGGCATACGCGCGCAATATGCTTGGAAATCTCGAGCGACCCGATGTTGACAGCATATCGGGTCTTTGCCCGGTAATTGCCATTGAACAGAAGACCGTAAACCGTAATCCCCGAAGCACAATCGGAACAACAACCGAGATATACGACTTCCTCCGCCTCCTCTACGCACGCATAGGCAAAGCCCGAAGCTACCTATCCGGTCAGGAGATGGTGAAGTATACCGACGAAAAGATTGTAGAACTTATACTTCAGAAATATAGCGGGCGTAAGATCTACATTCTCGCGCCATTAGTTAAAAACCGCAAGGGTCACTACAAAGAGCTTTTCGAGCAGCTTGTAAAGAAGGGGTATCTTAACGTGCGTGTAGATGGCGAGTTGACTGAGATCAGCCGTGGTATGCGTCTTGACCGATATAAAAATCACAGCATAGAACTTGTCATTGACCGGCTCAAGGTTGATGACAAAGACACTGAGCGACTGTTGGCATCGGTTGAAACTGCACTTGCACAGGGCGATAAGGAAATGATGGTCTATGACGTGGAGGCGAATACGGCTGCCTACTACAGCCAGGAACTGATGGACCCGGCCACAGGTATCTCCTATCATGACCCCGCACCTCACAATTTCTCATTCAATTCACCGCAAGGCGCTTGTCCACGTTGCAAGGGCCTCGGGTATGTCAATATAATTGACCGGGCCAAGATTGTGCCCGACGAGAATCTGTCGATTCATTCTGGTGCACTGATTCCTCTCGGGAAGTATCGTGACAACGTCATCTTTATGCAGATCCGGGCCATACTTGAAAGTTACGGGTTTACACTCAAAACTCCCTTCAAGGATTTAAGCGATGAAGTGGTTGATGAGATATTCAACGGAACAACGTCTGTACCTCAGCTGAAGGACTCTACCGCATCGGCTCTCGATTTTTTCCGCTCATTCGACGGAGTTGTGAAGTTTATCGAGAATATGACTGACGAAGATGCCGGCTACCAGGCAAAAAAATGGAGCGGCCAGTTTTTTTCGAGGTGTACATGCCCCGAATGCAATGGAGACCGCTTAAACCGGGAAGCTTTGCATTTTTTTGTCGATGACCGGAATATTGCCGAGCTCTGCCGACTCGATATTTCCTCGCTCACCCAATGGGCCGATACAGTAAGCCAACGTTTGAGTGAGCGCGACCGTAAGATTGCTGCCGAGATAATCAAAGAAATTGCTACGCGCTTGCATTTTCTGGTAGATGTAGGACTCGATTATCTGCAATTGAACCGTAATTCTGCAACGCTTTCGGGTGGAGAGAGTCAGCGTATCCGTCTGGCTACTCAGCTTGGATCAGAACTGGTGAATGTTCTTTATATACTTGATGAGCCATCCATAGGCCTGCATCAACGTGATAACCACCGTCTCATTTCTTCCCTCGAACGCTTGCGTGATGCTTCAAATACGGTTGTGGTTGTTGAGCATGACAAAGATATAATGCTTCAAGCCGATTATATTGTAGACATAGGGCCTGGAGCTGGCCGGAAGGGTGGGGAAGTGGTCTTCCAGGGCACACCCGCCGAAATGCTGAAGACTGATACAGTCACCGCCCGTTACCTCAATGGTAAAGAACAGATTGCCACCCCTGCATCCAGAAGAAAAGGGAACGGTAAAACCATTGTTGTGCATGGCGCCACCGGCCATAACCTGAAAGATGTGGATTTCACTCTGCCACTGGGCACGCTGACTGTGGTAGCCGGAGTATCCGGCTCTGGTAAGTCGTCGCTGATAAACGGCACCTTACAACCTATACTCAGTCAGCATTTCTATCGGTCAAATACCGAACCGTTACCGTATCGATCGATTGAAGGAATTGAAAATATAGATAAGGTCGTTACTGTTGACCAATCTCCCCTCGGGCGCTCACCACGTTCAAATCCGGCGACATATACAGGAGTTTTCACGGACATCCGAAATTTATTTGTAGGGTTACCGGAAGCTAAGATCCGAGGCTATAAACCGGGGCGTTTCTCTTTCAACATAGCGGGTGGCAGATGTGAGGCCTGCAATGGCAACGGGTACAAGACCATTGAGATGAACTTCCTTCCTGACGTACTCATTCCGTGTGAGGAATGCCATGGCAAGCGTTATAACCGAGAGACGCTTGAAGTGAGGTTCAAAGGCAAGTCTATCGCAGATGTACTTGATATGACGATAAATCAAGCTGTCGAGTTCTTTGCAGGTATTCCTTCTATCTTTAAAAAGATAAAGGTTCTTCAGGATATCGGCCTCGGGTATATCAAGTTGGGGCAACCTTCTTCGACCCTCTCCGGTGGAGAGAATCAGCGTGTCAAACTTGCCACGGAGCTCGCAAAACGCGATACGGGTAAGACATTATTCATCCTCGACGAGCCTACAACCGGCTTGCATTTTGATGATATACGCACGCTTTTAGGCATACTCAACCGACTGGTCGACAAAGGCAACACTGTTCTTGTAATTGAGCACAATCTGGATATTGTGCGCATGGCAGACTGGCTCGTAGATATGGGCCCCGACGGAGGTGCCGGAGGTGGACGAATCATTGCAAGCGGTACTCCCGAAGAGGTCGCTGCGACAGATTCACCAACTTCACGATTCCTCCGCGATGAGGGAATCACCCCTGTAATAAGATAAAATCGCGATAAAATTTTTAATTCCTGTTAAAGAATAGCGAGTTATTTGTATCCAACACAATAATTCGCTATTTTTGTATTGAGAAAAACGGGCGATTTATGCCCCTACATCATACATACTGCATATAACACCATGAAATATATCCGCATCTTACTTATGGCATTATCCTTAGGCTCGATTTCATTCGCGTCTTCGCTTCATGCTATGCCGTCGACGGAGGTTTCTCTTCCATCGGAGGAGCAGCCTAAGATTGCCGTACGCGCGTCGGAAGTCGGTGTGGAAAATCCAACCTCCGCCCCAATTGAGATTGCAGTTTTTTCAATTACTGGCACTATGGTAAAATCAACCACACTTGACTCAGGCGATTCCTGCTCGATAGAGTTGCCCTCGGGGTATTATATAATCAAGGCAGGCAATTTGACTCGACGCGTAGCCGTCAAATGAAACATTGGAGCCGCGACTCCGCACAATTAATTCCGAACATTATATCATCTTACTTAAAATATTCATAAATGCGATTTAAACTCTGCACTGCATTGGTATTGGCAGCCTCATCACTTCTGGCGCCTGTTACCTACGCTGATACAAACATGGAACAATCTTACGCTGAATGGCCGTCATACGCAGCTTCTGATCTTGAGCTAAAGGTAGACGGTTCCGGCACTCATTTCACCCTTTGGTCTCCCAAAGCAGATGCCGTAGAAGTCAGACTTTATGATACGGACCGCAACACGCCTGCTGTAGAAACTCTTAAAATGCACAAGAGCGACAACGGCACTTGGCGCGTCAGTGTACCCGAAAAACTCTATGGAAAATTCTATACATTCGCAGTTACCGTAGATGGGCACCAGCTGGATGAAACCCCTGGAGTATGGGCAAAAGCTGTCGGCACCAATGGGCATAGAGCAGCTATAATCGACTTCGCAAATACTAATCCCGAAGGCTGGGAAAATGACCGCGGGCCGGTAATTGAGAATATTACCGATGCCGTGCTCTATGAGATGCACCACCGCGACATGAGCATGCATCCCTCGTCGGGTATTGTACACAAAGGCAAGTTCCTTGCCATGACAGAACCCATGACCACTTCCCCCGAAGGCGCGAGCACAGGTATTGACCATCTGAAAGAACTTGGAGTTACCCATGTCCATATACTGCCGTCCTACGATTACAACTCGGTAGATGAGAGTAATCTCCCGGCTAATCAGTACAACTGGGGATACGATCCATATAACTACAATGCGCCGGAAGGCTCTTACTCCACAGACCCTGGAAATCCGGAGGCACGTGTACGTGAAATGAAGCAGATGGTGAAAGCCCTCCATGACGCCGGCATCGGTGTTGTGATGGACGTCGTTTATAACCACACTGCCAATAACGATGATTCAAATTTCTCATTGACGGCTCCTGGATATTACTATCGCCACCGTGCCGACGGCTCGTATAGCGATGCGTCTGGGTGCGGAAACGAAACGGCCTCCGAGCGTCAGCAAATGCGGGATTTCATCATAAACTCGGTTAAATACTGGGCGCAGGAATACCATATCGATGGCTTCCGCTTCGATTTGATGGCAATCCATGACATCGAGACGATGAATGAGGTTGCGGCCGCCCTCAAAGAGATTAACCCTTCCATCTTTGTATACGGAGAAGGATGGACTGCCGGAGATTCACCCCTGCCTGCTGAGCAGCGGGCTCTCAAGGAGAATGTGGCAAAGATGAAAGACATTGCTGTATTCTCAGATGATATACGCGATGCAATCAAAGGCCACTACAGCAATGCCGCCGACCCTGGGTTTGCCACTGGAAAACCTGGAAATGAAGAGACTGTAAAAATAGGCATCGTTGGTGCGACCGCGCATCCGCAAGTTGACTATAGCAAGGGCAACAACTCCAAATTCCCCTATGCGTCAGCTCCGACCCAGATAGTGAATTATGTGTCGTGTCATGACGACTTGATGCTCACTGATAAACTGGCCAAATCGATGCCTGGGTCTACCGAGGCCGAACGCCAGCGTGCCGCCCGCCTTGCCCAGACAATTGTATTCACATCCCAGGGTACGCCCTTTATGTGGTCGGGAGAAGAGATTTTCCGTGATAAGAAAGGCGTGCATAACTCATATAAATCGCCTGACTCGATCAATGCAATCGATTGGTCGCTGAAGACTAAGAACGCTGACCAATTCGAATACTATAAAAATCTCATCCGCCTTCGTCGTGAGCATCCTGCATTCCGCATGACGACTGCTGAAGATGTAGCCCGAAATATTGTATTCGATAAAGTATCGACGCCGAACATCATCTCTTATTCAATAAAAAATAATGCCGGAGGTGATGCGTGGAAGGAAATCAAACTCGTGTTCAACGGCTCGAAAGAGGCCTACACCGCCAAGATTCCCAAAGGGGAATGGACTGTGGTTGCATACGACGGCTCAATCAACCCCGACGGCCTTTTCACCACAAAAGGTGGCACGATGGATGTGCCTGCAACTTCAGCGCTAATCCTCGCACGCGTTAAATAAGTATTATTTATACTATAACTAAAAGGGAGGGATGCTCGCGGTGTTCGTGAGTATCCCTCCCTTTACTAAAAAAACTGAAGCCGGTTAAAAAAATTTGGATATAAAGTTTAAAGTACGTATCTTTGATGTGTTTTCGTAAAATCGAATCACTCAGCAATTAATGAAAAAAACAATTATAGTGGCCTTTGTCGTGGCAGCCGGTGCGTATGGTGCATATGAGCTTGCCAATCATGCTGAAGAAGCTCGCGCTGAATCAATGCCATATGCGTGGCTTGAGAATGATTCTGTGGATGCGGTGACCTCACGGTTACGGGCAGATTTTTCTCTTTCGCGAGCTGAGATTCTACAGCAAATCAAAGAAAAATATCCCGAAGTTACGGAGTCGGATATCGATACATTTATCTCACGACATTATGTTGAAGCGAAAATGCTTGACGGAGAACAGCGATTCCACCGCAAGTCTGTCCGCAACTTAGGCTTATTACATCCAGATTATAACGGCGGCTTCAAGCATCGCGGTGCCAATGCGTCGGCAGCCCGTATCAGCTATGTTGATTCCATATTGAGCTATTATCGAGGTTCAAATCCTGCAGGATTGAGTCATCGTGTAACTTATAGATTCAGCATCGATGTACCCTATAATGATGCAATTGCAGGGGATACTGTAAGAGTGTGGATGCCTGTTCCGATGGATTCCCTCTCATGTGTCCGTCAGAAAAATGTAGAGATACTCCATACCTCACAGCCCGAATTCACTCTCTCGAATGGTCGTTCGGTGCACAACAGTATCTATTTTGAATCTCCGGCACCTGCAGAAGGAGATACTCTTCATTTTGAGTATACAGGTAGCTTTGTCACCTCCGGAGCTTATGCGTCGGCTGAAGATATAAAGAATGGCCTTAAGCCATATGATAAGTCGAGTGATCTGTATCAGCGTTATACCAAGGTTCCTGACGGACGCCATATAATTCCTCTGTCCGACCTTGCCCATAGCATTGTAGGAGACGAAACCAATCCATCCCGTCAGGCAGAACTCGTCTTTGATTATATTATCAATCGATATCCGTGGGCCGGAGCGCGCGAGTATAGTACGATATCGTGCATTCCTGAATATGTTTTACGCGAAGGCCATGGCGACTGCGGCCAGGTTTCACTCCTATTTATCTCTCTTATGCGTAGTCTCGGTGTGCCTGCCCGTTGGGAGAGTGGATGGATGCTCCATCCGGGAGAGGTGAATCTTCACGATTGGTCGGAGGTTTACTACGAAGGTGTTGGCTGGGTTCCGGTTGATATTTCCTTCGGACGTTATACCGGAGCTTCAGATCCTGAAATAACCGGCTTCTATTCTCACGGTATTGATTCACATCGTTTTGCCGCCAACAAAGGGGTTGGATGCGATTTCTATCCTCCCAAACGTTTTGTACGCAGCGAGACAGTCGACTTCCAAGTAGGAGAAGTCGAGACAACAAAGGGCAATCTCTATTATCCTGCATGGATGTACAATATGGAGGTGCTCAGTGTCGACCCAATAAAAGATTAAATTAATGAAACGCCACATTATACCAATTTTAGCCTTCTGTCTCCTTTCAGGAAGCTTATCATATGCTCAGTCTTCGGTCGACGCACTTGCCAAGGCCCGCACTGCAGTGGAGAATGCCAAAGCTGAAGCTGCTCCGGATGCCCGTCAGATTGTATATACCTTGAAGGCATTCAACGATCCTGATGGTCGGCTTGTAGTCGGCGGCCTTACATCCGAAGCCTCAGCCAAGGAGGCTGCTGTAAAAGCTCTCGAAGCAGCAGGAGTCGAGTATATCGACAGCATTATGGTGTTGCCATCTGACAGATGGGCCATGACCCGTATCTCCGCGGCGAGTCACCGCGGCGCCGGCCGTCATGCCGCTGAGATGCTTACCCAATCTGTGATGGGTACCCCCTTGCGCGTTCTTGAAAGTAATGGAGAGTGGTGGTGGGTACAGACGCCCGACGGATATATCGCATATGTGCCTTCGACCTCGGTTGTACCTAAAACCTCTGAAGAGATGGCTGCATGGCGATCTGCAAAGCGTTTCATCGTCACCTCGCCTTACCAGATACGTGCTTATACATCTCCAACATCTAACGGCGTAAGAGATGTCGTTACTGATCTTGTTAACGGATGTATCGTCACTGCCGTTGGTGGTGCGCCCAAAGTTGAAAACGGGCGACTCCATATCGAATTGCCTGACGGCCGCACCGGGTATGCTGATGCCTCCGCGCTGACTCCACTGGAAGAATGGGCTGCACAGCCTTTCGATGCTGATAAAATACTTGATACAGCATACAGCATGGAAGGTACCCCCTATCTCTGGGGAGGCATGTCTACAAAAGCTCTTGATTGCAGTGGTCTGGCTAAAGTGAGTTACTATGCCAACGGCATAATACTTATGCGCGATGCTTCGCAACAGGCTCTTACGGGAAAACGAATCGAGGCTTCTGATTGGCGCACCTGCCAGCCTGGTGACCTATTGTTCTTCGGCAACGCCAAAACCAAGAAGATTACACATGTGGCCATCTACGATCACAATGGCAATTATGTCCATTCGTCAGGCCGCGTTAAACGCAATAGTGTAGATCCGGATTCTCCGTCTTATCTCACCACTCCCTTTCTGCATGCAGTGAGGATCAATGGCATGGAGGAGACTCCCGGCATCATCCGTGCACGTAACCACCCCTGGTATTTTTAATATTGAACCTTTACCACTCTAATACACTGATATGAACCGACGAAATTTTATTAAAACAGGTGTACTCGGCGCCTTAATCGCCGCGTCTCCCGTCTCTATATCTGCCTTGGGGGAACCGGCCCGCAAGACCGGCAAAAGCGGACGACTCAACCTATCGTTCGCGCCATATGAACTCCAGCTACGTCATGCATTCAACCTCGCCCGAAGCCAGC
Organism: uncultured Muribaculaceae bacterium; assembly: GCA_910586595.1. Classification (GTDB taxonomy): domain Bacteria; phylum Bacteroidota; class Bacteroidia; order Bacteroidales; family Muribaculaceae; genus CAG-873. Next base: position 13,511 of record CAJUJB010000025.1, on the reverse strand, counting down.
GTACGACCACGCCTGATGTTCAAGTGCAAATTGAATTTGATGGAGTGATAGGATACGGAGAAGCCTCTATGCCTCCCTATCTTGGTGAGAGTGTGGCTTCCGTAACCGAATTCCTCGGCAAACTTGATTTGAGCCAATTCTCCGACCCCTTCAGAATTGAAGACATCCATGAGTATATGGAGAGTGTGGCGCCTAACAACCGTGCGGCCAAAGCTGCTGTTGATATTGCGCTGCATGATTTGACCGGTAAAATCATGGGGCAGCCATGGTATAAAATATGGGGATTAAACCCAGAAACGACTCCTAATACCTCGTTTACCATTAGCTACGATGCCAACCCGGAAGAGATGCGGAAAAAAATTGAGGAAACCGCACCTTACAAGGTTGTAAAAGTGAAAATGGGTCTTGACCACGATAAAGAGATTGTGGAGGCTTTCCGTAAGTATTCCGATGTTCCTATCTGCGTAGACGCAAATCAAGGTTGGAACGATAGAAACAAGGCTCTGGAGATGTGTCATTGGCTGGCCGAGCGCAATTGCCTTTTCGTAGAGCAACCTATGGATAAAAGTGCGATTGATGACACAGCCTGGCTTAGGGAACGTTCGCCTCTGCCAATTATCGCAGACGAATTTCTCCAAAGGCTGCCTGATGTAAAGCGTGCAGCTCAGGCCTATGACGGCATCAACATCAAGCTGATGAAGAGTACCGGTATGCACGAAGCCTATCAGATGGCTACTCTTGCACGCGCGTTAGGCATGAAAGTCATGCTTGGCTGCATGACAGAAACCTCTTGCGCGGTCAGCGCCGCCTCGCAGCTCGCCCCCCTTGTAGATTGGGCTGATCTTGATGGAAATCTACTTATTGCAAATGATATTTTTGACGGCATGAAAATCATTGATGGAAAGGTTACTATTCCCGATCGTCCAGGAATCGGTGTCATTCCCGTCTGATTTAGCCAATAAAGTTTAACCCAGCAACCGCCATCCGGTCAAGGGTGGCGGTTGTTTAATTGTAAAGAATGGAAAAAACACTCCGACTAAACAAAAACGAAGTAGTCTCGTTCCTGCAGAAATCTCCGGCGGATTTCACCCTGTCGGATATTATCAGATATGTGACCGAATGCAATATTGAAATGGTCAATTTCATGTATCCTGCAGCCGATGGTCGCCTGAAAACGCTCAACTTCGTAGTAAATGATCTGGCATATCTCGAGACTATACTCACCAAAGGAGAACGAGTTGACGGATCGTCACTCTTCCCATTTATAAGTGCTGGAAGTTCGGATTTATATGTCATTCCCCGTTTTCGCACTGCATTCCGTGATCCGTTTGCCCCAATCCCTACCTTGACCATGCTGTGCTCGTTCTTCGATTATGAAGGCAAGCCACTCGAAAGTGCACCGGAGCAGACTCTGGCGAAGGCGTGCGAAGCATTCACAGCCCGGACAGGTCTGGTGTTTCATGCAATGGGAGAGCTCGAATTCTATGTGATTGCACAGGATCCTGGTACCTTCCCTGCAAGTGATCAGAAAGGTTATCATGAATCGGCACCTTTTGCAAAGTTCAATGATTTCCGCACACGCTGCATGCGATATATTGCACAGACGGGCGGACAAATCAAGTATGGCCATTCGGAGGTGGGAAATTTCACACTCGATGGCATGATCTATGAGCAAAATGAAATTGAGTTTCTGCCGGTAGATGCCCGTGAAGCTGCCGACCAACTGATGCTTGCCAAATGGGTGATACGCAATCTGGCATCTCAAGAGGGTCTTGATATAACCTTCGCGCCTAAAATTACCACAGGAAAGGCCGGATCGGGTCTACATGTTCACATGCGTCTCATGGATGCTGACGGCAATAGTGTAATGCTTGATCAGACCACAGGCCGCTTGAGCGAACAGGCACGCACTGCCATCGCGGGCATAATGGATCTTGCCCCGGCTCTTACAGCATTCGGCAACACTAATCCAACCTCATATTTCCGTCTCGTGCCACATCAGGAAGCCCCGACCAATATATGTTGGGGCGACCGTAACCGGTCGGTTCTCGTCCGTGTACCTCTTGGATGGGCAGTAGGAGGCGACATGTGCTCGGTTGCCAATGGATCAGCAGCCGTAGATCTGGAACCAGATAAATCATATAGCGCTAAACAGACCTTCGAGATCCGCTCAGCCGACGGAAGCGCTGATATATACATGTTGCTTGCCGGGCTTGCGGTGGCAGTACGCCATGGTTTCGAAATGTCGGAGCCTCTTGCGACAGCCGACAAGTATTACGTCGATGTCGACATTCACAAGCCTGAGAATGCTGCCCGCCTGGCAGCTCTCCCGACCTTGCCCACCGGTTGCCATGCATCTGCAAAATGCCTCGACGAGCGGTCGGATGTATTCCGTGCTGAAGGCGTATTCTCAGCAGCAATGCTTGAAGGGGTTGCTAAAAAGTTGCGGTCTTACGATGAGACACGCATCAGCGACGCCATATCTGATCCGGGCTTGATGCTCGAAATGGTAAAAGAGTATTTCCACTGCGGATAAATATCCATAAGCATCCCGAACGATGAAACGAAACGTGGCTCAATGAACTATGAAGAGTCGCGTTTCGTTTTTCTTATAGATGGTATCGAAAAAACTCATGGAAAAGGACAATCAAAGTCGGCGATCGTTTGTTCCTTTGCAAACAATAAAAATTAAAGACTATGAATGTACCTCTTATTACATGGATTACGATTGTCACCATCACTTCACTTGTGCTTATTTTCCGATCGGTATTGATACTCAAACGGCATCATGCGATTCAGAAAGCTAAACCTATTTCGGTGGGCAGAGAATGGGAAGAAATCTTTGTGCCTGGCGATAGAATTATAAAGAATGACTATGACTACGATGAATTCGATGACATGTGATGTCTCAACCGGGGAGGCAACAGAGTTTCTGGCTAATTACTCCGGATTACTCTTCGGATCGGGGTCGACATGCGTCCGGCTTGAGAAGAATGTCAAGCGAATGGCACAATCGATTGGTCTGATGGCAGAAATAACCATTCTTCCACGGCATATACATCTTACCATACGCCGAGCCGGGTCGCCGGAGGTGCTGACGTCTATCACATCTATCCGAGACGTACCGATTAATTTCAATGTCATTACAAGTCTCAGCCGGTTGAGCTGGGCGCTTGCAGACCGCGAAATTACTTTCCGAGAGGGTATTGAGCGTTTCGGAGAGATTGAACGGATGGGAGGCACCGCCCCGGGAGTCATCCTGCTGTTGGTTAGCCTTGCGAATGCGTCTTTCTGCCGGCTTTTTGAGGGAGATCTGACCGCAATGGCAATTGTATTCGTGGCTACTTTCGCCGGCTTTTTTCTGAAGCAGACCATGGCCATCAAGCACGTTGATGCCCGTATCATTACGGCAGTATGTGCGTTTGTTTCAGCGGTAATCGCCAGTGCTGATAACCTTTTCTCGCTTGGCGCCTCTCCAATGATTACCCTCGGCACCAGCGTGCTCTATCTCATTCCCGGTATACCTCTTATCAATTCCTTCTGCGATATGATCGACCGTCATTATATATGTGCCTTCGGGCGCCTTATGAACGCTGTGGTTACATTATGTTGCCTGTCATTCGGTCTGTGCCTCGGTATGTGGCTTATGAATATGGGTATGTTCTGAAAAATTATGATTAGTCAGTTTCTTCAAGATGCATTTTTCGCTGCAATAGCAGCCATCGGATTTGCTTCAATCAGCAATCCTCCGCGCAGGGCTTACCTTTATTGCGCGCTAATAGCTGCAGCCGGACATTCGAGCCGATGGTTGCTTATTGAATGTCTTCACTGGCATATTGCGGCCGCCACAACTATAGCGTCATTTATAATCGGAATTCTGGCAGTGCTCATATCTCCGAAAACCAAGGTTCCAGCAGAGACCTATCTTTTTCCCTCTTTGTTGCCGATGATTCCCGGGATGTATGCCTACCGTTGTGTAGGAGGATTAGCCTTATGCTTGCTGCATCAGAGCGAAAGTACGTTTATGCATTATTTTTACTTGTTTGCCACCAACGGACTAACCTGTTTTTTTATATTACTCGGCATGGCTGTGGGTGCCACAATGCCAATCTTCATCATGCCAAAAATCTCATTTCAAGCTACCCGTAATAATTAAAGAGAATGGAATTGCGACAACTACGATATTTCGTACGCCTGGCCGAGACATTGAATTTTTCAGAGGCGGCCAAAACATTGTGCATCACTCAAAGCACCTTATCCCAACAGATAAAACAGCTTGAGCAGGAACTGGATACCCAATTACTCCTCCGCACCAGCAGGAGTGTGGCACTTACGGAAGCCGGTGATGAGCTATTGCCATATGCACGCCGCACATTGATTGATGCAGAAGAATGTACGGCACGTATAAGCGATCTTAAAAATGTGCTCTGCGGCACCCTGAATATAGGGGTAACATATTCTTTTGGCCCTATGCTTACAGAAACACTGGTGTCGTTCATGAAGGTTTATCCCCATGTAAAACTAAATATTTACTACCGGCCCATGTCGGAATTAATGGAGATGCTCAGGGAGAGGCAAGTCGATTTCGCTCTCGCATTCCGACCTTCGCAAGCAATTGACGGTGTAGAGCCTCATCATCTATTCAGAACATATGCGGCAGCCATTGTAGGTGACTTACATCCTTTGGCCAAGAAAAATGTGATTACACTAGCAGAATTGAGTCAATATGAACTCGCTCTCCCAGCCAAAGGTCTTCAAGCCCGCAATACACTGGAAGGCATCATCTCGCATTACCCAACGCCTCTAAAAGTAAGGGTAGAGTTGAACGAAGTGAACATATTGCTTAAGCTCATCAGACAGAACCGTCTGGTAACAGTGCTTGCTGAAGCTACCATTCACAATGAACCCGGACTGAAAGCCATACCTCTTGATATACCGGATGGTGTTATGGAAGGTTGTGTGCATACCTTGAGAGGCTCATACCATAAGCGTTCTATGAGAGAATTTATAAGACTACTCAGTGAGTCGGCTGCTGTGCGTGAGCGAGTCAATGCATGGCTGTGAGCGACGGTTTAGTCTTTCTTTCCCCACCTTGCCACATGACGCTGAACCATGACATCCTCAGCTGGATTGGAGCATGGGTGCCAGAAAGTCATGCCGGCAATTGCATCGGGGCGAAATTGCTGGCGCACAAAATTGCCGGGGAAGTCGTGGGCATATAAGTAATTCTTTCCGTAGCCTAACTGCTTCATAAGAGACGTGGGGGCATTGCGTAAATGTAAAGGTACAGGCAAATTACCACTTCTCTCAACTTCTGCAAGCGCGGCGTCGATGGCTAAATATGCGGAGTTGCTCTTGGGCGATTGTGCCAAATATATGGCGCACTCTGAAAGCGGAATACGGCCCTCGGGCATACCGATTTTCTGAATGACGTCAAAAGTAGTATTAGCAATCAGCATCGCATTAGGATTAGCGAGGCCAATGTCTTCCGAGGCCAGGATTACCATTCGTCGCGCTATGAACTCAGGGTCTTCGCCTCCGGCAATCATTCGGGCGAGCCAATAAACAGCCGCATCGGGATCGCTTCCGCGTATACTTTTGATAAAGGCTGAGATGATGTCGTAATGCATCTCTCCATTTTTATCGTATGCCTGCGGATTTTCCTGCAAGCGATCAGTTACCGTTTGATCGCTTATAATAATTTCTTCACCGACTCCGGCCGATTGCTCCAGCAGATCAAGAATATTGAGCAACTTACGTGCATCACCTCCAGCATAACGGAACAACGCATCTGTCTCCTCTATACGTATTTTTGCGCGCGATAATACTTCATCTTCCTTAATAGCCCGGTCAAGAAGAATCTTTAGATCGGATTCAAGCAATGGCTTAAGTGTATAGACTTGCGCACGCGATAACAGAGGGCGGATAACCTCAAAGGAAGGATTCTCTGTTGTTGCACCGATAAGAGTAACTGTTCCATTCTCAACTGCACCGAGAAGACTATCCTGCTGACTCTTGCTGAACCGATGGATTTCATCAATAAACAGTATAGGTCGGCCTTGAGAGAACATGCCCCCACTTTCGCGTTGAGCCCGTTCAATAATCTCGCGCACATCCTTAACTCCGGAGGTTACAGCCGATAGCGTGAAAAAGGCACTCTTAGTCGTATTAGCAATAATACGGGCAAGCGTAGTCTTTCCCACACCGGGAGGGCCCCACAATATGAAGGAGGATATTTTTCCAGAATCAATCATGCGGCGAATGATTCCTTTGGGGCCGACAAGATGCTGCTGGCCAATATATTGATCGAGGGTTTGCGGGCGGAGACGTTCGGCGAGAGGTTGCATACTAATGGAATTTTAGAAAACAGCAGGGGCGCGGCCTGAATTGGCCGCGTCCCTGCGGGATATTTGAATCAGACTTATTCAGCCTTGGGAGTGAGAAGATCTTTAACAGTGTTGAACTTCTCGGTGAAATAGGCCTGCTTGTCTTTATCGATATTGAAGTTAGCGTAGTACATAATCTCGAAGGCATAAGCTTCGCGGTACATGTCGAGGGCATTGTTCTCGTTAGCAGGATTCATATTCTCAGGATCTGCATTGAGGAGCTCGAGCATCTTGTCGTAAGCTGCAATCGCATCGGCATCGGGTTTCTTTTCGTTGGCAGCGATGTAGAGACGGCCCTGACGCTGATAGAAGAGAGGATTAGGCTCTGCACGCTCGATTACACGGCCTACATAGTCGAGACCACGGGCAGCGAGTTCTTTAGCCTGAACGGTGTCGGCAGCGTTAACGGCAGCGTTAAGATATCGACCAGACATTCCGAAGAAGTCGTTGAGAGAGGGGTTCTCCTGAAGCTGAAGATAAGCATCGTATGCTTCAGCAGATTTGGTATACTCTTTGTTCTGTGAGTAGATGGTCGAAAGGTTCTTGAGCAAATCGCCGTTCTTAGGATCACGCTCAGCTGCAATTTCATACTGAACAACAGCAAGAGAATCCTGGCCAACGCCGGTAAGAGCCTCTGCATATGTCATGTAGTCATTGGTGTTGAAGTTACCATCGGGATTTGACTCAAAGAATTTCTTTGCGCTTTCAACTGCGGCTGAATAGTCTTTCATTGCAGTCTGGTCGAGAACACGTACGCGCTGCATAACGAAGTTCGACGGATCATTTGCAAGAATTTCATTAGCCACACCGAGAGACTCGGGATATTTTTCACCCCAATAGAGAAGAACGGCGTAACGAGCCTTATCTTCCGGGAAGTGGTTAGGATTCTGGATGTACTTGCCGTAGAGATCGGAAGCTTTTTTCCAGTGGTCTGCGAGGAAGTATTTCTCGGCAAGTTCTCGCTGAGCCATTGCAGAGTTTGGCTGCTGCTTGAGGAGTTCCTCAAGTTTCTGGATACCGTAATTCTTGTTTACATTAAAGTAAGCGTTAGCATACTTAACGTAGCCTTCAGAGTTAGAGGGGTCGTTGACGATGGCATTTTCGTAACGGGCAGCCGCAGCACCGAAGTCCTGAGCATCCATGAGCATGTCACCTTCGAGCACGTAAATAGAAGGATCCTGGTTTTTTGAATCTTTACGAGCCTTGTCAATATTCTTCTGAATCTCTTTTGCATATTTAACCGGATCGGCATTGTAATACGCACGAGCAATAGCTACAGAGACTTCTGCATTTTTCTTGGCAAGACCCTGAGCCTTCTTGAATTGGTTGGCAGCCTCGCTCTCCTGACCGTTGAGAAGATCAAGTGCACCGATACCTACATAGTTGTAAGCATTGTCGCCATCAATAGAGAGACCTTTTTCGAAGTATGACTTGGCAGCAGCCTTGTCGCCTTGATTCAGTGCTACCTGACCGAGATAGTAGTTAGCAAGAGATTTATCTGTTGAGGCGTCGTTGAGGGTACGCTCGAGGATTGTGCGCGCATTGTCGTACTGACCTGCTTTATAATACTCGATACCGTCTTTGTAGCCCTGAGTCTGGGCGGAAGCCAAAAGGCCTCCAGCCAGAAGCAAGGACAAGAAAACTGTTTTCTTCATTATTTGTATTTTCTGGTTATATTAATATTACTTTTTCCTGATAGAATGGTTGAGATTACTGACGTTCAGGAAGCTCAACCTGCTGTATGCTCACCTTTGCGGGGAGAATACCAGTCTTCATGATTATCTTCTGTCCGATAGGGCCAGTTACGAAAGAATAGAATCCTCCGGCGACATTAGAAGTTGAGGCAGTTGTAATCATGTAAATCTGACGGAAGAGAGGGTAGGAACCGTCAAAAATATATTGTTGGTAAGGCTTGTATGCTGTCACCTCATTATCACGGTTAACTTTCAAAACTTTAACGCGTTGAGTGAGGGTGGCACCCATTACCGCACCATCAGTAAGCACGCTTTCGGCGAGTTCTTCGCGGCTCATATCAGCCGAATCCATATCTGAAGTAATCCAGCTTACCCCGAGCACTCCGATCGCATTCGGATTTTGCTCAACAATCTTGAATACTTCGGGTACTGAGCCAGCAGCGAAAACATTAGGGCCAAGGGGGCGTCCTTGAAGCAATGAATCGCTAAGGAAGGTTGCCAATGAGGAACCTGTCTGGTCAAGCACGACTTTTATAGCTCCGAGCTTGGAAGGCTCAAGATCGTTCCATTGAGGCGATTCTCCCGAGAGAATATCTCCAAGTTCCCTTACAGTGAGTTTCTCACATGTATTCTGTGGATTAACAATGAAAGCCACAGCATCCACAGCAATCTTTGAAGAACGGACATTTACATTAGCTCCTCTTTCCTTCTTATATTTAGCCTTCAAAGCACGTTTTTCTTCAGGGGTAATATCCCTGCTAACCACAATGCTACGTGTATTAAGGCTGAAAAGAGAGTCAAATGCCTCGGTCTGTGTGCCATATCGTACCAAAATATGTGCATCCGGGTACTGATATTCAAAGACATCGACCTCCTGCTTGAAAATGTTTTCAAAAGAGTTATCACATACCATGGTGGTTGTACCGGAAGTAGAGGAGTGCGGATCTTTCTCATACTTCATGCACGAAACTGCGCCGAAGCTCAAAGAAAGAGCCACGGCGGCAGCGGTGATATACGAATTATATGTGCTCATTTGCAATTCAATTTAGTCAATGCCTTTTACTTGCCTGTAAGCACGCCAAAGACCGTAAATAACTAATACGACTCCAACAATATAGCGTGTCCATGCCCAATCGCTGTTCCAATTGAAGAAATTGATCAGCAAGAGCACACCCATGCCTACATAGATAATAATCATGATGATACCGAAAATAGTACTCATGACCTGGTTGGGTTTAACTCCACGTCCGTCATTTTCTTCAAGACGCTGACGGCGGCGTTCTTCAGGGGTTGGAATGTTGTAATCGCTCATAATTCTGTCTTTTAAGTTAAACTTTTCAAGGACTGGGCGCAGGGGCAGATGAGCACGAGTGTCAAATCCTATTTAAAATTTTAACAAATGAAGACGTCTAATGTTCATTCGGATAAACTGCATGGAAGGAGCCTCTCCGGTTTTAGGCGTAAAGTTACACATTTTTGAGCGGATAGGGCATTGCTTATGTTGAAATTTTTACAAAAGAGTGTTAACAACTCATATGAAGTATGGTTGACGCCCATTTTCTCCAGGCCTGAGGCCGCGGAGAAAGTCAGCCCCATCCATCGGGCGCTTGCCTGCGGGCTGGACACTAACCAGCCTTAAGGACGAGCCATTACCTGTGCCCACATACGCGTGTTTACCCACCAGTTGGAGTTCTCCAGGGCGTAGAGACGGTGCCTGTTCATCACAAGCCGTCTTAAGAACTTTAACCGTACTCTCGGCTTCTGACCCGGGCCCTGCGAAAGACAAACCTGTCCAACCTGCCGGATAGGGTGCGAGCCCACGTACATGATTGTGGACGCGCGAGGATGTCCACGCCCAATCGATGCGGCAATCTTCCTTAAAGATTTTGGGGGCCGGCGTCGGAGCACAATCACCCGCTAACGCGTCCTGCGGAGTGGTGGTGAGATCTCCTGTGATAATATGATTGACAGTGTCAACCGTCAGTGCCGCACCTAAAGTCATAAGCCGATCATGAACAGAACCAGCATCTTCATCAGGGCCAATTTCGATACGTTCACGACTTATTATATCTCCGGTATCAATTTCATGCTTGAGGAAAAATGTAGTGACTCCCGTCTCTGTGTCTCCGTTCATTACAGCCCGATTGATCGGGGCAGCTCCTCTATATCTCGGCAAGAGGGATGCATGAAGATTAAAGGTGCCCAGAGGCGGCATTGCCCAAACGACTTCGGGCAACATGCGGAATGCAATAACGATGAACAGATCTGCATTGATTTCCCTAAGATCTCTGACGAAGTCTTCATCCTTCAACTTCACGGGCTGCAGAACCGGGAGCGAGTGCTCCAGAGCATATTTTTTTACGGCTGATTGACTGAGTTTCTGGCCACGTCCGGCCGCCTTGTCGGGCATTGTCACTACAGCGGCAACATTATAGCCGCCCTTCACAAGGGCATCAAGACTTTCAACGGCAAACTCAGGGGTGCCGAAAAAAACAATTTTAAGATCTTCTTTTGTCATTCAAAAGTTGAAGTTTCTGCCGCGGTTTCCAAAGCAACCCACAGATTGTCGCCTTCAGGAACCGGTGCGGTTATGTCAATTTCTTTTTTTGATACAGGGTGAATAAATCTTACTCGACGAGCATGGAGGGAAATGCTACCGTCAGGATTACTCCGTTTATCTCCATATTTCAAGTCTCCTTTCACCGGACAGCCAATGCTTGATAATTGTACCCGAATCTGATGCTTGCGGCCAGTCATAAGATTAACCTCGAGCAAACAATATCGATCTGACGATGCAATGAGCCTATATTCAAGTCGAGCCTCCTTTGATCCGGATTTTGGAGTGAGGGAGGCATATGATTTATTATTGCGTTCTACGGAAGTAATATAATGGGTGAGTATGGCAGATTGCTCTTGCGGGCGATTTCGAGTTATGGCCCAGTAGGTCTTATGAACATCACGAGTTGCAAACATGGCGTTCAACCTGCTTAGAGCTTTAGATGTCTTGGCAAAAACCACAACACCGCTCACCGGACGGTCGAGACGATGAACTACACCCAAGAACACTTGACCGGGCTTTGAATCTCTCTCTTTGATATATTTCTTTATAGTTTCGACCAGAGGTTCGTCGCCAGTCTTGTCGCCTTGAACGATTTCTCCGGCAGCTTTATTGACGATAATAATATGGTTGTCCTCGTAGAGTATCTTCATCCGTGATAAATTTATAAATGCAAAATTAGTCATTATTCTTCAAATTTCTTAACTTTGCGACCCTAAAACACCTGTTATGCTGAAAGCGCAATGGAGCCCTTACAGGCTATTATTCCGGTTCGAAGCGCGAACTTCACGGGCTTCGATGTTTGATAAAGATACATATTTTATTCGTTTATTCGACTCTTCGGATCCTGCGACAACACTTGGGATAGGGGAGTGTGCACTCTTCCGCGGTCTATCTGAAGAAGATAAACCAGATTATGAAGAAAAGCTCTCTTTAGCATGCCAGCGCCCGGAGGATGCCCTCGTGAATGCAGATAGCTCGATTAAATTTGGATTCGAAACGGCCTTTAAACGAATCAATCCATCTCAACCATGGATCGAAGGCAGGAGAGGGATTGCGACAAATGGACTAATATGGATGGGCGATAAGGCGACTATGGCCCGAAGAATCGATGAAAAATTAGAGAACGGATTCAGAGTCCTCAAATTAAAAATTGGAGGCATATCTTTTGAAGACGAAGTTGACTTGCTGAAGTCAATCAGGCAAAGATATTCCCCTTCTACGCTTGAATTGCGATTAGATGCCAATGGCAGTTTCTCTCCAGAGGATGCCATGCGTAAGCTCGACATACTCTCATCATACTCAATACACTCGCTGGAACAACCTATTAAGGCTGGGCAGACTTGCGAAATGGCAAGTATATGCCGGCAGAGTCCGATTCCTATCGGTCTTGACGAAGAGCTTATAGGTACACGCACGTATAATGCGGCAAAAGAATTGGTGGAATATATCAATCCTCAGTATCTGATTCTTAAGCCTTCATTATGCGGAGGCTTTGCGGCTGCTGATAATTATATCGACATAGCCCACAAGCTTGGAATCGGATGGTGGTGCACCTCAGCCCTCGAGTCAAATATAGGATTGGCTGCTATAGCGGCCTGGGTATCTTCAAAGGGCGTGGAGATTCCACAGGGTTTAGGTACCGGGCAACTTTATCATAATAATGTGCCCTCACCACTGGAAATGCGCGGAGAATCTTTGTTTTATAACGCCAATGGCACTTGGCAATTCCCATCAGACATGCCATGGAGAAATTAACTGAGTTCTTAGAGGAATGGAATAATGACAAAGACTATGTAGAGGCTCATACATCTGGCTCCACTGGTCGCCCCAAGTCAATATATCTTCTAAAATCAGATATGAGGGCGTCTGCCCGGGCAACCAACCAGTTCTTTTGCATAGACTCACATTCTTGTCTTGCAATCCCCCTATCCACAGACTATATTGCCGGAAAAATGATGGTTGTACGCTCTGTGGAAGCTGGCTGCCGATTAATTCATCTACCTGTGAGCAACCGCATTGCGTTGGATGAATCAATAAATAAGATAGACCTATTGGCTATTGTTCCATCTCAGATCAATAATTTTATTGAGCATCCTGAATATGCCAGTCGTGTTGAGAATCTTCTGATTGGAGGGGCAGCCCCTACTCATGCAGATTGTCAACGCCTGGTAAACTTGGGTTACAACGTTTTCATCAGTTATGGCATGACTGAGACTTGCAGTCATGTGGCATTGGCAAATGGAAAAGATGAAGACAGAGTATATACCGCTATGCCAGGAATTAAATTCTCTGTGGATACGGAAAACCGACTTTGCATAGTCGCACCAGCTTTTTCATTTGGCCGACTTCAGACGAATGATGTGATAGAACTGCTGTCGCCCACATCATTTAAATGGCGAGGCAGGGCAGATGGTGTGATAAATTCTGCCGGAATCAAGCTTTTTCCTGAAGAACTGGAGTCATTATACTTGCCAGCGATGAGTAACCGACCGTACTACGTCTGCGGAGTTAAGGATGATAAATGGGGAGAAGCCGTTGCCTTGGTTTATGAGGGCTCGGAGGATGTTAGAGCAGACATAGAGGCTAAAATTCGTGCAATCGTGTCGGATCATAGAAGAGTGCCAAAACTATTTTTAGGCATAGCAAGTCTTCCACGCACATCAAATGGTAAAATCCGCAGGCTGAGTCCTGAGCTCTTAATGAATTGAATATTAACTACCTTTCGAATTTAATTAAATTTTCTTCAAAATTTTCTTCAAAAAAATTTGGTCAAACAAAATAAAGTGCCTAACTTTGCACCGCAAAACAAAAAATACCACTTGCGAAAATAGCTCAGTTGGTAGAGCACGACCTTGCCAAGGTCGGGGTCGC
>CAJUJB010000024.1 GCA_910586595.1 uncultured Muribaculaceae bacterium | reverse complement strand
TTATAAAGATTGTTGGCGTTCATCTTGTTGATGTCGAGAGCTGCGTCGGAGTTGTCTTCCCAGCGGCGGCAGAGATAAACGACATCGTATACACGGCCAATCTGGTGGTGACGAGAGAATGCGAGTCCGAGGGCATAATCTTCGCCATACGATGTGTTGGGCACATGGATTTCACGCAGCATAGGGGTGTAGAATGCGCGGGGTGCACCGAGACCGTTGATGCGGAGGGCGTTGTTGCGGCCATTCTCGGGAGTCCATTCCTTGTGGTCGATTACGCCCGGCGGAATCATGTTCATATCGATGTCTGTAAGCATATATGTGCCCACAACCATGGCCGAGTTGTTGTCGTAGAAGGCCTTCACCATCTTGGCGAGCGTATTCTCATCTGAGTATACGTCGTCGGAGTCGAGCTGTACGCAGAATTTACCTGCTTCAGGGTGGTTGGCGCCTACGTTCCAGCATCCGCCGATACCGAGGTCGTCGCGTTCGGGTATGATGTGGATCACGCGGGGATCATTGGTAAATTCCTCGATTGCCTCCGATGTGCCGTCGGTCGAGTGGTTGTCGATGATGATGAGGTTGAAGGGGAAGTCGGTCTTCTGGCTGAGCACGCTGCGGATTGCATCGCGGATAGTGCGCACGCGGTTGCGCACGGGGATAATTACCGAAGCTTCATTCTTGAAGTCACCACGGTTGAATTCGATGGGCTCGAAGACGGGTTCGAGGTATCCGCCGATAGCCTTCAGGTGTGCGGTGCAGGCCTCTTCCATCTCAATCTGCACGCCGCGGTTTTTGGGATCTACGTAGTCGAAGATCTTTTCGCCCGACTTGCGGTTGTCGACGGTTACGTCGCTGTAGAGGTATTCGTTGATATGCACAATGGGTGCGATGCGGCTCAGACGCAGACGGAGGTCATATAGTCCGGCTGCAGTGTATTCTTTATCAATTCCGGCGGCTGCCTTCTTGAAATCGGTCGTGTTGAAGAAAAGAACCGAGCCGAAGTTGAAATCGTCGCGGAGCGAACCGAACTGATAGTCGATAACCGGAGCGTTGCTCTTCTTGCCTTCCACTACAGTATATGAATCGGCATATACCATGCCGGCCTTAGAGTCGCGGGCAATTTTTGCGAAGCGGTCGAGCGCGAAGTAACCGGGCACGAGTGTGTTCTGCTTTGTGTACAGAAGAATGAACTCGCTGTCGGCGGCTTCGGCGATTTTCTTCATCGTTGCCGACGAGTTGAGGGTGTCGATGTGAATCAGGTCACAGCCGAGGCATGCTTTAGCTTCGGGGTCAGTGGCCAGAAGTGTGATTTTCGACACGAGGGCGCTTTCTTTAAGGCCTTCGACTGTGGCCCGTACCTGGGCTTCGTCAACGAAGGGGAGGAAGCAATGGACAGTTGTTTTCATGTTTATTTAAGTAGTTGATAGGGATTGTCTTATTTTTTGATGATGTTGCGTCTGGGCGAGGGGTCTGCGAAGAAGTCGAGCACCTGTTTCATGAGGTGTGCGCGGCCTTCTCCGTCAGTGATTGTCTCGAAGGGGAACCCGATTACAGCGGTGCGGTAGTTGCCGTTGTCGAAGAGGGTACCTGCGATGAGGTTGTTCTCGCTGTAGCGCATGAATGTGCAGGCCTTCTCGTTGTCAACGGGGTAGAATGAATCGGGCGATTCAACTGCATAGCAATCTGAGTTGAGTACGTTCGAGAAACGGTAATCACCTTTGGTGAAGTCTTTGAAGCGGGTCTGAACTTGATATGCTTCACCGGTGACAGAAGCCTGGCCTACGCGCCAGTTGTAACCGAGCACTTCGCGGGCAAATTTCTTGTCGGCTTCTGCAACAGCCTCGCTTGAGTTGGGATTATCCCAGATGTCGGTGGCTACATAAGCACCGCTGATGAAGAAGTCTGTGCCTGCTGAGGTCAGGGCGCTGATGCGGTCTTGAAGTTCAGAGGGGAAGGCTTTGAACCGGGTGCCGTATACTCCACGGCCTTGTTTAATCTCTTTCTGCTTGCCAAGTATGAGATCGACTACAGCAGGTGTGTCATTGCCCTGGCAGAAGGCTTCTACGCTCGAAGAAATAAACGAGTGACCGGCAGCGCGGATGGCCTTGCCATGGGTGTATACAAAGTCAAATGTGTTACCCGCAACGACTTTGTCTTCATAGTCGGCACGCGATGCACCGAAGCCAGCGGCGTCGTCGTCCATCCAGGGGATGTCGCGACGGAACTCAAATTGACTTCCGATGAAGGAGATGTCGTTGACGTAGGGCACTCCGTGGTCGCGGATGTCGTAGAATCCGGCGATGTCGCCAGAGTCAAAACGGTCGGGCGCGCTTACGCGGGTGAATCCGTTCACAATAGTCACGGTCTCCTTGTCTCCAGGCATATGGCAGAGGGCGAGTACTTCAGAGGGGAAGGCCCGGCCGCCGTCGTTGGCTGCGATGATACGGTAGGAATGGATTTCATTGTCGTCAACGGCAAGCTCGAATGAGGGTTGCTGCGACTGGGCGATGGGGCGGAAGGCGCCTTCGCCGATACGTTCTTCTATTATATAATAGGTAGGAGTTGCAGTCGCTTCAAGGCTGTCGACTGTCTCTGCCCAAGATAGACGGTAGCCGTCGGCTCCGTTTGTCTCGATTGCGAACGACCGTACGGGGAGTGGCTGCACTACATATGGGCGACCGTCGCGCTGGGCGAGGAACTTGAGCATGCCTTTGTAAACCGCACGGGAGACGGTGAACCGGAATGCGGGGTCGAGACCATAGGCCATATCGGCAAAATTCTGGTGCGAGAGGAGCTCAAGCAGCATGGCCGGAACTTCGGGTACACGGGCTTCGAAATAGCTCTTATCCCACATGCCACGGCGTGTCCAGTTGGGCTCGAAAGTGGCTCTTACGTCGTTGACGATATTTGTCATCACTTCGTCGGTGAAGTCGCGTGAAGCAAGGCGTGTGCTGCCGTTGCCCAGTGTTTCGCCAGAAGTGCAGTAGATGCCGAGTGTGCCTATAATCGAGTCGTTGGGCGTTGTGCCGGCATCGGAGTGGAATGCAAAACTCAGGTCGACGGGAATATTCAGGCCCTCACGTCCGGGCAACATCGACGATCCGCCGGCAAGCCAGTTGACCCAGAGGGCACGGCTGCAGTAGTCGTCGTTGTAGTCATTGACGTAATCTGTGCGGGTAAATACGCTGTCGGGTGCGCCTGCCCATTGCAGGAAGTAACGGGCGCCTTCAACGAAGCGGGGATAACCGCTTAA
The DNA here is from genome assembly GCA_910586595.1 of uncultured Muribaculaceae bacterium. Classification (GTDB taxonomy): domain Bacteria; phylum Bacteroidota; class Bacteroidia; order Bacteroidales; family Muribaculaceae; genus CAG-873. The sequence goes on along the minus strand of CAJUJB010000024.1, from coordinate 38,991 downwards.
TACATATTCATAGTCGATGTCGTCGAGCGGCTCCTTGACTATACGGGCTACGTTACCCATGCCGCCACCGATCTTGACGGCGTCGGCGGTGACAACGTCGCGTTTATTCTTGCCGGAGTTCAGCAGTTCGACCACGGTCTTTTCTCCATCATATTTGCGGAAGGGGAAGTGCCCGAGGTAAATCCATGTGCCTCCGCCCATCTTCTGGTTGATGGTGAAGTTGTGTACGCCGTCGGCTGCGTAAACTTTATATTTAGCAGCCTCTGTACTGTTGGGGAGGGTGGTGTAGCTCACATATACTGCGTACTCGCCATCTTCGGGCACCGAAGCTTTCCACTCGGCTGTGGCAGTCGACTGATCTTTCTTACCTGAAAGATTAGCCATCAGGGCTGTACCTTCAGAGAAAGGATGGTCGCCATTATGAAGCTCGGCTTTTGTGTATGCGAATGCGGGCTTGCCAGCCTTTGACCACTCGCCGGTGGTTGCGAATTTTCCTTTGGCTAACGAACCGCCGTCGTTGTCGGCTATGATTTCGGTGAGCTGGGTGTCACGTTCGCGCGGCGACATCACATATGCCCCTGCATTCTCAAGCATCGGCATGAGGAAGGGCATCACGTAGCTCTGGGTGTAGAGGTCTTCAACGGTCTGGAAGATGCGGGCACGCTGCCATTCCCAGCGGTTGAGTTTGGGCTCGAAATACCAGCCGTGGCTTTGCCATAGGGCAATGTTTTTGCCATCAAGGCCCAGCGGAGCTTTCGGGTCATCCTCGCGTACGATGAATGGTGTCTTTTCTTTCGGCGCCTTATTCTTCTTTTTTGCATAAAGTACAAGGTCGTCGAGGTTGCGGCCGCCACTCAGCAATTCAATTTTGTAGTTTTTGTATTGGTCGCCAAGTGATGCAAGACAATCGGCTTTAAGGGCAGCCAGAGTCTCGGCTGTCAGCGGAAGGTAGCTGGCAGTCTCGTTGAATTTTACAGATATTGTGCGCTTGGCGTCGTTTATTGCGACGCTGTCAGCTTTGATTTTCCCGAAGCCGGTTACGCCAGGGAGGTAAGGGATAACCGCCCGCGAAATGGCATCTTCGCGCTCGGCTGCCTGCGCTGTCATAGCAGCCGACGCTGTGATTGCGACGGCACACGAAACAGCAATTGCACTTAAAGCTTTCATAGTATGTCAGTTATTTTAGAAGCGGATGCCTATGGCATCGTCCTCTACAAAGTTAGTGCTTTTTTATACTTGCTGACAACTTTTTAGGCAAAAGAATCGCTTAATTAAACAATATTTAATATTTGATTACGAAATTTCATGATTTTAAGGAGTCCTCATCAGTCGTGATGATATGGTTCTCCTTTCATGATTGACCCGGCGCGGTATAGCTGCTCGACGAAAAACAGGCGTACGAGCTCGTGCGGGAAAGTCATTTTCGACAGGGAGATCATGGCATCGGCTCGGTCGTACATTTCCTTGCTGAAACCATAGGGGCCGCCGATGACGAAGACGAGCGATTTCGGAAGCTCCACACTTTTTTTGACGATAAAATCGGAAAATTGGCGCGACGTATATTCTTTGCCACGCTCATCAAGCAGCATTACAAAGTCGCCCGGAATAATCTCTTCGAGAAATTTCTTACCCTCCAGATCTTTTTGTTTTTCGGGGCCTGCCGTGCGCGCGGAGCGCACATCGGGTAGGCTGACGAGCGAAAATGGCCAGTAGAAGGGTATTCGTTTGGTATACTGAGAGATGGCGGTTGATATGGCGGCGTCGCGGATGGCCCCCATGCAGAGAAGTTTAATTTTCATGCGGCAAAATTAACAATTTGCGGCCGATTTTGCGTATATTTGCAGCCTCTAAGAGTAAGAATATGAAAACTAAAGACGAATTAATCGACGACCTACTAAATCTCGCCTTTGCAGAAGACATTGGCGATGGCGATCACACCACGCTCAGCACAATCGGCCCCGATGCGATGGGGCGCCAGCATCTTCTGGTCAAGGAAGAGGGAATACTTGCCGGGGTGGATATAGCCCGCAAGGTATTCGAGAAGTTCGATCCTTCGCTGAAGATGACCGTCATGATTCATGATGGAGCCCATGTAAAGCCCGGCGATATAGCTTTCGTGGTCGAGGGGCCTGTACGCTCGTTGCTCCAGACTGAGCGAACCATGCTCAACATAATGCAGCGCATGAGTGGCATAGCCACTGTAACTGCCCGTTACCAGTCGCGTCTTGACGGACTGGCATGTAAGGTGCTCGATACCCGTAAAACCACTCCGGGTCTCCGCATGCTTGAGAAAGAGGCTGTAAAAATCGGTGGCGGATGCAATCATCGCATAGGCCTCTTCGACATGATTCTTATCAAAGACAATCATGTGGATTTTGCCGGTGGCATCGATAAGGCTGTTGCCGCAGCCAAAGACTATTGTGCTAAAAACAATAAAGATCTCCGCATAGAGGTTGAAGTGCGCAATACCGATGAGATCCGTCAGGCTATTGCCGCAGGTGCCGACCGCATCATGCTTGATAATTTTACACCCGAGCGTACAGCAGAGGCTGTGAAGCTCATCCGCGCCGAAGGCCCCGGAATTGAGATAGAGTCGAGCGGAGGCATAACACTTGACACACTGCGTGCGTACGGAGAAGCCGGCGTCGATTTTATTTCAGTAGGCGCCCTCACTCACTCGGTGAAAGGACTTGACATGAGTTTTAAAGCATGCTGATTCAGCTGCGCTACCCATATTTAATCGTAATATAATAATGTATATGAAAAACATAGCAGCACTATGCGCAGCCCTTGTGATGGGTTGTGGCGCAGCGTCAGCCCAGTATCTGTGCCAGGAGCAGGGTACAGTGATGACTTACACCGAGACCGCCAACCGAGACGGAAAATCAGAATCCGCTGACTATACAAGCACTGTGATTTCAGTCGAGACCGGTGCTGATGGTGTAATATCTACCCGTCTTGAGGAACTGCATAAAGTTCCCGGTAATGAATTGGCAGAGATCAAATCATATTCAGGTTATACCTATAATCCCGCTACGGGTCTGACCGTTGACCAGATGCTGTCGGGCACTGATTATAAGGATATGATGATGAATATGATGATTGAAGGTGCCCGCGCTGCCGGCCAAAACGTAAGCGAGTCAGACATCGCTAACCTCGACAAGGCTATACGCGTCAAAGGTGACCTCTTCCTTAATCTTCCTGCAGAACCCGATCCTTCGGCAAAAGTGCCCAATCAGGCAATCAAACTCAATATCGAGACTATGTCGATGTCGATGAATCTTTGGGAGGTGAAGTATCTCGGATATGAGGATCTTGAGGTGCCTGCCGGTAAATTCGACCAGTGCATGAAGGTGTCGTATGTAGTCAAGACCACCACTCCCGAGTCGAATGAAAAGAACTACTGCACCGAGTGGTTCGCAAAAGGTGTAGGCTCTGTAAAAAGTGTCACTGCCGATAAGAAAGGCAATGTCCAGAGCGAGACAGTTCTTAAAGAAATAAAGAAATAACAGAATAATATGAAATAGGGGGCGGGTTGTAAGACTCGCCCTTGCATCCATAGGGGTGTCACTCAGCGCCCCATGAGCAAAGTACTTAATCCAATAGAGTATGCAGAATATCCGCAACATTGCTATTATCGCGCACGTTGACCATGGTAAAACTACCTTGGTCGATAAAATGCTGCTTGCCGGCCATCTCTTTCGTGAGAACCAGAACGCCGGAGAGCTCATCCTCGACAACAATGACCTTGAGCGCGAGCGTGGCATCACTATTCTCTCCAAGAATGTTTCCATTGATTACAAAGGGTACAAGATCAATATTATCGATACTCCGGGGCACGCTGACTTCGGTGGTGAGGTAGAACGCGTGCTGAACATGGCCGATGGCTGTCTTCTTCTGGTTGACGCTTTTGAAGGCCCTATGCCTCAGACTCGTTTTGTACTTCAGAAGGCGATTGAGATTGGTCTGAAGCCTGTAGTGGTGATCAATAAGGTTGATAAGCCTAACTGCCGCCCTGAAGAGGTGCAGGAAATGGTTTTCGACCTCATGTTCAGTCTGGACGCTACCGAAGAACAGCTCGATTTCCCCACCCTCTATGGATCGGCCAAGCAGGGTTGGATGAGCACGGATGTCAACACTCCGACCGACAATATTCTTCCTCTGCTTGACACGATTATCGAGCATATTCCTGGCCCCGAAGAGAATCCCGGCGAGAGCCAGATGCTCATCACTTCACTTGATTACTCCAAGTATGTAGGCCGTATAGCTATCGGTCGTGTGCATCGCGGTGAACTGCGTGAAGGTCAGGAGATCGGTCTTTGCCGTAAAGATGGCAGTGTGACACGTCAGAAAATCAAGGAACTGCATACATTTGAGGGTATGGGTCGCAAAAAGGTGGCGAGTGTCGGCAATGGCGATATTTGCGCGCTTGTGGGTATCGAAGGCTTTGAAATCGGTGATACAGTCACCCTTTATGACAATCCCGAACCGCTGCCCCGTATCGCCATCGACGAACCTACCATGTCGATGACATTTACCATCAACGACAGCCCCTTCTTCGGTAAAGATGGAAAATATGTGACTTCGCGCCACATTGGCGACCGTCTCACTGCCGAGCTTGACCGTAACCTCGCGTTGCGCGTGGAAAAAGGCGAGAAAGAAGACGTATGGACCGTATTTGGCCGAGGTGTGCTCCATCTCTCGGTGCTCATCGAGACCATGCGCCGTGAAGGCTATGAACTTCAGGTTGGCCAGCCTCAAGTTATTATAAAAGAAATTGACGGTCGCAAGTGCGAGCCTGTCGAGCTGCTTACCATCAACGTAACCGAAGAGAGTGCCTCCAAGATGATTGATATGGTTACCCGCCGTAAGGGTGAGCTCGTGTCGATGACAACCAAGAACGACCGTGTGCAGATGGAATTCCAGATTCCTTCGCGCGGTATTATCGGTCTCCGCAGCAATGTGCTTACAGCTTCAGGTGGCGAAGCCATCATGGCCCATCGATTCCTCGATTACCAGCCTTGGAAGGGCGAAATAGAGCGCCGCACAAATGGTTCGCTGATCGCCATTGAATCGGGCACGGCCTATGCCTATGCCATCGATAAGCTTCAGGACCGTGGCCGTTTCTTCATCTTCCCCCAGGAAGAGGTATACGCCGGTCAGGTCGTAGGCGAGAATGCCAAGGACAACGATATTCCGGTCAATGTGACCAAGAGTAAAAAGCTTACAAACATGCGTGCGTCCGGAGCTGACGACAAGGCTCGAATTGTGCCCCCGGTTGTATTCAGCCTGGAGGAGGCACTCGAATATATCAAGGAGGATGAGTATGTGGAGGTAACCCCTCACCATATCCGTCTGCGCAAGATTATTCTTGACGAGACTGAGCGCAAGCGTGCCAACCGCTCTTGATAAATCCATCTCTATCAGCCAATGACCCCATTCACACTTAACCTACGCGGCAGACTGGTCGGATACGACCGGCCTGCCGTTATGGGTATTGTAAATATCACTCCTGATTCATTTTATGCCGGATCGCGTGTTGAAACCGATGAAGCTATCGCGGCCCGTGCAATAGCTATGGTTGACAGCGGTGCCGATATACTCGATCTAGGAGCCTATTCTTCAAGGCCCGGTGCGGCCGATGTGCCGGTCGAGGAAGAGTGTGCGAGGCTCCGCCGCGCTTTGGCGGTGGTGAGGAGTGCGGTGGGCCCCTTGGTGCCGGTGTCGGTAGATACCTTCCGTGCGGAAGTTGCTGAGAAGGCCGTAGGGGAGTGGGGCGCCGACATTGTCAATGATATTTCCGGCGGTAAGCTTGATGAGCGGATGTTTGACGTGGTGGCACAATTGGGCTGTCCATATATTCTGATGCATATGCGTGGTACCCCCGCCACGATGCAGACGATGTGCGACTATGACGATGTGACCGCCGGCGTCATCGCTGAGCTTAGTGCGCAGCTCTGCCGCCTCGAAGAGCTTGGTGTGGCTGATATAATCGTTGATCCGGGATTCGGCTTCAGCAAGACGCTTGAGCAGAATTACGAGATGCTACGCAACCTCAAAGCTTTCGGTGTGCTCGGCCGCCCCATTCTCGTGGGCGTGTCGCGTAAATCAATGATCACGCGTCTTCTCGATATTTCGGCGGATGAGGCCGTAACTCCTACCGCCGTACTTGGCGCACTGGCAGTAGAACGTGGTGCGGCTATACTGCGTGTTCACGATGTGGCTGAGGCCCGTCAATCTATCACTCTTCTCAAAGCCCTTGATCCATGTTTGATTTCGGAATAAAAGACGCGGTCGATATACTCCTTTTCGCCGTCCTTCTGTACTATATCTACCGCCTGATGAAGGAGTCGGGCACCATAAATATTTTCTATGGTGTGCTGGCTTTCATCGTTGTGTGGGTGTTGGCGTCGGAGATTTTCGCCATGCGTCTGATAGGCACGATTCTTGACCGCTTCATGGCTATCGGCCTTATTATTCTTGTCATACTGTTTCAGGAGCCGATCAAGCGATTCCTTGTCGAGCTTGGTTCGCAGCGCAGGTGGCAGTTTCTCCGTAAAATTTTCCATCACCACAAGGAGGAGCTTGATGCAGAGGCACTGGCGTGGGTCATGCCTATCGTCTATGCGTGCATGAGCATGTCGAAGAGCAAGACCGGAGCGTTGATTGTGATTGAGCAGTCAATCCCTCTTGACCAATATGCCGCCACCGGCGATATGATTGATGCCAACGTCAATACTCGTCTGATTGAAAATATCTTTTTCAAGAACTCTCCGCTCCATGACGGTGCTATGATCATTGCCCATAACCGTATAGTTGCCGCAGGCTGTATTCTGCCTGTGAGTCACGACAGTGATGTGCCCCGTACCTTGGGTCTGCGTCACCGTTCCGCGCTTGGCATCGCTCAGGCTACCGATGCAGTGGCGGTTGTCGTTTCGGAAGAGACTGGAAATATCTCCATAGCTCACCGAGGCAAGCTTACAACCCGTGTGAGCACCACCGAACTTGAGCATCGCCTGAATGCCGTGGCCATCACTTCTGCCAAATAGGTGAGGCCGCTTACCCGGGCTAATCAAGATTATATTGACTATGGCTGAGGCTTGACGGTAAATAGGCTCATGTAAATTTTTGCTGTTACCAGGAAAATTGCTAAATTTGTAGATTGATAACGTAGTGACGTTGTCAATCTACTTATTTTTTATCGAACTAAAATCAAACACCTCCATACCAACATGAAATTCAACGTTTCGAGCAAGGCTTTCTACAATGCAGCTTCAGCTGTGAGCCGAGTTATCAATTCGAAAAACGCTCTTACAATACTTGATAATTTCTATATCAAGCTCGAAGGCAACGAACTTACCATCACCGGCTCAGACCAGGAAAATGCCCTCACCGCCCGTCTTGAAGTGACCGGAGTGAAAGGCGAAGGTAATTTCTGCCTCGGCGCCCGTCGTCTGGTAGAGCTATTGAAGGAGTTGCCCGACCAAGGTATGGAAGTCCGTGTCAACGACGATACCCTTGAAGTACAGCTGTCGTACGCTTCGGGTCATTATTCGTTTGTAGGTCTCCCTGGCGACCAGTATCCTCAGTTCCGGGCCGACACCGCAGGTGAGCCGATTTCGTTCAGCATCGCCACCGAACAGATGATTGCCGGTCTCGACAACACCATGTTTGCCGTAAGCACCGACGAATACCGTCAGATCATGCAGGGCGTTCTTTTCGACATCGCGCCCGAAAGTATCACCTTTGTGGCTACCGACACACGCAAACTCGTGCGCTATATCGACCGCCGCACAGCTCCCGGAGTTTCTGGCCGCTGCGTTATTCCCGCCAAGCCGTCGACAGTCATCAAGAATGTCTTCTCCAAGGAAGAGACTCTCAACATCACCATGAATGCCCGCAATGCTGTGATCGAGAGTGAACACTTCACCTTCCAGTGTACTTTCCTCAATGGCAACTATCCCGACTATGACCGTGTGATACCCAAAAACAATACACAGATCCTTACCGTCGACCGTGCATCGCTTCTCAACGCTGTGCGCCGTGTAGGAATCTTTGTCGAAGTAGACGGTGGTCTGGAAAAATTCCGCATTACCCCCGACTGCATACTCCTCAAGTCAAACGACCCCAACCTCTGCACCAGCGCTCGTGAGCAGGTTCCCTGTTCGTTCACCGGCAATGAGCTTACCATCGGTTTCAGCGCCAACTATCTGATGGAAATTCTTACCACCCTCAAGGGCTCGGAAGTGATTGTAAATCTCGGTGATGCGGGTCGCCCCGGTGTTTTCCGCCCCGGCGAAGAGCCCGAGAATACAGAACTTGTAATGCTCCTCATGCCGATGACCGTCGGAGACTTCTAATTTTGGCTTAATGAAACTAAAACTCACACGCCCTATCGTATTCTTCGATCTCGAGACAACGGGCACGAATATAAACAGCGACAGAATCGTCGAAATCTCGGTTGTAAAACTGATGCCTAACGGCGAGATAAAGTCGAAAACCCGCCGTATAAATCCCGAGATGCCTATCCCGGCAGAAGCTACCGCCATCCACCACATCACCGACGAAGATGTGGCTAATGAGCCAACCTTCCGTCAGGTGGCCAACTCGTTGGCTCAGATTATGGCTGGCTGCGATATTGCAGGCTTCAACAGCAACCGGTTCGATATTCCGCTGCTCGATCAGGAATTTGTGCGCGCAAAGGTTGACTTTGACTTTTCCAAAGCACGCTTCATCGATGTGCAGACCATCTATCACAAGAAGGAACCTCGCACGTTGGTGGCAGCCTACCGATATTACTGCGGTAAAGACCTCACTGAAGCACACAGCGCGCTTGCCGACACCACGGCAACAATGGAAGTCCTCCTCGCCCAGCTCGAGAAATATGATGACCTCCCTTGTGAGGTTGGCGCATTGTCGGAGTTTGCATCGAATAATCGCAACGTCGATCTGATGGGTCGTCTCATTTTCGATGACAAAGGCCGGGAGGTGATTAACTTTGGCAAATATAAAGGCCGTCTTGCCGAAGATGTCCTTTCAAGCGATCCTGGCTATTACAGCTGGATCATGGGTGGTGACTTTGCCCAGAACACGAAGAATGCCTTTACGCGCATTCGCCTTCGCATGAAAAAATAAGTGACAGATGAGCAATCTTAAAGGCAAACATATAATACTTGGCATAAGCGGAGGCATCGCCGCCTACAAAAGTGTGGTTCTTCTGCGACTCCTTGTAAAGGCCGGTGCCGAGGTTCAGGTAGTGATTACGCCCAATGGTAAGGAATTCATCACTCCGGTCACTTTGTCGGCTCTTTCAGGCAAACCCGTCGTGAGCGAGTTCTTCACTGCCAACACCGGCGAATGGCACTCCCATGTCGATCTTGGCCTATGGGCCGATGCAATGGTCATAGCACCTGCAACAGCCTCAACTCTCGCCAAGATGGCAACCGGCGTAGCCGACAATATGCTCATCACAACCTATCTTTCGGCGAAAGCCCCGGTATTTGTGGCTCCTGCAATGGACCTGGATATGATGGCTCATCCAACTACAACCCGGAATCTTGCCACACTTCAGGCCGACGGAGTTACAATTATAGAACCTGCAACCGGAGAATTGGCAAGCCATCTTGTTGGGCGAGGCCGTATGGAGGAGCCTGAGAAGATTGCTGCTGTGCTTGACTCATTCTTCGGCCGGAATCATGATATGGCAGGCCGTAAGGTGTTGATTACTGCCGGGCCTACCTACGAGCGCATCGACCCGGTGCGTTTTATAGGTAATTTCTCCAGCGGCAAGATGGGATATGCGTTAGCTGCCTGCGCGGCTGCCAGAGGTGCGGAGGTCACGCTCGTCAGCGGCCCGACCGAGCTCCCAGATCCACCCGGAGTTAATACCGTCAGAGTTGAGAGTGCCCGTCAGATGCTTGAGGCTTGCGAGAAGGCTTTTGATAATACCGATGTAGCCATCATGGCGGCTGCCGTCGCCGACTATGCCCCTCGTCATTATGCCGACCATAAGATCAAGCGTGAGCACGATGCTGTTGAGGCCATAGAGCTGGTGAAAAATCCTGACATCGCCGCAACTTTAGGCGCGCGCAAGCGCGACGGTCAACTATTGGTAGGCTTCGCACTTGAAACCGATAACGCAGAGGCTAATGCCCGCGAGAAACTCGTCCGCAAGAATCTCGATATGATTGTGCTTAATTCGTTGGCTGATAAAGGTGCCGGATTCGGAACCGACACCAATAAAGTCACCGTAATTACGCCCGAGAGTGCCACAGCCTTCTCTCTTAAGAGTAAGAATGCCGTGGCTGCAGACATTCTCGACTGTATAATAAAGAAATTATGAAGAATCCTCTCTCCCCATATATATTAGCGTTAGCTCTTGGAGTTCCTTCAGCCATGTCGGCGCAGGAACTCAACTGCTCCGTAACCCTTAATTCCGATCAGGTTGAAGGAACCAACAAGCAGGTATTTGAGACATTGCAGCAGGCGATGAACGACTACATGAACACTACGGTGTTCACCAACGCACAGTTCGCAACCAATGAGAAAATCGAATGCCGCTTATTCTTTACGATTAAAGATTATACCGACGACACATTTACCGGCGACCTGCAGGTACAGTCTCTGAGGCCTGTGTATAATAGTTCGTATACGAGCACTCTAATCAACTTCAAGGACAGCAAGGTGGAGTTCACTTACCGAGAGAATGAGCCGCTTGTATTCTCTGTAAATAATATGGAGAGTCAGCTGACAGCCATACTCAACTTCTATGCCTATCTGATTCTTGCGGTTGACTTCGATTCATTCTCTCCCAAGGGAGGTGAGCCATATTTCGAGCGTCTGGCAACAATAGTGCAGATGGCGCAGTCGTCAGGCGAGAGTGGATGGAAGGCGTTTGAAGATACTAAGAACCGCTCTGCAGTGCTTAGCTCTTTCACAGATGCTCAGACTTCAGGAATCCGCGATCTGATGTACAAATACCACCGGCAGGGTCTTGACAACATGGCCGTATCGGTCGATAAGGGCCGTGCGGCTGTCACCGAGTCATTGTCGGCGATTGAGAACATCTATAAAGTCGCGCCGATGTCGGTGGCTCTATCGATGTTTAAAGATGCAAAGCTCGACGAGCTTGTCAACATCTACTCCAAGGCCCCGGCGGAAGAACGTACTAAAGTATATAAACTACTCGAACCAATTTATCCTACCGAGCAGTCTCGGCTTGAGGAAATAAAGAAAGGTGCCGACCAGCGATGATAAAGACTCTTCATATATCCAATTACGCGCTTATCAGTGAGCTCGATATCGATTTTGCGCCCGGCTTCAACATTATTACGGGTGAAACCGGTGCCGGCAAGTCGATTATCTTGGGGGCTCTTTCCTTATTGTTGGGTGGGCGAGCCGATACGAAAGCCGTTCGTGATGCCGCACGTAAGTCGGTTATTGAAGCATACTTCGATATATCCGATGCCTCCGGGGTTGAAGAATTGCTTAGGTATCACCAGCTTGACGCTTCAACGCCAGAATGTATCTTACGCCGCGAGATTGCTCCAGGAGGTCGTTCCAGAGCCTTTGTAAACGATACTCCGGTAACCTTGCCGGTGTTGCGGGAGATTGCCGTTCGCCTCGTCGATATTCATTCCCAACATCAGAATCTTCTGCTTGCTTCGCCCGAATATCAGCTTGACATAATCGATAATCTGGCCGGAACCAAAGACCTTCTTGACGATTACCGCAGGGCCTTCGCAGCCTATCGCGTGGCGTTGAAGCAATATAAGGAAACCCAGGAACTCATACGCCGCAACCGCGACGATGCCGAATTTCTGCAATATCAATATCGTCAGCTCGAAGAGTTGAATCTCCAGCCCGGCGAGCATGAGGCACTTGAGCAGGAACGCGACATACTTGCCAATGTCAACGAGATTAAGGTTACTCTCGGAGAGGCTCTCGATCCGCTGGTCAACTCGTCGGTCAATGCCCTTACTCTGATGAGTCAGGCTGTCGATGCGCTTGAAGAACTATCCGCTACGCTTGGAAAAGGCACAGATGGCACAGATTTCCATGCCTTTGCCGAGCGCCTTGAATCTGCCCGCATCGAGGTCGCCGACATTTCTGATTCACTTGTCGATTACGATGTGGCCTTGGCGGCAGATCCGGCACGCCTCGAAGAGGTGGAGGATAGACTCGGAATGCTGTACTCGCTGGAACTCAAGCATCATGTCGAGAATTCTGATGGACTGATCGAACTCCGCGAGCGACTGGCCGCGCAGATTGCTGCCCTTGATGACAGTGAGGGTGTGCTGGCAGCCTTGGAAATTGCGGCCAAGCGGGCTAAAAAGATTGCGATTACGCTCGCATCACAGCTTTCAGAGCGTCGCGCAAGCGCAGCCGCTGAGTTTGCAGATGTGCTAAGGCGCACTGCCTCCCCTCTGGGCATGCAGAACCTCCGCTGTGAGATTTCCCTGACCCGGGGCAAACTTGGCCCCGACGGCTATGACCAGCTGCAATTCCTCTTCGCCTTCAATAAAAATCAGTCGCTCATGCCTGTCGGCTCTACTGCCTCAGGCGGAGAAATTTCGCGACTGATGCTTGCGATAAAGACCATTGTGGCCGAGCGCATGCATCTCCCGTCGATCATTTTCGATGAGGTGGATACGGGCGTTTCGGGTGACATCGCCGGTCGTATGGCTGCCATGATGCAGGCTATAAGCCGCAGCATCCAGGTTATCACCATCACACACTTGCCCGGTGTGGCCGCGGTAGGATCGACGCATTTCAAGGTCTACAAGGAGGATGACGAGAGTGCCACAACCACCCGTATCTCGCGTCTTTCACGAGCCGAGCGTGAGGCAGAACTGGCTCTGATGATATGTGGTAATCCCTCCGATGCCGCCGCATTGGCGAATGCCCGCGCACTGCTTGAAAAAGCCAATAACTGACAACACTTTAAAAGACTATTAATGGATAATAACGACTATATTTTCGGTATTCACCCTGCAATCGAGGCCATCGAGTCAGGTCGTACCATCGACAAACTGTTTATAAAGAAAGATCTTCATGGCGATCTGGCCATACGGCTTTGCCATCTTGCAAAGGAACGTGGCATACCTGTGCAGCGCGTGCCTGTAGAGCGATTGAATAAGATCACCCGCAAGAACCATCAGGGTGTGGTGGCACAGATTGCAGCCGTGGCATACTGTCGTCTGGCTGATATTGTGCCTACACTTTTTGAAGACGGAGTCTTGCCCTTTATTCTTGTACTCGACGGTATAACAGACGTGCGGAATTTCGGTGCGATAGCCCGTACAGCCGAGTGCTGTGGTGTGAATGCCATCGTTATTCCAACCCGTGGAAGTGTAAGTGTAGGAGCCGATGCGGTGAAGACCTCAGCCGGAGCTCTTCTGCATATACCGGTTTGCCGCGAGGAGTCGCTCGTAAAGGCGGTTGAATATCTCCGTGCGAGCGGTTGCCAGGTTGTGTGCTCGACAGAGAAGTCGTCGGAAAATTATACATTGGCAGACTTCACTACCCCCGTGGCGCTTGTAATGGGAGCTGAAGACATCGGCATCTCTTCTGAGATACTCAAGATTGCAGATACACGTGCGGCCATCCCGATGTTCGGTCACATAGGATCGCTTAATGTGAGTGTTGCTGCCGGTGTGATGATGTATGAAGTGGTGCGTCAGCGTCTGGCCGGAAATCTTGAGATAATCTGAGCTCTGCCTCCGGGTAAGACCTACTTCCGCCACTCTCGCGGAAAATTAGTAATTTTGCAGCGGGAAAGACCAAGAAGATGATTTCAATCAACAATTTGTCGGTCGAATTCAGCTCACAACTGCTCTTCGACAATATTAATTATGTGATAAACCCCAAGGACAAGATTGCCCTGGTGGGGAAAAACGGCGCGGGCAAGAGCACGATGCTGAAGATTATCGCCGGTCTGCAGAAGCCTACCGGAGGATCGGTTGCTGTGCCAACTGACATAACCATAGGATATCTTCCACAGCAGATGGTGCTCGAAGATACACTTTCGGTGGCCGATGAAGTCCGCAAAGTGTTCGCGCATGTCAAGGAAATGCAACAGCGCCTCGATGCGATGTCGGCCGAGCTTGCAGAACGCACCGATTATGAGTCGGAGGAGTATCACGCCCTCATCGACCGTGTGACTACTCTTACCGAGCAACTGGCAATGGCGTCGAGCGACAATTATGAGGCGGATATGGAGCGTACGCTCATCGGTCTTGGTTTCCTGCGCTCGGATTTCTCACGCCCCACGTCGGAATTCAGCGGTGGCTGGCGCATGCGTATCGAGCTTGCCAAGCTTCTGCTGCGACGCCCCGATGTACTTCTGCTTGATGAGCCTACCAACCACCTCGATATAGAATCAATCCAATGGCTCGAATCATTCCTTGTAAGCAAAGCCAAGGCTGTGGTGCTTGTCAGCCACGACCGCGCGTTTATCGATAATGTCACCAACCGCACGATAGAGATTTCTTGCGGCAAGATATATGATTATGCCGTCAACTACTCTAAATTCGTCGCTCTAAGAGCCGAGCGGATTGAACAGCAGATGCGCGCCTATCGTAACCAGCAGAAACAGATTGCTGATACGGAAGAGTTTATCGAGCGTTTCAGGTATAAGGCTACAAAGTCTGTCCAGGTTCAAAGCCGTATCAAGCAGCTGGCAAAGATCGAGCGTATAGAGGTTGATGAAGTCGATACCTCGCATCTAAGCCTTAAGTTCCCGCCAGCCCCGCGGTCGGGTGACTTTCCGCTGATTGTTGAAGAACTTGGGAAGGCTTATGGTGATCATCAGGTTTTTGATCACGCCACCTTCACACTTCGTCGAGGAGAAAAGGTTGCCTTCGTCGGTAAGAATGGCGAGGGTAAGTCGACTTTGGTGAAGTGTATCATGGGCGAGATTCCCTATACAGGTACTTTGCGCATCGGCCATAACGTTAAGATAGGATATTTCGCACAGAATCAGGCGCAATTACTCGATGGAGAGTTGACGGTTTTCGACACAATCGACCGGGTTGCTGTAGGCGATATCCGTACAAAAATCCGCGATATTCTGGGCGCATTTATGTTTGGCGGTGAGGCATCCGACAAAAAAGTAAAGGTGCTGTCGGGTGGCGAGAAGACACGTCTTGCCATGATTAAACTCCTGCTTGAGCCGGTCAATCTTCTGATTCTCGACGAACCTACCAACCACCTCGATATGAAGACTAAGGATATACTGAAGCAGGCTATCCGAGACTTCGATGGTACGGTGATTGTGGTGAGCCACGACCGCGAATTCCTCGACGGCCTGGTGGGAAAGGTATACGAGTTCGGAGGAGGACAGGTTCGCGAGTGTCTGGGAGGCATCTATGAATTTCTTGAGAAGAAACGTCTATCTTCGCTCCAGGAGCTTGAGATGTCGGCCCCGAAGCCTAAGGCTGATGAGAAGGCCAAGACTGCCGCAACCGAATCTAAAGACACCGAGTCTGGGCGCCCGGCTGCGAAGCTAAGTTATGCCGAGCAGCGCGAACGCGACAAAACCGTCAAGCGGGCGGCTAAGAAAGTTGAGGAGGCCGAACTTGCCGTGGGAGCCCGCGAAGCGGAACTCGCTGAGATAGAGGCCCGCATTGCCGCCGGCGATGTATCTCCTGAAGTATTTACCGCACATGCCGAAGCAACTAAAGCAGTTGAGAATGCCATGAGCGTATGGGAGTTGTCGCAGCTTGAGCTCGACGATCTTAAGGAACGCTATGGCGTATGATATAGCACACAACATTATTTCCAATCATATTCACAATATGAAAACTACCAACACTTACATCCTCATGGCAGCTATCGTCGCTGCCGGGGCCTTTGCGTCTTGCAACAAGACTGCTGACCCGAAGGGTATAGATGCGGCCAACCTTGACACGACCGTATCTCCCAAAGACGATTTCTACGACTATGCCTGCGGTGGCTGGATGAAGGCTAATCCCCTGAAGCCTGAGTACTCACGCTTTGGCACATTTGACCAGCTCGGCGAAAACAACCGCGAGCAGGTGCGTGAACTTGTGCTCGGTCTCGACCGCAATGCAGCTGTAGGTACAAACGAGCAGAAAGTTGCCAATCTGTATGACATGGGTATGGACAGCGTCCGCCTCAACGAGCAGGGCGCAGCTCCTCTCCAGGCCGACCTCGCCACTATCGCCGGTGCATCACGCGACCAGATTGTAGAACTTATGGCAACCCTCCCCGGCCTCGGAGTATTCTTCGGAACCGGTGTCGGTGCTGACCTTGCCAACAGCGACGTCAACACAATGTACTGGGGTCAGGGTGGCCTCGGACTTGGTGACCGCGACTATTATACCGATAATACAGAGCGTGCTCAGAAGATCCGTGAAGCTTACCGTACATACCTCTCGACTTTGGCTGGTCTGATCGGTTACGACGAGGCTCAGACAAAGCGTTTTACCGATAATGTCCTCGCGCTTGAAACTGAACTCGCACAGAACCAGATGACCCGCACCGAGCAGCGCGACATCGCCGCACAGTATAACCTGATGGCTGTCGACGACCTCGTAAAGCAGTATCCTTCGGTAGACCTCAAGCACTACTTCGAGGTGCAGAATCTTAACGTTGATACTGTAGTGGTTGATTCTCCCAAATATTACGCAGTTGTTGCGAAAGCTCTTGCCAATAAAGATGAGCAGGTTCTCCGCGACTACATGACCGCATCGTATGTATCGAGCGCGGCTCCCTACCTGAGCGACGACTTCATCGACGCAGGCTTCCAGCTCCGCAAAGTTATGTCGGGCGTTGAAGAACAGCAGCCCCGCTGGAAACGTGCCCTCTCTGTTCCTAACGGTATCCTCGGTGAGGCTGTAGGCCAGCTCTATGTTGAGAAATATTTCCCGGAAAGCTCAAAAGAACGTATGCTCACTCTGGTTGGCAACCTTCAGACAGCTCTCGGCCAGCACATCGACCAGCTTACATGGATGAGCGACACCACTAAGGCCCGTGCCCAGGAGAAACTTGCCAACTTCCACGTGAAAATCGGTTATCCTGATACCTGGCGCGATTACTCCAAGCTTACCATCGATCCTGAGCAGTCATATTGGAAGAACGTGCAGAACGCTATTCTCTTCAATCAGGACTATAACAACTCAGACTATGGCAAACCTGTAGACCGCGAACGCTGGCTCATGTCGCCTCAGACTGTAAACGCATATTACAATCCTTCGACCAACGAGATCTGTTTCCCCGCAGGTATTCTCCAGCCTCCTTTCTTTGACCCTGCAGCTGACGACGCTGTTAACTACGGTGCCATCGGTGTGGTTATCGGTCACGAAATGACTCACGGCTTCGATGACCAGGGCCGTCAGTTCGACAAGGATGGTAACTTTGCCGATTGGTGGACTGAAGCTGATGCCCAGGCTTTCAACGCTCTTGCTGATAAACTCGTAGCTCAGTTCGACAGCATTGTTGTCGCTGGTGACACTCATGCTAACGGCCGTCTCACACTCGGTGAGAATATTGCTGACCAGGGTGGTCTCCGTGTCGCTCACACAGCATATCTCAATTCACTCAACGGCGCTGAAGGTCCTGTGATTGAAGGCTTCACTCCCGACCAGCGTTTCTATCTGGCTTATTCGAATGTATGGGCCGGAAATATCCGTGAGGATGAGATTCTCGCCCGCACAATCGACGACCCCCACTCACTTGGTCGCTGGCGTGTGAACGCAACCCTGCGTAACATCGATCCTTTCTTCACCGCATTCGACATCCAGGAAGGTGATGCAATGTTCCTTCCCGAAGCTGAACGCGTGGTGATCTGGTAACCTACGTTTCTCAACCATAAATTCAGTCTGCCCGGTGTGCACACAAGCATGCCGGGCAGATTTTTATATAGCTAAAAAAAGAAGAACCACGTCGTCGAGACATGGTTCCTCTTTTTTATAGATATAATGTAATCAGTTGACGCGGAAACGATCGGTGCCGTCGCGGAAGAAGGCCACGATCTGGTCGGCAGCTGCCAGGCCAGCGTTCAGGTTAGCCTCGGCTGTCTGTGCGCCGCTCTTTTTCGGTGTGAAGAATACGCGGTCGGCAAACTTCTCGGTGAGGACGTCGGCATTGGCAGGCTTCACGTCGGCGAAGTACTTGATGTCGGGGCGTTCGGTGAGCACGAGTTCGAGCTCCGGTTCGTTGATTACTTCTTTGCGTGCAGTGTTGATCAGGATGGCGCCTTTGGGGAGACGGCTTATGAGATTTTTGCCAATCGAGCCCACAGTCTCGGGCGTTGCTGGAATATGAATCGACACGATGTCGTTGCCGGCATAGAGGTCCTGAAGTGATGCGGCGCATTTAACACCGTTATTCTCCATAACTTCTGCAGGGCAATATGGATCGATAGCCGAGACATCCATGCCAAAGCCACGTGCGATGGCCGCAACATGACGGCTCACCTGCCCGAAGGCCTGGAGGCCAAGACGCTTGCCTGAGATTTCGAATCCGGTTGCACCGCTGTATTTGTTGCGGGCTGCCATGATGGCCATGCCGATTACGAGTTCGGCCACTGCGTTGGCATTCTGGCCAGGGGTATTCTCTACAATTGCGCCTGCGGCTGTGGCGGCTTTAAGGTCGATATTGTCATATCCGGCTCCTGCACGAACTACAATCTTTAGATTTGGAGCGGCGTTGAACAACGCGGCGTCGACAATATCACTGCGTACAATCAGAGCATCGGCATCGGCTGCAGCCTTACGCAGTTCTTCAGGAGAGGTGTATTTCTCAAGAAGGGCAAAGGTATGGCCGGCATTTTCGATGCGTTCGCGGATGCCTTGAACGGCTTTGGCGGAGAAAGGTTTCTCTGTTGCAACGAGAACTTTCATACAGATATGTATTGGGGGGTGAAAAGATCAATGAGTTGCTTCAAAGTCTCGCATAGCTTCAACCAGCACACGCACACTCTCAAGAGGCAGGGCATTGTAGAGTGAAGCGCGGAAACCGCCTACTGAGCGGTGACCCTTGATGCCTACGATGCTACGGCCGGCACAGAAGTCTACGAATGAGCTTTCGAGTTCCTTGTATTCGGGTGTCATCACGAAGCATACGTTCATGATCGAGCGGTCGGCCGGATCGGTCACAGTGCCTGTGAACATCTTTGATGAATCGATAGCCTCGTAGAGCATAGCGGCTTTTTCGAGGTCGCGGCGTTCGAGCTCCTTGATGCCACCAAGCTGCTTGTAGTAACGCAGTGTCTGCAGAGCTGAGAAGATGGGGAGAACCGGAGGTGTGTTGAACATCGACCCTTTCTTGATGTGGGTGCGATAGTCGAGCATGGTGGGGATGGGGCGATCTACATGGCCGAGTGCATCTTCACGCACGATTACGAGGGTCACACCTGCGGGTGCGAGGTTTTTCTGGGCGCCGGCATAGATTGCATCATAACCGGTGAAATCGATGGGGCGGGAGAATATATCGGAGCTCATGTCGGCAACCATCCTGCAGGGAACTTTGGGATCGGTGCGGAGCTCGGTTCCGTAAATAGTGTTATTTGATGTGTAATGGAAGTAGTCGGCGTCTGCGGGCACTTCAAATCCTTTGGGGATGAAAGTATAGCCTTCAGCTTCCGATGATGCCACAACGTCGACATCGCCGAAGAGGCGAGCTTCTTTGATGGCATTGTGAGCCCATGTGCCTGTGTCGAGATAGGCAGCCTTGTGAGCCAACAGGTTATAGGGAATCATGCAGAACTGCATCGAAGCACCTCCTCCGAGCCAGAGCACCTGGAAGCCGGCAGGGATGTCAAGTAGCTCCTTTACAAGAGCTGTGGCTTCGTCGATTACTGCCTGAAACTGCTTGCTGCGGTGCGATACCTCAAGCACCGAGAGGCCGGTGTCGGCAAAATTGAGAATAGCATCAGCCGTGTTCTGTATTGTGTATTCGCTCAGAATCGACGGGCCTGCATAGAAGTTGTGTTTCTTCATCAGTTTGGTTTTTGGGTTAGGTGGCCCTTACGCATTGAAAAGGGTAGGGCACTCCGCAAAGTTAAGCAAGAATTTCTGAACTTCCAAATTAAAAAAATGACAAATTCCCTTTTTCAATTTCGGATTGTTTTTCTTGTAATTGTTACCTTTGCAGATAATATGGAACTTAGATCTCAAATACTGACCCGCTATATCCTTCCGCTGCGTGAAGGTGGATCGCTGCCTGGGCTTGCCGAGGCCGACGATGGCTTCCGCTATGTCGTTAAATTCCGAGGCGCCGGCCACGGCACAAAAGCCCTCATAGCTGAGCTTATCGGTGGGCTCGTGGCTAAATCGCTCGGTTTTCGGGTGCCTGAGCTTGTTTTTCTGGACATCGACAGCCGGTTCGGTATTACCGAGCCTGACGAGGAAATACAAGATTTGCTACGGGGCAGCGAGGGGCTTAACATCGGATTGCATTTTCTTGACCGTGCAATGACAATGGATCCATCGGTCAACTCGGTTGATCCGCTTATGGCTTCCAAAATTGTATGGCTCGACGCCTTTCTCACAAATGTCGACCGCACACGGTTGAATACAAATATGCTGATATGGAATAATGAGCTATGGCTTATTGACCATGGGGCCTCATTATATTTCCATCATTCATGGCGTAATCTCGAGAAGGCTCCGCTCGATCCGTTCACGTTTATCAAGAACCACGCGTTACTGCCATATGCATCGCGTCTTGCCGAAGCCGATAAGCTTATGCGGCAGGCTATAACTCCGCGGACCTTATCTCATATAGTGGATCTGATTCCGGATTCATGGCTTATTGCTGAGGGCGACGCCCAGACTCCGGCTGAAAAACGCGATGTTTACCGTGATTTTCTTATACGTCGACTCGCTAATTCTTCAATTTTTGTAAATCAAGCCATCGATGAACGCCAACGCCTTAATCTATGAGTACGCCGTGCTGAGGTATGTGCCCAGCATAGAGCGTGAAGAGTTTATCAACGTCGGCCTCATGATGATGTGCAAGCGTCACCGGTGGCTCCGTACAGAGGTTGTAATTGACCGCGGGCGCTTGCTAGCTTTCGATCCTAAGGCAGATGAAGAGTCGTTGCGGCGGCAGTTGGCTATGTTCGATGCCGCGTCGGGCGCTTTGGCTGGATTGCCGGTTGAAGAACGGTTCCGTTGGTTCGCTGCGGTGAAGAGTTGTGTCGTGCAGACTTCGAGGCCGCATCCCGGCGTGATCAGCATTGAAGACAATCAATCTCCGGGTGATGTGCTGGAAACTACCTTTGCCCGGCTTCTTGATGCGCTGGTGCTCTGAGCCAGCATGTGATACGTTGCGCGCATGAAAAAAAATGCGTAATTTTGTACCCCGAATTATGGACTCTGAAAGGAAAATACTTGTCACAGGCTCTAACGGCCAGCTTGGCAGTGAGCTGCGGCGCCTGCTCGGTGACCGCGCCGTGTATGTCGATCGCTCAGATCTCGACCTTACAGACCGCGATGCTGTGGAGGCGTTCATGCGGTCGGCCGATTTCGCATATGTGGTGAATTGTGCCGCATACACCGCCGTTGATCGCGCAGAGGAAGAGAAACTCGCATGCGCGCAGGCCAATATTGATATTGTGGAAAATCTCGCTCGTCTCGCCGATGAGCTTGACTACCGTATAGTGCATATTTCTACCGATTATGTATTTGACGGCCATGCCTATGTGCCTTATTCAGAGAGTGCCAAACCTGAGCCAATGTCGGTCTACGGCACTACGAAACGTAAGGGCGAGACTGCCTTGCTCGGCCTGGCTCCCGGAAGTATGATCATACGCACAGGCTGGCTTTATTCGTCGTTCGGACATAACTTCGTCAAGACCATTCTTGATAAGGGTCGTCAGGGCGCACGTCTGCGCGTGGTCGCTGATCAGATCGGCACACCCACCTATGCGACGGATCTGGCCGGATTTATAGTAGATCATGCCTTGTCCGGGCACTGGACTGGAGGCATTTTCCATTTTTCAGACGAAGGGGTGGCTTCGTGGTATGACTTTGCGGTAGCTATTCTTGAGGAAGCCGGCTTGCCTGCCGATGTTATTCCGATAGCTACATCCGATTATCCTACGGCAGCTACGCGCCCGCAATTCTCGGTTCTTGACAAGAGTAAAGTCAAAGCCGTATTCAGCATCACTATACCTCACTGGCGTTCATCGTTGCGCCGCTGCATGCAACAAATCGTATCATCCAATGGCTAATCTCACAGACGAAATCAAGAGGCGGCGTACGTTCGCCATCATATCCCACCCTGACGCGGGTAAGACCACACTTACAGAAAAGCTGCTTCTCTTTGGCGGTGCCATACACATTGCTGGTGCCGTGAAGTCGAATAAGATTAAGAAGACCGCCACGAGCGACTGGATGGAGATTGAGAAACAACGTGGTATTTCTGTGGCTACTTCAGTGATGGGCTTCAATTATGGAGATTACAAGATCAATATTCTTGATACTCCGGGCCACCAGGATTTTGCCGAGGATACATACCGCACGCTTACGGCAGTTGATTCGGTTATCATTGTTGTTGACGTTGCCAAAGGTGTGGAGACGCAGACACGCAAATTGATGGAGGTATGCCGTATGCGCAATACCCCTGTCATAATCTTTGTGAACAAACTCGACCGTGAGGGTCGTGATCCGTTTGAGATACTTGATGAGCTCGAGGCTGAGCTTAAGATTTCGGTGCGCCCTCTGTCATGGCCAATAAATATCGGAGCTAAATTCAAGGGTGTATACAACATTTACGAGAACGGTCTTGATCTTTTCACCCCCGATAAGCAGAAGGCTACCGAGCGCGTTGAAATTGACAATGTCAATGATCCGCGTATCGATGAGGCGGTAGGCGAGGCTGATGCAGCCCGTCTCCGCGAAGACCTTGAATTGATAGAGGGTGTATATCCTGAATTTGATGAAGCAGACTATCTGGCCGGTAAAGTGGCCCCCGTCTTCTTCGGATCGGCTCTGAATACATTCGGCGTGAAGGAGCTTCTCGATTGTTTCGTGAAAATCGCACCGTCGCCACGTCCGGTTGAAGCTCTCGAACGTACAGTTAAACCGGAGGAGGAAGCTTTTTCGGGTTTCGTGTTCAAGATTCATGCCAATATGGATCCCAATCACCGAAGCTGTATCGCCTTTGTCAAGGTATGTTCAGGACGCTTCGAGCGCAATGCCCCGTACAAACATATGCGCACCGGTAAGGCTCTGCGTTTCGCGGCCCCGACGGCATTTATGGCCCAGAAAAAAAGTATCGTAGACGAGGCCTTCCCCGGAGATATTGTAGGTATTCCCGATACCGGTAACTTCAAAATCGGTGACACACTGACTGAAGGCGAGGAGATTCACTATAAGGGCTTGCCCAGCTTCTCTCCTGAGATGTTCATGTATATCGAGAATGCCGACCCCATGAAGGCCAAACAGCTTGACAAGGGTATACAGCAGCTCATGGACGAGGGTGTGGCTCAGCTCTTCATGCATCAGTTCAACGGCCGCAAGGTCATCGGTACGGTAGGCCAGCTTCAGTTTGAGGTTATACAATACCGCCTGCTTCATGAATATGGCGCTCAATGCCGTTGGGAGCCAATGTCGATGTACAAGGCGTGCTGGATAGAGAGTGACGATCCTGAGGCATTGGCAGCCTTCAAGAAACGTAAGCATCAGTTTATGGCACTTGACCGTGAAGGACGTGATGTGTTCCTCGCAGACTCACAGTTTGTGCTTACGATGGCTCAGAACGACTTCCCCAAAATCCGTTTCCATTTTTCGAGCGAGTTTTAAAGGCGGAAAAAGTCGTTTAGATGCAAAATTTTTGCGTCTGGGCTTGGCGAAATGCGTGAAAAGTGTTAATTTTGCACGATTTTAGGTTTGCTGTGCCTGCACGGCAGGCCATTTACGCTTATTCACAATGGCAGACAAACGCTCTCGTCGTATTTCCACATTCGGGTCGCGCATCACTTCACTTGTAAGTGTGGCGCTTGTGCTCATACTTTTAGGCCTGGCTTCGCTTATGGGATTAGCCGGTAAGAATCTTACCGACGACGTACGCCGCAATCTTGGTTTTATTGTGAAGATGGAGCGCGATTGCCCGGATGCAGCCATCAACACTGTCAAGCAAGCTTTGCTTGCCTCGCCATCGGTCGAGCGTCTCACTTTCTCATCTGCCGATGATATAATGGAGCAGGAGAGCCAGTATCTGGGTGAGGAGATTGGTGCGTTGCTTGATGCAAATCCATACTCGGCAGAGTTCGATGTCAAGGTGCGTCCGGCTTATGCCACCCCCGACAGCATTGAGGCTGCTGTAGAGTTTTTCTCATCGATGGCTGGAGTTGACGAAATAGTCACGGAAAGTGCCGTCATAGAAGGTGTCGACAGTACCCTCCGGAGACTTGGCGCAGTACTTCTTATTGTGGCTGCCATTCTTCTTGCCGTATCGGTGGCATTGATTAACAATACGATAAGTCTTTCGATATACGCGCGTCGCTTTGTCATACATACGATGAAGCTTGTCGGCGCTACGGGGGGCTTTATCCGTCGCCCATTTTTGCGGGCTGGGGCCCTTAATGGTGTTGTGGCAGGTGTAGGTGCTTCAGCATTCCTTGTTCTTGCCCGGATCTACGCCGCATCGCTCGACCCTATGCTTGCCCAGGCATTGCCTTGGACGTGGACGGCGGCTGTATGCGTGGCGCTCGTGATGCTCGGCGCAGCTATATGTGTACTTACCGCGGCGTTTGCCACCAACCGTTATCTGCGGGCATCTTATGATGAAATGTTTCTAAAGTAATAAAGATATATGACAGACAGTCAAGAAACCGATCAGGTGCGGCCTACCATGCCGCTTGAGCGCGCAAATTTCATTGCCATGGCTATTGCCGGCGCAATGATCGTGCTGGGCTTCATCCTCATGCTCGGCGGAAGCTCGACCACCGAAGCCTTCAATGCTGATATTTTCAGCACCCGCCGTATTGTAGTCGGCCCTCTAATTGCATTTTTAGGTTTTGTGGCTATGGCGGCTGCCATAATCATCGACCCTCGTCGCCTGCCTTTCGGTAAAAAAAGATAAACAAATAAATGGATACACTTGACGCACTAATTCTCGGCATAGTGCAAGGCCTTGCCGAGTATCTGCCTATCAGTTCTTCTGGTCATCTCGAGATTTTCCGTGAAATTCTCGGATTGGATCTTTCGGGCGCAGACAGCCTGCAATTCGATGTAATGCTGCATGTCGCCACCGTTCTGAGTACGATTGTGATTCTGTGGCGTGAGTTCCTGCCGCTGTGCAAATCGTTCTTTACCTTCCGACGCGACAGCAATTTCTGGTATGTATGCAAGATTCTTGTATCGTGTATACCTATCGGTATTGTGGGTGTATGTTTCAAAGATACTATTGAGACATTCTTCGGCCAAGAGCTGACCCTGGTTGGCTGCTGTCTGCTTGTGACGGCTGCGCTGCTTACCTTCTCGTATTATTTCCGCACGCGTCCTCTTGATGAAAGCCGCCTGACGGGAGGTGCTTACCAGCCTCGCGACATCACTTTTGTCGATGCATTTGTCATTGGCTGTGCTCAGGCCGTAGCCGTGCTGCCCGGTCTGTCGCGCTCAGGCACTACCATCGCCACCGGTATTCTCATTGGTGACAAGCGTGAGCAGGTGGCCCAATTTTCGTTCCTGATGGTTATTATCCCGATTCTTGGAGAGGCTCTTCTCGACCTTAAGGATATGTTTGCTGTCGACACCATCAATGCAGCCGCTGGTGTGCCCGAGGCCCCGATAGGCTTTGTGCCTATCATTGTCGGCTTCCTCGCGTCATTCATTGTTGGCTGCCTGGCTTGCAAGTGGATGCTCTCGATCGTAAAAAAAGGTAAGCTGGTATGGTTTGCCGTATACTGCCTCATCGTGGGCCTGATCTGTATTGCCAAAGGCTATAATCTCTTCTGATGAATTTCGTTGACGGAGAAATATTATGCATTGACAAGCCTCTGGGCTGGACGTCGTTTGATGCGGTGAAACGCCTGAGAGGCTCGCTCACGCGTCGGCTCGGTCTTAAAAAGATAAAGGTTGGTCATGCCGGCACGCTCGATCCTCTCGCAACAGGCGTGATGATTGTCTGCACGGGTCGTGCAACCAAACGCATCGATGAGTTGCAGGCTGGCGTCAAAGAGTATGTGGCTACCATCGCCTTGGGTGCCACAACCCCTTCGTATGACCTTGAGACTGAGATTGACGCCACCTATCCTACCGAGCATATCACACGCGAGCTTGTTGATGAGGTTCTCGCAGGCTTCCATGGGCGCATCGAGCAGGTTCCACCAGCCTTTTCGGCGTGCAAGATCGGAGGGCGTCGCGCGTATGACCTCGCCCGTAAAGGACGTGAGGTAGAGCTCAAACCCAAGGTACTTGTAATCGATTGCATCGAACTTCTCTCCTTTGCGCCGACGGAGATTACCGTGCGGGTGGTGTGCAGTAAAGGTACATATATCCGTGCCCTCGCCCGCGACATCGGGGCCGCTCTCGGCAGCGGTGGCCATCTTACCGCCCTGCGCCGTACACGCGTTGGTGATATAACAATTGATAAATGTCTATCCGTACAGCAGGCTGCCGCCTTGATTGATACTGTAGAGATAGAAATGCCTGAATCTACTGACTGAAACACAGAAAGAATACAAAATACACAAGATGAAGCTCTCACAGTTTAAATTCCATCTTCCCGACGAACTTATCGCGTCGCATCCTACTCCCGACCGCGATGATGCCCGTATGATGGTCGTTAACCGCAAGACGGGAGAAATCTCTCACCATATATTCAAAGACATCCTTGACTATTTCAACGACGGAGACGTGATGGTCTTCAATGATACGCTCGTTTTCCCGGCTTTGCTTTACGGAAATAAAGAGAAGACCGGCGCGCGTATCGAAGTATTCCTCCTGCGTGAGCTCAACGCTGATAATAAACTCTGGGATGTGCTGGTTGAACCGGCGCGTAAAATCCGTATCGGCAACAAGCTATACTTTGGAGAAGATGAGTCGATGGTAGCCGAAGTGATAGATAATACCACATCGCGTGGCCGCACACTCCGCTTCCTTTACGATGGCCCCCATGATCAGTTCAAACGCGACCTCTTCGCTCTGGGCATGACTCCTCTTCCTCCTTACATCGACCGCGAGCCAGAGCCGCGAGACGCGCAGGATTACCAGTGTATCTTTGCAGAGAAAGAAGGGGCTGTAGTTGCTCCGGCAGCTGGTCTGCACTTCTCCCGTGGTCTTCTCACCCGGCTTCAGATCAAGGGTGTAAAGAAGGCTTTCGTGACCGTCCACAACGGCCTTGGTGCCTTCCGTGAAATCGACGTTGAAGACCTTACCAAGCACCGCATGGACTCGGAGCAGATGCTTGCCTCGCAGCAGTTGGTCGATACGGTCAATGCCGCCCGCGACAGCGAGCATCGTGTGTGTGCCGTAGGAACCTCAGTGCTCCGCGCCATAGCCACAGCCGAGAGTATGGGTGGCCATATGAAGACTTATGACGGATGGACAAATAAATTTATCTTCCCGCCTTACGACTTCACGGTATCGACAGACCTCGTGACCAATTTCCACATGCCTTATTCCACCATGCTTATGATGGTAGCCGCCTTCGGAGGCTATGATCTTGTGATGGAGGCTTATCATCAGGCTGTGAAGGAAGGGTATCGCTTCGGTTGCTATGGCGACGCGATGCTCATCATTGGCTAAAATCAATCTTAAATACTATATGGGGCTGCACTGTAGGATTTACGGTGCAGCCTCCATTTTTTTGTGCGGTTATTACCGCAGCTTAAGCGTTATGAAGTTTGATGCGTAAGGCAAAGGCTTTTTGTGGAGGTATTTCGGGGATGAGCCGTTGGCGTCGAGCCGATAGAAACAGTAGTTCCACCCTTGACCCATATCTGTATACAACGCCTCCCTTACACCTTGCGAAAGGAGGGCATCAATGAAATTTCCAAAGGTGACAATGCCTTGGCTCTCATATAGCGCCAACTCGCCCTCTGAATCGAGGCATAATGCCCGGAAAACATTCTTATTTCCCATAGGCCGGGTAGTTTTTACGGCTTTACCATCATGTATCATCATCTCTTGACCGAAGCCCATGCCGCCTTCTCTGGCAGCTTTGTCTAATGCAGAGTCATAGTCTTTGTAAATGAATTTTACCCCGGATATGGGCGACCAAGTGAATGCTCCGGTGTTGCGTCGGCAGCGGTAGCCTTTGAATCTTTTCCCTCCTGCCACATGGTCTCCGGCAACGTTGAAGTGACCTTTGTCGAACATTGTTCCGGTGAAAGCTCCCGCGAAAGCCAAGACGATGGAGTCGTTGTCGGCAGGCGGAATCTGGCCGCAAACCATATCCATACTCAATCGGCTCATATCAGGTTTCAAGCAAATTAAATCGCCATGCTCAGTTTTTATATGATATTCTGCAAGTAAATCGGACTTAGGTTGGGTGAAGTCACTTATCATTGACTCCTTAATATCGGGCTGGAGTTTTCGGGCTATATCGATAAATAGTTTAACGCGGGCAAATACCTCGCGGCCCCGGTTACGCAGCCATGACGACCGGCGCTCCGGAGTATGGGCATTGAAGCCGATGGCATCTATGCCAAGATGGTCGGCTTGATATAAAGCCCGCTCATTATGGAATTTCTGAGAGATGATAACGATTGAGTCCTGACGATACACATCTCTTGTTTTTGCGATGGAGTTTAATGTACGTGTTCCGTCATAGTCAAGTACAATCCGTGCCGAGTCGACCCCTTGGAGGATCAACGAATCGCGCATGGCCACAGGTTCATCATAGCCATTTTCTGTATTACGGTAATCGCCACCACTTACCACCAGCCAATCGACTTTCCCGGCCTTGTATAGGTCGGCTCCGGCTTTTATCCTGGCGTCGAAGTAATAGTTACGACGTCCGTTCACCATAGAGACAGGAGAAGTGCCCAATATGAGGCCAACTTTGCGATGTGGCGTGCTGTCGACTACTTCATATAGCCTATCTTTTGCACCATAATAAACCAGGCGGTCGCATACTATCATCACAATAAGCACTAAACAAGGCAATGCAAGAATGCTTAGTAATAAATATTTTGCACGTCTATTTATCTTCATTTGCTAGGAATATTATAGTGTGTGGCCTTAGGTGTGAGTGACGAAGTGGAACGAATCAAATTTCGCCAGCTTCTCCGGCGCCGAAGAGTGCGAAATCGTAGACGGTGGGGTCGTCTGGATTGAAACGGCGCAGGTTTGCTGTAAGTTCTTCCACAGCCCGGCGATCGTTTTGTTTACGGGAGAGAATACCGAGTGATCGGGAAGTGTTGGCCGAGTGTACGTCGAGCGGAATATATAGCTGTGAAGGTTTTAAAAGGCTCCAGCACCCTATATCGACGATGCCGTCGTTGCGCACAAGCCAACGCAGGGCCATGTTGAAGCGCTTCAATGCCGATTTTTCGACCTGGTCGGGCAGGCAACGTGTGGGGCCGTCGAGCGGATGGGTTGCGTTTGCCGAGCGCATGAGGGCGTTCAGAGTATCGGCAATTTTCCATGCGGGAGCGTCGGCAGTCTGGGCGCTAATTGAGGCTGCGAAGCCTTCAAGTGATCCGTACTGGCGGTAAAGTTCGCGCAATCCCCGCATGAAGTATCGCAGGTGTCGCCCGAAGAATGTGCGGTGAATGTTTGCCTCGGAGATGGAGTCGATGTCGCCTTCAGCAACAAACGAGTATGGCTGGTTGTGGAGGAGGGTGTGCATTTTCTCTGCATTTGAGAGAATCATCGCCCGTCGCCCCCAAGCTATGGTGGAGGTGAGCAGGGCAGATATTTCTATGTCGCGAATGTCGGAATAACGCCTGGGAAATTGCACAGGGTCGTTGTCGGCGAATGAGGGTATATTGTAACGCTCGGCCAATTGATCAAGCCGGTCTTTCAGAATTGAAGCTTCAACGTCGTTCATAGGATGCGTATTTATGCGGCAAAGTTAATCTTTTTAGATGGAAAAAACAGAGGTCGACGTCATAAATATGCAAAAGGCCCGGAGTCGACAACTCCGGGCCAGTCATGGATAGGTAAGGTAAGAAGGTTGGTGTGTTATTCGTAGTTAGTCTCGACTTCCACAAATGTATCAACAGTTGGGGTACCGAAATCGATAGAACCCATTTCAGGATTGGTGTTGATCACGAGGTTGTAGATATAGTGGTAGCCGGGTTTCCATGCCTGGAACTGAGGAGTACCGAGGGCAAATTTGAGGAGGCCGTCTTTATTTGTGCTACCCGGCACCAGGTTTTCAGGAGGTGTATTCTGGTTAGGCCAAAGTTTCTGACCAGTATTTGCATCGTAGATGTTGCACATCACTGCGATGTAGGTGTCGGCTCCGCTGCCATTTGAGCGGTAGGTCAGCGTCTGGGGAATGAAATATTTGTCACCTCCCATGCCTTCAGCCGACATGTCGGTTGGGGTAGTATTCAAGACAAGCGATTCTTCGGGTCGCTGAGCCATGAAGAACACGGTGGTCAAAGGAGTAGAAAGATTTGTCCATGTGCCTATAGTGGAGTCTGCCGGATTTGCGCCTGCATTCGTAGTGGCTTTCGGGAAGTTAAACTCACCCTTTGACATCAAATTTGCCATCACAACATTGGTCGCTTTTACAGTCAGGTCAGTGTTGGTCGAACTAAGGTTGAGAGTAACTTTAGACAGGGCGTGACGGAAATTGAGAATAACTTGGGCGTTTTCAACCGCGGCATTGCCCATATTATTCATACTGGTGGAGTAAATCAAGTCTTTCTCGGGAGGATAGTTGCTATATTCCACCGGTTTCAGCGGGCCAGATGCCGGAACCCAGCCAGCGGGGGCATAGGCGAAAAAGTCGACGGGTTCGTTAGGCCAGTATTTGAGAGGGGAATATGCCCATGTATTTGACGAAGTCTTGGTCACTTCGACATTATCCATAAAAGTTACCGGGGCATCGTCGGTGCCGGTGTAGGCGTATACATGGAATTCTCCAAGGTTATTGGTGGTTATATCGCCGGAACGGGTATTGTATTCCGTCCGTGGTGCAAAGCGTATGGCACCGTCGTTTTGAGCCGGAGTGTCATGTGTCTCATTCTCGCTACACGATACAATGGCGAGCGAGGCTGCCAGGATTGATAGCGAGGCAATAGGTTTTATTCTCATATTAATAAAGGTTTTTGGTGGCGTATTTTGGTTACAATGGAATGTTGAAAGAGAGATGTTGCTACATAATATCTGTTGATAGATTAATTTCAATAACCGTCCAGCCTACTACCCCTACGTCGATATCTCCGCCACCAACAGGTGTGTCTGGAATGCCTTCTGAGGGTATTGAGAGGCCGTTTATTATAATGGTAACATTACGTTGGTCGGGATTGTTCAGAATTTGTTCTGTCACATCTCTGGTGAGAGTTATGGCAGATCCGTCGGTGAGCGTTATGAACAATGTAAGTACATTGGGTTGGCTATAATCGGTTCCAAATCCGCGCAATGCTCCGGTAATCGAAGATGCCCCATCGACATGCATCTGGAAGGGAATGGAGCATGGAGATCCGGATGGGTCGATGTTCTCCAGCCGGCACTCAGAATGCAGACCCGATAGCCGGGCTGTGACAGAAGCCACTCCGGAGATATTCTCCACGTCCTTGACCACTACGGTATAATTGATTATGCATGGCCCGGGGCTACATCTTACAAGGCCTTTAACACATTCCTTCCAAGCTCCGTCGGGTAATAAATATTTTACTCCGCAGGCAGTGACGTCTATTTCAGAAGTATGGCCCGACCAAAGCATATCGGGCATACGTCGCAGGTCTTCGCCCAGAGAGGGTGAGGTGGCAGTGAAAGTAAAATATGAGGCAGCTCCGGTAAAGTCAATGTTGCGGGTATCGTTGTTGAAGGCGAGCATGCGATATTTTCCGATTGGGAGATTGACTGTTCCGCCTTCTTTTCCAGCTATATCGAAGCGCCATATCCGTCCACCTTCCGATGCAGGAAAGAAGTAAAGAGCCATCCCTTCAGGATTCGCTGCGGGCGCATTTTCCCAATTGAATATAACCGATATGTCGCGGTCTATATTCCATGGGCACTCAATGTCTTTGTGGTGGCAGGCAACCGCAAAAGGCATCAAGGCAGCCATTATGATATGAGACACGCATTTCATTGGAAATCGGGTAAATTGTGAGTGTTCCGTCCAGGAAACCAGACGAGGCTTATTTCCAATCCAGTTAACCCGAAATATTTATGAAATGAACGACGGTCGCATACATAAATTCCGCATTCATAGTGATATTTTATCTGCCTGCCCGCAGAGTAACCAGCCCGTAAACCAAAGTCGATGTTTATCCGGCGACTGGCTTTTATGGAGTAGCCGTACGAAAGTCCGACCCCATAGGTGTTTCCGGGAGATTGATACCCCGTGCCTCCAAATTCAAAATCGAAGGAATGCAAAGATCCGTAGACTCCGACGTGATGGCCTGTCAAGGCTCGTGTGCGAGCTTTGTCTCCAAACCAGAATCGGCCTTCAATATTGCCACCATATATACGCCAGAATCGTTGTCGGCTTGATTTGCTCCACCATGCCCATACGCCTTGCAGAGAGACAGACCATTTACGTGCGATGCCTATTTCGAGACCGAAATCCGGAGTGAGTACGGCATCGTGAAGCAGGTTGGTTTTAATGGCAATTTTAGGGAGACAATCGTTCTGGCAGGAGTCACATGTTTGTGCTGCAGCGTGTCCGGTCATTGAGATGACAAGAAGAATGAGTGCGGCGGTGATGTGACGAATGCTCAGCATGAAGGGATTTATTTTCTACTTTACAACGCCGACATATAAGCAGTGGTTCAATTATAGGTACCTTCTGAGAAAAAATACGTACCTTTGCACTGCAAATCAAACTAAAAGAACGTGTCAAGAAAACGCAAACCGCTTCCAGTGCTGGAAGATGTTGAAATAATTGATGTGGCCGCAGAAGGAAACGCCTTGGCCAGGGTTGACGACATGGTGGTGTTCGTGCCTTTTGGTGCGCCAGGCGACCGCGTCGATATAAAACTTGAGAAGAAAAAGAAATCTTACGCCCAGGGGCGTATCGCAGCCTTCAGAAGCAAGAGTCAGATACGAGTTGAGCCGCGGTGCAGCCACTTCACTATATGCGGAGGGTGCAGGTGGCAACATCTGCCCTACGAATACCAGTTGCGCTGTAAACGCCAACAGGTTGTAGATGCTCTCGAGCGGATTGCAAAGGTTGAATTGCCCGAAATCCCGCAGGCTTTGGGCAGCGACCACATCTGGGAATACAGAAATAAAATGGAATATACCTTCTCTAACCGTTGCTGGCTTACTTTCGAGCAGCTTAACAGCGGAGAGGATTTTCTAGACCGTGATGCCGCAGGTTTCCATATTCCGGGAGCCTTTGATAAAGTGCTGGATATAAGTCGATGTCATTTACAGGACGATATATCCAACCGCATGCGTCATTTCGTGAAAGATTACGGGAAGGCTCACGGACTGCCTTTCTACGACCTGAAGGCCCAATGCGGCTTTCTGCGTACGATGATGGTGCGCATTGCATCAACCGGAGAGATGATGGTTGTGCTTGTTGTTGGAGAGGATCGTCCTGACGATCTTAAGGCTTTACTGACTGCATTTGCAGCGGAATTCCCTCAGGTGACATCGCTGATGTATGTGGTCAATACTAAGGTCAATGACACAATCGGCGACTTGCCGGTGGAGCTTTTCTCTGGCAAAGAATTTATCGAGGAGGAGATGGAAGGGCTGCGTTTCAGAGTAGGCCCCAAGTCATTCTATCAGACAAACTCACTGCAGGCTTATGAGCTCTATAAGGTTGTGCGTGAATTTGCAGGCCTTACCGGATCGGAGTTGGTCTATGACCTTTATACAGGCACGGGTACAATCGCCAACTTCGTAAGCCGTAAGGCACGCAAAGTTGTCGGAGTAGAGTATGTTCCTGAGGCGATAGAAGATGCTAAGGTCAACTCGGCAGTGAATGGTATTGACAATACCATATTTTTTGCCGGGGATATGAAAGATGTGCTTACCGATGAATTTATAGCTACTCATGGGAAACCCGATGTGATGATTGTGGATCCTCCACGAGCAGGCATGCATTCCGATGTTGTCGATACGATTCTTCGCGCCGAGCCTCCAGTAATAGTATATGTAAGTTGTAATCCGGCGACACAGGCTCGCGACTTAGCTTTACTTGACTGTAAATATGCAGTCGAAGCTGTGCAGCCGGTGGATATGTTCCCGCATACGCAGCATGTGGAGAATGTAGTTCGCCTCAGACGCCGCTGAGCACGGAGTTATAGTAGGCGGGGTTGCCTGTTACTTCCTCGCCTACGAAGCCCGGGCGCGAGAATGGCGTGTCTTCTGCGGGCAATTCGATTTCGGCTACGATAAGGCCGTCATGACGTCCGTGGAATTCGTCGACTTCCCAGCATAGACCATCGGGGTTATCGACTATATAACGGGTTTTCTCAATAGTGTGGGCTCCGCAGCAGTTTGTCAGCATCTCGCGTGCGTCAGAGACTGGAATCTGATATTCCCATTCACCTCGTGTGGCTCCATGGTTGCGGCTCTTGACAGTAAGCCAAGCATGGTCCCCTGATAGGCGGACACGCACAGTTGCATCAGGATCGGTAGATAGGTATCCTTGTGCGATTTCGATGTGTGTGCGGGCTTTGTCGCGGTAGCTGCGATCGGTCACTAAAAATTTACGTTCTATTTCCTTTGCCATAGTCAACTGAAAAATTTCAGTAAAGGTATTAAAAATTTTGAATAAAACTCTCTCTATAATTCTACTTTTGTCAGCAGTTGTGCTGGGTGTGGCTTTCAGAGCATCGGCAGATGTGCCTGTGGCGACTTTCGTGCGCGGTATAGTGCGCGATTCAGTGTCGATGCAGGGGCTGCCGTATGCCTCTCTTACCGTTCTACCTGCGGGCACCACGGCGCTCACTGACGAGCGAGGACTCTTTGAACTTCATCTGCCGGCGGGCAGCACATCGATTTCTGCTGCGTGCCAGGGGTATGCGTCGAAAATTGTGCCAGTCGCACCCTCGAGCCATAATCTATATGATATAAATCTCAGGCCCGAAGCAACCGAACTCGGTGAGATTGTGGTGAAGAAAAGCCTATATTCGAAGAAAAACAATCCGGCAGTTGACTTTGTGCGGCGAATACGTAATATGGACGCCGTAACAGATCCGAGGCGTAACCCATATTACAGTTATGATCGGTATGAGCGTATTGCCCTCGGGATAAATGATTTTGACACGACCTCTGAGAACAGGGCGATGCGAAAGTTGCCATTTTTGATTGAGCATGTGGATACGTCGGAGATAGATGGACGACCTGTGCTGAGCCTATCATTAAAAGAATCGGCATCGTCGGTATATTGGAAACGTGATGGTCAAGAGGAGAAAACTATAGTACGAGGTGTGCGCAGCAGTGGCGTGGATGAGTTTGTAGACCAGGAGAATGTACAGACTCTGCTTTCCGACCTTCTCCGCGAAGTAGATCTATATGATAAGGATATAACCTTGCTCCGAAATACGTTTGTGAGCCCCCTCTCTCCGGTTGCACCTGACTTCTACCGGTTTTATCTTGTTGATTCTGCGGCTATCGTTCCGGGCTCGGCAGAGCCGCACATTGCGCTGGCCTTTTATCCGAGAAATAAATCATCATTCGGATTTACGGGGCATCTATATGTGCCGGCTGGAGATACAACTATGTTTATCTCCCGTGTCGACATGCATGCTCCAAAGGACATCAACCTGAACTTTATACGTGATCTGCAGATTCACCAGACTTTCCGCCGAGCTCCTGATGGCTCACGATTGAAGCAACATGATGATATGTATATGGTATTTCGAGTGTTACCAAATACGCCTGAGTTATATGTGAGCCGTAAACTTAATTTCAGGCATCATTCGTTCGATGTACCGTCGGGCTCCGATACAATTTTCAATTATCTCGGGGCATCACGCATTGAATCTGGTGCCGACAACCGCGACAGTATTTTCTGGGAGAGTGTAAGGGTCGAACCTGAACGAGAAGGCGAAAGTCGAACGGCTTTATTGATGGAACGCTTACGAGCGAAACCGGTGTTCTATTGGGGTGAGAAGTTGCTGAAGATAATTGTAAACGGGTATATCTCTACGGGGGCAGACAGTAAGTTCGATATAGGCCCTGTAAATACCTGGGCCAGCTATAACTCTTTGGAGGGCCTTAGGCTACGCGCAGGCGGAATCACAACTGCAAATTTATCGAAGAGGTGGTTCGGAAGAGGATATATCGCCTACGGATTCAAAGACCGGAAATGGAAATACAGTGCAGAGGCAGAATACTCGTTCAATGATAAGAAATATCATTCGAGGGAGTTTCCGGTGCATTCTCTTAGACTGAGTCATAGCTATGATGTGGATAGGCTTGGCTCTCATTATCTATATACCAACGCAGATAACTTTGTGCTGTCGCTTGCCCGAATGTCGGACAAACGATTCACCTACCGGCGCCGGTCGGCACTTGAGTACACGCTTGAGTTGCCCAATAATTTTTCGGTGACGGCCACAGCCGAGCATGTCCGTCAGGAGGCAACCCCGTATGTGCCATTTGTAACCGGGGGAGGGGAGCGCCTTTCACATTTTGGAGAGGCAATATTTGGGCTTCAACTCCGGTATGCTCCAGGAGAGAAATTCTATCAGACGAAGTCGACCCGAATTCCAGTCAATGAATTTGCGCCCGAGTTTATTCTGGCCCATAAAATCGCGCCTAAGGGTTGCCTCGGGTCGAGATATGCCTTCAATAAGACTGAGCTCTCGTTTTCAAAGCGGTTTTCGTTATCGTTCTTAGGACAACTGAATACAGCTGTCAGCGCCGGCCATGTGTGGGGTACGGCTCCGTTTACGGAGTTGCTGATTCCGAATGCCAATTTATCGTATACTATCCAGCCTCGTAGTTTCGCGCTGATGAATCCGATGGAATTCATCAATTCATCGTTTGTGTCACTTCATGCGTCGTGGAATCTTCGTGGGGCATTGTTCAATCTTATTCCCGGTGTCAGAAAGTTGGGGCTGCGCGAGGTGGTAAGTTTCAGCGGGCTGTATGGTCATCTTGATCGACGTAATCGTCCTTTGGCCGGTTCTGATCTGATTCTCGTCCCTGAAGATGCGGCCAAAGTGGCGATGCGGGCTCCGTATATGGAAGTGTCAGCCGGGTTAGACAATATCTTCCGTATTCTCCGGGTGGATTATGTGTGGCGTCTCAATTATCTTGATGTACCATATGCCATCGACCGGCACGGAGTGCGGGTAGCTCTTCATTTCACGTTTTGATTTTTGCATGCATGCCAGAGGAATTTATTAATTTTGCTGTCGCTATGGATGAAATTCTCTCTCAATTGAAGTCGTTACTACTCTACGACGCCATGCGTCCGATGCTCTTTAATACCGGGCTGTTCATGGTCTTGTTTGTGCTGTTCCTGGGAATGTATCAGGCAGTGAGAGGCTATCGGAAGATAAAGATGCTGCTTGTAATAGCCTTTTCATTGTATTTCTATTACAAATCAGGATCTTGGTGTGTGGTCATTCTCTGCGGAGTCTGTCTGAGCGACTGGTTGCTCGGTAGACTTATGGGCATCATTCATAAGGATTTTTGGCGCAGGGCAATTGTCGCTTTGAATGTGTGTGTTAATGTAGGAATGCTTGTATACTTCAAGTACTTTAACCTTCTTGCAGAGGCTTTCTACAGTGTTATTGGAAGTACGTTTGATCCGCTCGACGTTATTCTTCCGGCAGGTATATCCTTTTTCACTTTCCGCTCGATAAGTTATATAGTGGATCTGTATAGGGGAGAACTCACACCCTGCCGCAGTTTGCTTGATTATGCGTTTTTCCTGACTTTTTTCCCACCTTTGCTTGCCGGGCCGGTGGTGCGCGCAAAGGATATGCTCGGTCAGATCAGAGAGAATCCGCAGGCTACGACGGCCATGATTTCCGAAGGGTTGTTCCTTATCATGACCGGCCTGATAAAGAAGGTTGTAATAGCCGATTATATCAGTGCTAATTTTGTAGACAGAATATTTGACAACCCAGCGCTATATACAGGCTTTGAAAATCTGATGGGGGCAATCGGATTTACGATTCAGCTGTATTGTGATTTTTCAGGCTACTCAGATATGGCGATTGGGCTGGCATTACTTCTGGGATATAGATTCAAGGAGAATTTTGCCGCCCCCTTCAAGGCACAGAGTCCGACTGAGTTCTGGCGGCGTTGGCATATCTCATTGTCGACATGGCTTAGAGATTATATCTATATTCCTCTTGGGGGTAACCGCAAGGGAAAATTCAGAGCATATCTCAACCAGTTTCTTACTATGGTGATTGGCGGTTTGTGGCACGGTGCATCATGGATGTATATAATCTGGGGTGCCTATCATGGGCTCTTGCTTATAATCCATAAATCGCTCAGGCAGGTATGGAGGCTTCCAGACAGCGCCAAAGGACGTGTTGATGTCAGAATTGCGAATACGGTGATTACCTTTATGCTTGTTGTAATAGGCTTCACATTCTTCCGGGCACCCTCGCTTGATACTGTATGGACTATGGGGGCTCAGATTTTCAATGATTTCCATCTATCAGTTGCACCTCAGTTTGTGGAGGGATATATGCTTATTGTGCTGGCAATCGCCTTGGGTTTTATTGCCCATCTCACCCCAAAGTCTTGGACGACAGGAACGGCGGAAGCTTATGTGGCCCTGCCGGCAATAATGCAGGCTACCTTCCTTGCATTAATCATCTTTTTGGTAATCCAGACACGCCAGAGTGAGCTCGTTCCATTCATTTATCTGCAATATTAATTAGAGGCACCTATACAATATAGCGATGGCCCGACGCTGCGTCGGGCCATCGCTATATTGTATAGGTGTATAAGTATTTATTCGGCG